>PNOC01000058.1 GCA_013824615.1 Thermodesulfovibrio sp.
AGGAATACCGAAAAGACTCTTCCTGCAACTCCTTATAGCCGTTTCAAGGGGCCTGCCAGCCTTCTTTTAATAGTGCAAATACCAGCACCCCAGCGTTTACGTGGTTTATAATCGGATTATGTTGCATTGAAGAGTTTTTGAGGTGTTTCTGTTCGTCACTCACACACGCACCTCCCTCATATTCACCCTTTTCTTCCGGACCTGAAAATATCTCTTCAGCCCCCCGCCTTTAGCTGAAATAGTATCTGCAGGCACAATCTCCCAGAGGTGCTGCGCGTTAAAGCAGTAAAGCGGCTCGTACCTGAAGGTCTGACCTTCCCTGGTAAGCGCATCCGCTTCAGGCATGCGCAAAGGCGCGCGGTCCAGGGTGCTTTCAAGAATGCACCACACCCCCTGTTCATTCTTGTAGATCGGCCAGCAGTGGCCCCCCAGAGATATGTTGCTGTTGTTATAGGCCTGTCCCAGGACTACTCTGACACAGAAAGGGCTGATGCCGCTCGCCAGCAGCAGACTGGCAAGAAGAAAGCTGCTGTCCTCGCAGTCTCCCCTGCCGGTCTGCAAGGTCTCAGGAGGGAAGAGCCAGAAGTCGTCTTTTTTGTATGCCAGGGTATCATGTGTGTACCTGATCTGCCTCACGACAAACCGCCAGACAATCAGGGCCCGCTTATCAAAATCACCCGGATTTTTGGTAGCAGGAAGATGGTACTTATTTCTGAGTCGGCCCAGGGCCTCCTTCATGATGATATTGTCTGCGAAAGATATCCACTCACGGATGTCGGTGCGCAGCGGCTGCTTAAGCCCGATGATGTAGCGTTTTTTCTCTATGGCAGAATCATGCAGAATCAGGTCCCCGTCCCAGTTGTACCCCATCAATCCCCCCGCATAAATATACGATTTCTCCCCCGTCGAAAATACAATAATTAATTGCAGGATTTTTGTCAATGGCGCAGGAGATAATGAGGGAATACGGTAGAAGAAGCTTTAAGAGAAAAAGCACATATCACAAGGATAGATATAGCATCTTTTTTATTGATCGCCTTCCTATCGAGTGATATACTTTTTCATGCTGAGCTATCAGACTAGTATCAGCACACATTCGGCAATAAAACCGGAGACCGGCAGAACTCACAAGGAGGCGTAAGAATGAATCTGTTTCGGAATAGTGTCGCTGCAGCGGTCATCTTTATTTCTCTCACCCTGGCTGTCGCAGAGGTTTATGGCTTTGCCGAAGAACCGATCGCCTTTCGCGATCCCTTTAGCCTGACTGTCTACAGTGAGGAAGAAAGCACCATCCACACGGAATTAACCTATATTTTGGCCCTGGCCGCCGGTTTTTCAGAACAGGATGCCTCGACAATAGTTATCTGGGACCAGTTGGTTGATTCAGAAAACCTTACGGTCGGAAGTCCAACCTACACGAACTGCCTGGGGTCTTACGCCGCAGCACCGAATCGGAACGATGTCTGCCCAGACGGATTTGGTCTCGGACAGCAGATCTGGCCGATGACCTTTGACAATACCTGCGCCACTTCCCGCTTCGGTCCCTACTCTCCCTTCTTCCATTTCCCCCATAATACTACTGCGGAACTCGGTGCACTGAAAGAGTGGGGCTGGGGGCGGAACACAACTCTGATAGGGTATTCCGCATACGCCTGGGGTGGACCGACCGACACGGTACTGACTGCCGCCTGCCGTTATATGCGTCCAGAACAGATTGATATAGGGATCGCAGCGGGGTCCCTTCAGGCCTTCGGGACTTATCTGCATTCCCTGGCAGATTACCACTCCCATAGTGGCTGCCTGACGGCCCTGGCAGCGCTTCCTGACGAACCAAATCTCTGGGGTACTCATACCGTAGTTCCTCAACAGGATACCTTGGCCTGTTATTATGTCCCCTCCGAGCCGAAGAACACGGATGCACATGGACAGGAATTCGGCACCGGGCTGGGGATCGGCCGCACCAAGGCTGCGGCTGCGGCAATGTTCAGCGAATTAGTCTGGAGGAGCACCCAGTGGTGGGGGACGTACGCCCCGCTCTCGATGGGCACAGAGCTTGGCGGAGCATTCGGCAGCACAATCCTGCAGACGGCCATCTACCAGCTTATCGAAAACTGGGATTTCCAGAAGGAAACCGGCCTTAATCCAGACCCGGCCGAATATGCCATGCAGAGGCGCAGTTTTAGCGACCAGATAGTCACCAGGATACTTGCCCTGAGGCAAGGAACAGAATTGGTTCCCCCTGCCTGCCCTAACAACGGCCCGGTATGGCTGGGTGGCTCGAACTATGAGGCTGGGGTCAAGGATGCGTATCTCAGTCTTACACAGCCGGGAGCCATGAAGATAACCAATGAGACACTGCCCACCGAGGACCTGGATTTTATCGATGCCGATAAGAATTTCAGCATTACCCTGCTGGGCGGCTATGACTGCAGTTTTACCGCTCAGGAAGGCTTTACGACAATCACCGGAAAAATGACTATCAGCTCAGGCACGATCGTCGCTGACAGGCTCATTTTTTCAAGCAACATCACTCTTTAGGCAGCGAAGAACGGCAGAGAGCCGACATTTCTCTGCCGTTCTTTTCTTTCCCCCGTCTCTCAGAAGCAGCAGACCTGTCGACACGCTGTAATCTTTCAGACCCTGACGCTTCCCGGCCACGGACGCAAAGAGGCAAACAAATGCCGGCAGATGCGGAAGGCTGCCCTGCATATGTTAAAATTATAAAGGCCTCACAAAGGGGAACCGCCTTCAATAAACTGAAAAACAATGTGTTATGAATAAACTGTACTCCCTGTCAATAAAGTCGCAGTTGTTTGCGATAGTGTTTATTATGGCCACATTCGCGGCAGGAATTATCGTCTATTCGGGCATCAGTTCAAGAAACAAAAAAATCACCGAGGAGCTCGCCCATGCTGCAATGCTTGCGGAAAGCTTAGCGGTAGAACACGAAAAAGTGGTTGCGAGCGCTCACCAGCTGATGCTCACACTGGCGCAGCTTTCCGAAATAAATAACCATAACGCGGCCGGAATGCAGCCCATACTGACAAAAGTCCTCAGCGTAAACCCAAAGTATTCCAATATATTCATTGCCGACCGGACAGGCAGGGTCCTGGCCTCTGCTATTCCCGCCAGGGACATAAACGTAGCTGACCGGAGATATTTCATCAATGCCCTTGCCTCGGGCCATTTTTCGTCCGGGGAGTTTATTACAAGCAGGTTCACCGACAAACCGGTCATTGCCTTCTGCTTTCCCTTTAAAGACAGGCAGGGCGCAATTCTGGGCGTTATAGTCATGGGGATAGATCTAAGCCAGTACAGGCCGCTGCTGGCCACACTGGCACTTCCGGTCGGATCCAGTTATCTGCTGCTCGACCACAAAGGGACTATTATGACCCGTGGGATTAACCCGAACGACTTTGTCGGGCAGCAGTATGATCCTGCCGGATTCAAACGCATGTCAGGCGGTCCTGAAAAGGACACCTTTGCCGCTGTGGCTCATGACGGTATCAGGCGTTTCATCAGCTATCGCAAGATACGCCTGGAGGGCGAACAGACGCCCTACATGTATATCCGGGCCGGAATTCCGGTAGCCGCATCCCTGGCAGCTGCCAACCGGGCACTTACCTGGAATCTGAGTCTGTTTGCTGCAGCACTCTGCCTGGTGGTCGCCCTGATACTGCTCATCGCAAAGTATTCGATCATACGTCGCATTGCTTTATTGGAATCAGCCTCCAGGCGACTGGCAGGAGGCGATCTTAAGGTGAAGGTCACCGATCTGGTCACCGGCGGGGAATTAGGACGTCTCGGCCTGACCTTTGATTATATGGCCGGGCAGATCGCCCTGAGGGAAGAGGCCCTCCGCGAAAGCGAGCGGCGGTACCGCACCCTTTTTGAACAGTCACCGGACGGCATAGTGCTTATAGACACTGAGGGCAGGATGGTTGAATTCAACGAGACGGCCCATCGTCGACTGGGATATTCACGCGAAGAGTTTGCCGCCCTCAGCCTGTCTCAGATTGATTCTGTTGAGAGCCCGGAAGAAATACGGCAGAACATCAATAAAATCATTCAGAAAGGATCTGCCGAATTCGTTGTCAGGCACCGGACGAAACAGGGAGAGGACAGGGACGTCAATATCATTACAAAAGTTATTTATTTGTCAGGCAGGCCGCTCATGTATGCGATCTGGCATGATATCACCGAGCGCAAACAGGCCGAAGAAGAGCTGATAAAATATCGTGATCATCTCGAAGAAGTGGTTTCAGAGCGGACACGAGAGCTGTCGGTCCTGCATGACCAGCTGCGCCAATCGCAGAAGCTTGAAGCAGTCGGACTCCTGGCCGGAGGGATAGCCCATGACTTCAGCAATATACTGACCACCATAAAGGGGTCCATCCATATCATCCAGAAAAAGCTCACCCCGGACAGTCCCCTGATCAAGTATGTGGAGCAGGTTCTGTCTTCTGTGGGCAGGGCAACAAATCTGGCGCAGAGCCTGCTTGCCTTCAGCAGAAAACAGACGATCACCCTTAAGCCGTTAAGCTTTAATGAAATTATAAGCAGCATGACAAAACTTTTGTCTCAGCTTATCGGTGAACACATAGAACTGAACCTGGAGCTGACAGAGAAAAAACCTACGATCATGGCAGACAGAAGCCAGATTGATCAGGTCCTGCTGAACCTTGTCACCAATGCCCGGGACGCCATGCCCCGGGGAGGAGTCCTGATCGTACGAACCGAAATCCTTGACGTGGATGAGGAATTCATAAACAGGCAGGGTTACGGCGTTCCCGGCCGTTATGCGCTGCTGACTATTTCAGATACAGGCACAGGAATCGACGACGAAACTAAAGATAAGATTTTCGAGCCGTTCTTTACCACCAAAGAACTGAATAAGGGTTCAGGGTTGGGTCTCGCCGTGACGTACGGAATAGTAAAACAGCACAACGGATACATTGACATCGAAACGCTTGCCGGCAAGGGAACTTCCTTCAAGATATATCTGCCTGCGGTCGACATCCCGGCCCTGCAGAACGAACATCCGGGCAGATTCGCTGTCTCAGGAAAAGGTGAAACGATCCTCCTGGCAGAAGATGACGCGGCGGCACGTAAAATCATGGCTGAAGTGATGAGACTGTCAGGCTACGCGGTCATAGAGGCTGCGGATGGGGAAGATGCAATTAGAATATTTACGGAGAAGAAAGATGCCGTTGACCTTGTCCTGCTTGATGTCCGTATGCCCGGAAAGGACGGCGGGGAAGTGTACGAGGAAATTAATAAAGTCAGGCAGGAGACCGCAGTCCTGTTTATAAGCGGTTACACAAAAGATATCATCAGCTCCCAGCGGATCATTGAGCAGGGGCTGAATTTTATATCAAAAGCTGCTTCACCGGAAGAGATATTGACAAAAATACGAGAGGTGCTGGATAAACAAGGTTCAATCAGTTGACCATCCGGTATATCATGAAGAGTGCGAGCGGATCAAGGTGCCTGATAGCCGCCCGGTACAAAGGGATGCTCGCACAACCGCACTGGCTGCAGTCAGCACCAGCACCATAGGTGCAGGGCTTGGGGGTTCCATCCGCATTATAACAGTTGCAGACCTTACTCACCGGGCATTTCTCGATGCTGTTCCACTTTGAAAACTCGCTGTTTCGACTGAACTGATCTGCCATGGTCCTGGTGAGTCCCATTATCCGCCAGTACTTTTTTCTGAGTCTCAGAAGTTCGTCCAGGATCAGCCCCCGCTCCTCTAAAGGAATCGAGATATCCTCGCCGGTCCTGATTTTGCTGGGTGTATAGAAGCTGAAGCCGACTCCCTTGATGGGCAGACCGGACAGGGTGTCCAGCAGCTCTTCCAGGTTGTAACGGTTCTGGCTGGTAATCGTCGTATGGACAACCGGTTTGCGCGGAGCCTTTCTCAGGTTGCCTACGGCGGCCTCGAAAGCACCGCTGCCGCGGATGCTGTCGTGAACCACCCGGGCTCCGTCCAGGGAGAGGATCCACTGGGCATTGATAGCGGAGAACCCCTGGGTCCCGTTGGTGAAGATCAGAGGGTGGTCAAAAATCCTGGAGGCCGCCTCGCACATCCCGGGACGCAACATCGGCTCCCCGCCGTAGATGATGGCGGCCGTCATTCCGCGGGCTCGCAGGCTTCCCATAAATTTTATCATGGCAGTATCATCAAGCTCCGGCGGCCTCTCCTCCTTCCACCAGTAGCAGTGAGTGCACTTGAGGTTGCAGTTATTCGTGATATCAATGGCAGCTGTGGTTTTATTCCCGGTAAAGGCCCAGGTATAGAGCAGCCGGGCTTTTTTTAGAAGAGTCATGGCGGACCAAATGATGGAGAATAGCCCGGAACCGGAAAGAGTCCTCCCGCATTGGGGAAGGTCCTGCGTGAATAGTCTTCCGCAATCTCGCCGGCCAATATCTCCATGGTGCTGAAGAGTTTGTCTGCAAAAACACCTGTCATTATTGCAGTAGGACCACGGCCGGTAATGGAGTTGCCCAGCAGCTTCGTCTCGACATTGTAGAGGTGAAGGATTTCAGAAAGGACAGTTCTGTAGCCTTCTTTCGTATACGTCTGCCGGACAATATGCGGAAAGGGGGTTCCCTCCTGCCAATTGCCGAGCAGCTCGAAGACCATTTCTATAAAGGCACTGATCCTTTGTTTCCGTATATCGGCAAAGTCATCGTGCCGTATCCTGATCGAAAGAAACGGATTGGAAAATTTCTTTACAAACTCGGAATCTATCTTTTTGGTGGATTCGAAAAGCCCCTCCAGGTCTACGGCGGTCCTGTTGTTTCCCTTTTCGAATACCGAAGACGCGTACTCCATGACCATACGGTCCTTCGCAATCTCCTTGCGGACATTCGCATCGAGCAGCCCTTTGAAAGGGGACAGAAAAAGCTTAAGCGGCGCATGGCTGCTAAGACGTTCAACACAGCGACTGCTGAAATCCATCATCATCTCACTGTCCGCCTCACACAATGCACTGACCCTGCTCATTCACCGCTCCTGGTCTCTTTTTTACCAGTATAGCAGGCAACGGGACAGGTTGATACCCCCTCTGCGTATAGTTCTCCTCCAGACAAATAATTTGCACAACAATGCGGTACTGCCAACTCAGCCAACCCGGAGGGTTGCTCTCATTGGAGGAGTTATATATAATGAAGAACCGGTTTAATAGATGCACAATCCGGACAACTCCGGGAGGTACAAATGAAAATGCTGAAACTTCAACCTATCTTGCGCCTGTTCGGTGCTGCGCTGATCATGATCGTATTCCTTACCAGCGCCGGCTGCTCGGCAAAATACAAACAGGCTCCGTCTGACCTTAATCTTTCCTCTCTTGGTCCGCTCAAGATTATCCGCCACGAAACGCCCGGCATTATGAAGTCAGCGGGCACTGAAACGCACCTTCTTGCCCTTGTGACCATCGCTGCTCCGGGCGGCTCGGCACTGCTCGTTCTGGGCGATGCGATCGGGAAGGCCCGCGGGACTGAAACCCAGACCGTGATTCCTGATTTTGGAACGCTCGTTCTGGACAGAATGGCCGAAGGCATAGCCACGAGTTTCCCTTCGGCTTCAGCAGTCGAAGTCGTCAGAGAGCCGCTCACCGAAGAGTTTAACGGCAGTTCGGCCGTCATGGAACTGAACGTGAAGCGGCTCGCCTATGGCAGCATCGATCTCAGCCGGGGAGGCGTTGTCCTGGATAGGGGACTGGATAAAGGCCTGATTGTGGATGGCTTCCTTTCAAAAACCGAAGTAACCTTGAAGGACCGCCAGGGCGAGGTGCTTTGGCAGATGAGCCATCTCTATCTTTCGAAAGACTTCGGACGCGAGCGCCCGATCGACGACCTTGAAGCCGACAACTGCGATCTGCTGAGGCAGGAGATGCAGTTTGCGGCCGTAAAAACCGCCGAGGAGTTTATCCGGGACCTCAACGGAAAGAAGAACTGATTCCGCAATAGCGAAAAGAGCCGCCTGTCAGCCGGTCTTCCTCATTGTGCGGACAGGTCCCATACATTGTCCTTTGCGTGTGCAGCTTCCCATGCCCGTACGCTTGTTCTGGCGACATCGAACAGGCGTACATGGTTGGCGTATCTGACTTTCCGCATAACCTCGGGGCCTACCTTTTCCCATAAAGGATTCAGCGTTTCCCTCACGACAAGATAGTCCTTGACCAACATCGGCTTGCCCAGGGTTACAGTACCTTTGTCGTCCATCTTGTTTCTTGTATAGATAACGTTGTCCGATCCCCAGAGGATGCGGTCCTGATATTTTTTTACAAACCCTGCCCAGTCGTCAAGCGTCGGCATACCCGGCTTCGGAAATGCAATATAGGATTGCACCAGGTCCCAGGAAAGGTCCGTGTACCAGTTCGGGCATGCGTCGAGGACCTCGGAAACAACCTTGAGGTGATCGGCGGCCGGCTTCACAAAGCGTCCAAGTCCGGTATGTGCCCAGTAGACTGTCGCCTTAGGGCTGCCTCCGCAGAGATGCTTCATCCCGGCTGTATAGGGCGCCTCCGGAGACAAAGTGACTGACGTGCCATCGTAAGAGACTTTGGCAGGATAGACATCGCTATGGAGGCAGACCACCAGTCCGGCCTCCGCTGCAAAATCAAGAATTGTCTTCAGCGACGGATTATAGAGCGTGTTTCGGGTAGAGTCAGTGGAGTCCGGGGGAAGTTTTTCCCCTGGCCCCAGGTTTGTCCTGGTCAGGTCGTCGTCTATTTTGTCGCCGACCAGTTCCTTATGCACCGAGAACTCGCCGATCCCGGCAAAAACGCCTGGGTAGAGAAGCAGCATGCGCTTGATATGCGTGACTCCGTACTGGTCCATGGGATTGAAACCGACGATCATCGGATCCAGCCGGGCCCTGTCTGCAGAAAAAAGTTTCAGGTAATCCGCAGCAGTCAGGGCATCTATGGCTGAGTAATAGTACATCCCCGCCTTAGGCCCCATGTAATAGTTCGGATCCATTTTGTCCCCCGCGTAGTGTTCAAAACGATCCCACTTCTGCTGCAGGGGCAGCGGGAAGACAACGGAGCGCGCAATTTTCTCCCCCATGTAGGTATCAATTATCTCCTTCAGGGGAACTCCCTGCATGGCATAGTTGGCGTTATGGAAATGCGAGTCAGCAATCTCCTCAGCAGCCGGCGCAATTCCGCCCAGATACAGAATAAACAACAACCCGATCACAATTCCGTATGCCTTCTTCATATTCATGTTTCTCCCTTTCCCTGAATGTATCTGTCGTCCCGGGTTCTACCCCCGCAGCCGACTAAAATAATCCTCCAGATGATTCTAAGCAAGACAGACCCTTGATGTCAAAAAACCTTCCCTGAGTGATTCAGGACCAGACAATACTGTCAGGGCGGTTATTTGCACGTCGAAATCTGGTATGATGATTACAAATCACCCCGTTTCAACTGGAGGAGATAATGATGAAATGCGCATATACACTGACCCTGCTGGTCATCCTGTTTCCGGCTTTAGCTCTATCCGCAGGAGCACCGAAGGAACATCCGATAGATATAACCCACGCAGCCTGCATTGAGAAGGACTGGTCAACGGCCGGCATGGCCAACTGCACCCACAAGGCAAAGGAACAGTGGGACAGAGAACTGAACAATAATTACAATGCACTTATGAAAAAGCTGCCCCCGGCCGACAAAGAGGTACTGAAAGCCGCCCAGAAGAAATGGCTGGAGTTCAGGGACAGCGAATATAAACTCATCCGCGCGCTGTACGGAAAGCTTTCGGGAACAATGTATATTCCGATGAGAGCGGACATGGCAATGCAGATCGTAAAACAGCGGGCCATGGACCTCGCCAACTATCTGGAACTGTCAGGGAACAGCGAAGAAGAGAACAGCGGCAAGCAATAGATAAAAGCAGCAAATTAATCAGCACAAATAACGAATATACTGTTGCTCATTCCGCTTTCCCATAATGTAAACCGACATTATTGGCCGTCCTCAGCGCTGGAATAGATTTCCCTAACTTATTTCTTATTGTTCCTACTCAACACTTTCGGATAACGAAAAAGAAGGTTAATTACTCCCTACAATTGAGATGTACACATCAGCTAAAATTACACATTCACCTGCTAACCTTGAGTGACGAGCGGTTCATCATCAGTGTTTGATTCCCCAATAAGTCTGCCTTTTCAGGAAGTCGCAGTGATCTCACGAGTACAATCAGAATGAGGCGCCTGACACATAGCACTATATTATTCGACAGCCTGCCTTTGATATACTACGACATTCTTTCAGTTAAAGGAGGAATCCCATGATATTTCGGTCGGGATCCAAATGCCTTGATATTGCTCTCTTTACGTTAATATTTTGCCTGTCCGGCATTGCACTGATTGCTGAGTCGGCGCGTGCGGACACTACAACCTTCAACTACACCGGTTCAGAACAGACGTATAGCGTTCCACCCGGAGTCTGCCAGGTTACAGTTGACGCTTACGGCGGCCAGGGCGGCAGCGGCGGCGGCGTCACGGGCAGTATTGCCGGCGGTTTGGGAGGTAGCACAACAGCTACAATTGATGTGACACCCGGCGAGATGCTCTACATCTACGTCGGCGGCAGTGGCGGCAACGGCCTTGCTGGTAGTCTCATCGGCGGCACCGAAGGTTTTGGAGGTGGCGGCCCTGGCGGTAGTTATAATCTGTCAAGTTGTGCTCCCAATGGCAGCGGTGGAGGCGGCGGCGCCTCCGATGTTCGTAGAGGCGGAAACGGGCTTGGTCATCGGGTCATTGTTGCTGCCGGTGGTGGAGGTGGCGGCGGCGGCGCACAATATGGTGGTGGCAGCGGCGGCGGCGTTGTCGGTATCGGCGGCGGAGGCAGCGGTGGAGGTGGCGGCACTAATAGTAGCGGCGGCATTGGCGGCACCCCCGGCGGTGCGGGCGGCAGTGGCAGCAGTGGCAGCATCGGCATTGGCGGCACGGGCGGCGTTGGCACCTGCAGTATCGGCGGTGGCGGTGGTGGCGGCCTGTACGGCGGCGGCGGCGGAGCCGGCAGTAGCGGCAGTGGCAATGGCTCTGGCGGTGGCGGCGGCAGCAGTCTTGCGGCCGGAGGAACTACCACTGCGGGTGTCCGGGCCGCCAACGGGCAAATTGTCATCACAGACATCGCCTGCATGCATGCGTTGACTGTCACGCGACAGGGCAATGGGACTGTCAAAATGAACAACAGTGACATAACCTTTACCAATGACACGTGGACATCAGCGCCCATGGTATATAACTCACCGGTTGACTTGGTGGCAACCGCGGATCAGTCATGGTTCTTCGACAGATGGACCAGCAGCTGCAGCGTAAACAACCCCTGCCATCTGAATATGCTTTCAGACATGCAGGAGGATGCCTTGTTTGAATCATGTTCTGTTACAAGGGTGCGTATTGTTAATTCCGGAGGATATGACGGAGACACCAGTCCGTTTACAACTGCATACGGCAGATCGTTTACATCTGCGTTACTGAGACTCCGTGCAGTTGACTACAGCGTGCCGGACTTTAACCAGGACAAGACGATCATTCTTGAGGGCGGCTATACCTGTGACTTCAGTTCGCCGACAGGATACACGACGATCAGCGCAGCCCCAAGCGGGCCGGTGGTCGTCGGCAGCGACACGGTTGAGATGAGCAGAATTATCGTGAAATAGCGTCAGAAGAGTGGTTGGAGAGTCTTAACTGAGGGGCCAGGGGCAGAACCTCTGGCCCCTTGTCAAAACACGCGGCAAAAATAATGCAAGCCTGCAGGCATGGGACGAGGGCCTGCACCTTTAGCGATCGTGAAGGAAAGAATGCAGGGGGAAATACTACTATGGGGGTCATAAGCAAGACCCCCTGTATCGTCATTCTCGCGAAGGCGGGTCTCATCAGCGACTCGTTCTCCTCAGCAAATCCGCCGGTGTGCGGACCGGGGCGAGAATCCAGTGTTTTCATGGTTTCATGGTTTGCCCGATCAAGTCGGACAATGACAAGGAATGTGCCTTTACTAACGGTCTTATTAGTAGGTATATAGACCTGTCCCTCATTCGGAGTCTCTCATCTCTCTGCCGGGCCTTCCCTTTCTTTGCAGTAGCTGCACAATACTGGTATTATTGTAAAACCTTACTGAGTGATGGATTCTGGGATGGACAACAACTCAAATATTGTATTAATCGGCATGCCGGGTGCGGGGAAGAGCACCGTTGGCATTATTTTGGCCAAAATGACCTCACGCGATTTTATTGATACGGATATTCTTATCCAGTTGTCAACCGGCCGATCCCTGCAGGAGATTGTAGACACTGAAGGCCCCCTGGCCTTGCGGAGAATCGAGGAGGAAGTTATACTCACCCTGTGCGGCCGCCATCATGTTATTGCCACCGGGGGGAGCGCGGCATACAGCGCCGCAGCGATGGACCACCTGCGGCTGAACGGGACCGTCGTCTTTCTTGATCTGGATTTGTATACCCTGTTGTCGAGAATTCATAATATCCATAGCCGGGGGATAGCGAAGCAGCCGGAGCAGAGCATGGAAGAACTGTTTGAGGAGCGTCTTGTGCTTTACAGAAAGTACGCTGACCTTACCATTGCCTGCGCAGGACTTTCGCAGGAAGAGGTCTGCATGCAGATTATCGCCGGATTATCGAAAAAAACAGCGGGGCCGGGCTGACAGAACAGACTCGGCAAAAAACAGCATAAGCCGTCATCCTCGCTTGTCGGGGATCGGACGGCCGAGCATACTGAATCATAAGAAGGATTCCGGACAGGCCGGAATGACAAAATAAGGTGTTTAGTTGCCGGGTTAATAATACACAGGAGGCAAAAAGTGAAAAAGATTGTAGTCTTTGTCCTGGGACCGGACAGAACGGGAATAATCGCGGCGGTTTCGAAAACACTCTTCGATCAGGGCTGCAACCTGGAAGATGTGAGCCAGACGATTCTCCAGACAGAGTTCGTCGGCATCTTCATCGCTTCAATGGCCGATAACGGAAATGAGGATGAGGTGCTCTCGGCGCTGAGGGCCCGGATCGGCTCTCTCGGTCTGTTCGTGCACCTCAGGCCGGTGGAGGAAGAACCGGCTGCCGGCGTCCAGACAGGCGAGCCTTTTGTGATCACCACCATAGGGACTGACAGGCCGGGGCTCATGGCAGGGGTAACAGAGATCCTGGCCCGCTATGGAGCGAACATCACCAGCCTCAAGGCGGTCTCCAGGGGAGAAGAGAATCACCACGAATACATCATGATGTTTGAAGCCGACATCCCTTCGGCAGTGGATCTCTCTGCGTTCAGGGCCGCACTCTGCGGCAGGGCAGAGGAACTGGGGCTGGACATCAGTCTCCAGCACAGGGAAATCTTTGAAGAACTCAACCGGGTGTAACCATGCTGACAGAACGTGAAATCATCGCAACCCTTGACATGCTCAGGAACGAGAATCTGGACGTCCGCACCGTGACGCTTGGCGTCAGCCTCTTCGACTGCGCCAGTGACGACGCCGGTCGTTTCATCGACCGTGTCCGCGCCAAGATCAGCCGCCTCGCAGCAAATTTCGTGGATGTCTGCGACGAGGTAGGGCTCAGGTACGGTATTCCGGTCGTAAACAAGAGAATCTCCATCAGTCCTATCGCTGTTGCCGCCTGCGCCGCCTCACCTGAAGAGATGATCGCGATAGCCGTTGCGCTCGATGACCTCGCCGCTAAGCTCAGGATCGACTTTATCGGCGGCTTCGGCGCCCTGGTCGAAAAGGGCTTCACCCAAGGCGACCGCGCGCTTATCGAGGCGCTCCCCGAGGCACTCGCAAAAACCGGGCGTGTCTGCTCGTCGATCAACGTGGCGACAACGCGCGCCGGCATCAACATGGATGCCGTGGCTCTCATGGGCAGAACGATCAAGCAGGCAGCAGAGCTCACCGCAGACCGGGACGGCCTCGGCTGCGCGAAGCTCGTTGTTTTTGCCAACATACCGCAGGATGTTCCGTTTATGGCCGGCGCCTATCTCGGCGTGGGTGAACCGGACGCCGTGATCAATGTAGGCGTAAGCGGGCCGGGAGTGGTAAAAAAGGCGATTGACCGCGCCCGCGCAGCAAATCCCGGCCTTGATCTGGGACAGCTCTCGGAGGTCATAAAACGCACAGCCTTCAAGGTGACCCGCGTAGGTGAACTCATCGGCAGACAGGTGGCAAAAAAACTCGATATTCCTTTCGGTGTAGCGGATCTTTCACTCGCCCCCACGCCGAACGTGGGCGACAGCGTCGGCGAGATATTCCAGAGCCTCGGCCTCAAGAGCATCGGCAATCCCGGCTCCACAGCGGTCCTGGCAATGCTGAACGATGCGGTTAAAAAAGGCGGCATCTTCGCCAGTTCACACGTGGGTGGGCTGAGCGGGGCATTCATCCCGGTGAGCGAAGACCTGCACATTGCGGAGGCGGCAAGGAAAGGACATCTCAGTCTCGAAAAGCTTGAGGCGATGACCAGTGTCTGTTCCGTGGGACTCGACATGGTCGCCCTACCTGGAGACACGAGTGCCGCAACTCTCGCCGGCATCATCGCCGATGAAATGGCCATCGGTGTGATCAACAGCAAGGCAACTGCAGCCCGGCTCATTCCCGTTCCCGGGAAAAAGGCCGGCGAGATGGCATCCTTCGGGGGTCTGCTGGGCGAAGCCACCATCATGAATGCCCCGAATGACGGCGGCTCCGATGGGTTCATCGCTTTGGGCGGCAGAATCCCGGCGCCGGTCCAGAGTTTTAAGAATTAGACGACTTATGCCTTATGTGAATCAGGCAGGGAGAACCGTGAAGTGCGGAGAAAACAGAGAAACAATGAAGAAAACGAATTTCGATCGTTACCTTGAGGAACAATTAAGTGACCCGGAATTTGCCGACCGCTTCAGACGCGCAGACGAGGCGTGGGACGTGGCTCTGCGGATCGTGGGTCCGGCGCCAAGCGGAATTAACGCGCTGGGCGTGTTGAATGACTGGATGGAATACGACTTTCCCAGTATCCAGGATCACGATGTAAGTGCATTACCGCTATGATAACGTACTGATTCGACATGATCCGAAAAATGACACCGAACGGGAACGTCATTGTTAGACAGCGACGAACACCATCTTCGATTTCTTGGTACAAGAGTGGGTTGACTTGGATTCTATTGAGGGCGTCCTGAACTGATGCAAGGAACCGTTTGCCAAGATCTTTCTGCTGAGTCTCGTAAAACTTTGCCGCCGACATCATCTCAGCATCGGCTTCAGGATGGAAACGAACCGGTTTCATCCGAGTGCAGCATATCCTCGGGCGAATACATCCTCGGCATTACGTAATTCCACAGAACCTTCGTCCACCTCGCGACAGCGTTTGTGCAGTTCCGCACGCCAAGCGGGCGACAGAACAATTTCCGGTTCAGAATCAAGACTTTCGAGAAGTTTTTCCGCTACAAAAGCTCGTGCCTGCGGCGAAAGAGAAAGCACTTCTGCCATGATTGTGTCTATGTGGGTTTTCATATGAATATTATATCTCTGTGCCGCGAAGCCGTCAATATGTTAATCACGCCGTGTAGAGAACACATAAACTGTCCGTATCTGTAGCACATAAACTGTCCGGTTAAGATTGAATGGAACGGAGGGGCCATTCATGAAGAGGACGGAACTACTACAGGAGGTACGGAAGATGAGATTCGAGGAAGCATATGAGGGATGCCAGAGGGGTCAATTGACCCAGCAAGAGGCCGCAAGGCTTCTTGGCGCATGTGATCGAACCTACCGGCGTTATCTGGTTAGATATGAGGAGCAAGTAGCGCGGGAGGGGTCAGGCTTGACTATTGACTTTCATGACCGGTATCGATTCCGCTTGTATCTCTCAGCTTTGTCTGTGCTGATCGCAGTGCGATTTTCTGTGAGAAAGTGAAAGCAGAGCAGACACGTCTATTTCGCCGGCTTGTCGGTGGACAAGGCAAAGGGACAAGGCATCTGTTAGTCGACAATTGATGATCTGACGAAGGATCCCGGCGTCGCTGACAGGATGAATAGTCTATCCATGATAGTTTTCTTCCGAATGATGGATAAGGAAGAATGGCTCAAATACGAGTTAGCGAAAACCCATATTGAAACATGGCTGAAGTCAGGAGGCACGGCAAAAGAACGGAAGCCGCCTAAATATTGACTTGTCTTTCTCGCTGGGTGAGTTTGTGCAGGTCCACGTCGAAAGTGAAAAGGTGGCCTCCTGCGGTCACGGCCTTGGCGCACAAGATACAGTCAACTATGTCAAAACTTTGCTCCGAGAACAGAAACAAAGCCCGGATAAGCACCTGTTGATCAATCCGGCCAAGACATGGGGATTCCGGGTGTGATAAAATAATGCTACCTAAGACTTTAAGAGATCCATTCTCCTTTGTTGATAACCGGTAGCTTCCAGCAAAATGCATCCCGGGCGGTATTTTCCAGAGAATTCTCGCAGATCATTTCAGGGTTGCAACAGGGGCTCTAAACCATATGCCTAAGCGGTACATTGCATGACAGAAGAAACGACCCTTTCGTTAAAAATCTCATCGCTGTTTGCCGGCAGGAGCCTGTTGGATTTCCATACCCAGCGCTTCAAGTATCAGACCCGCGAAGCATGGGAGCTGGAAATTGGACGCGGGAAGGTGACGGTCAACGGCAGGGCAGCAGCAACCGATTATCTTCTGAAAATGAACGATATCATAGCGTATTCGTTTGTACACACCGAACCCCCTGTTGATAGAAATATACAAATACTGCATGAAGAAGAAACCTTTCTTGTTGCCAATAAACCCGGTAATCTGCCCTCGCATGCTGCTGGTCACTACATCAGGAATACTTTAATTTATCTGTTGCGACAGCGTTTGGCCGACAAGGGATTTCATGGTGCCCTTCACCTGGCGCATCGCCTGGACCGTGAAACAAGCGGTATCATCGTCCTCGCAAAAACAAAAAGCGCACATCAGTCGCTCTTGAGGCAGTTTGAGGCCGGGACCGTAGCAAAAGAGTATATTGCGATAGCCCGGGGAATAATTAACAGCCCTTCTTTTGAGGTTAAGGGATTTTTAGTGCCTGATGAAGACAGTTGCATCTCGATAAAAAAGAAAGTCGTATCCGAGGATGGTGCAGGCGCAAAATACTCCGCCACTGCCTTTGAGGTGATGGAACGTTTCGCATCGTTCACAATGGTCAGGTGCAGGCCCGTCACCGGCAGAACAAACCAGATAAGGGCCCATCTGGCAGATGCCGGTTATCCATTGGTGGGTGACAAGTTATATGGCAGGACCGATGAGGAGTTCCTTCACTTTGCAGAAAATGTCAGGGCCGGTTGTTACGACCTGCTTCCGTGGATGGAAACCCCGAGGCATCTGCTGCATGCCTCCCAGCTTATCATACATCATCCTGTCTCCGGCGAATCGCTTGCATTCAATGCTCCCCTGCCGGAAGATATGAAAGCATTTATCCGTAACCAGCACCCTGATTTATGCCTTGGGCAGGCTTAATCTCCCCAGTAGTACCTGCTCTCCCAGCCCTGCAGAAGCTCGTCCAGCATCAGTCTGGCAGCAGCTATATCGAGATTTGACTGCAGCAGCCAGTCTATCGCCGTGAGGATATCGCTGATATTCTGAGCCATGTCTTTCTGCGTGAGCACGGTTCTATACCGGACATCCCCGACAAATTTTGCCGACATGGAGACTTCCGGATGTTTTGCCGGATCCATACCTGACAGCAGATCAAGAATAGCAGCAGCCGAGGTCCTGAGGTCCTGTTCAACAATAAAGTCAGTAGAGGCAGAGCGGTACGGGGTATACTGTCCGCGATAAAGAATATCGGTATCTGCCTTTATCGCAAAGCTGCCGCCCTGATCGGGCATCAAGGCATAATAGCGAATCGTCTTTGCTTCCCGGGGGCCAATATGAAGACTGCGAATCCAGGGATTGGTGCTTACCCATGCAGAAGCTGCCGAGTCAAACAGTTTAAGCTCAGGGGAATACATCTGCGATATCTTAAGATCAAAAGCACCGCCATGACTGAGAAAACTCAGGTCAATCGGCATGGGGAAGCCGGGCCGCAGATGTTTCCTCACGGCAGGCGTATGAATATATGCCAGTGAGTTTATTACCAGCCCGGACAACATATCGTAAACCCGGTCGTCTGCATTGTTTCTCAGCACTATTCCGAGGTCAAAGGCATAGAAGATCGTTCTGCCTCTGCCATACTGGTTTAAGACAATAGCAGGACTCGGCAATGACAACCCTTGCTGATCACGATGATCGTCGCAGTCACCTCTCTCTTCATCGCCAGACTTATCATGCGATGCGTGGCAGCCCCTGTGATCTGTCTCCTCAATCCAGCCAGCCACCGTAGCACCTTCCCCTGCTTCTACCAGCGCAGCAGCACCCTCCAGGGGAATGCTTCCCTCCTCACCGACCGGGCCGGAGAGCATACGGATAACAAAATCAGTTTCCGACCGTGTACCTCTGTAGGTGATACCCATCGGTTGACTCCCGGCTTCATCAGGGATACCTCCCTGTTTTGTCCAGAGCATGGCTATAAGCCCTGTGCCAGAGTTCACCTTTTCTCTGAGCTCTTCCCAATATTGATGTTTTAGAGGATAGCGATTGCCAAGAATTATGACATCCGTATAGAATGGATTTCTCAGCTCCGACTCAAAGTCGGCGCGGCCATACACCGCCTTATAGCTGTCAGTCGCCCTGCTCAGTATTCGTCCAAACAGGTCCATACTCATGCACCGGGAGTGCTCCTTGTAGCTTTTATCTGTGCTGAATGACTGCTCTGACCTTCCTGGTAATGCTCCACTGCGTCTGCATCCGTCATTTACCCAGACCAGCACATTTCTGACATCAGGGAATGTCCTGGTAATCTCGATTCCCGGCATGACCTCAAACAGGGAACTCGCCAGCGTCCTCGGTGAACCCGGCTGTCTGCTTGCAATCTGCAGTTCCACCGTATAGCCGGCAGGAGAGAGTTCATCGGTTGCAAGCCCGAAGACGCCTGTTACCGTAGTAGAGGCAGGGACTGAAACTGTTGTCTCCACTATATGCAGAACCTCCTTTATAGATGTATCAGAAACCACTGCGCGGACCGTGAGCCCGCCGAGATCACTGCTATCCGCATTTGTAAGACTGTAGGAAAAGGTCACCGCATCCCCCTGGTAAACAGCTTCGGGAGTTGCCATAATCGAACCGGTCAACAACATCTCCTTGCCGGAATGAGAAAGCGAATAGACTGTTTGTCCACTCGTATTTCCTGCGGCGTCAATGGCGCGGAAGGCGAATACATTCTGTCCGCTCAATAGCTTGACCCCGCTGAAGAGAAATTCGCCTGTCAGAGCGTCAGCAGTAGCGTTAAACACAGCCCCGAAAATCATCTGGACTGCGGCCCCAGCCTCGGCCTTCCCAAAGATATCGAGAGTGTCTCTCAGAACAACAGTCCCGTCTGCAGGTGAAACAATAACCGGAACTCCCGGGGGAGTGGTGTCAACCTGTATGAGGACCCTTTCCGGCAGACTTGCATTCCCGGCATCATCTGTTGCGATAACGATAATCGTATTTTCACCCTCCTGCAGATCTGTCAGCGATATGGTCCACGTTGAAGAGGTGGGATATGCTACCACCCCAACAGTTGCAGTTGCACAGGTAACAATAACACCGGCTCCAGGGTCTCTCGTTCCTGTCAATTCCTCGCTACTGCGGGTTGAAGGACTCATCACGGGATCAATAGAAAGTAACGGGGGTGTTTTATCGTAGATGACATTCCTCAGCACTACGGTCTCGTTGCCGGCTGCATCAGTCGCTTTCACCTGAAGATGATATATCTTTTCCGTGCTGAATGTTATTACCTGCTCGAATCGGCCATCATTAACGGCAGGTGTAAGGATAGTGCTATCCTCTGATATTTCAACAGCAACCGGCGTGAGGTCGCTCACCCTTCCCTCCATTGTCATACTGCTCTGATTTGTTTTGATGTCCTCAGAAGGATTGGTGACCGCAAGAAACGGACTGCTGTCATCAAATGTCACTGTCCTCTTTACGGTTGAGACATTGCCGGCTGAATCTGTCGCAGTCGCCTCAATGGTGTTGATCCCATACACCAGTTGCACCAATAGGCTGAAGCTATTCCCATCCAGCGGGGCTGGAATCGTAATATCTCCGTTTACCGCAACCAAAACTGACGCCGGCTCATCTAAGGATCCGCGCAGGTCAAGTGTAGCTGTTTGAGTTTGCATATTGTCGGAAGGTGAATTAATGGTAATCAGCGGCAGCATTCGGTCGAGGTTGATTGTTCTCATGGCTATTACTTCGTTGCCCGCAAAATCCGTGGCTATAACAGAAATGATATTGGGCCCTTGCTGCAGGACTACCGGGTAACTGAACGTCCCGTCCATGTTCGGCATTATAGAAATGTCATTTACAGTAATACTCTGGATGCCACTGTTATCCGTAACTGATCCTGCCAGATTCAGTATTTCTTCATTTGTCCAGCTACCAGCAGAAAGCGTGGAGAGTATGAGCAAAGGAGGCGTCAGATCTATAGTAATTGTGGCGCTGACAGGTCCGGATATATTCCCTGCCCTATCCGTGGCCCTGAAATTTATCAGATGCCGTCCTTCGTCAGCTATCATTGGCAGCCATGCTGCTGCATATCTGCCCGTTGATATGTCAGCAACAGGCAGCGTTTTCCAAACACTGCGGTCCACCTGGTACTGCACAGAATCAATACCCGTAAGATCATCTGTGGCACGAACAGAAAGATCGAATGGAGTACGGTAGTATTTCCCTGAGACCGGCGAATGGATACTGACCACCGGCGCAGCACTGTCGCTGAGAACAAATGTTACGCTCGCAATAGTATTCTCAATGCCCTGTTGCTTGGTTTGCAGGACGAGCTTATACGTTCCGGGCCTATATCCCCGAGTCGAAAATGCAGTCCGGCCTGTGACAGTGTTGATAACCCCCAAATCAATCAGCTCTTCAAAAAAATTCAGGACCGTCCCGGCCTCCGGATCAAGCAGCAGAACCCTTAAGCCAACACCTGAGACCTCTCCGTTTCCACTGCTGGTGACCGCATAGTCAGCAAGCACCTGACTGCCCTCAGTTAGAGGTTGAAACTCTGCCTTTATACTTCCGGATATCACAGCCACCGGCTGGACCATGAAGACTGCAGAATTGCCTGAGACTTTTGTCTCGTTGAAAAATACATCGAGAAAGGCTGTGTAGAAGCCTGGAGAGCTGGGGCTGAAACTCGCTTTTGTGCTGAAATCAAAAAAGCTGCCCGGCAGCATGCTGCTCGTATATATGGTTTCGCTGAATACTTCATTATTAAAAGCATCGATCACACTTATCCGCAACTTCATCACCGGGGTGATATAGTTAATCCCTCTGTTCTCAATTTTGCCTGCGAACAAAACTGTCTCACGGGACGCATACCGGATCTTGTCAGTGAACAAAGAAGAATCAATCGTGATATCCGGCAGTACGGCAAAGGGGAGCACATTTTCAGCAAAGTCATCTTCATCATGTTTAAATACTGCATGCACCCTGTATGCACCAGCATACGTCAGGCCAGTATTCCAGGTCAGATTCGTATATCCCTGATAACCGTAGGAGAGCTGAATAATATTAGAAGTCACCTGAGACACCAGATAGCCGCTGTCGTCCTCAACCGTGACTTCAAGGGTCCCGGCTATTGCAATGCCACTGTTTACGATAGATATATCAATATGCAGATCTTCGCTAGCCCTGAGCTGATTTTTGCTCAGCCTGGTGGTCATGGATATCCCTTCATGTGCAACAACAAAGAAGTCTTTGACCGCGTAATTATTGTCTTTCGTCCTTTCTGTAATATGTCCTTGCGGATCTATAACTGCGACGATACTGTTCAACCCCATATTGCCGGTTGTATCCCAGGGAAGGCTTACAACCTCGGCCAAGCCAGGGGCGATATTCGCGATGATAACTGTTTTCAGCAGATCAATATTCCCCTTTGAGTCCGACAGGTAGATATCCACCGCCGCATTCTCCGCTTTTGTAAAACCCCTGTTCCAGACCACGATATTCATCGCAAGCTGCTCTCCGGCCGTAGAAATCAGAGGATAAAGATAGATGTCGTCTGCTGTTATCTCAAGGTCAGGCAGAAGGGATGTGTCGCACATGACCGAGATTTCATCAGATAATTGGCCGGGACTTCCCGGCGAATCAGAAGCTATAGCCGCAAACTGATTATCCCCGCCTGATAACGCAACATCCCTGAAGACGAAGTGCCCTGCCAAATATAAAACATTTAAAGTATTACTGTCTTTATAGAGAATCGCACCTGACTTTATTCTGTCGAACGTATTCAACCACAAATTATTTTTTATAATAGTGGGCTGGCCCTGTCCGGTAACAGACACCATACCCAGCGAATACATGCTCCCGTCCCAAAGAGCAAACACTATCTGTCCATCCGGTGTCCAGTAGGGCTGGAAAACATTTCCCATATCAATATGTGCAATCTGCTGTACTCCCTGATCCTTTGTATTAAAAGTATATATGTCGCCGAGGCCTGCTCGATTTGAAATAAATACCATTGCGCTCCCATCAGGAGACCAGTCCACGGAATAATAGTCAGTCTGACTGTCAACCAGCACAGTAGTTCTGGTTACCAGGTCCAAAACATAAAGGCTGCTATCGATAAAATATGCCAGCCTGTTGCCATCCGGTGAGAATTTAAGTGTAAAAACATCCCCCCCATTTGTTAACTGCGACAGGGTTCCGGACGTCAGATCTTTAAGCCAAATGTTATAGGCGCCTCCCCGGTTACTGCTGAAGGCAATGCTTCTGCCGTCTGGTGCCGTGGCCAGCACTCAGCCGGCCTGATCGCATAAACGCAGCCGCAATCGGCACAACGATACCGCTTCAAATACACCAGAGCGTCATATCCGTAAATACAAACCCCTACATAGCCATGTCCCCATACCCTGTTGCTCCCGCAGCCTTCCTTTAAACAATGTGGCGGGAGCGGAAACGCATAGCCCCGGCCACCCTCCAATATCTCCTTGATACATACAAGCAAAAAAAGCGACAATATCCCGTGCCTTCCCGTAGAGGTGGAGGATATCGTCCCTTCAAAAACGTGCCCCCCCTTCCGGGACCTTTCTTATTTGATACGGGGTAGTTTAATTCCACTGAGGCGGTTTAATCTGATCTGCTGCTTATTCGGGGCGGCCTATTGTGATTAACAGGCCTCAACAGAGGTTAGATGTATGCTAAAGATAAGATGATATAATTAATCTACGGGTAGAAGAACAGAGAATATGTCGTTGCCAGCGACAACAATAATTACAAAACTGGCAAAGGGGTCCTTATGAGTGCAAAGTGGCGGTGTGTTGAATGCAATACGGTAAATGATTGGGCAATGGTTAGATGCACCTGTGGATATGAGGCAATCGGCATCGAGGAAGAACTTGATGGGGAACCGCCAATGTCAGCAAGTGACGTTACGATAGAAACTGATATTAAGAGTCAGTCTACCGAAGAACCCAGTAAACCTGTGGATACTGAACCTGTTGATGATATTGCAGCAAAAGAACCCAGAATATCCGTGAGTAAAGATAGAAGAAAGACAGCCGTCAGAAGCCAGCTTGTAGAAGAACCTATTGAATCTGTGCATCTCGAATCCTATAACAATGTTTCAGTATCTATAATAAAACAATACCCAAGGGGCAAGTTCACCATATACTGCAAGGGCAGTCAGACATACATGGAGAGTGCAGTCAATGCATTCAAACATAATTCAAGTGTTTACGTCACCGTGA
>PNOC01000059.1 GCA_013824615.1 Thermodesulfovibrio sp.
TTCTTCGGGACCCGCCATAACCTTTCGTGCGAGATCATTTTGTGTCCCGCTCAGCTCCCACAGGGGCCGTGCCTCTTTCGTGGCAACGTGTCCGCATACATCAAGGGCAAGCACCGCATCCCTGAAAGCGTCCTGCCTGACAGAAACCCGGGGTAGCATTACCGGATCTCCCCGGTCTGCAGCAGGTTCTTCATGAGGTCGATATGGTAGTCCCTGACCTCAATCCTGTAGACCGGCCCGATGGCTCTCAGGACCTTTGGTATCCGGTACCGCAGCACAAGCTGGTTATACGCCAGATCACAAAGACGAAGGGGCTCACCCCCGACCTCGGGGTCTTCCTGCTCACAGGTCGCCTTGTCATCGAGAGCTGCCAGCAGAAGCCTTCTGATCCCGCCTCCCGCAATCCTTCCTGAAACACGCAGGATATTCCCCTTTGTGACAGTGTCACTGCTCCCGTACAGCCCCACGAGAGCGGGCACCGCCTCCTCCGGAAAAACCTCGAAAATTCTTCTGGCCACGCCGAGGTCAGCCGACCTGCCCGCCACCCTTCCCCGAAGCATCGGGATCATGGAGAATTTGAGCGCATCTATGGCACGTGCAAGTATTTCTGCTTTTCTGTTTCCGAATGCTCTGTGTACTGCCCTGGCAGAAAACTCTTCGCTGAGGGAGAATTCCATGTCTTTCAGCCTTTCAAAGACTTCCGCTGCGGAAAGGCCGATCATCCTGTCTATCGTCTCCTCTTTAGTGCTGTCCAGGGGGGTGTCAACAGCGGGCCTGAGGGGTTCATTCACCGCAGCGGAGGCAGCCAGAACCATGCATGAATAGATCACAAATCCGGCCGCAATCAATACGTATTTATTTCTCATAATCACCATATACCTCCCTATTGCTGTGTCGGAGTTTTGCTGAAGTCATAATAGTCATACATGGCCGGGACCTGCTGGAGCAGCTGCCAGATCTCGCTGTCGCTCTTACCTTCAAGATAGGCCTTCAGGTAGATATACATCCCGCTCCCGTCTGAACTGTTTAAGGTATAAAACATCAGTCCTCTGTGGAAGGTATCCAGGAGATAGACGCCGCTGCTGCAGATATCAAAAAGCATTCTCGTATACTTCATCTTCGAGATATCGACCTCCAATGCCTTACGGGAAAGGATTGTCTTGCTCCGGTAGTGCGTTTTAGGACATTTGAGATTATCCATGGTCATATCAAGAACCAGAGGGTCATCGCGGTGGGTTATATGTATGGCATCCGCAATGATATTCCCGGAGGCAACATTGTCGCTGAGGGTAACCGAGTATGCGCCCGGTCCGAAGTAGAATTGCCCGAGCATATTCCAGATTTCCCCGTTGGTCCGCTGATCAACCCTGACCGTTGTACTGCCGGATGCATGGGTCACGGTATAGGGTGCGCCGGACGTATTCCCGCCCGACGCAGGCCACCACGCTGAAATGTTGTAGTATCCTGCGGCAGGTATCGTAAAGTTCCACGTTACCCTCTTCGTGCCGTTCCCGGCATTTGTGAAGCAGTAATCGTCTCCGAAATATCCGGGCAGTTCCTCAGCCTCCATCCATTTCCCCTCAGGTTCAAATGAGGTGTTGGGGTTGGTAATGTAGTATTGCAGGTGGTCAGGATTTGACGGGGACGGCTGCGCGCCTGCAGGGGAATACCATGCGGGCTTCCCTGAATCCGGGAAGCGTTCAATGGCGCTGTTATGGACGGTCTCCACCTTATAATACGTCGGATCTCCGGGCACCCGGTACGTCGCGTAATAATTGTAGGCAGGATCACCCTTCGGATCATTGAAATCATAGGGCATGATGCCGCTTGTCCCGTCCTTAAAAATGGGCCACCAGTTCGGGTAGGACTGATCTTCTATCATGCCGTAGATGCTCACGGGTATCCACGGTGAAGAGAAGTTCAAAATCTTGTCGTCATCGACATAGAAGATGTCGTATATCCGCGGCCAGCTGGACTCAGGAAAAACCGCTCCAAGTCCATAATTCGCATGCCCTTTGATAATAATATGGGCATTCTCTGTGTAGAGTGCCTGTATTGTCCCCTGCATGTCCTCAATAATATGGATTATATACGTTTTACTGTTGGCTGAATTTACGTATTTCCATACCTCCCCTTCCTGCGTGGCACCTACAATTCTGAGCGTATCTATTAACTTGCTCTTCGCATCCATCTCCCAGTCATGAAACAGGCAGACATATATATGTTCTCCATCAGACATTGGGGACTGCACCGAAAGTGTACTGCCCGCCTCGGATGACCAGACGGCCTTGTCATCCTTTACCTTGAAATAGATTATGTGATTGCCTGATGACAACACCGACGTAACAAAGGTTGCTGATTCACTCAATAACCCGTCAAGACTGGATCGCCAGCTATACCCCCCGATAGTCCCGTCGCTGTCAGTTCCATGTCCTGTGAAGGTCACAATCTCCCCCGGCAGCGCAGGGTTTGGGCTTAAAGAGTCTATAACAGCCACAGGAGCTATATTCACGACAGGGCCTGAACCCGGTGTGAATTTTACCGCATCCGCACAGGTGCTTGAGGGCCCCGGCTGCGACGTTATCGTTACCCGGTAACTCGTTCCTGCCGTGAACACATACGTCCCCAGGAGATTCCACTTCCCCCCGTTCTGAAGCTGGTTAATCACAACCCGGCTCGTTCCGCCTGCATGCCCGATGTCCACCGGTACACTGCTGCTCCTCGAAGAATACGCTGTCCACCACATCGAGAGCTCATAGCTCCCTGAGGCCGCCGGCGTAAAGGTCCACGTATACGTATCACCGTCGCGGCTCCACAGGGAATTACTCCCGTAGGGGTTGACTGCCCCTGAAACGCCCCACGAGCCGTTGGACGACGTCCCCTGTCCACCGTTATCTATGATCACCTCTGAAGGCTCAGGTGCGCTGCCGACCACAAGCAGACGGTTCACCGGCGCTGACCATGTATTGTTATTGTCCTGTACCCTGAAGGAAATCGTATGACTCCCGGCAGCAAGCGTTGATGTGCTGAATGTATTCAGACTGCTCAGCGTTCCACTGAGGCTCGATTGCCAGTCATATGCCACGACACTTCCGTCAACGTCCGTACCATGCCCTGTGAACGCCACCGGTTGACCTGGTGTCGCAGGGTTAGGACTTATTGAGTCTATTGTCGCAACGGGCAGCACGTTTCCACCGGCGATATAGGCAAACCTTACCGCGTCCGCACAGGTACTCGATGGTCCGGGTTGTGAAGTGATGGTGACCTTGTAGCTCTTGCCTGCCACGAAGGAATACGTCCCCAGGACATTCCACTTCCCCCCGTTCTGAAGCTGGTTGATCACAACCCGGGCAGTACCATCTGCATGCTGTATGTCCACCGGGATGGTGCTGCTGCGTGATGAATAGGTAGTCCACCACATCGAGATCTCGTGGCTGCCCGATATCGTCGGGGTGAAGGTCCACGTATAGGTATCGCCGTCGCGGCTCCAGAAAGAATCACTGCCGTACGGACTGCTTGCTCCTGAGATACCCCATGAACCGGTATACGATGTGCCGGGCTCACCGTTATCGACAATACCGGCGGTTAAGATTGAAACCGCAATCGAAAATGTCTGCGTATCCGTGCCGAAGGCGTTAACCGCCCGGACCGTGACCGCATACGCCCCGACAGATGCCGGGGTCCATTGAATGAGACCGGTGATTTCGTTGATCGTCATTCCTGTGGGTATCGGCGGGATCAGCTCATAAGAGGGAGCGGGAGACCCGCCGGCGTTGACGTCATAGCTGTAGGGGGTTCCCGGTACGCCGGTGGTTACGGGGGCCGATGATATGACCGGAACTGTTGACATTTCGGTCGTGTAGATACCTATCGACCACTCATCCGTTCCCTGATTGCTGTGATTACCGTCAACAGCGACTAGCCAGTGATCTCCTGTCCACCAGGGATCGAATTGGTGCATGCCGCCTCTGTTCCAGCCGCTCCCTGAGGGTGAAAGGACAGGGCTTTCCGGAATCTCGTGCTCCGCGTAGTCGGTTTTCGTAAGCAGATCCACCTGGAATGCCCTCACTTTTTCGCCATAGATAACATCGTTTTTCTGGGCGAGCCTGATAATGCGATCGTTATCGTAGACAAAAGACCTGCCCCCCGGCCGGGCACTGCTCTTGTCGGACGATATGAAGGGGCTCTTCGGATGTCTGGTCCATCCGCTCAGGAGGTTGTCCGAATAATAGAGATACCCCATAGAGTCGGTGGTATCGCTGACGAACATCCACCAGACCCCGTTATAGCGGAATATTGAGGGGTCCACGAACGCCTTGCCGCTGACGAGGGTCGCAACCCTGGTCCACGAATAGGGAAAGTCTGCTGCCTCATAAAGATGGACAGCCATCTGCGTGAAAGATTCAGGGACCATATAATACTTCCCGTCTGCCTTGAATACCAGGGGATAGGAATTGTGCCACGAATTGGCCAGAACTATCCGGTCGTAGGTCCAGTGCAACCCGTCAATACTCCTGGCGAGGCCGATAGTGCCCCGCTGCAGGCTGCTTACATAAGCCTCGAAGAATAGGTACCATTCTCCGTTTTCATGGAATAAGAATGGATCGGCAACGAATTCACAGGCCGTGTCCGTCACGTCGGCAACCGTGAGAACAGGATTGGTGACGCCGGCCGGTTCAGTCAAATGAAAAGGACTCTCTGTTACCGATGTCCAGTCGGGTGTGAAGGAAACAGCGCCGGCGACAGCGAGGGTAAAGGTCTGCTGATCGGTTCCTGCCGCGTTATAGGCTTCGACGGTTATCGGATACATACCGGCCGCGCCGGGCGTCCACTGTATAACACCGGACACTGCATTGATGGTCATCCCTGAGGGGAATGATCCGGCAAAGCGATAGGATGGCTGCGGATAACCTGAAGCATTCACGTCATAGGTATATACGTCGTTTATGGTCGCCACGGTTACAGGGGTGGATGTGATCACCGGCTGGATATTGCCCCCGGAGATATAGACAAACCTTACCGCATCCGCAGAGGTGCTCGAAGGTCCTGGCTGTGAGGTTACCGTTATCCGGTAGCTATTGCCCGCTGTAAAGGAGTATGTCCCCAGGACATTCCACTGTCCGCCGTTCTGCAGCTGGTCGACCGTTACCCGTGTTGTTCCGCCGGCATTCTCAATATCCACCGGCACGCTGCTGCTCCGCGATGCATAGGTGGTCCACCACGTCGAGAGTTCGTAGCTGCCTGAAGCAGCAGGAGCAAAGGTCCACGTATAGGTATCCCCGTCCCGGCTCCAGAGGGAATTACTCCCGTAAGGATTAGTCGCTGAAGAAACACCCCATGTTCCGGTATACGTGGTACCCGTTCCACCGTTGTCTATAATCACATCGGCACCAGCCGCAGGGATAGCGCCGGAGATAATAAGCAGCAGGCTTGTCACCAAAAATAACCATGCAGCCCTTTTCATGTCTTTCATATATCCACCCCTCTTACGCTTAAGGTTCTATCCCTGATAACGGGCCCTTGCTGCATCAGCCGTCCTCATGAATAATACATTCTTATGCATGATGATCATCATCCAGAGCATCCACAATGATTTATACCAGAAGGTGTCAAGAAAAAAACTTGAAATGAGCATCCCCAGGAGAGCGGCCTTCAGCATGACCTGACTGCTGTCAGGACATGCGAACCGGGGCCTTATTGATGTGTAGTGTTTGGCTATCCCCCAAAGCATCAGCACAAAACCGACAATCCCGAGCTCTACAAACATGCCGAGATACAGATTGTGCGAAGCCCTGCCGAGACCGGCTGAGTAAGGCGAAAAATAGCCGACTTCCCGGTAGGCCTCCGGAAAGTTGTTCAGACCCGCCCCGGTGATCCAGTATTTGTCCAGTGCCTTTAATCCATTCAGCCAGATTGTGGTTCTGCCGGCGCCGCCTTTCTCTACCGATTCTTCGAGTCTCTCAATGAAAAACGAAGGGATCGTTATCATAAGCACAATGCCCAGGACCACAAGGATGGTCACGATTGATTTTTTTTCCTTAATTGACAACACATATACAATGAAAATTGCGCCCAGACCCAATAGTGCGCCCCTGGATCCGGTAATGATAATAGAAAAGATTATAATGCCGAGGAGCAGACCAAACAGAGCCTTTTTCATCATTCGGCCATCTGCAAGAACCTTTTCCAGACAGACTGAAACTGGCAGGAGCAGGTCAAAGGCCAGTTGGTTCAGCAATGCGGTCCTCTCTCCAATCTGTACCGTGGCCCGCGTAGCGGTTTCCAGAGATCTGAAGTTATTGATAGTCAGTATCGCAGCAAGGATGCCCCCGCACAGAATGCACCATTTAAGCGCTTCGAGCTCACTCCTCTGGGCCTTATATGACGCCGACATAAGATAGAGCAGGATCAATCCGACAGCTGTTGATACCCGTCCTCCGGCAACACCCGGCTGGATAGCCCATAAAACTGACAGGACGGCATACAGGACCAGCGATATCCATAAAAAAGTTGTCGGATCGGGAGCATGCATTTTATTTTCCATGGTCCCCTTCATAAATAGAACCGGAATTATGCATATCCCGAGTACCTTGGTCAGGGTCAGACCGCCGCCAAAATCTCCAAGTGACAGAAGTTGATCGAACGGAATGAGAAAGGCATAGGCACCAAAGGGGAAAATAAATGGATGCATAAGAGAAAGGTAAATCATCAGGGGCACGAATAACGCGCCGAGGTATATCAGTTTGCCGGTGGCAATGGCAATCCCGGCAATCAGGAAGCCGATTACACCAAGAGCCGCCCAGATGCCCTGCTTCCCCATCGTGAATCCGGTGCTGTCCATACCGGCAAACAAACTCATTCCAAAACTGTCCTCTGTTTTGCCGCGCTCTTTCATTGGTCAGTCTTCATACTTCTCCGGCCTTTATTTTTTCTTGCAGGGAAAGGGGACGGGGCGGAAAGAATCAGGTCTGGAGTCCCCTGTGATTTATTCAGGAGATGCAGGCACCAGCGGGCTGCCGGCACCAGGGGTGAAAGCTGGACCAGCAAAGAAACAACGGCAAAGCGCATGGGATTACGCCAGGCATTTCCCGAGAAACGGTTGATCAGGGCCTTTGCGTCCTCCGTCTGCCCGGAATACGTAAGCAGCATTGCCTTTTCAAGGGCAAGAGAGGTCAGCAGTTCATACAAGAGATCCCTCTTTGATTCAGGGCAGTAAGCTGCAATATCCGAGCAGTCCGCCAAATAGGGAGGGACAGGGTCCGGGCAGGGTCCGGGACCATGGCATAGGTCTGAAGCCTCAATGTGATAGATCCCATAATGCTCCGGGATAAGGCCGATTCGTTCGTTAAACAGGATCTTAAGAAAAAGGTACCGATCTTCGCCTGTGAGACATTTGTATTGACCGAAGAAGCCGCCCCATTTCCTGACCATGTCTGTCCTCATGACAGCGGTACACGTCCAGATAAAATTGACGATGTTCCGCAGAAGAGCGATGCTGGTTTCGGCATTGATTTCGTAAACACCGGCGAGGTCTTTCATCTCTGCGTTATTTTTCCTCATACTCGGGTACCGGTAATATCCTGTCCATACGCCTGTGACCTTCGGCGTTGTATCCTCAAGAAAAGATATTCCCGTCTCCAGGAAAGGGGGGAGCCACTCATCGTCAGCATCCAAAAAAGATATATAGGTACCCTTCGCCATCGCCAATCCCGCGTTTCTTGCCGCACCTGGGCCTCCATTTTCAAGCCTGAGGAGTGAAATCCTGGGATCTCTGAAATCAAGCACTTTTTCGGGGCCATCGTCGGTCGAACCATCGTCCACAATAATTACCTCAAGCGGTTGATATGTCTGAGTCAGTACCGAGGACAACGCCCGTGCAATATATCTTCCCTTGTTGTAAAGCGGTATGACGACGGAAACAGTGGGAGCATCCGGATTAACTGTCTGTTTTTTTATAATAGATTGAGTGCATTTACCAGCTGCCAATTCGTTTGCCATCCTAATTTTCACGTCCCAAAGGAAAGACCTGAGTAAACTTGCGCGTAAAAAGCATCGCCATCGCCACGATATAATAGGTAATTTTCAAATGTTCCCTGAATGCCTTATGAGGGTTCACCGCCTGAAACCATACCATTTTACCGGCCCCTTTAATGACATTTATTCCATAGCGTACCAACCTTCTCATATTCTTGAGTAACGGCTGATTGCCCATTCTCATGCCGGTCAATTCCCCCTGATCGCATGCCCATTTTTTGAAATATGATTTCTTCATTCGGTCCTCTGGTATGCAGTGATGCACGACCATGGTGGGCGAATAGTACACGCCTTCGTTCTTTCTGATCAGGAGTCCCATGAAGTCTGTCTCTTCGCCTCCGTATAATTTGGTGGGTGTTCTCCCGATTGTCGTATTGAAATATCCGTATTTTTGAAACATTGAAGATTTAACGGCAAAATTTGCGCCATAGAGTCCGGGCATGGTCATACGTACATATTCATCCCCCAAATCCAGAAGAGCAATATACCCATACAGATCTTTCTTGAGCCATGGGGGCGGGGACTTTTCCCAAAACGGCAAAATCTTGCCACCAGCGCAGGCAATATCATTTTCTTCAAACGTCTTTTCGATGCTTACGAGCCAATTCTTATCAACGATCACATCGTCGTCCGTAAAAGCGATAATTTCTCCCTCCGCAGCCTGTATGCCGCAATTTCTGGCATGAGAAAGCCCCTTTTGTTCTTCAAAGGCGTAAACCACATTGAACCCTGAACGTACCCTGAATTCTTCAATGACTTCCTTTGTCCTGTCCGCCGAATTATTGTCGACTATTATTATTTCCCACAATAAATTCTCCGGGACGGACAGTGTCATGACACTGTCCAAAGTCCTCTTCAGACTTTCGGCACGATTATAGGTGCAGATGATAACGCTGATTTTCATTTTTTGTTTATGCAGCCCTTTATTGATAATCCGCGCATAGAAGCGCCTTTCCTATGTTGTTTTCCACGCCCGCATCACCATATTCCTCGAATTACCTGCCAGGCGCCTCAATAAACCGGTGTACACGCGGAGCGACAGAGTACTCTTCCAATAGTTAGATGTAGCTTGTGTCAGCATGCGTTGCGGTTGTGTCTGCCGGTCTGCCTTATGCCTTTCAATCACTCCGGTAAGAATAGACTCGGTCCGGATAGCCACGTTCCCCCAATTATATTTTTCGAGCACTGCCTGCCTTCCCCTAGTACCCATTTCAACGGCCAGAGCAGAGTTTTTTTTCAGGAACTGAATCTTGTCGATCAGGTCGTCGATCGCATTATCGGTCAGGAGCCCATTCCGCTGCTCTTCGATGACCATCTTTATCTGCCCTGCTTTCGTTCCTATAACGGGAATGCCGCTCGCCATATAGTCATAGAGCTTCAGAGGAGAGAAGTAAAATTTTCTGTAATAATCAATATCCCCGTACAGACAGAGCCCCAGATCCGCAGAGGCAATATACCGCGGCATCTCCGCGTACGGGATATGCCCCAGGTAATGGATGTTGTCAGTTGACACACCGTCGGCAGTGACGATAAAGAGAAGATCATCGATCCCTTTGTCTCTGCATTTTCTGGCAAGCTCCCGGACTATGTTGAGACCCTGCCACCCATAGTTAGGCGAGCCGGACCAAAGCACTTTGTATCTCGACCTGTCGTAGATAGCTTCATCCCTCTTTTCAGGGCTAAACCGCTCCGTGTCCGATCCATTAGGGACAACGAATATTTCTTTTATTCCCAGTTCGTCTCGTGCATACTCCGCCATCTCATCGGACACACAGATTGCTGCATCGACCAGCCGGGCAAGTTTTTTTCGCCGCATATTTGACTTCCGCAATAATTCTTCCGATTTTCCGAGAGTTCTCAACTCTTCCAAAGGGGCATTTACCTCCCAGACGCACGGAGCGTATGCGTTCGACATTCTCAGCAAAGTGAGTTCATCGTTATGAGACCCGCCGTCTATCCGTATATAGAAGACCCCTATTTCCTCTCCTCTGTTGAGAAAGTCTCTCCTGGTGAGCTTTATAAACGGCCCCGGTTCACTCGGAAGATTTGTAAAAAGCAGATGCCCCCCCTTGATCAGGTTTTCAGCAACCTGTGAAACATGCACGGATCCCCCTGACCCGGTAAACTTTGCTGAAATATTTGTCAGGTAGGCAATGCTCAAGCCCTGATGTGATTTACCCGGCAGCTCTTTGGTGATCATTGATTTACATACCCCCTGCGAAACCCTGCATGTTACTCGATCGTGATGGCATCCACAATAATCGTTCCATTCCCGATCACTATTGTCCCCTTAACGGTCGTAGAGCCGCTGCGGATGCTGAAACCGCAGTCGTAACCGCCCCGCAACTCTACCACATAGCTTTTTGTGCTGAGGTCGAGGTCTTCAGTCATTGTTCCCTCCGTGATCATCACAGTCGCATCGTTTGTCAGGGATTGATAGGACGCCCAGATTGATGCCGCGTAATCCATACCGCCAAGCCATACCGGCCCGTTGACGCAGGAGGCAGGAGGCATTTCGACCGCGACGGTAAAGCTCTGCGCGGCGGGACTGCCCACGCCGTTGTCCGCCTGAACCGTTACCTCAAAGTTCCCGACTGCACCGGGGGTCCACTGGATAACACCCGTCGTCTCGTTGATGGTCATTTCCGATGGCTTCGTCGTCAAACTGAAGGCAGGCGCCGGGTTTCCCGTCGCCTCCACATCATAGGTATAGGGTTGTCCCGCCATCACTGACACTATCGGCGTGGAGGTGATCGACGGGGCAGTGCCACCTACCACAAGGGTGAAGTTCTGAGTGGAGGGACTGCCTGCGCTGTTGCTCGCCTGAACCGTTACCTGATAGCTGCCAACCGCTGCGGGGGTCCACTGGATCACACCGGTCGTCACATTGATACTCATCCCCGACGGCTTCTCCGTCAGACTGTACGTCGGCGCAGGGTTCCCCATCGCCTCGACATCATACGCATACGACTGTCCCAGCGTTACCGCTGTTATCGCGAAGGAAATGATCGACGGGGCTTCGGCTTCGCAATATCCCTTTGGCGTTGTGCCGACGCCGTAGCTGTAATGCTGGAGGATCTCTGTCGCCGTGAGCGCACGATCATACAGGGCGACCTCATCGACTGCCCCCTGGAAGTGGTAGCCCTCACCGAGATTCAGCCATCCAATGTTCAGTTCGGTAAAGAGCGCATCAAAGCCGTTTGCATAGCTGATGCTCAACGCCCCATCCTGCGCACCGTCGACATAGATGCGGATTTCATTTCTGCCCGCATCCCTCACTGCCACAAGATGATGCCAGGCAGAGTCCGTCAGGTCTCTGGTACCAGAGACGCCGCCGCCGGTCGCCGTATTGTCATACAGGTGGAACGCGGCCTTGTTTTCTTCGCATCCAACCCACCAGTGGACCTTGCCCGTTTCATTCCTGCCGACAATAACCCGGGTCTCCTGGCATGTGGTCGTGGTTTTCGGCTTCATCCATAGCTCGATTGAAAAACTGCTCGTGCTGCCCCAGTTGAAGGAAGCGTCCATGGGAACGCTGACCATATTCGTTGTGCCGTTGAACTGCTGGGCCCCGTTGACAATGCCCTCCGTTGCAACCGGACAGTCCGAGCAGGTGGCATCATTGATCCAGTAGAAATCCCTGTAGGGCTGTCCAAACAGCTCATCCAGTTTCCAGTAGTGGATCATACCGGTCGTACAGGGAGGCGTTTCGCTGACCTCGATGATAAAGCTCTGGGTATCGTTCCCTTCGGAATTGCCGGCCTGGACAACAACGCTGAAACTGCCGGCAGCTGACGGTGTCCACTGAATAAGGCCGGTGCCCGCATTGACGGTCATTCCCGAAGGATACGTCTCCAGGGTAAAGACTGGAGCGGGATTGCCGGTTGAGTTCACATTGTATATATAGGGTTTACCCGCAGTCGCCTCCGTAACCGGGTTCGACTGGATTACCGGTTCAACTGGTCCGCAGACCGGGAGGAACGTTTTCAACGCATTCTGCCAGACACCGGCCATCTTGTTATAGCCGCTTTCATTTGGATGAAGCGCATTAAGCATGTCACCCGGATAGTTCAGCGCATGTTCATGGTCAACCACGACGATTCTGTCGCCGCCTGCAATGCGGGCCGCCGCCATCGTAGCCAGACCATCATTAAATTCTGTTGTCGCGGTTGCCAGCGCTGGTGCATCCGTGCGGTTTATTATCCGGGAGAGAACGACAACGGTGTCCGGGTTATAGGAATCGATATTGTCGAGTATTTCGGAGACATTGTCGGCGATATTCGGCACACCGAAAGAAATGTCATTGGTCCCGATATGCAGCAGTATCACGTCGGCGGGACTGGCGGAAAGGATCCCCGGCATATTGGACGCTAACTCACCATAAGGACAAAGGCCACTGATATTTTTGGCACAATATCCATCGCGTCCCTCGTGGTGAGAATCAAAACCGGAAAGAGAGCCGCCGCTGCTCAGGCTTCCGACAAAATCAATATAGTTGCCATCATTTATCAACGACGTGTGAAGCGGGTAGCGATAACCTCCTATCAGGTCATCAGTGCGATACTCGTCGGGGGGGTCGCCGAAGATGCCGTGCGTCAGCGAATCACCCAGGGGCATTATCTTCACCGCCTGCGAGCAGCCGCAGTAGCCCCAGCGCAGTCCGACCGAACCGTCATAATAATGCTGCAGGATCTCATTTTCCGACAATTTACTATTGTATAAAGAGACCTCGTCTATGCCGCCTGAAAAATAATAGCCGGATGTCAGCGATAACCAGCCGATAGTCAGCGGCGCAGTATCTGAACTGAAGCTGCCTGAGTAGGCTACCGGTGTCGAGCGCTCCTTGACGCCGTCCACATAGAGACGGATCTCGCCTGAAACGGCGTCCCTTACCGCCACGATATGATGCCAGGATCCGGCGCTCAGCGTTGTACTGCCATGAACACCGGCGCCGGCGCCGGTGTTGTCATACAGGAAGAAGGCCGCCATTCCGCCTTCGCAGCCTACCCACCAGTGGACCTGCCCGGTCGCATTCCTGCCGACGGCCACCCGGGTGTCGGAACAGGTACCTGCACCTTCCGGCTTCATCCAGAACTCGACAGTGAAGCTGTTGGAGTTCCCCCAGTTGAACGAGGCGTCGGCCGGGATGGTAAGACCCTGAGAGCTGCCGTTAAAGTGGAGCGCTTTTTTGATCTTTCCGTCGGTGAAGTCTGGACAAATGGCTGCTTCACAGGAAGCATTGACTCCGGAGATCAAATCGCTGAACACCGTGCCGCTTGTCTCGTCCAGTTTCCAATAGGACGTCATCCCGGGGGAACAGCCGTCTGCCGCCTCCGCCGGCCGTATTACCTCGAACGAAAGAATACTGCCGAGCAAGAAAAGCCAGAGAATCGAACCTGCCTTATGCGCCATACTTGTCTTCATGGGATCTCCTTTCCGAATAGGCATCTTTAGAGTCTGCTCGTAACCGCATCCAGAACACGCCGGAAGAGAACTATTGATGCGGCGGCTGCCAGCCTTACCGCATTGATCCTGACGCCGAGCTCGCTGAGCCCGGTTTTATGGAATTTCCAGAATTCTCTCTCCTGCCGTATTAAGATGCTTTTTCCAAGAAATCTATAATAGTGTTCCAGTCTTTTTTCAAGAATTTCTCCGTACTCTTCCCGGCCCAGATAGACCGGACCGTATTTCTTTAATATCAGGAGATCCGCCAGGATGTACGTGTTCATCTTTCTTGCAAATGTCGTCATCGTCTCGTTGTTTCTCCTGGTGAAGGAGAGTACCTGATGCACGAAGCCGAACGCGGAATCCTTCAGGAGTTCGTAGCATGCCTCCTTGTCTGCATGGAGGTTCATCTCGTTGTAAAAAGACTGCCGTGCCCGAATGAGATCAGAACGTATCAGCAGCGTTGTCGGGGATCCGAAAACATAAGGGCCGCCGAGCAGGCCCGACCGGCACAGTTCCCTTCCGGGGACAACGGTACTCGGGTATGGCAGACCGTCACAACTCACCCGTGCCTCCTCAAGGCGATAGCTCCCCACAATCCCGACGGCCGGATTGTTTTCAGCAATTTCGACCATCCTCTCGATGCATTCCGGGAAGAGCCAGTCATCGGCATGGACAACTTTGCAGTACTTGCTCCCGGGTGAAATCTGACGGAGCGCATAGTTCCAGTTTTGGAGAATGCCAAGATGCTTCTCATTCCCGAGAACACGAATATGCACATCCCGCTGCGCGTACGACAGGGCAATGGCATGTGAACGGTCCGTGCTGCAGTTGTCCACGATCACATAATCGATGGGACGATAGGTCTGGGCTAGAACGCTCTCAATACATTCCGCCAGATACTTTTCAGTGTTATACACGGGGGTGACCACGCTGACCAATGGAGTCTGATTCAGGATCATCAGATCGCCCCTTCCGCAACACATTCTCTTTTGCCTCTGAGCCTGACCACATGCGCCGGAGACCCTACGGCGATTGCGCCGTCCGGTATGTCATGGGCGACAACGGAGCCGGCCCCGATCACGGCCCCCCTGCCGATCCTCACGTTGTCCAGCACGATCACCCCAAAGCCCAACCACGCGTCATCAGCCACAATAATATCGCCCTTGCTCTGCAACGGCTGTTCTTTGATCAGCGCATCGGCTGCGAAACCGTGATTGTAGGGATAGAATCCGCAGTTGGGGGCGATCTGCACGCCACAGCCTATCATGATGGACCCTTTATAGGCCGAAAATTGACACCGCGGCTGAATGTGTGTGTCCCCGCCTATCACCAGGCCGCCGCCGGCGCCGACTTCAATGATGACATCATTGTGAATCGCGGCCCCTGAGCCGATATCCACCGGCCCGCCGCCCTGTCCCTTATAGACGACAACCCTGTCTCCGATAAAGACGTGATTCCCGAGTCTGAGATTATCGTGCCGGATTGACGCCTGCGGCGATATATACCCCTTCTTATTCATAAACGCGAGATGCCGGCGGCCTTTATAGGGCGGGGACGCTGCAGCAGCGAGATAGGTGGCGATTCTTCCGCAGATGCCCCTCCCCGCATATCTCATCCAAAACCGCTCCCAGGCCCTTCCTAATTGCCGCGCCAGCATGCAGGATCTCCTTCCCGAAAAGATGCAGAGTCGCTTCTCCGAAGGCTTTCCAACCATTTCACGAGGGCATCATCAGGCTCTCTGCGCCAGATGACCTTCCCGGGTCGTCCGTACTTAAACAATTCAGGGACAGTAACGAACGTGAATTCGCTGCCGAGCCGCTGAAGAATATGCTCCACGGCGGCAAGCGTGGCTTCACGATCGGCGTGCCGTTCTTCCGCAAAGTTAAACAGTGCGTCGTGAAGCAGAATAACGCTCCCCGGTCTGATCTCCCCAATGATCTTCTCACCAATGAATGCAGCTGCGCGGTCATGCCAGTCTTCGCCCACCGCATTCCAGGTAACAACCCTGTACCCGAGGACGAACGCCTCGAAAAGAGAGCCCAATGTCTGGTGTCCATACGGCGGCCGAAACAGTTTGCACCCATAAGGCTTGATCGCTGCCTGGCACGCGTGAAGCTGCCTCTGCCGCTCTGCCCGGGTGAGCAGGGGAAATGACTGATGGCTCCATGAGTGATTACCGATTGCGTGGCCTGCCTCTGCGATCTGCCGCAGCAGATCGGGATGCAGGGAGGCAGCTTCTCCAACGACGAAAAAAGTCGCCTTTGCGTTGTGCCGCTCAAGGATGCTGAGCAGCCGCGGCGTGTACCGATGATGCGGACCGTCGTCAAAGGTCAGTGCGGCGACCCTGTCCTGCGTCTCCACATGCGTAATCGTGCCTATTGCAGTCATAAGAGCATCAGTCATGACCGTTTCAACTGTTTTTACCTTTCTTATGATTGTCTTCATGATTTTCTGCAGACGCATGGTTTACAGCCTTTATACGGCGAGGGTACGATACTTAAGGCACCCCTTCAACCTGCCGAGGCGCCAGGCGAAGCTCCATGCCCATTGAGCCAGGTCGTTTCTGTTCCGGAGGGTCGAGAGCTCGCCAAGCAGGTGCAGCCATCCTGAAAGGCCCTTCCTCAACAACAGCTTCGGCATGCCCAGCGGCCGGTATTTCTTATACAAAAACACATTGTATTCCCCGTTCAGTCGAGCCTTGCGATAAATGGTGCGCATATCAGCCGGTGCACGATAATGCAGTACGGCATCAGGCACAAAATGGAGCGTTACGCCTGTCCTCTGAACTCTGAAGCAATAATCCGTATCCAGCAGGTAGGGTATGGACTCGTCGAACCCGCCGACACTTTCATGGACAGAACGTCTGATGCCCATGTTCCCGCATCCCGCATGGGGGAGGTACGGTGGATAGCGGTATGTGTTGAGACCCGTTTCCTGGGCATGCCTGCATTGCAGCCAGGATGGATTCAGCTTATGCATTTCAAAACGGCCGCCAACAAAGTCATGACCGGTGAGGGCCTCTCCCATTGCGGTTACCCAGCCGGACGCCACCTCGTCATCAGCATCGCAGAACGCCACCACCTCGCTTCTGGCAGCCCTTACACCCGCATTGAGTGCATACGGCTGGCCGCGCCTGGATGAGGCATCGAGGATCCTGAGGTTGGGCAGTCTTTCCCGATACCGTTCTACGATTGCCGTGGTTCCATCAGTCGATCCATTATCGCTGACAATCACCTCCCACGGCTCGGACCAGCTCTGGGTGCTCAGGGCGTCGAGCTGCGTGGCTATGGTGTCAGCTCCGTTGTAGCAGGGGATTATCACACTTAATTTCATATTCATTCTGATTTATGACCTGAGGCGTTTCAAAGGGGAAAAAGGTTTTTGCGTGCTTCACGACCGTGTCTGAAGGCATTCACCAACCCCGGTGGGCTCCGGATCACTCCCATGGAACCGTCTTATCGCCTGCCGATAGATCTTCTCGCGCCGGCCCGCTATCTTTCCGATATCATTTTTTTCCCGAACGGCCCGCTGTGCCTTCGCCCCCGCCGCAGCGGCGTAGTCAGAATCAGAGAGAAACGGCAGGAGCGCCTCGGCAAGAGCCCCCGGGTCGCCCGCAGGGACGGCCATACCTGCTCCGGTCTGTTCTATCTGTTCAGCAACACCGCTTGTCTTCGTCATAATCACCGGCCGGCCGGCAGCCATTGCCTCAAGAGAAGCGAGCGGATATACATCAAAGACCGAAGGCATAACCAGGACCCTGCTCAAGGACAGATAACCCCTGATCTCTTCCTGAGGCACATCCCCGATGAAGGTACAGCCGCTCGTGTCGCCGGCATTCGTCTTTATCCAGTCAAGGTAGGAAAGGCCGTCCCGCTCCTCGCTGCTTCTTCCTACAAAAACCGCTGTGGCCTCCGGCATGGTTTCCCTTACGATTTTCATTGCCGCTACAAGCACCTCTGGCGCCTTGATTCTTTCCAACCTACCGACAAAGAGGGCTACGGGTCCGGTGTCTCCCACCGGCTGCGTTTCACTCCAGCGGGCCCAATCAACTGCATAGGGAACGATCTCAATATGCTCGCCAGGGTCCCATCCCTCTGCTTTCAGTGCCTTGACATGGAACATGGACGAAAGAGTCGCAACATGAGCCCGCCTGCTTGAGTAGTAGACTAAGGACGAGGCCCAGCCCAGATCGCGGGTTCCCGAAAGCTCGTATGCTGAAATGGGAGGTGTGTGGATATTGGCCACCAACGGCCTTGTTCTTGTGGATGCCAATATGCAACCGAGGGCTCCCCAGTCAGGGTATTCAATAACGTCGGCATCGATTCCCAGTCTCCGATATTCAAAGAAGACCTCAAGCCCTTTCCCGATGCGCCAGAGGGTCCTGGGCGCCCGGAGGAGGCGTGCCGCAACGCTGCTCGCCAGCTGCCACAAACGCCGGGCCGGTATCTTTCCCTCGCGGCAATGCACAAAGACCCCCCGATCCATATAGTCCTGCTCTTTCTGGCCTTCAGCGCATGCGAGGACATGAACTTCGTGCCCGCGTGCTGCAAGTGCGGCCGACATTGAGGCGACATAGGAACCGATGCCTCCCCACGTCATATCGGGTGGATGTTGCCGCGCCACAAAGAGGATACGCAATCGGGACGGCTGAGTCAGCATGTTGCATGCACCTGCCATTCGGCGCGGTTCCAGAAAAGGCTTTTCCCGTTGGACGTGGTTCCGTTGCCATTGACCAGGAGCGGCAGATGCCGCTCTGTGAGAATCTGCTCTTCGTCACCACCCCGGCATACGGCGCCCCAGAGAACATAGTCGCCGGGAAGAAGCATGAGATGGGGGATATGTGCCCGGCATTCCACGAGGCCCCCGTCCCCCGGGCTTACCGGTTCACTGTAGACGGTGAAGTAGGGAAAACCATCAGGGCTCGTGACCCGAAGGAGAAACCCTACCGACAGAACTCCGTCAACATGCGCCTTCATCTCAACCCTGATGCCGGAATCGGGCAGCGATCCATTTTTAGAAACCCCTTCCCCGGCAGGAAACATCTCAAACTCATGGAGTTCGGCAAAGCCTCCATCAGCGGAAGACTCTTTTTTACCGGATGCATCCCCGGTTGCTGTATTGGCTAATTGCCCGGTTAATTGCCCAGTTAATTGCTTGTACAGGCCAATGGCATTCAGAGGAGTCCCGTCTGTGACGACACTCCCCTTTTCAAGGCATATTGCCCGGGAGCAGATGGTCTGCACGAGCCACATATCGTGCGTGACAAGAAGTATCGTCATCCCCTGGGCGTTAAGGGTGCGCATCTTATGGATCGACTTGTTCCAGAACCGCGCGTCGCCGACTGCCAGCACCTCATCGACCAGCATAATGTCCGGCTCAAGGTGGGCGGCAACAGAAAACGCCAGCCTCAGGTACATGCCGCTGGAGTAATGCTTCACGGGCGTATCAATGAACTGCTCCACCTCGGCAAATGAAACGATCTCATCAAACTTTCTGTTGATCTCCGACTTTTTCATGCCGATGATCGCACCGTTAAGGTAAACATTCTCACGTCCCGTAAGTTCCGGGTGAAAGCCTGACCCCACCTCCAGCAGTGAACCGACCCTCCCGCAGATCCAGCCGCGGCCGTCCTCAGGTTCAGTCACCCGGGAGAGTATCTTGAGCAGGGTGCTCTTGCCGGCTCCGTTCCTTCCGATAATTCCGACGATTTCACCGCGGCTGACGTCAAAGGATACATCCCTGAGCGCCCAAATGGACTCGTCCCCGGGCGGCGCCACGGTGGCCTGTCCGTTCATGAGTCGTCCTGCCCGCTCAAACAGGGCTCTGGATGAATCGGCAATCGTGTCGCGCAGCGTCCGGTATTTATCGTACTTTTTACCGATGCGGTACTTTTTGCTCAGTCTCTCTGTCTGTATCACAATGTCATTCATGGCTGCTACACTATGTCAGCAAAGGTCTTTTCCATGCGCCTGAAATAATAGGCCCCGCCCAGCACCAGCAGAACAGTTACAGCCGCCGAAACCAGGATTAGCGGTCCGGGCGCCGCATTCGTGCCCAGGAGTGCCCAGCGGAAACCCTCGACAACACCGGCCATGGGGTTCAACCCATAGAGCGTTTTCCAGGGTTCCGACAGCAGGCTGCTGGGGTAGGCAATGGGCGTTGCAAAGAGCCAGATCTGTGTCAGAAAGGGAATAATATGCTGAACATCCCGGAATTGGACGTTAAGGGCCGAAAGCCACAGGGAAACGCCCAAAGAGGTGGCCAGTGCAAGAAGCAGGAACAGGGGAAGCCACAGCACATTGATTGTGGGCACGATACCGAAGTAGAGCATCATCCCGATCAGCATGACTCCCGCCAGCAAAAAGTCGACGATCCCCGACATTACCCCCGCGATCGGGAGAAGCATCCGGGGGAAGTAGATCTTCTTGATGATATTTGAATTGCTCACCAGACTGTTTGACGCCTTGCTGAGGCCGTTGGAAAAGAATGTCCAGGGAACCAGAGCCGCAAAACTGAAGATCGGGTAAGGGATTCCGTCAGACGGCATCTTCGCGAGCCTTCCAAAAAAAATGCTGAAGACTACCATGGTGAAGAAGGGCTGTATGATGGCCCAGGCCACTCCGATGACCGTCTGTTTGTAGCGCACCTTGATATCCCGCCAGATAAGGACATAGAAAAGTTCGTAATACCCACAAAGCTCAGAAAGGCGCAGCGACACCCACCCGCGCGAAGGTTCGATCCGTGTTACCGTCATATTCCCCGGCTCTTGCCGTCCCCAGCATACCTGTCGGTCGGCGGCAATGGATTCAAGGCCCGGTCGATTAGTGAGCATGGATCTCCTCCGCTGTAAAGTAGGTATTCTGTTCATCCCTCAATCTGTCGCTCAGTCTTCCAGCGGGAACTTCTACGTCCTCATAGCTCAGAACAGCATCCCTGGACACGTCCCGCTTCAGACGGCAACCAGCGGCCAGTCCGATCGTCAAGAGGTTCTGAGCAGCAACGACCGATGAGTTTTCACATAACCCGTAAGTCATATAACACCCGATTCCATCGAGAATCTCTCCGGCTTTCAGGTCGGTCTTGGCGGCAGCTACCACGTCCACCATGGGAGCTCCAAGAGGAGCGATGGCCGCGTCATGGTATAACACGGCCCGCGCAATGGTGTTGGGAACTTCAAAGTGACAGAGGTGCAGGGGGGTGTAGAAGCAATAAAGCGGTCCCTCTCCCAGCTTGTAGTAGTTCAGGTAGTGCTTCTGGGCCGGATGGTCTTCCGTTCCAAGGACAAAAACACCCGCACTCGGCTCCGCGCCAACGACGTAATCAACGATCCCTTTCCCCTTCATGAGCAGCTCGGCAGGAAAGTGCTTTGCGGCCTCCCGGATAGGTGTGCCGGCGGGGACGGCCGGCCCCAGCATACCCCTGCGGACTACCGCCATTCCGGTTGCGTTTGCCACGATAGCCTGTTCAAAGGAGATCTTCGTGCCGTCGGCAAAAGACGTGACCATATGAGGCTTCTGCTTCCATTGCTCTGCGAAGCCCTTCTGTGTCGTCGGGGTCCGGTATGGGTCGTGGAGTCCCTTTATATTGCCGCACATCACCGGCCTCAGACCGATGCCCTTCACAAAACGATAGAGGTTCATGATAACGCCGGGCTGGTCACCATCGACATTTGTGATAATGACGCCTGCCCGATCCGCATAGACCTTCAATATCGGACCGACTGTCCCATCGAGCTCCGCGTTCATCATGATCACATGCTTGCCCTGCTCAATCGCCGTCATCACTACCCGGGCCGCAAACTCGATAGTCCCCGTAACCTCGATTACCGCATCTATGCCGTCTGCCCGGCACAGGAGCAGGGCATCTTCAGTGACGGCAGGTTCTCCTTTTCTGATGGAATCCTCCAATTGCGCCAGGGTTTCAACAGTCCTCGTTCTTTCGATACCTGCTTCGACATAAGCCTGCCGTGCGCCGTCAAGATGCCGGTTGGCAATGGCCACCAACTCCATTCCCTGTATGCAGTTGCATATCTGGAAAGCGATCCCCCTCCCCATAAAGCCCGCGCCGACCATGGCCACACGGATAGGGTTGCCGGCTTCCTGCCTTTGCTGCAGTGCCTGGTCAACGATAATCATAACGAGGCCCCCCTGCGTGCTTTGTTCATCAAAAACTCCCGCCGGATGTCTTCTCCGGCGAATAATCGGGCCAACTGCCGTCTTTTTCTGAAATTATCCGAACGTCAAGAGGCCACTGTATCTGGAACGCCGGATCGTTATACCGTATGCCACGCTCTGCTCCGGCGGTATAAAACTGCGATACCTGATAAACCACCTCGGTATTATCCTCGAGAGTCTGAAAACCGTGGGCAAATTTTTCAGGAACATATATCATCCGGCAGCTGTCTTCTCGTAATTCGACGCCGAGCCACTGCCGATAGGTAGGTGACCCCGGTCTTATGTCGATGATCACATCATATATGGCCCCGCGGGTGCAGCGGACAAGCTTCACCTCTCCATACGGGACAGCCTGATAATGCATGCCGCGGAGGGTTCCTTTCTTCTTACTGAAGGAGACATTCGCCTGGACAATATTCGTGTTCACGCCGATCTTCTCAAATTCCTTTTGGCAGAATGTGCGTCCGAAAAAGCCCCGGTTATCTTCGTATTTCTGAACATCAATGATGAACGCGTCCCTCAGTTTTGTCTCTGAAAATATCATGAGAATACTTCCGTACCTGCAGTCAGCAACTCCCCGGAACTGATAACAGATTCAAACTCTTCCATCTGCGCCTCGGTGAAATGGCGCATATCTTTTTTCTGATCATACGCCCGGTACCAGTTAGCAACCCACTGGAGAGTCGTGGAAAGATCGAGTTTCGTCGACCACCCCAGCAGTGCCCGTGCCTTTGAACTGTCCAGCTTCAGATACTGGGTCTCCTGAGGATGTGACTTTGTATCCAACTCCCATGGCTCTCTCATATTCCACAGACCCTGCAACCTGTCAACAATCCACGAGACCGGCTGTGCATGCTCCTGATCAGGACCAAAATTCCATGCCCCGGAAAATTTCGGTCCCTGGTGCCACAGCCTCTCGGCAAGAAGGAGATACCCATACAGCGGCTCCAGAACAAACTGCCATGGCCGGACAGCCCGGGGATTGCGAACAGAAACAGACTTTCCTGCCGAAAATGCCCTCATGATATCAGGAACAATCCGGTCCGCAGACCAGTCGCCGCCGCCGATCACATTGCCTGCCCGGACACTCGCCGCCGCTGTCCCCTGCTTTTCATTCCTGCCTGCGTCAAAATAGGATTTCCTATAGGCGGCCGTTATTATTTCTGCACATCCCTTGCTGCTCGAATAAGGGTCATGGCCCCCCAAAGGGTCAGATTCACGATACCCCCAGACCCATTCCCTGTTTTCATAACACTTATCGCTCGTGACAATGATTATGACTTTCGCGCATTTTGTCTTTCGGGCTACCTCCAGAATATTTGCCGTGCCGATCACATTTACCGTATACGTCTCCAGGGGGTGTGCATAGGAATACGGAACCAGCGACTGGGCAGCCAGGTGCAGAACAATTTCAGGCTGCTGTTCGGTGACTATCTGTTCGAGGTAGTTCAGATCGCGGATATCACCCAGATAGGATTTTATGTCTGACGAGATCTTCACTGCATCAAACAGGCTGGGATCAGTCGGAGAAGGCAGTGCATACCCGATGACATCAGCACCCAGGCGATGCAGCCACAAGGCCAGCCAGCTCCCTTTGAAGCCGGTATGCCCGGTGATAAGCACT
>PNOC01000060.1 GCA_013824615.1 Thermodesulfovibrio sp.
AATGACAAAACATAAGGCTCGGGGCATGACTGTATTGGAATGAGCGCTTAAACTAGCTCCATTCGGTCGAGTTCCCAAAATTCAGCGCGGCTGACCGAGTAGCCCTGCCCTCCGCTGAGCGTAATGAATATCAATCACAACCGCGAAGCCGGACCAGAGCGCAGCCAATGATCTATACGTATCTCCTGTCTTCTCCGGTTGACGGTTGCCCGCGCCTCTTTGCTTCTTACGAGCAGATGCGCAAAGAGATAGCCTGCCCTGATGAAGGCTTCGGCCCAGTGGCGCAGATAGAGCGGGAACCCGGACGGGGCTGCGGCCGGCGCAAATCCGTATTTCCGGGAGAGGTAGACATATCGGGGAAAGAGCGCACGAAAGAACGTCCCGAGCGTCTGGGCGAGGTTTTTATTTTTGTTCATTGGGCCGAATAGATCAGGCAACGGAATTGCTTTGTTGTCCAGAAGATACCGGGCGATAATCTCCGCTATCTCGGTGTCGTTATCGTCATGGTCGAGCTGAGCCAGGGCTGCGGATGGCAGTGCGGCGCCGAACAGTTTTTCGGCAACCAGCAGGGTGCTGTAAACATATTTCCCCACCCCAAGGCTCCGGGCGCGTTCTCCCAGCGACTGCCAGTCTATTCCATCACCGTAGTGGCGGAGCACTTCGACAATATCACAGAGGTTCCTCAACTCCGGCATACTGAAACGGTGGTTGGTACAGATATGAAGACAGAGATGGAGGAGAAGGTCCCCGGGACAGAGCATGAGGGCTGAGGACCCGTTGATACGAATCTCGGTTGTCTTTTCCTCAAGCTCCTCCATGGTCATCGGAAAACAGCATCCGGCAGGCGTTAGACTCCAGTGGACCTCAATCGGCGGCCCACCGGGCCGGGTGAAGGGAATCAGGTGATGATGCCGCAGGCACTGTTCTCTTATCGGAGGGCGTTCTGCAGGGCCATACCCCATACCAATGAGGACCTGCTCCGCTTCCTCCAGGTCCTTCTTCCGGACGAGAATATCAATATCACGCATTGGTCGTAAAGCGATATCGCCATATACCATCCCGGCGAGGCAGCCCCCCTTGAGTACAACCGCAGTAATCCCCCGAGGCCGCAGTGCTTCGAGGAGACTGCACAGATCATTAAGGATAATCATATTCCGCGCAGCGTGCAGAAAATACTCTTCCTGAAGGGCCTGCAGGACAGGGGCCGGAACATCGGCGGCAAAGGATGTGCTTGTCAACCGGCTGAAGAACAGAGGGGCCAGGCCGGTCAGCGTCAGCTGAGACAGGATGTTGTTCCACCCGTCCGTGGTGATCGCCCGGAACTGCGCAACCACCTGCTCATCGCCTTTGCGGAGCGCATGCAGAAGGGTGACGGCCTGTCTCGTGTCCGGGTTTATGTCCATGCCAATATCCCAGGCGCCCTTCCGGCACCAGCTACCAGCACTGGGGCTTGAAGATCCTGTCTAAGACCGTCTTACAAGGGTCATGACCTCCGGCCTGCTGCCCGTTATGAGCGTCATAGCTCTGAGCCCAGGCGTCAGGAGACTTCATCCTGAAGATCATCACGGTCGGTATCACATACCCGGTCACGACAATAGTCTTTTTAAGGAATTCACGCCTCGAACTGCGCGGTGTATGATCCTCTCCGGGTTTCATAGTCTTCACCTCCTTCTCCTGGCATTGATCGTCTGTTTCAGCCCTGCTTCAGACATCGGCACACAGTTGCTTCTCCCCTGCCGAAGAACGCGACAGGCCCTTATGACAGAGTACCGCTGTTTTACCGGCACTTTTTTGAGTCAATGTATTGAGGAGATCCCGGCCCGAACGAAGATCGCGCATCAGCAGGCGGCAACACGAACACCTGCCTATAAGCCTCAGAAGCATGTCAAGCCCCCCCGAGCCGTGGGAGGCAAGGTTGATCGTCTGATCTATCAGCAGAGAGAGGGACTCGGTCTCTCCAAGGGGAATCAGGCCTTCCGGGCCTTCCGGCCTGTATTCCGGAAAGACCAGCCATGCCGGAGATGCCGGGGAAGAGACCCAGTCCAGTCTGATCCCCGACGGGTCGAACCTGCGCTTTCCGGATTTATCCACAAAACCTCCTCCGTCAGCAATCTGGGTTAGACAGGGGAACAGGCTCATCGTCTGTTCTGTAAGGTGAAAGCTGCGGGGAAAAGGCCATACCCGGCGGCATCCGGGCTCAAGCAGCGTGATTTCATCGGAGAGGCATTGCCATCCGTCAAGCAGCAGTGCGAGGGCAAGGGTGCTCTTGCCGGACCCGGGGGGACCGCATAAAAGAAGACCCTGACCGTCTCTGGCTGCGCCGGCAGCATGCAGCTGCAGAAGATGGTCGTGGTGGCAAAGAAGCTGCCGAAGGATCGTCCACTCCAGATATTCGAGCAGTCCGGAGCGGTCCGGCGAGGAATAAACAGCTTGCTCATGGTCATAGAGCGTGTAAGAAAAAAGGAAGTTGTCGTCCGGGCTTGTCTCCTGTCTGATCACCCATTCCGAAGAACAGGGACCAGGTGCACAGCGGAGCGTTGGATACAGCTGCGCCAGAAACTCACGAAAAGACACGGCATCCGTTGATATAGAGAACCGATAATCGGATAACTTATAACAGGTTCTGTCCATTTCCCCCACCGAAACTTCCCGGCCCGTCATCGCAAATTCCGGGGTCCTCATCTAAACTTCCCTGATCCAGAAGACCTTCGTCCAGCAGTGTCCGCACCGTGGAGATGACATCCCTCAATGCGTCCTCCGCCTGCAGACCGAAGGCCGTTGCCGTTTCCACTGCTATCTGTCCGAGAGGGTAGTCTCCGGTGCAGAAGGTCAGGATAAAAGATGCGCTGCTATTGAGGGTGTAAACAAGACCCGATTCCCGGTCATGCAGCACACATCCGTCCATCAGATCTCTCTGCAGCAGGGAGGTCCCTTTCCGGGGGCGGTAGGTTGACAGCAGCATGTCCCCATGCTCGTTCGGTTTCTGGGGCACTCCGGTCAGTGCTGTAACGGCTGTTACGGCTGTTATGGCTGTCGCGGCTGTCATGGCCGCACTCCTTTCCGGCATCTACATCACGATCAGGATACTTGGGCCTGTGTAGTCATATATACATAAATAGTCTCGCAAATAACATACCAGTCAGTTACTGGTCCATCGAACGGGCAGGGTAATTTATAAGTTCCTGTTATATCGAAGAAAGTTGGAGTATATGAAGTATATGGAAGAATCAGCGCTGCCCGGATGTAGATATTGGATACAACTGCTTCGATAAATCTGCATCCAATGGAAACACCTGATTCTCATCGCCTGCCGATGGGAGTGATATTAAGTACTAGTTATTCATGTTCAAGAAAAAATGGATCCCCGGGTCAAGCCCGAGGATGACAGCCTTTACTGTATGTTTTTGTCTGTCATTCCCCGACTTGATCGGGGAATCCAGTCAGGATTGTGATTACATGAATCATTGGCAGGACGCCGTGACGGGTTTGTAAAAGGTTCGAAGGCAAGGCACATGGTTTGACGGGGTTTGACGGGCTCACCATGACAAAGAATAGTTTACCCTGAGTTTACTGAAGGGAGTTCTGAAGTGCAACGCCGCATACGGGCTTTTTACTAACCCGTCTAGTAGTGCTTTTTAAGCTCGATCAGCACCTGCTTGGCAATATTCTTCAGGGTCTCGAAGACTCCCGGCCCGGTGACCGCAATACCGTCGAAATAAGGGACATTCCGTGGATTCAGAAGCCTGTTCATGTTCTCGACCGGGGCAATATTCGGCAGGTCGCGCTTGTTGTACTGGATGGTATACGGCAGCTTGTCAAGATCATAGCCCTGCTCGGCAAGGTTGATGCGAAGGTCATCGAGACTCTCGATATTCGCCTCCATCCTCTCAATCTGACTGTCGGCCACAAAGACCACACCGTCAACCCCCTTCAAAATCAGCTTTCTGCTGGCAGCATAGAAGACCTGGCCCGGAACAGTATAGAGATGAAACCTTACCTTGAACCCTTTGATGTCGCCCAGTGCCAGCGGCAGGAAGTCGAAGAAGAGCGTCCGTTCAGTCTCGGTCGCCAGAGAGATAAGCTTCCCCTTCTGGTCAGGGTTCGTCTTTTTGTAAACATACTGCAGATTGGTCGTCTTCCCGCAGAGACCCGGTCCGTAATAGACGATCTTGCAATTGATTTCCCGGGAGGAATAATTTATAAAGGACATTGGAGAGCTTTCCTACCTGAAGAGGTTGTCGATATCTTCGTCACTGATCTCGGCAAACGGTGATTCATCGAAGCTGTCGACACTCTTTTCCTTCTCGGACTTGCTGGTGATGTCGTTGAATATCTTGACGAGCGCCTCAGACGACTTCTTGACCCGCAGCCGCACCAGCCCGAGGGATGAGCGCTTGTCAAAGATAACGACCAGAATAACCCTCTGTCCGATCAGCGAGATATGGATATTGTCGTTCTCGCCCTCATGGAAGAGGATCGTGAACTCTTTTTCTCCGAGGAGCCGGGCTATGCCCCCGGTCGCCGCTATATTCCCGGCAGTCAACGAGGCCAGCGACGTGGTATCGATATCACGGGTTTCGCCTGCCGAGGCGATCAGCTGGCCGTTCTTGTCCACGAGGAATACGACCTTGGCATTCGTCTGCACATACAGCCGCTGGAGTTCCTCGTCAATGCGACTGAACTCCTCCTCATACATTATCAGGTCAGAACCACTCATAGCCCCTTCAAAATATCACAAACAGGGCTACTTTAGCAACCGCATTTTTCCGCGTTCTTCAGTTTTTCCCATTCCGCGTCGACTTCAACCTGCACCCTCTGGAGCAGCGCTTCGTTGCCCGGCTCGAAAAGATGCTTGAACCTGCCCTGGGGTTTCATGAACTCGACAACCGGGATTTTCTCCTTAGGCGTACTCGTAATCTTGGTGACCCCGTTCTCGATTTCGTAAAGCGGCCAGTAGCAGGTGTTCACCGCCATCCGGCTGAGGGCAATCGCATCGTTCGTCTTTGAACGCCATCCGCGGTTGCAGGGGGCTATGATATTCAGGAACTTCGGCCCCTCATACGAATGGGCCTTCTGCACCTTCTTCATGAGATCCATCCAGTGGGACGGCGACGCCTGTGCTGCATAAGGGATATTGTGTGCCGCCATGATTTTTGTAAGATTTTTGCGGGCGCGGAGCTTGCCCGGAATAACGGAGCCTGCAGGGCAGGTCGTCGTATCAGCGCCAAGTGGTGTCGCGCTCGAACGCTGGATGCCGGTATTCATATACGCACCGTTGTCGTAGCAGACATAGATCATATCATGACCGCGCTCCATTGCCCCTGAAAGGCTCTGGAAGCCGATGTCATACGTGCCGCCATCGCCGCCAAAGGCGATGAACTTGACGTCCTTGTCGATCTTGCCCTGCTTTTTCAGCGAACGGTACATGGTCTCGACTCCGGAGAGTGTCGCGGCCGCATTCTCAAAGGCGGTATGGATCCAGGGTATCTTCCATGCCGTATATTCCGAGATACAGGTAGATACTTCAAGACATCCGGTTGCATTCGCTGCAATCACCGGATGTTCGGTGGCCATAAGGACCATCTTGACAACGACCGGCGCACCGCAGCCGGAACACATCCGATGGCCATGCGTTAACAGGTCCTCTTTCTTCGAAAGCTCTTTCAAGGTCAGTGGCGTCGCCATATCTATTCCCTCACTCCTATGTATTCTTTGATGATGTTGATCTTGCCGCTCTTGGCTATCTCGTTGAGTTCGTTGAACACCAGCTCGCCGTGCGACGGGAGATAATCCCTGCCGCCAAGGCCGTAGATCTTGTTGATCAGCGCCGGTTTCTGCTGCAACTGATACAGCGCCGAACTGATCTCCATAAACAGAGGACCATAGCCGCCGAACGAATCAGACCTGTCCATCACGCAGACCGCCTTCGTGTTCTTCAGCGCCTCCGCAATCTCTTCATACGGGAATGGCCTGAAAAGTCTCGGCTTCAGCAGCCCGGCCTTGATTCCCCGACTGCGGAAATCATCGACCACGTCCTTGGATGTGCCGGCAGCCGAGTTCAGAATGACCAGGGCGATATCCGCATCCTCAAGCCGGTAGGTTTCGAACAGCCCGTACTTCCTGCCGCTCATCTTTTCAAAGTCCTTTGCAACGTCAAGGACCACGTTCTTGACCTTCAGCATCACTTCGTGCTGCGCCCGCTTGTATTCATGGTAGAGGTCGGTAAGGATCAGGGGACCGTAACTCTTCGGCTTGTCGAGATCAAGCAACGGATAGAGGTTCTGGAATTCGCCGACAAAGTTCTGCACCTCGGCGTCTTCGAGATATTCCATCCTCTCTATCGAATGGCTGATGATGAACCCGTCCATGCAGACCATCACCGGGAGCCTGATATCCATATGTTCGCCGACCCTGAAGGCCTGGATCGTATTGTCGTAGGCCTCCTGGGCATTCTCGGACCAGATCTGTATCCAGCCGGTGTCGCGGCAGCCCATCGCGTCAGAGTGGTCACCGTGGATATTCAGCGGGGCGGAGAGTGCACGGTTGACCACCGGCATGATGATCGGCAGCCGGTCGCCTGAAGCTATATGGAGCATCTCCCACATCAGCGCAAGCCCCTGGGAAGAGGTCGCGGTAATAACCCGGCCGCCTGCAGCTGAAGCGCCGATACAGGCGCTCATCGAGCTGTGTTCGCTCTCAACCAGAATAGGCTCGGTCTTGACCTTGCCGTCAGAAATATATGAGGCGTATCGCTGCATCATGTCGGTCTGGGGGGTAATAGGATAAATGCCGCAGACATCAGGGTTCACCTGGCGCAGTGCATTGGCGCATGCTTCGTTTCCTGTAACTGCTACTACCTTTGCCATCTATGTGCCCTCCTCAATCATGACGATCGCCTTCACGCCTTTTTTGCCGGGGCATTCAAGCGCGCAGATGCCGCACCCCTTGCAGTAGTCATAATCAAACTCGCCCCGTTTTCCGTCCTTCACCTTGATCGACATGTCCGGGCAGTAAATCCAGCAAAACAGGCACTGGATGCAGTTCTCTTCTTTCCAAACCGGCCTGTAGGCCCTCCAAGAACCGGTCTTGAATTTAACGGCACTGCCGCCCTCAAGAATCACGGAACCGGGAACCAGGTCTTTCCATCCCTTCTGTTTCATCCTTCTCTAACCTCCTCGTATCCTCTCCTGGTCGCTTCCAGGTTTCCATCAATAACCTTCTGGGAGAACTTCTTGCCGAAGCTCTTTTTTACATCTTCAAGCAGATGCTCAAGGGTAATCAGCCCCGTGGCCTTGCAAAGAGCGCCGAGCATCGGGGAGTTCGGCATGGCCCTGCCGAAGCAGTCTATCGCTATCTTGGTCGCATCGACGGTGATGACCTTCTGCGCCGCAGCCGCGCCGATCTTCTGCCGTATCTCTTTGGGGTCCCTCGTCGTATTAATTATATATATAGTGTTCTCCTTGGCGCCTTCAGCGATATTGATGCTGTCCAGCAGCGTCGCATCGACCACGGTCACTACATCCGGGTTCAGCACCGGGCAGTGCATCCTCAACTCTTTCGAGCTGACCCTGTTATACGCGCGGAGCGGTGCCCCGGCCCTCTCAGGTCCATACTCAGGGAATGCCTGTACATGTCTTCCGCCGCTCAGGCAGGCGTCTGCCAGCACCTTGGCCGCAGTGACAGTGCCCTGTCCGCCCCTGCCGTGCCATCTTATTTCGGTCATTTCAGCCATAGTTTCCTCCGGATTCGTGATTGAATGATAATTTTAGACCATAAAAACAGATTATTTCAAGGATGATATATATTTATTAAAATAATTAATGATAAAACCGCAGAAAACCGAAAAGAGACGGGTGTGTAAAAAGTTCGGAGGCAAGGCGCGCAAGAAATGAGGAATGAGGCGTACTTACCGGTACGTCGCAGTGACGAATTTGAAGCGCAACGCAGCATACGGACTTTTTACACACCCGGCATTTGACTAAAAGGAGGTAGGCATTTTATAGTTATCCCCATGGTACAAAGCATGACAGGATTCGGAAGCGCGGAGCAGGACGGCTGCAGGGTTGAGATCCGCTCGCTGAACCAGAAATTCCTTGATATCACGATCAAGGCTCCCTCCTCGCTCAGCCAGCTCGACATCTTCTGCAGAAACAGCATCAAGGAGCTATTCTCCCGCGGTAAGTTCGACGTCAGCATCTCCCTCTCCGGAGAGTCATCGGCTGCACTGCGCATAAACACAGAACTGGTCGGCCGGATTCTGGGAACCTTCCGGCAGCTACAGGCCGACCTTGCGGTCCCCGGCACTATTGATATCAACAGCCTGATGGGCCTGCATGAAAAATTTATCGAGACAGAGCAGCATATCGACAGCGAGATGGTCACCATCGTCTTTCGCACGGCCCTCGGAAACCTGCATGACATGCGGTTGAAGGAAGGCGCCTGCCTGGCTGTAGCCTTACAACAGCTGACCGACACGGTGCTCGAAATGAGAGAGAAAATCAGCAGCCTCTGCGGCAGGGTCACGCTGGCAGCGCATGAAAAATTCAACGAACGCATACGGACACTGCTTGAAGGAAAAGACATCGACAGCACGAGGATGCTTCAGGAGGCTGCCATCATGGCGGCAAAGATCGATATTGCCGAAGAACTGACCAGGCTGGGCAGTCATATCATCCAGTTCCGGGAGACCCTTTCCCTTGGCGGCAGCATCGGCAGAAAGCTCGATTTCATCCTGCAGGAGTGCAACCGGGAGGTGAACACCATCGCCTCAAAATCTGTTGATTACGAAATATCCAGCATAACCGTTGACATGAAGACCGCGATCGAGCAGCTCAGGGAGCAGGTTCAGAATATTCAATGACAGAACGCGGAGTGTCAACGGTGCAGAAGAAAAACAAAGGGGGCATCTTCATCATATCGGCCCCGTCCGGTGCCGGGAAATCGACCCTCTGCAGCCACCTCATGGAATCCACGGAAAATGTCCTGCCATCGGTCTCCTACACGACCAGGCCTCCGCGCCAGGGAGAAATCAACGACGTACACTACACGTTTATCAGTGAAAAGAAATTCAGGGAGATGGCTGCCAAAGGGGCCTTTGTGGAGTGGGCCCAGGTGCACGGAAACCTCTACGGCACCTCCGGCAGGAGGCTGAAATCCCTGGTCAGGGCCGGTGCAGACGTGCTGCTCGACATCGACGTGCAGGGCGCGGCCCAGATCAGAAAGTCCCTTGACAGCGGGGTATATATCTTCATCATGCCACCGTCGCTGTCGGTGCTGCGCAGCCGGCTTGAAAAGAGGATGAGCAACACCAAAGAACAGCTGGCGGACATTGAACGGCGGCTCGCCAGGGCCCGGGATGAAATGAAACACTATAAACAGTATGATTATGTTATAGTTAATGACGCTCTGAAGTCCGCCCAGCAGCAGTTTAAGGCTATCATAACCGCTGAACGCCTCAGGAGCGGACGCCTGGACAGTCACTGGATAAGAAATACACTTTTTGCGTAGGAGGAATATAACATGGATGTCATATCACTGCCGGTGGAATTTGACCACCAGAAGATAGACGGTAAATTCAGGCTGGTCGCAATAGCAGCCCAGAGGGCAAAGGAGCTTTCGCTCGGCGCCCGGCCCAAAATAACCACAAAAAATAAAAAAGTCACCTCAATCGCCATCGAAGAGGCGGCGAGCAATCTGCTTGAATACCTGACCGGTGAAGAGGCAGTCGTGGCGCGGGAAGAGGCCGGCAAGTTCGATTACCGGAAGATGCTTGAAGATTCCCGGAGGGCCACAGCCACCGCGGATCTCTCTGAACTGGAAAAAGACCTTCAGGTCTATCTCCATGAGAAGGAAACTATCGACAAGAAAGCCTTCGAAGAACTTTTCACTGAAAAAAAGGAAGAACTGCCTGAAGATACTGAAGAATAAGTCGGTCCTCCTCGGTGTCACCGGGGGGGTGGCCGCTTATAAAGCAGTAGACCTTGCACGAAGGTTGCGGGACGCAGAGGCCTCTGTCACGATCATGATGACAGAGGCCTCGCAACGTTTTATCACCCCCCTGTCGCTCGAAACGGCTTCGCAGAACAGGGTGTATTCCTCCCTGTTTGATGACCCGCTGGCGCATATCAGGCTCCCGGCAGAAGCCGACCTTGTTATCATCGCTCCGGCCACCGCCAACAGCCTCGCAAAGTTCGCACACGGGATTGCCGACGACCTTGTCAGCACCTGTGTTCTTGCAGCCACCGGGAAGAAAATCATCATCGCACCTGCCATGAACTGGCGGATGTATGAGAGCCCCGCCTGCCGTAGAAACCTGGAAATCCTGCGCTCGGACGGCATGATACAGGTAGGTCCGGAAAGCGGCAGTCTTGCCTGCGGCGAAGAGGGGATCGGCAGAATGTCCGAGGTCTCCGAGATTATCGAAGCCGCCGTGGCGGCGCTCTGCCCTAAAGACCTCGCAGGGGAAACGGTCGTGGTGACCGCAGGACCGACAAGAGAATACATTGATCCGGTACGGTTTATATCCAACCGCTCCTCCGGCAAAATGGGCTTTGCCCTGGCACGGGCCGCGCGGAATCGTGGGGCCTCTGTCACACTGATTGCCGGTCCAACTGCCCTGGCAGCACCATCAGGTATCACCTGCATACGAACCGAAACTGCGAAAGAAATGCTCCAGGCGGTAAAAGGTCAGGTCAATGCCGGGGCAACGATACTGGTCATGGCTGCAGCCGTTGCAGACTTCAGTCCTGCCAATCGCAGCAATACAAAGATCGAGAAAAAAGACCTGGCAACCCTCGCTCTGGACAGGACTGACGATATCATCACCGCCGTAGCCTCTGCAGGCAGGAAGCCTTTTATCGTGGGGTTTGCAGCTGAAACCGGCATGAACCTGGACCGCGCAGCGCGCAAGATGAAAGACAAAGGCATGGACATGGTCGTCTTTAATGATGTCAGCGCAGAGGGCTGCGGTTTTGACGTTGACACGAACAGGGTCATCTTCCTGGACCGTGCAGGGAAAAAAGAACTGGAGTTGATGAGTAAATACGATGTTGCAGACGCGCTGTTTAACAGGCTCCTGCAAATCAAAGCTTGACTTTATCGGCCTGATTTGATAAAAAAATGACAAGACCATGTCACTAAAAGATATTGAAAAACTGAAAGAAAAGGTCGATAAAGACCCCAATTCCAAGCTTTTCGTGCCTCTTGCCGAGGAATACCGAAAAGAAGGCATGCTCGATGAAGCTATCGGCGTCCTGTTGAGCGGCGTCGAGAAACAGCCCGGGTATATGAGTGCACGGGTATCGCTCGGCAAGATCTATGTAGAAAAAGAGATGCTAAAGGAAGCGCAGGCAGAATTTGAGCAGGTGATCAAATCAATTCCTGATAATCTATACGCGCACAAGAAGCTGGCCGATATATACCGCTCAACCGGCGATACCCAACAGGCAATCAGATCGTACAAGACCGTACTCAGGCTGAATGCCATGGATGAGGAGGCCCTGATCAGCCTCAGCGAACTTGAAGGGCTGGAACTCCAGGAAGCAAGCATGGAAAAGCCTGCCTCTCAGCAGCAGACGGTTGAAGCAGCTGGAGTCTTCCCGGATACAGAACATGCCGCTGAAGAAGCTGCTCCGGTCGTCGGCTTTGTCCCGGAATCAGAAGTCACTGCCGAACCGATCAGGGAAGAGGACCTCGCCGCATTTCAGAGCGCCATATTCGGCGCAACCGAAGAGTACCTGAATGCCTCCCCTGGCGATCTCCTTTCGGCCGACCTCGCGTCCGAAGATGAACCATATGACGCTGCAACTGAAGTAACTGATACGGAGATGACCCTCACCGATAATTCCGAGGGGGACAATTCCGATGTTTTTGAACTGGAAGATCTCAAGGAGGATGACTTCGGGCAAGCTCTCACGATGGATCAGCCTGTCGAAGACATTTTCACCCTGCAGCAGCCGACACATGAGCAGACGGTTCCTGAAGAAATAATACCGGCTCAGATACCGGCGGCAGCGTCAGCCTCTACCCTGGAAGACGCTGACCGCGAGGTGTCTGACGGCAACTACGGCAACGCGCTGAAGATATATAGAGAACTCCTAACCGCTAATCCCGGGGACCGGCATATTCTGCAGCGGGTCGAGGAACTCAGGCAGTTTCTGAAGATGATCGGCAAGGACAAAGATGCCCTGATAGAGCAGCTGAACAATTTTTTGGGAGGCATCGAGAAGAGACGGGATGAATTTCATAGAAGTACTTGAGGAAATTGTCGGCAAAGTCGACGGCGCAGTATCAGCCATGATCATTGCAGCCGACGGCATACCGGTGCAGGAATATGTTGCTGAAAGGCTGATCGACCTGACAGGCCTGGGGGCAGAGGCTTCCGCAATGATACGCGATGTTGCTCTGGCAGCTGAAAATCTCGGACTCGGCGAGGCACGTGAGTTTTCAATCATTTCCGATATGTGCGGCATTATCATGAGAAAAATCAACGAAGACTATTATATTGCCCTGATCATCAGGCCTGACGGGAATTACGGCAAGGGCCGGTTCGTCCTCAAGACCGTCGTGCCAAAGATCGAGAGCGAATTCTAGCACTCATTTTACGGTTCAGCGGACAACCATACCAGATACATTATGAAAATCCTCGTCATTCATGGTCCAAATCTCAATCTCCTCGGCACACGAGAGCCCGGCATCTATGGGTCTTTAACACTCGCGGATATCAACCTGAGGATTACGACCCTCTGCGCTGAACTCGGCCTTACTGCCGCGACCGTGCAGTCAAACAGCGAAGGGGCGATCGTCGATGCGATACAGACTGAAACCTTTGACCTGCTGATTATAAATCCGGCCGCGTATACCCACACCAGTGTGGCGATCAGGGATGCTATCGCAGCGACCGGCAAGCCGGCCATTGAAGTGCATATTTCGAACGTCCACGCAAGAGAGGAGTTCAGAAAACATTCATATATCGCAGGGGTCGCCGTAGGCCAGATAAGCGGGTTCGGGGCCGACAGCTATCTCCTGGCGATACAGGCTGCCAAAAAGATCCTCTCGCAATGACCCGCCCTCAGGCCATCACCGCGGCACTCAGACAAAAGGGTGTTGACGGTGTTCTCATCTCAAACCGCAAGAATGTGCACTATCTCTCCGGGTTCACCGGATCCTCGGCGTTCCTGCTGATCAGCCCCAAGGCCCGCCTCTTCATAACCGACTTCAGGTACCAGGAGCAGGCAGCCCGTGAAGTACCGTCAGACTTCAAAATTTCTGTTGTTAATGACAACCCCGAGGGCTTTATACTGGAGAAGGCCCGCTCGCTGAATATCAGTGTCCTCGGCTTCGAGTCAACGGTCTCCTATGGTTTTTACCGGAGCCTGCTCAGAAAAGGGGTCAGACTGAAGGCCCTGACCGGGATTACCGAAGAGATCAGGCGGATCAAAGACCAGGCGGAAGCCAGACTGATCGGCCTGGCCATTGCGCGGGCAGAAAAAGCCTTCACCGATATAAGACCTCATATCAGGCCCGGGGCAACAGAAAGGGAAATTGCCCTGATGCTGGAGGCAGGCCTGAAAAAAAGCGGTTGCCGGTCGCTCCCCTTTGATATAATAGTGGCAGCCGGCAAAAATTCGTCGATGCCGCATGCACATCCCACAGACAACCGTATCAGGGCAGGCGACCTGGTTGTGATCGACTGGGGCGGCGAAGCCGACGGCTATTACTCTGATATGACAAGGACCCTGCTGATGGACGGCCGCAATCTGTCAAAGAAGCTGGAGATATACCAGACGGTGCTTGAGGCCAACCAGGCAGCCATTCAGGCGGTTGGCAGCGGGGTTCAGGCCAGGACAGTTGACAAGACCGCGCGGGATGTTATAAAAAAGGCAGGCTACGGCGAGTTCTTTGGCCATGGCACCGGACACGGCGTCGGACTCGACGTGCATGAACTGCCCCGGATCTCACGGGTAGGCAGAGAAACAATCAGACCTGGCATGGTCTTTACCATAGAACCGGGAATCTATGTCCCGGGTGTCGGCGGGGTGAGGATAGAGGATATGATCACGGTAAAAGCAGACAGTACCGCGGTCCTGACCTCTCTGAGCAAGACCCCCGACGTTATACGCTCATAAAATCAGTTTCAGGAGGACGTTTACGTGATAGCAACATCAGACTTCAGAAAAGGACTCAAACTCGAATACAAGAATGACCCGTATGAAATAGTTGAATTCCAGCATGTCAAGATGGGCAGGGGCGGCGCAGTGGTAAAGACCAAGATGAAGAATATGCGGACCGGCGCGGTCATCGAGGAAACAATCAGATCAGGAGAAAAATTCCCCCCGGCCGGCCTTGAAGAAAAAAAGATGCAGTACCTCTATGCCCAGGACGGTTTCTATTACTTTATGGACCAGGAAACCTTTGAACAAGTGCCGCTCTCGGCCGAGCAGTTGGGCGATACAACCCGCTGGCTCAAGGACAATGCAGAGGTGAAGGCCTTATATTATAAGGGCATGCCGCTCAATGTTGAACCTCCGACCTTTGTTGAAATGACCATCACCAAGACCGACCCTGCGGGTTTTAAAGGCGACACGGCATCAGGCGGAGGCAAGCCGGCCACCCTTGAGACCGGCGCTGTCGTCAGGGTACCCTTCCATCTCAATGAAGGGGACATGATCAAGGTCGATACACGGACGTCGGAATATATAGAAAGGGTAAAATAATGGAACTTGAGGATCTGAAGAGTCTGATCGAGCTGCTCAAGGAGACCGATATTACCGAACTGCAGGTCGAAAAAGAAGGCACCAAGGTCAGGATCAAGAGAGAAAAGCTCTTTGGCAGCATCGAGATTCCGACACACCGTCCTTCTGTATCTGATTCTGTCCAGGCTGCGGCGATAAAGGACCTGGTCGACGAGGAGACCCAGCGGCTGATCACCGTAACGTCGCCGATCGTCGGGACGTTCTATAAATCCGCCAGCCCGGAGGCCCCTGCCTTTGTCGAAACCGGCACGCGGGTCAAAAAAGGACAGGTCCTCTGCATCATCGAAGCGATGAAGCTGATGAACGAGATAGAGAGCGATGCTGACGGCGTCGTCGTCAAGGCGCTGATCGAGAACGGCCAACCGGTCGAATACGGCGAGCCGCTCTTTCTGATCGATCCGGTATGAAACTTTTCAAGAAGATCCTGATAGCAAACCGCGGAGAGATCGCCGTCAGGGTGATCAGGGCCTGCAAGGAGCTCGGCATCAGGACTGTTGCGATCTATTCGGACATAGACCGTGAATCCATGCATGCAAAAATGGCGGATGAGTCTGTCTGTATCGGGCCTGCCAGTTCAGCGCAAAGCTATAACAACATCCCCAGCATCCTGACCGCGGCCGAAATCACCGACTCCGAGGCGATTCACCCGGGTTATGGGTTCCTCTCTGAAAACCCGCACTTTGCGGAGGCCTGCGTCACTTCGGGTATCGCCTTTATCGGCCCCTCGCCTGAAAGCATCAGGCTCGGCGGCGACAAGGCCAAGGCCCGCCAGGTAATGAAGCGCCGGGGCGTGCCGGTAGTGCCCGGCAGCGACGGCCCTGTTGCTTCTGAGGAAACGGCGCTGAAGATCGCAAAGAAGATAGGTTTTCCGGTCATTCTGAAGGCATCGGCAGGCGGAGGCGGCAAGGGCATGCGCGTGGCCAGAAGTGAAGATGAACTCGAAAAGCTCTATTTCATGGCACAGCGCGAGGCGCTGACCGCCTTCGGCAACGGCGAACTTTACGTCGAAAAATTTATCCCGGAGATGCGGCATATCGAGATCCAGATCCTCGCTGACGGGAAAGGGAACATCATCCATCTCGGCGAGCGTGACTGCTCGGTCCAGAGAAGACATCAGAAACTGATCGAAGAGTCGCCCTCCCCGATTGCCACTGAAAAGTTCAGAAAGAAGATAGGGGAATACGCAATCAAGGCTGCCAGGGCGATCAAATACAAGAATGCCGGCACGGTTGAATTCATCGTCGATACCGACGGCAACATCTATTTCATGGAGATGAACACGCGGCTCCAGGTAGAACACCCGGTCACGGAATATGTGAGCGGTGTCGACATTGTGAAGGAGCAGATAAAGATCGCCGCAGGCATTCCCATGGAACTGAAACAGCCCCGGATTAAATTCTCCGGCCACGCAATTGAATGCAGGATCAATGCTGAAGACCCTGAACGCTTCATTCCCAGCCCGGGGAAGATAACCTTTCTGTCGCTTCCGGGCGGCCCGGGTGTGAGGGTAGACACCGCGGTCTATAACGGGTGCGTTATCCCCCCCAATTATGATTCTCTCGTCGCGAAGCTGATCGTCTATGGCAAAGACCGCAACGAGGCAATAGCCAAGATGAAAAGGGCGCTCGATGAATTCATCATCGAAGGCATCAAGACGACGATCCCGTTTCATAAGAAAGTTCTCCTCGACCCCGACTTTGTTAAAGGAGACTTCACGACCGGGTTCCTTGAGAAGATGACCGCCGCCGCTATTGTTCCGCAGAACCAGAGCAAGTGAGCAGCGACCTTTTGAACTGACAGCGGAGTATTTACCGCCGGCCGTTTCTTATGGTATTCTTCTTTAACAAATCCAAAGTGCTGCGCGGGTTATTAGACAGATATGGCCTTTACCGGAGAATTAGAACATCTACATATAATTGACATTATCCAGCTGCTGAACACGAGCAGAAAATCAGGCACTCTTACTCTAAAAGGGCAGCGGGGCGAGAGCCGTATCATATTCAGCAACGGGTATATTGTAAGCGCCAGTCACCTCAACAACAAAGTGCGCATCGGCACGGTCCTGGTGAAGATGAACCTCCTGTCTCTTGAGGATCTCAGATTGGCCCTGGACATCCAGAATAATGCAGGCAAGAACCGGAAGCCGCTGATCTCCACCCTGCTCGACATGAACAAACTCGGGCGCGACAGCGCGGCAAAAGGCCTGAGAAAGCTTATTGAGATAACCCTCGTGGAACTGGTCGGCTGGTCGTCCGGGACCTTCACCCTCGATACCGAAGCCATCCCGGTTTCTCCGGAGTGCCGCTATTTCGCAGATACCATGGACCAGGAAATCAGCCTGGACGCGCAGATGCTGCTTATGGATGCCCTCCGGGTCTTTGATGAGCGCAAGCGGGACCTCGGCTCACGTGAGGCTGACACACCCGACGAAGAATTTTACGAAGACCTTATCCCTTCGGAGTTCCCTTTCCATCCCACCCCGGAACATTTGATGCCGGACAGCGGCAGAACAGCGGTCCTGACAGCGGACGATCTCGGGCTTGGCGAACTGGAGCAGTTGGAACGCAAAATCCCGGAGTTCATGCCGGTGGCTGAAATCTTTGACCCCTCTGCAATCCATCGCCAGAAGATACAGGAGACCCTCTCCGGATTCCCGGAACAGGAGCAGGAAGCCTTTGTCGCCTTCCTGAATAAATCCACGAAGAGCAGGGGCAGTCTTGAGGTCCCGCAAAAACACGAGAGGCAGACAAAAGGTATCATCCTCTTCAGCGGCGATGAACTGCTCAGACATTCGGTCATGACCATCTGCAAAGACGAAGGGGTGCTGGTATTCACCACCGAAAGCGATGAGGAAGTGGACCTCCTCATCGACCAGTGCCTGAAAGTGAAGGCCCTGACGTGCCTGGTTTTTGACGTCCCGGCAGCCGGAGGGGAAGCACTTATCCCGGAAAGATTTCAGGGCCTGCGACGGAGATTAACAGGCAAATATCCGCAGGTGACCACTGTTCAGATGGCACCCAAAAAGGACTACGGCTTTTCTCTGCTCTCCTATCGTGAGGGAGTCAGTGCCGTTTTCCCCAGGTCCTCGTCAGAGGACTCAAGGGAGACTTATATCGAAGACATGATAAATCTGCTGGGGACCTTTAAAACCTATATACATGACCTTTTCCTGCAACATGAGGTATCTTTCCCGAATGCAGCAGACCTTCAGCTCGTGAAACTGAAAGACGCCATAGCGGCCATGAAGGATCTGTCCGAGCCTTCTGCCGTCGCGCTTGCGCTCCTGCAGCATCTCGCCGGTATCTGCAGCCGGTGCATCACTTTCTTTGTGAGCGGGAACGAGCTGGCCGGAGAAAAAGCGATAGGGGTTTATGCTGAAAAAAGCGAAGGGCCTACTTCTGTCACACGGCTGAAAGTGTCACTCGCGGAGCCCTCGGTATTTCTTAAGACGGTCGAAGAGACGCATTGCTTCTACGGAGAAAGCCATGACAGGCTGCTGATACAACTCTTCGAGGCGATAGGCGAGCCCCTCATCCCGTCGGTCATGCTACTCCCGGTGTCGATCCGGGGCAAGACCGCCATCCTTGCTTATGGAGACTTCGGCATGGAGGAGCCGCCCGCTCTGAACAAGGACTATATTGAAGTCCTCGCGCAGGCCGCCGGCCTTGCCGTCGAAAACGCCCTGTATCGGAAACATGCGGCACAACACCCTGAAGCTTGACACAGACAGGAAATTACAGTTACATTCAAAACAGCCATGGACATTGCAACGTTAACACAAATTCTCGAAATCGCCTTTGAAAAAAAGGTCTCGGACATCCACTTTGAAGTGGACAATCCCCCAATTTTCAGGGCCCGCGGCCACCTGATCCGCTCAAAGCTCAGCAATCTGACAGGTAAGGACACAGAATTTATAGCCTCAGCGGTTATGGAGCAGCAGGGCAGGCAATTGCCGGAAAACCTTAGGGAATTCGACACCTCATATAATTTGTCGAACGTAGGCCGTTTCAGGGTCAGCATCTTCCGTCAGAGAGGCAACATCGGCCTGGTCATGCGGGTCATCCCCCATCACATCGGCACGTTCGATGAACTGAATCTTCCTCCCGTCCTGGGGAGCATAACCAAAGCGCCGAACGGCCTGATCCTGGTCTGCGGCCCAACCGGAAACGGCAAATCCACCACCATGGCCTCAATGATACGGCACATAAACGACAATTTCAACTACAGCATCATCACCATAGAAGACCCGATAGAGTTTATATTCCAGTCCAACAGGAGCTGCATCATCCAGAGGGAAGTCGGCATTGACACAGATGGATTCGGCGGGGCCTTAAAGGCGGCGATGCGCATGGACCCGGATGTCATCATGGTAGGAGAAATGCGCGACCATGAGACGATTGACGCCTGCATCAAGGCTGCAGAGACCGGGCATCTGGTACTGTCGACCCTGCATACGAATAGCGCAGCTTCCACGATTAACCGCATTGTCGGGCACTTTCCTACCCAGGTCCAGGAAAATATCCGCCACCGGCTGGCCGAGATTCTGGTGGGTACTGTTTCCCTGCGCCTGGTGAGATCCAAAAAGGGGGACGCAGTGCTGCCTGCCATGGAGGTCATGTACGCCACCTCTACGATCAAGACCTGCATCAGGGACGGCCACCTGGATGATATCGAACAGTATATCGAAAAAGGGCGGGACGAATATCAGATGCAGACCCTCGATCAGCACCTGATCCAGCTCTGCAAGCAGGAACTTATCACCCTCGACGAGGCAAAGAGGGCTTCACGTTCAACCGACCTCGAACGGAAGCTGTTATATTCATAAATTTGGCAGCAAGAGTCTGGTTTTTCTAATGAAAGCGTGCCCCCCCACTACGTATTTTTGATAGACAGTTCCGCCTGTCTTATGCCATAATTTCGAATTGATATGACCGGGCTCCTGCATTGATAATTAACTATGTAATTCTATTTTCCGCAATTGCTTCCCTTTTGATCCCCGGGACTTCGGCCTTTGCTGCGAGCCGGGCAGAAGACGCCTTTCTGCACATGTACTTTCATGAAGACGAAGTCGTTGAAACCCCTACCCGGTTCCCGAAACCCATGTACCAGGTTGCAGAGAATATCACGGTCATTACGGCTAAACAGATTGAAATGCTTAACGCCCACACGCTCTCCGAGGTCATGAATACGGTGACCGGAGTCGGCCATGATACCCTCACCTACCCGGGTGGAATTTTTCTTGCCTCAATCCAGGGGTCGAAGTATGAGCATGTCCGCGTCATCATGGATGGGGTCACCATGAATAATCTCGCTGATAACTGGACTCTTATGGAGGAAATCCCTGTTCAGAATATAGAGAGGATAGAGATCATAAAAGGGCCTGCGTCATCCTCATGGGGCTCATCCCTCGGGGGCGTCATAAATATCATTACAAAAGCCGGAGGACCGCATAAGCTGAACGGGCTGGCTTCAACTTCCTTCGGGAAAAAAAATACTGCAGATACAAGGGCTGAAATATCCGGCAGGGTGAATGCGTTTTCCTACTATGCAAGCGGCGGCAATCTCGGGTCCAGTAGTTTTGGTCCGCGGACCAGATTGCAGAACAACAATTTATACATAAAACTCGGCCACGATATAACAGAAAAATTCAGACTGAAGTTTTCTTCCTGGTATCTCAGAGCTGAGGGTTTTGATCTCAAATATTACCCGCAGGACCTGCGGCAGCATTATAATTCTGAGAATATCTTCTTTGCCCTGTCGGGAGCGTACCTGATCGACAGCAATAATGAGCTGAACTTTTCGGTGAGGGAGAAGAGGCAGCATACGTTCAACACATACCTGCAACTTGCCGAATGGACTGAATCCGCTCCCGGCGTGAACCATGAAAAAACTGACGGGGCAAGCCTTAGACTATCTTCAAAGACCGGAGCACATACGATAACAGCCGGCTTTGATTATGACCGCGGATATGACGAAGCCAGGAGTTCTTCTGGTTCTCAGTTCCTGAGGCAGCAGTTCAGGCAGGCTGCAATGTATTTAAATGACACGATTGACCTTAACCGGCTGGTCATTACCCCCGGGGTCAGATATGATTCTCTCCGGAACCAGGATCTTCTGAACCCCAGCCTGGGAATTACGGCAAGACTTACCGACCGAACCCTGCTCAGATTATTTGCAGCCAGGGGATTTAATCTTCCTGCATTGGGAACCGCTTTTACACGGGGCGGCTATACAGGGAATCCAGACCTGAAAAGCGAACGCATCAGGTCTCTTGAGGCAGGGATTGAGACCTCAGATATCAGGTACCTTTGGATAAAGGCGAGTTTTTTTTCGCACAGAATTCGCGATGCCTTTGAGTATAGCTTCCTTCCTGACGGGACCTATACCTATGTCAATAAAAGCCGGGTAAAGAGAGACGGGTTTGAGCTGGAAGTACGAACCGTCCCGGTAAATAGATTCTCTCTCAACGCCGGCATTTGCATGGTTAAGGCCAGGGACCAGGCTACCGGGGAAAAATTATTGGGTACAGTAGCAGAGACCTATGACCTGGGCATCCTGTATGACGACAAGAAGACCTTCAAGGCTCTGTTAAAAGGAAGACTTATCCGGTGGGACGTGGATAAACAAATTTATGGGGGCAAGTACACATTCGTGAGTGACCTGAGTCTGACCAAAACGGTCTATTCGCGGGAGAAGAGCAACCTTGATATATTCGTGACCGCCCATAATCTGTTCAACGGGTCTCAGTATATGTTTTCGGACTGGAAAAACCCCGGCAGATGGATCGAAGGCGGAATACGTTATAAATTCTGACACACTGCTTATTAACCGTATATTAATGCTCCTCTCTGGTTGCATCAGGTTTTCATGAACCTCTCAGGTATCTATTTTATTACCGACAGGACGTATTGCAGCCTGCCGGTTTATGACATGGTATCGACAGTGCTCGAGGCCGGTGTCAGGATCATCCAGTACCGCGACAAGGACCGGACCAGGCGGGAGCTCTATACAGAAGCTGCCAGGCTCAGGGAGCTGACCCGCGCTCATAGCGCAATCCTGGTCATCAATGATCATGCCGACATCGCAGCGGCTGTCGATGCCGACGGCCTCCACCTCGGGCAGGGTGACCTTCCCCTGAAGGAGGCCCGAAAGGTTGTCGGACAGATGCTGATCGGAATTTCTACTCATAGCCCTGCCCAAGCCGGAAAAGCTGAGACTGAGGGGGCTGACTATATCGGATTTGGGCCGATGTTCCACACGACCACCAAGGACGCGGGGACCCCGCAGGGTCTTGACAATCTCAGGCTGATCAAACAAAATGTCAGTATTCCTGTTGTGGCCATAGGCGGCATATCGCTTGAAACAGCAGCATCGGTCTTCAGCGCAGGGGCAGATGCCATTGCAGTTGCAACCGGGATATGCAGAGGAGAGATTAAAGAAAATACAGCCAGGTTCGCGCGGATTGCAGCAGATGCACTGAAGAGGCCATGAGGCATACATCTCACTGGATTCCCGCTTAAAGCCTGCGGGAATGACAAGCAAAACAGCCACTCAGAATCGTCATCCTCGGGCTTGACCCGGTCTCCTCGGCGACTCGCCGTGGCGAGGGATCCGGATTGTATTCAACTTAAATGCGAGAAAAAAATATATTCCTACGGGAGGTTGTCATGAAAAGAATTTTAGTAATCACCGTATTGCTGTCTATAGTGTGTCTACTTGTTATCGGTTGCCAGAAAAAAGATTCAAACGTAATCAAGATCGGGGTTGCAGGCCCGATGACCGGGGACCAGTCCCGCTTCGGGATGGATTTCAGAAATGGCGTCTCTCTTGCCGTGGACGACTGGAATGCCAAAGGGGGACTGCTCGGTAAGAAAATAGAACTGATCATCGAAGATGACCAGCACGACCCCAAGCAGGCCGTCTCTGTGGCTAACAAAATCGTTAATAGCGGCGCAGCGGGCATCATAGGTCATTTCAACTCGAGCTGCTCCATCCCTGCGTCAGATATATACAACCGTGCAGGCATCCCGATGATATCTCCGGGCTCTACCAACCCGCAGCTGACCGAAAAAGGTTA
>PNOC01000061.1 GCA_013824615.1 Thermodesulfovibrio sp.
CAGATAGACCGCAGCCCCGCCTATGGTATTCAGATAAACGCAGCCATGGTCCTTGAGCGCCTGACGTGTCTTATCGCCCATGCCGCCCTTGCCCATAACACCCCGGATACCGCAGGCAGCAATAACTTCAGGTTCATACATCTCGACCCGCATGCTCGTCGTCGGACCGGCTGCAACCACTTTAAAACCGTCGTCTGTCTTCCGCATGATCGGCCCGCAGTGATAGAGCACCGAACCCGCCAGGGGAAAAGGCAGCGTCTCAGGGGACGGCTTCTGCTCGACCAGGAGTTTATGGATCCTGTCGCGGCCGGTCACGATGCTCCCGCTCAACAGCACGATATCACCGGCATGCAGGCCGAGCGCATCCTCCTGCGTCATCGGCGCAGAGAGCTTGACTGTCCTTACCATATCAGCCTCCCGCGCCTGTCTGCCCAGCAGCTGAGTGACACATCGACAAAATATGAGGCAGGATGCCGGTGGTTCACGCCGATCTTCACCCCGAGGGCGGTTGTTCTGCCGCCCAGGCCGTGCGGTCCGACCCCGAGTTGATTAATATCTTCAAGCAGTCTTTTTTCGAGTAAAGCCACCTCCGGGATCTTGCTGCCGTCGGTCAGTCTGCGCATCAGCTGTTCCTTCGCAAGCCGCGTCACCTGGTCCTTGGCCGCACCTATGCCGACGCCGACAATGTACGGCGGACAGCCCTTGCCCTGGGCCTTCTGAACTGCATCAAGCACGCAGCGCCTGACACCTTCGAAGTCGCGCTGGGCATTCAGCTCGGATACCGGCAGCCGGTAAGTCTGACCGGCATTCTCACAGCCGCCGCCCTTGAGCATAAGATCAATCGTCAGGGTACCAGAAGCGATCTCCTCGAAATAGATAACCGGGAACCCAAGGCCGGTATTGTCACCCGAGTTTTTTTCCGTAATCACATCAACCGCGTTCGGCCGGAGCGGGACCTTTTCTGTTGCCATGCGCGTTGCCTCGATAATCGTCTCGCGGAGCTCAATCTGGCTGAGCCCGACCGGCACCTTCAGATAGAAAACCGGAACACCGGTATCCTGACAGAGAGGACGGGCAGACTCCCGGGCGAGGCGGGTATTTTCAAGTATAATCGACAGCGAGGAGCGTGCAGCAGACCCTTCCTCCTCCCGTAGCAGCGCCGCCTTCAGCGCATCCTCAACGTCCGGAGGAAGCGAGGTTGCCACTTTACGGTAAAGCTCGACTATGCCGTCTTTGAGTTTAAGCAATCTTTCCTCTTGTCTGCTTCAGATATTCTATGTGTTTCTGCTCCTGACCCATCATCTCCTTGAATACGACACGGGCATTGCTGTCTGCTGCCCCTTCGGAAAGCCTGCGATAGAGGTTGTACGCCTTTGCCTCGATATCAAGGGCGATCTGATAGGCCCCGAGATCATCCACGAACGTGAACTGCTCAATCCTTGCTTCGAGATCTTTCACCGGTATGCCGGCTTCGGTCATCGGGGCGTCTGTTTTTGCCTGGAAGGCTTCAAACCCCTCAACATCAAGGTCGCCCTGTATGGACTGGTATAGAAACTGAATGAACGCCATATGCTTTTCTTCCCAGACCGTGAGGTCCCTGAACATCTTACGTGCCTCAGGGTTTGAGGCCTTTTCTGCAGCCTGACTGTAAAAGATATTGGTCCCCTTCTCCATCAAAAAAGCCTCGATAAGAGATTGCAGCAGATCTTCTTTGCCTGTAATCATAATCTAACACTCCTTTTTGACGGCTTCGTAAAAAGTCCGCATGCTGCGTTGCGCTTCGAAACTCGTCACTGCGACGTACCCGTAAGTACGCCTCATTCCTCATCTCTCGCACGCCTTGCCTCCGGCGCTTTTTTCAAACCCGTCTGGTTTATTCCTCTTGTTCTACAACTGCTGCATCCACCGTTATTTGATTTTACCATAATGCTGCCGGAATGTTGTCGCCATTGATACCCCGAAGCTGTCTTCATCAAACTTTTTATATTAATAAATATATATATTTACAAAATAAGATATTTATGGTATCTTCATGCCATGGACAATATTATGGATGACAATTCAACCCGCGGAAATATAATACAATGCCTGAAAAGAACAGGCGGCATGACGATCGATGAATTGAGCCGCCAGATCAAGATAACCCCGATGGGCGTCCGGCAACATCTCCTCTCTCTCGAAAAGAAGGGTGTAGTCAGCTACATAGCCCGGAGACAGGGCATTGGCAGACCAGGTTTTATTTATAAGCTGACCGATGCAGCAGCCGATTTTTTTCCGAATGCTTATGATAATTTTTCTCTCGAAATGTTGAGGGATATCAAAAAACATGACGGCCCCCGGAAGGTTGAACAACTCTTCGGATGGCGAAGCGAACGCCTATTGAACATGTATCGCAATGCGCTCATGGACAGGGAGGGCATGGAGGACAAACTAAACGGCCTGAAGCAGCTTCTCGAGAATCAGGGATATTTGATTGAGTTGAACAGAAACAATGGGCATTACCACCTCAAGAACTATCACTGCCCGATCGGAAAAATTGCAACGGAGTTTAAGGAAGCGTGCAAATACGAGCTTCAGATGTATCAGGACCTGCTCGGAAAGAACGTGACCAGAGAACACACGGTAATTGAAGGCAGTATCTGCTGCTTTTATATCATCCCGGTGACAAACAACTAGCAGAGCTTTTTACGAACCCGCTTCATTCCTTTCGTTTTTCACCAAATGTCTTGAGCGCCTTCAGCAATTTTTCAATATGCCCCTCGGTGTGACCGGCCGTGACCGTCAGTCTGATCCGTGGTTCAGCTACGGTCGGAGGTCTTATGGCCGGAGCATAAATTCCTTTTAAAAAAAGATAGTTGGACAAAGCCAACGTCTTTTTTATGGTTCTGGTCCGGACTGGAATGATCGGTGTCTCACTTCCCATACTATCCAGGCCCAGTCCCTGAAGTCCTGAGGTCAAAAGATTTTTGTTATGCAGGAGCCTGGATATCAGTGCCTTGTCTTTGCCGAGAAGTCTCAGCGCTGCCAGCGATGCGGCAATAACCGGGGGCGGCAGAGCCGTCGAAAAAATAAAACTCCTGGATCTGTTAACCAGCCAGTCAATCATGATTCTGCTTCCAGCGGCAAAGGCCCCGAACGTTCCCAATGCCTTGGAAAAGGTACCCATCTGGAGTATCCAGGGCTCCGGTTTGATCCCGAAATGTTCAAGCGCCCCCTTCCCCTGGCCGAGCAGACCGGTCCCGTGAGCGTCATCGAGATAAAGGAGCGCCCTGTATTTTCTTGCAACGGCCGCCAGGTCGGTGAGCGGTGCTATATCACCATCCATACTGAAGACTGAATCCGTTATGATTATTTTGCGGCGCGCACTCTTTGCCTGGCAGAGCAGTACTTCAAGATGCTTCATGTCTCTGTGTGCATAGATATGCTTTTCAGCCCTGCTCAACCTGCACCCGTCAACAATGCTCGCATGGTTCAGTGCATCACTGAAGACGGCATCGCCTTCATTCGCAATCGACGGGATGATGCCGGTATTGGCTGCATAGCCTGAATTGAAAACAAGTGCTGCCTCAGTACCTTTGAACGCAGCCACGGCTTTTTCGAGTCGCTCATGGAGCACCGTCCCCCCCGCAAGAAGCCGGGACGCTCCGGCTCCCACCCCAAAACGCACAACTGCATCCTGAGCGGCCTTTATGATATCAGGATGCGCCGCAAGACCGAGATAGTCGTTGGAGGCAAAATTGATATATCGCCTGCCCTGGATCGTAATTACCGGCCCCTGACGTGATGACCTTGTCCTGGGATGGCGGAACAGGCCCCGCTTTTGCAGAGAGCGGAGATCATTTTTCAACATCCCATCCACAGCATCATCGATCATAGCTAAGCATGTCTACTCTGCTGCACGCCTGACGAAAGCAGATAGACCACCAGCTGGTTCAGGCTTACCCCCTCTTCCTTTGCCCTTTCAGTAAGCGCACGATGCAGTGACTTTGGAGTGCGTGCCAGTATCCTGCCACTGAAAGTCTCTTCAGTTGAGGGCGCCGGAATCTTTCGCTTCTGCTTCTTTGCCGTTTCAAGCCATAACTGCTCAGCGGTCCGTGCCTCCCTCACCGCATCCTCTTCCGTCTCACCAAAGGCCGAACAACCCGGCAGATCGAGTACTACGGCAATAAAACCCTTATCCTCTTCACTATAAAACACCTTCATTGGATACCGCATAATCATTTCTCCTTCATGATCTTCAGCCCGTAATCTTCGATGAGCTTCAGGAACTGCCGCACCTGGTAAGCCTTCGCCTTGCCGTTGACGTTCTGCAAATTCAGCATATCATCAATTCCATCCCGACTGTAAATCTCATGACTACCCTTTCCACCCTGATGCTCAAATCCAAAAGCCTCAGCAAGCTTGCAGAAATCTGCAAACCGCACATCTGCCGGGTTATTGGCTGTCTTGTCAAACAGCTTTTTCAGCTTGCCCATGACCTAATGATATCGTATGCGATAGCACTTGTCAATTTCATTGCCAATCCCGGAATAGGCAACTATAGCGTCTGCTTCATAGAGGTTACTTTTACTTCAAGTACACGAGTGAGAAATGAAAACTTTTCTTTCATCATATTGAAGTCAGGACCGGTAGAGATGAAGCTCGCAGTTCCCTCAATCAAGAAACCGGCGCCCAAACCTCTATGACCAATGACTTCCTTGCTTCCAACGGTTAATAGCACTTTACTGTTCTGAGTAGTTTTCTTCTCAGTCTTTCTCATCGCATAAGCAGGAATCATGAGCGTATCTCCATTTTTTGTAACGAGATAGGTGTTCCAGGTGTTGACCACATGGGGCCCACTTTCATCACACGAAACTATTGATACGACACCTTCTTTGCCGATCACCTCAAGGAATTTTTCCGAAAACATTAGTACACCGCCTTTTTCTAGTTATTGTGGATAGTTCTTATCCATATTAAATATTACTGGATACCACGTATAATATCAAGTCAATTTTGATGAAATTTGATGAAAAATGATATTATGGATAATTAAAGTCCATAAAGGGGGTGCGTAGTGCAGTTCAGTGTCGGTGTAGAGAATGCATTTCATTCTCTTTTCTATATGATTAATATGCCCATGCATAAGACTATAGGGATCAGAGACATTGCTAAGTTGCATGGAATCGGCGAAACGTATCTCTCTAAGGTTTTCTCTAAATTACAAAAGGCAGGCATAGTAAAATCAGTACCTGGTGTTAAAGGAGGATACGTTCTCGCAAAAGCTGCCGACGATATCTCTTTCTGGGACATTATTGAGGCTATTGAAGGGCCGTCGTATCTCTTTCGATGTGCTGAAATCCGAAAAAAGAATATCTTTGTGGATAACCCCAACCTGTTTACAGATACATGTCCATGTTTAATAAAGACTGTCATACAGGAGGCTGAAGAGTTGATGCGCAATGAATTAAGGGCAAAGTCACTCTTGTGGTTACACGATAATGTATATAAAGGCTTTCCCAATAAAAAACAGAAAGCTATAGAAGCATGGCTGGAGAAAATATAATCCTTTAGAAAAGCCTTATCGGAAGGTGCGCACAAAAAAAAGGATGGGCAAGCCCATCCTTTTTTAAAAACGCAAGATTAGTCGCTTACTTTTTTGTCGTCTTCTTGGCAGCCGGCTTTGCCGCAGTCTTCTTTGCGGTTCCGCAGGGAGCCTTTGCTTTGCAGGCCATATCGCGCCTCCTCGTTCAGAATTTACAGGATTTACAACAGTAATAATTTCACAATATCAGAATTACCCGTGGCTGTCAAACACAAAGTGCCGGTGCCAATCAGACGCGTGATCAGGTAAAATACACTACACGCTGTCAGGCGGTTGCAGCAGACTATGTATCCAGGAGGCGGCAGTCATGCATACATGCGCTTTATGCAGAAAAGAGATTGAAACTGACAAGTATTTTTCGCGAAAGGCAATCTGCCCAAAATGCGGCGGAGACCTGCATATCTGCCTGAACTGCCGCTTCTATTCAGAGAAAGCCCACAACAAATGCCTTGAGTCCAAAGCGGAATTCCAACGGTCCCGTGACCGGGCAAACTTCTGCGACTTTTTCTCTTTCAGGGAAGGTGCGGCTCCGCCGGCAGCAGCGTCGGCAGGCACGGACAAAACTGCTGCCCGCAAGGCCCTCGACGATCTGTTCAAAAAATAATGTTTCAGTGAACAATCAATACCGGGCAGGGAGACGACTTCAGGACCTGTTCAGTCGTACTGCCGATCAGCAGACTCTGCAGATATGACAGGCCCCGGGCCCCGAGAACGATCAGGTCCATCTCCCGCTCGGAAGCCAGAGAGGAAATCACCTCACCCGGGTTCCCGTGAAAAATCTCCCCTGCCATCTCCAGACCAAGGCCCGTGCAGAATGCCTTCATACTGGCTACGGCCTCAGAGCGCATCAAGGCATCAAACCGGTCTCTGTCTTCGTCATCCATACTGCTCCAGACCATCCACTTTTCCTTTATCAAATGAGACGGGATGGCATTGATGATGGTGAGCTCAGCGGTAAATGCCCGGGCATACTGCATCGCAAGGGTCACCGCTTTTCCGGAGTTCTCGGAAAAATCGACCGGGCAGAGAATACGCCTGATCTGCACTGACCCGACCGTCTGAGGTGCCGGGGCATGCGTCCTGACAACGAGCATGGGCGCCCGCAGAGACATGACCAGCCTTTCTGAACTGCTCGGCCGGAGCAGGTGTGTCTTGTAGCCGATGACCAGCAGTTCAAGCGGTTCTGCTTCCAGGACAGCGGTAAAAGATTCATGGAGCCGCCCCATGACAATCCTTGTGTCCGCCTCTATGCCCGCCCCTTCCAGCAGACCCTTCCAACTCTCCATCGCAGCTTCTTCCCGCTTCTTTTCCTCATCGATATACGCAGCCATATAGGATGGAGGGGTTAGGAGGTAATCAATGACATACAGCAGTCTCACCGGCATCCGGAAGGCCCCCGCAAAAAAAGCTGCATACGCAACCACCTGCCCAGTTGCGGGCCCAAGATCAATACCGCAGACGATCATTTTGTGGCAAGTCATTTTTTCAGGGTTATGCCTATTTTCTTTTCGACCGAACGGACCTTTGAGGAAATCATTCCTGTTCTGCCTTTGCGATCATCAATCAGAATGCGGGTCAGGACGCGCTCCTCATGCCTGCTCATGATGATGTGACATTTTTTTATCAGTCCGAATACCTGGCCCCAGCTGCCTTCGACAACCGTCCCCATGGGATTCACTTTATAGGGAAGTCCGCTTGAAGCAACCAGCTTCAGTATTTCGGCCACCTCATCGCTCACGCTGCTTCCCGCCCCAATCGGGACGATACTGAATTCAACCAGCATAACCACCTCCCATGCCCTGTTTCGGCAAGTCTGATCATACATACTTCAAGCAAAGGATAACAGAGCAAAGACAAAAAATAAAGGGGCAGCCAGTTTGGCTGTCCCTTTATTTTCTCGTAACCCCATTGCGTAAGACTTCAACGCAATGCTTCAGGAATATACCCGAAATTCTATTTTTTGACCGCGTCTTTTAATGTCTTGCCGGCCGTAAATTTGGGCGTCTTGGCTGCCGGAATATTGATGACCTCTCCGGTCCTCGGATTGCGGCCTTTTCTGGCCTTTCTCTTTGTCACGGCAAAGGTCCCGAAACCGACAATGGTCACCTTCTGACCTTTTTTCAAGGCTCCCTTGATCGAATCCAGTGTCGCATCAAATGCCCTGCCGGCATCTGCCTTGCTCAGGGCGGCACCCGCCGCGATCTTGTCGATAAGCTCTGTCTTTGTCATAAATCCCCCCCCTTTCATGATGTAGTAAGCACAGCAACTGGATTAACAGTATCAAGAACCTCCGGATTTGTCAAGCCCCGTAACAGCACAGGAACAGGACAGTAAAGCCTGTTAATCAGGTGTCTGCAGGGGAACATGGGCCTGCAGAACAATGACGATTGTCCGACACCCGGCACTCCCCGGTCGGCGTGTATTTGTTTTTGTTATAATGTGCTATGCGGGAGATTGAGGTCAAAGTCCTCGAAGTAGACAAAGCGGCTGTCGCCGCAAGGCTTATAACGCTTGGGGCACAGAAAACCTTTGATGACAAAATCCATGCCCTGTATTTCGACACCCCGGACCATGCCATCAGACTTCAGAGAACAACCCTCCGGCTCAGGAAAGAAGGCAGCAGGACAATGCTCACAGTCAAACGTGACCTTGACGAGCAGGGGGCCAAGGCCCGGGATGAACAGGAGGTCGAGGTCTCTGATTTCGCGACCATGGGGTCGATGCTCCGGGCGCTGGGCCTGCATATCTGGCTTGAGATGAAGAAACACCGGGTCTCATTTGAACTTGCAGGCCTCCATTTTGAATTCGACCGGTATGAGGACAACTACGCATACATACCGGAGTTTCTGGAAATCGAAGGCCCATCGCTTCAGGTGATTCATGAGTATGCAGGTCTGCTCGGTTTTGCACCTGCTGACTGCAGACCCTGGGACGCCGTTGATATCGCCCGGCACTACGCTGAACTCCGGGACTGTCCAGGATAATACACCCCCCCGCTGCTTTATCTTAACCCTCCTCCTGCATTATAATGATCATCCGGGTATAAACTCTGCTTTTTGTCCGTCATTCCCGAAGGCCTTGATCGGGAATCCAGCCCCTCGACCGTTCGACAGGCTCACGGCTCAGGGTGACCGGTCACGGTGAGCTTGTAGAACCATGGATCCCCGGGTCAAGCCCGAGGATGACAAACTTACTTTATAAGGGAGGCTTTTTTGGAAGAATTCCGCAAGATGTTTGAACTCGTACGTCCTTACTGGAGGCGGGTGGCCCTCGCAGGCGGAGCCAGCATAATCGTCTCGGCTCTCAGCGGGTCTCTGGCCTGGCTCGTCAAACCGATCATGGACGATATCTTTGTCAAGAAGGACTCCTTTCTTCTTATGATGATCCCCTTCCTGGTTTTCTTCATATTCTTCGTCAAGGGGATATTCCTGATGCTGAACGGCTATCTGATAGGCTCTGTGAACCAGAAGATGGTCATGAATCTCAGAAACCGCCTTTTTTCTCATATACTGAACCTTCCTGTCGGCTATTTCGGGAAAAGTTCGAGCGGCGAACTCATCTCTAAAGTGGTCAACGATATTGCTCTGCTCAACGGACTGGTCAGTCTGACGGTCAAAGACCTTCTCATAGAAAGCTGCACTGCCATTGCGCTCATATGCGTTGCCTTATGGCGCCGGCCGGACATCACCATCATATCGATCGTGGCCTTGCCCGGGGCCTTCTATGCAATCGGCAAATTGGGCAAGCGAATCCGTCAGATCAGCCGGAGGTCTCAGGAAAAGATATCGCACATCACCGAATTTCTGAACGAGAGTTTTACCGGCATCAAGATACTCAAGGCCTTCAGCAGGCAGCAGGACGAGAACGAACGCTTCGAAAAGATCACGAGGGACTACTACCGGGAGAACATGCGTGCGACCCGAGTGGGTGAAACCGGCACCCTGCTCATGGAAACCGTCGGGGGCATAGGTATAGCCTTTGTCATGTGGTACGGGGGCAGACTGGTTATCACCCATGCCATGACCGTGGGGGATTTCTTTTCGTTTCTTGCCGCCATATTTCTGATGTACAGTCCGATCCGAAGACTCGCCAAGGTCAACATCAACCTGCAGCAGGCACGGGCCCCTTTTGAAAGGATCTCCCAGCTCCTGGCAGAACCTCAAGAGATCGCCGGAGCAAAGACACTTGGCCATGAGATCAACTCCATAGAATTCAAAGACGTCTCTTTCACCTATTCCGAATCAAAACACAAGGCACTCGACAGTCTGAACCTGACCGTGCAGAAGGGCGAGATCATCGCAATCGTCGGCAGAAGCGGCGGAGGCAAGACCACCCTTGTCAATCTTCTCCCGCGTTTTTATCAGCCGCAGGAGGGTAAAATACTTATCAACTCCACGGACATCACCGGCGTCACCTTTAAGTCTCTGCGAAGCAGCTTCGGCATCGTCAGTCAGGAAGTCATCCTTTTCAACGACACCGTATTCGCAAACATTGCTTATGGCAAACCCGGGGCAGACCGTGAAGAAGTGGTGCGCGCGGCCAGGGCGGCCTACGCCCACGACTTTATCATGGAACTGCCCCAGGGCTATGACACGATCATCGGGGAAAGAGGCACTCGGCTTTCCGGGGGGCAAAGGCAGCGGCTCTCCATAGCACGCGCGGTCCTGACCAACCCGCCCGTCCTGATCCTGGACGAGGCCACCTCTTCGCTCGACACGGCTTCGGAAGTAATGCTTCAGAAGGCACTCGAAAATCTTATGTCAAACAGGACCACCTTTGTCATAGCCCATCGGCTCTCGACCATCAAAAAGGCCAGTCGTATCATAGTCCTGGACAAGGGCAGGATCACCGAAACCGGAACCCATCAGGAACTCCTTGGCCACGGCGGCATTTATCAGAAGCTCTACGAACTGCAGTTCAGCAGCCAGGAATCGTGAGCTTTTCAGTGTCTATGTATAAAGTAGCGTTTGTCATCCTCGGGCTTGACCCGGGGATCCAGAATTTCTTGAAAACAATGGATTCGCATCTTCGCAAGAATAACAGCCAAAAACTAAACTGGTAGTTCATACACAGACACTTTTTAGCAGCGATTCAATTACTATAAACTTATGACTTCAAAGATGCCCTCAATCATAGCAAACAGCTTTATGACCTTTTACCGACTGTCTTCAGCGGTCATTCTGGGGCTCCTTCTCTGCTCAACAGGTTTGGCGGGTGCCTTCGGAATACCGGAGACGCTGAGGTATGACATATCCTGGGCAGGCATCAAGGCAGGAGAATCAGTCATAGAAATCAAACAGGCCGATGAGAGTACCCTCATTGCGGTAACGACTAAATCCGCCAACTGGGTCTCGGTCTTTTATCCGGTAAATGACAGAGTAGAGAGCCGGGTGACACCCGGAGCAGTGCCGGGCACCATCGGATCTCCGCTGACCTACCGGCTTAAACTCAGTGAAGGCAGACACCGGAAGGACAAGGAGGTTATTTTTGACAAAGTCAGGTCCAAGGCTTTGTACATCGACCACCTTGCGGATGAACGGAAAGAATTCGATCTGCCTGGAGCTGTCTTTGATCCGCTTTCGAGTTTTTACCAGATCAGAAGCATGCAGCTTGAAGTAGGCAAGTCAGCGTACATAAAAATTTTCGACAGCAAGAAGGTCTATGATGCTGAAGTCCAGGTACTCAGAAAAGAGCGTATCGAGGGGCCGGAGGGTGAGGTCGATACCCTGGTTATCAAGCCGATAATGAAGTCTGAGGGTATCTTCTATCAAAAAGGGGAGATCCTTATCTGGATTTCTGATGATGATAAAAAGATCCCGCTCAGGATGAAGTCCAAGGTCAAAATAGGGTCGGTGACCGCTACCCTCACCGGTGGTGAGTATTGAACGTGAAGACCGGCTTCCTGCCTGCCGACGATGCACAATTCAGGCGTACAGCGGGCAGCCTGCTTTCCGGCCTTGCGGTACTGTATGCCCTTACGGTTCTGCTGTCGCACAGTGCAGCCTACATTGCGGTCGCGGGGCTGGGGATCTTTGCAGTCATCTTCTGGTGGAGGACAAGAGGTATCGTTACTGCCCTTGGCGAACTGCGCATACCGCTGATCAGTCTTGCGGCTTTCCTCGTATGGGAAGTGCTCTCCAGGCTTATAAACCATAAGCCTCCCACCCTGGCGCCGCTGGACGATATTCCGGTCCTCTTCGCCTCTCTGCTTTTCTACCGGCTTTCGTTCGATCCTGAACAAAAAAAAAGAGCGGTGCGCCATGCGCTTTTTGCACTGGCTGCCGGAGCAGTCCTGGTTGTTCTGCTGGGTATTCTGCAGCAGACTGCCGGCCTGACCTACCCCTTCCCGAAGCAGCCGATGCGGGAAGGAAAGCTGTACGGCTTTTTCCGCTATTACATCCAGGCAGGCTGCACCTTCAGCACTCTCGCAATATTCTTTTCGTCCCTTGCACTTTTCTGGGAAACCACCCGGACACGGCGGATACTGCTCGGCATCGCTGCTGCCCTGATGATGGCCGGAACTCTCATGACCTTTGCACGCACCTATTTTCTGTCGCTGCTGGCAACGCTGCTGATGGTATGTGCGCGAAAAAGCCTGCGCACGGTGGCCCTGGGAGCAGGCCTTATGGCCGTGGTGGTCACCCTCGTCTTTGTTTTTTTCCCTCTGATACGGGAACGGGCCTACAGCATTGCTGACGTGCGCAAACACCCCAGCAATGTCGAAAGATTATATTTTTTCCGTATTGCCCGGGACATGATCGCCGACCACCCGGTAGCAGGAGTTGGACAGAGGGAATGGGAACATACGGCCGAGGCCTATAGTGTACCGTATACAAAGGAATGGACCTTCAGTCCTGCACTCAGGGCGCACGCACACAATGTCTACCTAACGGTAGCTGCCGAAACAGGTCTGGTAGGACTGGCGCTCTTCCTGACCTTCTGGCTGTCGGTTGCCGTACTCCTGTTCAGAAGGCCTCCGGGGGAAAAAGGCGGAATGTCCTGGTCTCTCAGTATTTCAACAGGGTTTGCGCTCATGAATCTCTTTCTGGGCGGCGTCTTTGACGAAAGCCTCCGTCGCCCGCTGAGCTTTCTTCTAATCGCATTTCTTCTGACGCTCACCCTGCTGGGGAGAGACGAGCCGGCTGAGAAACAATGATGGAAGGGGTGGGAATCCTGATCATCAGCAGCTATATCGGCAGGCCGGGGGCACTGGTGGGCGGCGGAGAGACGTATGCCGAATTGCTCGCCCTCCAGTTGGCAAACCGGGGACATCAGGTCTGCCTGGGATGCTGGCATAATGGAGCTGTCCAGAGGAGGACCTCCGCGGGAAGCATATCAGTTCGGCAGGTTAGAATTCGGAGTGCTCTGGATCTTCAGGCGATTGCGGCGCTCATTCGTATTATCAGGCGGGACAGCATTGGACTTATCATAGCCAACAGCCCGAAAGAGTACTGGCCGGCGGTCATAGCTGCAAGACTTACCAACAGGAAGGTTGTTCTCGTAAGGCATCTCACGCGGGGCATCTCCCCGGTAACGCGAACCCTGATCAACAGCGGTGCCGATTGCATGATCGCCGTATCACATTCGGTCAGACTTGAGTTGGAGCAGAGCGGGATAAAGAAAACGCTCATCCGGGAGATCACCAACGGAGTCCCGGTCGAAAAAATCAGGAAATACCTGCCCGAGAGGGAAAGCACCCGCTTAGAAATCGGGTATCTCCCTGATGATCTCGTTATCGGCTTTGCCGGCAGACTTCATCCCGAAAAAGGGCTGATCTTTCTTGTAAAGGCTTTTCAGGAGATATGCCGCCGCCATCCCCGGGCCAGGCTTCTGATCGTAGGCGACGGACCGGAACTGCAGACTGTGCGTCAGGCAGGCACTGAAATGGGACTCGACAACCGCATCAGGTTTACGGGCAGGGTCGAACCGGTCTACCGGATGTACGCAGCCATGGATATCTTTGTCATGCCATCCATCTGCCAGGAGGCCTTCGGGTTTGCGGCAGCTGAAGCCATGGCAATGGGCAGACCGGTTATAGCTTCGGCAGCGGGCGGACTCACCGAACTGCTCACGCATGAAATTGACGGGTTGCTGGTCCCTCCGGGCGACGCTGACGCGCTCACTGCTGCGCTGCTCAGACTGATCGAAAACCCTGCCGACCTGCAGAGGTTCTCAAGTGCCGGACAAGAGAAAATCACCCGTCTCTTTTCTGACACCATCCAGGGCGACCGCATGCACGACCTTGTCCGCGATATCATGCAGGACAGACACTGATGAAGGCACCGCTGTCAGTCGCCATCATCACCGGGAATGAAAGCAAGATGCTCGCCGCCTGCCTGGAAAGCGTCTCTTTTGCTGATGATATCGTCGTCGTAGACTCTGAAAGCACGGATCAGACGGTGGATATAGCCAGGAGGTTTAACTGCAGGGTATTCGTGGAACCCTGGAAAGGATTCGGCCGTCAGAAAATGAGTGCGGTAGAAAAATGCCGGCACGACTGGGTACTGATCGTCGATGCTGATGAGAGAATACCGGAGGAAACAAAAGAGGCCATTGTCAAAGCAATCCAGGGGGCTGACACCGCTGACGGATATTCTTTTTTCAGAAAGGCTTTTTTCAACGGAAAGTGGATTAAGCACTGCGGGTGGTGGCCGGATGAAATAGTGAGGCTTTTCAGGAAAGAAAAAGGCAGGGTAACTGACCGGGCAGTCCACGAAAGTATTGAGGTCATGGGAAGCGTCAGGCGATTATCAGGACCAATCCTCCACTATCCGGCCGAGGATACCGATGCCCTGCTCAAAAAAATCAGTGCCTATTCAACGCTGGGAGCCCGGGAACTCGCAAAATCCGGGCAGAAAGCAACAGCCTCGAAGGCCTTTACCCATGCGCTGACATCCTTTGTAAAGTCATATTTCATAAAGAAGGGGTTCCTCGACGGCAGAGAGGGATTTATCATCAGTATAACGGGAAGCGTCACCACCTTTTACAAGTACATTAAACTGATGGAATTGATAGACCGCGACAGGGGCTGAACACGTTATGAAACAGGCTTACCTGACCAGCCTATAATGTTTTTTTGTAAAATCAGCGCCAAAAAAGTCCTCAAGCTTTTTCATAATGCGGTGCCTTTTTTCTCTGCCTGAAAGCTGGTAGGCGGCATCAGCCTTAAAAACCGGAACGGGACCATCAGGAATCCAGCCTGACATGACTTTCGGGTGACTCCCTGTAAACTCTCTGAGGATGCCGGAATCTATTTGCGCATAATCGATCTCCGCATTCTTTTGCCCCCAATATTTAGCTACCCGGTTACTTTTCTCATTCATCTGTTCCTGGCTTCTCAACCAGCCATAGTGAAAAATTCTGGCATGCGCAAGCGCAGCTCTTGGGTACCGGCCTTTTTTGTTTGAGCCGGCATCCAGCACGACAAAAAAAAGGCCGTCAGGGGCATATGCTCTTATCGTGTTGCGGATGATGCGGGTTTCCCTCCGATACCAGGCGGGGCTGAAGGCATAGGTCCCGTGGTTCCCGTAGAAATGGATGAAATCAAAGACCAGCGCCTCAATCCGCTCGTCGTGCAGATGCTTCTCCATGGCAGTTCTTATCGCAGGAATCTCGTCTTCATGTATCACCTCATCTGCTTCGAGGTAGAAGGCCCAGTCACCACTGCAGTTATAAAGGGCTATACTCTTCTGCTGGCCGTAGACAAATCCCTTGGTCCTCATGTTTTCATTCCACTGGCTCCTGATAATCCTTATCTTCGGACTGCCGATAGCCTCGACCATCTCAACGGTATCATCCTCGCACTCCCCGATATTGACGACATACTCATCGCAGAGAGGCAGCGCAGACCGGATAGACTCAACAAACGGATATCCCAGTAGATGCGCATTTTTCAAAAAAGTGAAACAACTAACTCTCAAACCTTCTCCTCCTTTTGATACTCATTCGGCGTAGCGTACGGTCAGTAATTATATCAGCTTCCGTGCCGCGGCGCCTGCCCGAAAAAAAACAGTCACCGTCCGTGCCGCGTCAGGGGGACAGGTGTCTCGGGGGAAACAGCCTGTTTCTGACTACCAGATCGTTCACCAGCAGCAGATGAGCGTGAAGAGCGTCCTCCATCTCCCGTAATCTGTCACCCTCCTTCTCCGAAAGATCTGCGTCAGGGTTCTGGCGGTAATTGAAGAGCCCCTGTGAGCGTTCGACCGAAGAGAGCAGCAGCCAGTCGTCCTTGACAAAGACCATCCGGTCTCCATAGGCAAGGAGGCCCTGCCCTCCCGGGGTCGGAGTCAGAGCAGAGATGCCGGCAGAAGCATGCGGTGCGGAGCTCCGCAGAATATCGAGTATCGTCGGAGCAAGGTCGGCCTGCGTTACCGGCCTGTCTATTACCATTGGTTTGAGATGGGCGGGGGCGTAGATCAGGCACGGTACATGGAACATCTCATAGAGGTTATCCCGGTTGGCGCTCCCCTCAGTATGGTCCCCCAGAATAACAAAAACCGTGTCCCTGAAATAGCCGGCCTTCTTCGCCTCCTCAAAGAACCGGGCAAGGGCATAATCTGAATATCTCAGCGAGTTCAGGAACTCGGCAAAAGGCGTCTCAGCGCCATAGTGATCAAAGTCCTTCGAGGGACGCTTATACGGGGTGTGGCTGCTCAGAGAAAAAATGACCGAGAAAAACGGCTGCTTCTGTTCCGTGAAGAGCCGGTGGGCGAATTGGAACGTGTCCTCGTCATAGATTCCCCATATGCCGTCATCTTTTCCTCCGGCTTTAAGTATCTCTTTCTTCGAGATATAGGTGCTGAGCCCCGCATGCCTCGTCAAGCTTGCAAAACCCATGGAGTCATACTTGGCGCCATGGATAAAATAGGTGTTATAGCCCTTTTCCTGAAGCATAGCAGGAAGAAACTTCACCGGCATCTGTGCCAGCGTCGCATTCAGCGAGAGAATCATACCTCCCCAGGGGGGCAGCGAGGTGAGCACTGCTGATATGCCTTCAATAGAACGCTGGCCGCTCGCAAAAAAGTTTCTGAAGACAATCCCTTCCCGGGAGAGGCTGCTGAAAAAAGGCGTGGCATCCTCGATACCTCCCACTGATCCCGTAAACTTTCCGGTCCAGCTCTCCATGATAAATATGACAACATTCAGGGGCCTGAATTCTTCTTTGGCATATCTGAAATGCCTGAAAAGGGGATAGGCTGAATCGACCACCTCTTCCCTTTCAGGCGAGATAATGCGCCGCACCTCCTTGTCCTGCGCCCCCTCCGGTGACACGGAGCGAATCTTCCACCAGAGTTTTTCCTTGTTTTCATCCGCACTGTAGAGGGTCCTGAGGGACGTGTAAACGCCGTTGAGTGCGAGGTTCCCGAGATAGGTCGAACCGCAGGCAAGATAGGCCTCGCTCATCTTCTGCGGTTTCATCTGAAGACCACCCCGGCCCAGCACGACCGTCAAGCCAGCCACCAGCAGCAGGTTTGTCGTATACACAAACACCCTCCTGAGCAGCCCGGACGGAATTGCCCCTTCCCTCCGGAAAAGCTCCCTCACCAGGGCAGCATAACAGAACGAAAAAAATGCCATAAACAGCAGAAGGGCAAAGATCCCGGGAAGATACTGCTTCAGCCCGATCAGGAGCAGGGGAAAGAGGTCCCCTGTGGTATTGAAGATCTCGAAGGTAAGATGCCTCCCGGCATAGGAGTAATAGATCAGGTCCACAAACAAACAGAGGATGAGAAGCCCGAACCAGATGAGGCTGATACCTGAAAATATCTTCCGGAGCCGCGCTGACCTTGAGTCTGTCGGAATAAATATCAGCAGCGTAAGCGGTATCAGCACATAGGCCGCGGTGGAGAGATCGAACCTCAGCCCCACCCCAAAGGCAGTAAGCAGGTCTTTCATGCTCCAGGGGTCCGGGGCGCGGTAGGTAAAAAGAAAAGCAAGTCTGAATAAAAAAAGGACCACGACCAGGGAAACTATGTTATTCAAAAAAAGATACAGGCGTATCAACCGCGTCTCCTGCTCCATGCCATATCAGGCCGCTCCATAGAATAAATCACATTTTCTCCTTCTCTTGTTACTGCGGGTAATTATAGTTTATGGCAGACCTCTGCGTCATCCAGGCAGCAACAGCAAGACCCGCTTGGATGATGATCGGGAATGCCTTAAAAGTATATAATAAGCGACTGTAGATTATATGGCTGTCTTTTATGCGGTGAATATACCTTGACCGGCGAAACATCAGACAAAAATAAATATACGCTTCTCCTGTATGCGCTGCTGGGGCTGCTGAGCCTGCTGCGGCTTTACTACATCAGCGCAGGACCTTTTGAGCTGTCCGGTGATGAGGCCCACTACTGGGAATGGTCCAGACACCTTGACTGGAGCTATTATTCCAAGGGGCCGATGATTGCCTGGCTCATCTATGCAGGCACAGCGCTTTTCGGGAATACAGAGCTCGGAGTCAGGTTTTTTGCCGTCGTCTTGTCCGCTCTGAGCAGCCTCCTTCTTTTCAGACTCGGACGGGACATGTACGATGACCGGACCGGATTCTGGGCAGCACTATTGGTCCAGATTGTGCCTCTTTATTCGGTCTTCGGGATCTTTTTTTCGATCGATTCACCCTATATGTTTTTCTGGATACTTTCGCTCTATCTGTTCTGGAAGGCATACCAGGCGGAAACTGCGGCAGAACCCCGGGGAGAAACGACCATCTGGTGGCTGCTGCTTGGAGTTTCGGCGGGACTCGGTCTTCTCTCCAAATATACCATGGCCCTATTCTACCTGTCTGCTCTGCTCTTCATGGTCTTCGACAGCAGTGCCAGAAGACTTTTCAGATCCCCGGGGCCGTACCTGGCAGCGCTGCTCAGCGGCTGCGTCTTCAGTCCGGTCATCCTCTGGAATGCAGCTCACGATTGGGTAACCTTAAAACATACTGCAGGGCAGGCGCATCTTGCCGAGGGACTCCAGATTTCCCCGGGCGCAATCCTCGATTATCTTGGTTCTCAGCTTGGGGCCGTGACTCCGGTCTTGTGTGTCCTGATTCTGCTGGCCTTATGGAAGGGCAGGAAAGAAGAACAGGGCTCCTTCCTCTTCTGGCTGGCCATACCCACACTTGTCTTTTTCGGCCTGAAGAGCATACAGGCCAAGGTACAGGGCAATTGGGCCCTGGCCGGATATGCGACGGGTTTTATTGCTGTCGCTGAACTCTACCTGAAAAACCTGCCGGCAATGACCGGACACAAACGTCGACTGGTTATATCTGCCCCACTCGTCGCGCTGCTCGTCACAGCCCTGGCGTATTTCCCCCTGGCCATCCCTCTTCCGCCTGACAGACATCCGGTCCGCAAAATGATGGGGTCGCGGGAATTCGGCAAAGCCCTGAGTACAATCCATCGTGAAATGACAGCCAAAGGCCCGGTTTTTATCATGTCCCGTTATTACCAGCAGGCAAGCCTGCTCTCTTTTTATATGGAAGGCAATCCCGTGGCCTATTGCCTGCCCTTCAGCCGGCGCATGAACCAGTATGATCTTTGGCCCGGATTTGAATCCCTTCGGGGCTATAATGCAATCTATGCCTCCAGGGAAGAAGGAGACAAGAGAGCAATCGATAGCACAGCAATCTACCTGAAAGCAGTGTTTGCACGTTGTGATAAACAGGAAATCCCGGTAAGCACCCGGCTCGGCACCATGAAGTATGATCTACTCACCTGCTATGACTTTCAGGGGCTCCCCCCTGAGCGCCTGGAGAACTTCTAGAGCCCCTGGTATCTCCACCGGGAGCCGTCCTGCGGCCTCATCCGCCGTCTCTGTCCGCGGCCAAACATGATCCTGCCGTTTTATCACACTATTACCGCGCGTTTGACATATTATCTTTTTTTATGCTTTAATAACCCGTCTTTTAAACTAGCCCTGAGAGGTTAATAAAGGCAAAGGAGCAAGCGTGAGCTGCTATAACCATTACATCCCTGTTGTTTCATGCATATCCCCGGCATCGGCATTCTTTTCTCTTTTTTCGGATAACTTTGTCTGCCGGACCTCTCTTCTGTTCAGCGGAAGTAACGCAGATGCCTAAGGTTCTGCCCAAGGTTCTACTCGACAAAAAAGACCTCGACCGCTCGATTACGCGCATGTCGCACGAGATCATAGAAAAAAACAGGGGCATCGGCTCGATCTGCCTGGTCGGCATACAGCGCGGCGGTGTCCATATAGCCAGAAGACTGGCCCGCAAGCTCTTCGAAATCGAAGGCACGGATATCCCGGTAGGGACTCTTGATATAGCTCTTTACCGGGACGACATCAATGTCCGGAAGGAACAGCCTGTGATACGCAGGACCGAGGTGCCCTGCGAAATAAATAATCGTAGAGTTGTTCTCGTCGATGACGTCCTCTTTACCGGGAGGTCGATACGGGCGGCGATGGATGCGGTGATGGACCTGGGCAGGCCTGCAGCCATACAACTGGCGGTGCTTGTCGACCGTGGCCACCGGGAACTGCCGATCAAAGCAGATTTTGTCGGAAAGAATATCCCGACGTCACGGGAAGAGACGGTCATTGTCCAGCTTGAAGAGGACCTTCTGGAAGACCGGGTGGTAATCGCGTGAGCCTTCAGACCAAAGACCTGACCGGAATTAAAGAGCTTTCTACCGGGGACATCGGCCTCATCCTTGAAACAGCCTCCGGGTTCAAGGACATCCTCGGCAGAGACATAAAAAAGGTCCCTGCGCTCCGCGGCAAGACGACTGTCAATATGTTCTATGAACCTTCGACCAGGACACGTACTTCCTTCGAACTGGCTGCCAAGAGACTCAGCACCGACGTTATCAGCATATCCGTCTCGACCAGCAGTGTGGTGAAGGGCGAAACACTCGAAGACACTGCCCGGAACGTCGAGGCGCTCGGGGCTGATTTTATTGTGATACGCCACTCCTGCTCAGGAACTGCTGATTTCCTGGCCCGGCATATGCGGGCTTCGGTAATTAATGCCGGTGACGGAACAAACGAACATCCGACCCAGGCTCTGCTCGACCTCTTCACGATACAGGAAAAAAAAGGACAGATTAAAGGTCTCACCGTGGCGATTGTCGGCGATATCCTCCATAGCAGAGTCGCAAAATCGAATATTTACGGTCTGCTCAAACTCGGGGCAAGGGTCAGGCTGATAGGACCGCCAACACTCGTCCCTGCCAGCCTGAAGGCCCTCGGCGTGGAGGTCTACTCTGCCATGCATGACGGCCTCCGGGACGCGGACATCATCATGATGCTCAGGATCCAGACCGAGAGGCAGGGAAAAGGCTTTTTCCCTTCAACCGTCGAATACTTCAGAAACTGGGGGCTTACGGCTGCCCGCCTGGAGGCTGCAAGAAAAGATGTGCTGGTCATGCATCCGGGCCCGATGAACCGCGGGGTTGAGATCGCCTCTGACGTGGCCGACGGTCCCCGGTCTGTTATACTTGAACAGGTGACAAACGGCCTGGCCGTGCGCATGGCAGTACTCTATCTCCTCTCGGGGACAAAACAATGACAACAACAATAATACAAAACGGACAATTGGTCGACCCATCCCAGGACATGGACAGTATCTGCGATATCATCGTGGAAAACGGAAAGATCAAAGCGATACAACCACGGGCAGCAAACCACAAGCAGCAGGCTTCCAACAACAGGGAATCCGAGAGCCGGTACGGCGAGAAAACGGTTATCGATGCAAAAGGCTGCCTCGTGCTGCCGGGCCTCATCGATATGCATGTGCATCTGAGGGAACCCGGGTTTGAATACAAAGAGACAATTAAAACAGGCACTGCTGCTGCGGTCCGGGGCGGGGTTACCGCGGTCTGTTGCATGCCGAATACCAACCCGGTAAACGACAACTCAAGTATCACCGGGTTCATCCTCAGCCAGGCAAAGGCAGAGGCCTCCTGCGCGGTCTTCCCGGTCGGGGCGATCAGCAAGGGGCAGAAAGGCGAAGAGCTTGCTGAGTTCGGCCTGATGCACGAGGCAGGCTGTATCGCCTTCTCTGACGACGGCCGGCCGGTTATGGACAGCCTCCTGATGAGACGCGCCCTCGAATATTCAAAGGTCCTCGATCTCCCGATCATCGCGCACTGCGAAGACCTGACCCTCGCCGCCGGCGGGGTAATGAACGAGGGGCTGCTCTCTGTCACACTGGGGCTCAGGGGCATCCCTGCACAGGCAGAAGACATCATGGTCTGCCGTGACATCGCGCTTGCGGAGCTGACAGGCGGCAGATTGCATTTGGCCCACGTCTCGACCAAAGGTTCCGTTGACCTGATACGGGCTGCAAAGAAAAGAGGCATAGCCCGCATTACCGCAGAGACCTGTCCTCACTATTTTCATATTACCGAGGAGGCGGTCAGGGGTTACAATACCAACGCAAAAGTGAATCCTCCGCTCAGGACGCAACGCGACGTCGAGGCTATTCGGGAAGGCCTGCAGGACGGCACCATTGATATCATTGTAACTGATCATGCCCCGCATCATGC
>PNOC01000062.1 GCA_013824615.1 Thermodesulfovibrio sp.
TTCGAACCAACGACCCACGCCTTAAAAGGGCGTTGCTCTACCAACTGAGCTAGCGGCCCAAAAAAACCATAGACGTTTAAGATACACTTTCTACGTCTTTCTTGTCAATCTATCAACAGAAACCTGTGGTTACAGCCGGGGAAGCAGTCCGGAAACCCGGATTAATTCAGGAAGGCAGAAACCCGTTGACGAGTTTAATCAGTTCCTGTGTCTGTATCGGCTTCGGCAGGTAGGCGTTGGCGCCGATCGCCAGCGCCCGTTTGCGGTCTTCTTCCGCCCCCTCCGTCGTCACAATGATGATCGGAATATCTTTGTAGGTCGGATTGCCGCGGACAAGACTGACCAGTTTCAGGCCATCCATGACCGGCATATTGATATCAGCCAGAATGAGATCGATCTTTTCCGAGGCAAGCTTTTTCAGTGCATCAACCCCGTCTGTCGCTTCCACAACACGGGAGTTCGGCACCCGCTTTATCGCAAAACTGATAAGCTGCCGCATCGTCGGTGAATCTTCAACAACCAGAATATTCGGCATACGTATATCCCCTTATTTCCTCGGCTTCTCTTTCAACAGATCAAGAAAACTTTGTATCGTGGTCAACTTTCTCTCGGATTGCGTATACATCCGCGAAGAGAATATCGCGGTGGCCGCATGCCCGGCAAGCAGGTTGAAGAGTTCATAGTCGACATTCGAAAAACCCGGTTTCTGTACCAGCAGTTTATAGATGACAATAACGCCGATGACATGCTCCTTGATCTTCAGGGGGATGCATACGATCGGGGCCAGCGGATCGAACTCCTCCGGAGCGGTCAGGTCGGCGGCAAAGTAACTCTCGCCTTCCTTTGCAACAGAACCGATCGTCCCCAGCCCAATCTTGACTTTGGGAGCTTCGGAGACATCCATCCCCTCGGTGCTGACCGGAACCATTTCATTCGTCTTGTCATCGATCAGGAGCACTGCGAATTTCTCCGCGCCGATCAGGTTGATGATGATCTCCAGGACAATGCGCAGGACCTCTGAAAAGTCGAGGGTTGAATGCAACTGATAACTGGCAACATACAGGTTGGCGAGGTTGTTGTTCTCCTCTTCAACCTCGATATACTTCGATACAAAATCCTTGTTCTCCTGCTCGACCTGGAGAAAACGTTCGCGCAGGGAATGTATCTCCTGCTCAAGCAGGCTGATCCTGTTTTCATACAGCTTGACTCGCGCCTCGTCGCCCGATCTCTCTACGGCCTCGGTCAGCTGGGCAATGCGGTACCTGAGTTTCTCATTCTCACGCAGAAGGTCCTTGGTAAACTCTTCGCCCTTCTTGAACATCTGCAGAAACTCATCGGCTTTATTGGTAAATACTGTCTCTTTGTCCACGAATTCTACTCCCTGTGATTTACGACTCTGGTTACGGCTGCCGATATTTCCGAAAGCGGCAGTATTGATTCTACCGCTCCGGCCTTGATCGCTTCTCCGGGCATACCGAAAACCACGGCCGTTTCTTCAGACTCTGCTATAGTATACCCGCCTTTATTTTTAATTTCCACCATGCCTGATTTACCGTCATTCCCCATGCCGGTGAGGATGACTCCCATGGCGCGCGCTCCGTAGACCTCGGCTGCCGACTGCATCATATAATCTACCGAGGGTGTGTATTTATCTTCCAGTCGTCCTTCTTTCAGATACGTTACCACCCGGCTGCCCTTCTTCGCCAAGCCCATATGAAAGCCGCCGGGGCAGATCAGGACATTGCCGGGCTCAACAGGGTCATGGTCCTTTGCCTCCCTGATATTCAGGTGGGACAGCCTGTTCAGTCTCTCTGCCAGCGGTGCGGTGAACCCCTTTGGCATATGCTGGCTTACTATCACCGCGGCCTGAAAATCGGCCGGCAGCCTGGTAAGAATAATCTGGAGCGCAGCCGGGCCTCCGGTAGAGGACCCCACCGCCACAATCTCGACATTCCTGACCTTCGTCCTGGCAGCCGGCTGCACCGCTGCTTCGTCGCGGTCCAGAAGTTCAAGGTTCCTGCTGAGCTTGTCAAGGCGGATCGTTTTGATGCCGCCCAGCTTCAGCAAAAGGTCCTTTTCAATTGCCCGCAATTCTATCGACGCCCTCTTGGTCGGCTTCGCTATAAAATCTACCGCCCCCAACTCGAGGGCCTTGAAGACGGTTTTGGTATCTGTATACGAACTGACCATAATGACCGGGGTGGGCCGTTCCCGCATCAGCCACCGGAGGAAGCTGAAGCCGTCCATCTCCGGCATCTCGAAATCCAGGGTAATAATGTCCGGCTTCAACCGCAGGGTTTTAGCCATGGCGTCAATCCCGTCCGAGGCAATGCCGACAACCTCAAGCTTCGCGTCCTGCTCAATAATATTTCTGATGACCTGCCGGGTATAGGCAGAATCGTCAACGATCAGAATCTTGGTATTCAAACAGCATTCTCCTTCTGACTATTTTCTCCAGGGGCAGACCCTGTCATGTAGTTCTCACCGTGGCGGCTTCTGATAGACCATGTCATGTTTAAAATGCTTGAGATTAAAGGCAGTCGATATGTTTATCAGTGACTCGGCATGTCCCAGCAACAGGTAGCCGCCGTCTTTCAGCCGGTCATAGAAGTTCTCAATGACCCTTTTCCTCGATACAATGTCGAAATATATTAATACATTTCTGCAGAATATGACATCCATCTTTCCCAGAAATTTAGTTTTGAAAGGATCGAGCAGGTTCAAATAACTGAACGTGACATGTTTTTTCACTTCATCGATAATCTGGGACTGCCCGTCCTCCTCGACAAAATATTTTGTTTTATAATAAGGCTCGGTCGTCCGGAAGGAGTTGCTCCGGTAAGAGCCTTTTCTGCCGATCTGGAGCACCCGCTGGTTGATGTCGCTGCCGTGCACCTCAACATCCCAGCCTTTGAAATACCCTTTCTCATTGATCAGCATCGCAATCGTGTAGGGTTCTTCACCGGTTGAGCACCCCGCCGACCAGACCCGCAGCGTACGGGATCCTTCATTTTTCTCTTTCACTTCATCGAGAATCTCCTCGCTGAAGGCCTTCAACTGGTTCTGCTCCCGGAAGAAATAGGTTTCGTTGACCGTCAGAATATCCATGATGGCCGACAGTTCCGCCTCGGCATTCCTGTCGTAGCGGATAAAACGGTAGTAGTCCCTGAAGTCCTTCAGATGATGGTTTTTTATCCTCCGGGACAACCTCTTTTCGATCAGGTATTTCGAAGAATCGTCAAAATAAAGCCCGCAATAGTCCCGCACAATGTCCCGTATGAGCCTGAAGACATCTTCGGAAAGGGGCAGAATATCTTCTTTTTCAAACACGCAGCATCTCCTCAACGGTTTTAATCACCGTGGGGTCTGCTTCGGTGTCGAGGAGTTTTTCGAGTTCTTTGCGTACGTGCTCTGCCGGGTTTGTACCGAGTATTCTGACAGCCGCAATCCTTGCCGCCCAGTCCTTGTCCTGCAGGAACGGCAGCAGATACTGCTCCACACGGCTGAACAAGGCCAGGGCAGAAATAGCGGTGCGCCTGACCTCATCGTCAGGAGCAGACAGCATCTCGATAATCGCCTGGCGAGCCTCATCCCCGCCGATAGTGCCCAGGGATTCAAGGGCAGACGTCACTACAAACCCGCTTCGGTCCTGCAGCAGGTCAACCAGGGTCGCCACCGCAGCACCGTCCTTCAAAGCACCAAGCGCCTTGGCCGCAGCAACCCTCACGGCACTGTCCGGGTCTGCACTGAGGATCATCAGTGAGTCCAGGACCCCCTTCCCCCCGATCTCTCCCAGGCTGAGGGCGGAGGAGATCCTGATCGCAGGGTCCTCATCGGTCAGAGCATAGGTCAGGTAGCGGACTGCATCATCCGTACCGATCAGAGAGAGGGCCTCGACAACAGCCTGCCGGACCCGGGCCTGCGAGTCCTTCAGAGCAAAGCCAAGCTCATCCACAAGCCCGGCGGTCCTCAACCTCCCGAGCAGGCGTGCAGTATTCATTCTGAGTATCTGGTTTTCATCCTTCAGCATCTTCACCAGTTCACTGTCGGTCAACGCGGTCTGGAGATTTGCCAGCGCCCCGACCGCAGCCTCCTGGACATCCTCGTAGGGATCAGTGAGGAGTTCCCGGATCTTCATGGCAGCCCTCATATCCAGGAGCTTGGATATGCTGATAGCAGCGGTTGCGCGGACATGGCCGTCCTTATTGGCCAGCAGCGCAAACAGGATATCGTAATAAACCGGGGACACGATCTGCCCGGTCACCTCGCAAATAAACCGCAGCTGGTGCTCGTTGTCCGTATCAAAAAGCTTGAGCAGAGACTCCGGGTTATGCCTGCCGATATAGACCAGGGCATTCTTGACATCGTCGGCAAACTCCTCCTCATGCGAGATATCGAGGAGGGGGCCATATGCAGCCTCGTCTCTCATCAGCCCGAGGAGCAGTATAGCCGAGATCCTGACTTCGCGCTTTGCCGACCAGGCATAGCCGATGACGATATCGACTGCGGCCGTCCCGAGAAGGCGTATCATCTCCGAGGTTATGTAGGCGGCATCAACCCCGTTATGATAGAACTTTTCGATCGTTTTGAGCGCCTGCTCCTGGATATTTTTCGAAGGGTCCTGGAGCATCGGGATGACCTGTGCCAGCGTCGAGGGTTCAGCCAGTCTGCCCAAGGCCTTAAGTATCGGTTCTCTGAGCGGTTTTTTGGCAAGGGCCGCCACCAGATGCGGAACGGTCTTGCGGTCGCCGATCCTGCCGAGGGCGTCTGCCGCGGGATAGGCAGTCCAGAGATCACCGCTGTCAAGAATCTCGATCAGCGCATCCACGACTGAGACCTCCCGCACCTTGCCGAGATGTTCAACTGCCGTCGCACTGACATTCTCGTCTTCATCCCTGATCGCCTCAAGCATCAGGGGAAGCGCCCTGCTGTCACGGTGTTCTCCGAGTACGTCGATAATGAATTTTCTGACATCGCGGTTCGGAGTTTTGAATGCCTCGATCAAAAAGATGGTCGCCTTTTTGCCCAGCTTGATCAGCGCCTCAATGGCGGAATTCCTGGCCCCGGCGTTATCCTCAATGTAGAGGAGTTGAACCAGCCCCTGAATGTACTGTTCAATTTCGTACTCATCAAAGAGGATATCAACCGCCGTCTTTCGGACCCGCCAGCTGACGTCCTCCATGGCCTTCAGCAGGAGCGGAATGCAGGCGCTGTCCTTCATGCCCCGTATCCTCTCGACCGCCGACCGCCTAATCTCTACATTGCTGTCACTTATCTGTTTTGTCAGTTCCTGCAAGGCCCTCTCCTAACATTCCTATGGATTCTTTCAGGATTATCTTTTCTTCAGACGTCAGCAGGTTATCAATATTCAGGAGGATGATGAGACTGTCTCCCTTCCTGCCGAGGCCTGTAATATATTCGGTTCTGAACCCTCTAAAGATCGACGGGGGGCGAGTCATCTCCTCCGGAGCCAGAGACAGGATTTCCCTGATTTCATCAACGAGGAAACCTATTTTTTCCTGATCAAACCGGACGATGATGATCCGCTCTTTCCGTCCGGCAGGTTCTGTCCCAAAACGCCTCCTGAGGTCTATCAACGGCACCACCAGACCCCGGACGTTCATAACGCCTGACAGAAAACCGGGGAGGCCGGGAATCGTAAAGACCTTCTGCACTTTGATGATCTCGACCACCCGGTCGATCGTAATGCCGAAGACCTCATCCGCTATTTTAAATACCGCAAATTTCTGCATCTACCTGACCTTAAAGGCCTCCATCTCTTTTTTCAGTATCTCTATCTCACCAAAAAGTGTCGAGAGAGACGCGGAGACTTCTTCCATATCCTTCACCGTTGCATTGCCGATACCGTTGATCTGGTCCATGGTACTGGCAATCGTATCATTCATCTTCTGCTGGTTCGCAACCGCCTCCCTGATCCGGGAGGTCCTTTCATTGGCAAGTTCGACGTTCCGGGAGATGCCCTTGGTGCCGATCGCCTGCTCCTCCGTCCCGCGCTTGGTCATATCAGCCACATCTTTGACCTCGCCGACACTGTCAAGCAGGAAGCTCAGGGCCTTGTCCTGCTCCTCGGTTGCCCTCGCAATGTTTTTCATCATCTTTCTGATGTCCTCGATCGCCCCGGTGATCTGCTTCAACCCCCGTGACTGCTCTTCAGTGGCACGTTCAATCGCCTTGGTCATATAGGTTGAATGCTCGGACGCCGTCAGAATGTCCTTCAGAACATTGCCGACCGTAAGGACCAGTCCATTGCCTTCCTCGACCTTGGTTTTTGCAGAGTCGATTGAAGAACCTGCGTCCTTGATGTCCCTCTGGATCGACTTGACAATGCCGCCAATCTCCCGGGTAGAGCTTGCCGTGCGGTCGGAAAGAGCACTGATCTCGTCGGCAACGACCGAAAAGCTCTTACCGTATTCTCCCGCCTGGGCAGCGAGAATAGCTGCATTAAGACTGAGCAGGCTCGTCTGCTCCGTGACATCCTTGATGACCGAAAGGACCTTCTCGATATCGGTCGACCGGGACTCAAGCCGCTGCACGATCTCAAAAGACTTCTGCACTTCAACGGCTATGTTGTCCATGCCTTCGACTGCGTTCATGACTGTTGTCATCCCGGTATCGGAAGTAATCTCCTGCACGGTGCCGGCCATCTTGGAGGACTCGCGGGCGTGCTCCTCGACCTCCCTGATGGAGGCGCCAATCTCCTCGACCGAGGCAGAGGTGTCTTCAACCGCGGTCAACGCCCCGTTGGCGGTCCGCGAAATGGCGCGGGCAGCCTGGGTCACCTGTGATACAACTGAATACAGATCCTCGGTCGCTTTCAGCAGCCGGTGAGTGTTTGAAGCAATCTCTTCTGCCGTGGCCTTTAGTTCGATCAGAGAGGACACGTTTTCAATCGAAAAGTTTGCCATTTTGTCGGCGCTGTCACTGATCTCCGCCTGCGCCCTGGAGGCATTCTGGATCGCCCGGGTAACGTCCCTGACAGCGTCGGCCTGCCGCGTCATACCACCGGTCACATTATTGTAGGTAAGGTTCACCTGCTTGATCGCCATCGAAACATTGACGGCCGTCGAGTTCAATTTGGAAACCGTAAGGAGAAGCCGCTCCAGGAGAAATTTAACCCCAAGGGCGATGCTGCCAATCTCATTTTCCCCGAGTGCCGGGACCTCGGTGGAAAGATCCCCCACGGTTATTCTTTCTACGGCCTCGTTTATCATGGATACCGGCTTCTTGATATTACGGTTAAAGAGAATGACCATGATAATTCCGGTACCGACCAGCATCAGCAGCTGATACAGCGAGATAGTAATTATGCTGTCGTAGATGTTCTTATTAATGCTCTTTGCCGAGTAATCAATGCGCACCTCGCCAATCTTGTTGCCGCCCGCTGTCACCGGCACCTTCATGGTCATGCTTCTTTTCAGGAGAAAGGGATTCATAGTATTCAGGTCTGCGTCAGCCGCCTTGGTATTCTCCCGGATCACCTTTTCGCTGCTGTCGAGTATATGCACCGAGGTGATGTCTTCGTCTTTCATTACCTCCTCGAGATACACATCGATCAGCGCGTAATCATAACTCAGCAGCGGGCCTGAGCTGACCCCTCCCATAGTTGCGGCTGCCCGTTTGATCCTCTTTTCGAGTGAATCAGACAGAGCTGTCCGCATAAACCCGATCAGGAAAATCCCCCCCAGAGACTGGCCCACCAGAAAAACGATAAAAAGGGCTGCGATGAACTTCGCGGTTATGGATTTCCTGAATATCATTTAACCGGAACCGCCTTGTGGGCCTGAATTATTTTTGCCCCCTTGGGACCTTTGACAAAACCGATAAAATCCTTTATCGGGCCTGAGGCCTGGCCTTTTGTCACGAGGAAGTTATGCTTGATGATCTTATATTTCCCGTCCTTGACGTTTTCCGGAGACGGCTCAACACCATCCAGCTTCAGCGGCACTATAGCCCCGGCAGAGTCGTCCACGGCAACAGAATCGGTAAAGCCAACAGAGTGCGGCCGGCTGCTGAGGACCTTCGTCATCTCCGGTGCCGTTGCTATCGTGACAACCGACGCAGCCTCCTTCAGGTTTTTAAAGCAGGGCAGATACATCCTGACCGTCTCTTTTGTCGCATCCTTATCAGGCCTGGAGAGCGGCAGGATAAGGTTGTTTCCCGCACCGAGGTCATTCCAGTTCGTCATCTTGCCCCCGTAGATGCGGCAGAGGTGGTCGCTGCTGATATCTTTCAGCGCCACGCTCCGGTTGACCCCGACAACCGTTGCCGCGCGGGAAATTTCAACCGGCTGCACTCCGAGCCCCTTCTCGTCGTCCTTGAGGTGGCGGGCGCTCATGCCGATATCCACCTTGCCCTCGGATGCGGACATGATACCGCCTTTCGACTCGATTGACTTCTGGTTGACCTCGATCACCACGTCCTTGTTCTCGGCCATATAGGCCTTTGCCAGTTCAGTCACCAGAGATATCATTCCTCCGGCCCCTGCTATTTTTATCCTGGTTTCGGCAAAGGCACCCTGAGCAGACAGCACCATGATAACCACACCGCAGAACATATTTCTTGCAACCTTCATAGCGACACCTCCGCGTTTATTCATCGTTCTATTCATCATATCAGGCCTATCCGGGACATCATGAGTCTGACGCTGTTGTAGTCTTCATCAGCCGACTCGGCGAACCCGGTGTACTTCTCATCAATCGATCTAAGGATAGACGCCCCCTCCGGGGTACTGTCACTGATGGCCAGCAGCTGTACCTTAAGCTCAGCTGTCAGGACAGGGTCGAACTTGCTGGATACCGCAATATTGAACTCAGGAATATCTTCCGAGAATTTGATGAATTTCAGACCCATATCCTTGTACTTATATGCCGTTGTCTCCATAACCGCCCCGGCGTCAAAGTCGCCGTTGAGGACCGCTTTGGCGACGTCGTCGTGATGGCCAAGGTAGTTGTAATAAAAAAGGTCCTTGATGTCAACACCTGCCGACATGAGCAGCCCCCTGGGCACAATATGACTTGAAGTCGAATGAGGGTCCCCAAACGCAAACGAACGGTTTCTAAGATCTTCGACAGTATTAATCGTACTGTCGCTCCTGGCTATAATGACCGCATGGTGAAACGGCTTGCCGTCCCGGAGAGCCTTCACCAGCACCCGGGCATCGTAGCGTTTGTGCGCCTCGACATACGTCGAAGGGGTCATGAAGCAGAGCTGAGTCACACCCTGCCCCAGGTCGTTGACTGCGCCCTGGAAATCCACCGCCACCTTAAGGTCTATCTTCCTGCCCAGGCGCTTGCCGAGATAATCGATAATCGGACTGAACTTTTTGAACATGACCGCAGGTGATTCGAGGGGAACGATCCCCATCCTGAGCAGTCCACCGGAGGAGTCGGCAGAAAATTTAAACCGCTCCATCTCGAGCACCGTCAGTTCTGCATCCTTCAGCAGCTCCTTCACCATCTGGTCCAGCTTGAATGCGCGCTCCTTGGTCAGGCGGGGCAGGTCCTTGATCTTTTCAATCGAGGTCCAGATCTGGTTGGACCCCAGCTTCTGCTCCCGGATAGCATTGGATATCTGCTGGCTCTTGTCAGAGACCAGGTCAATCGCCTGCGAAATCTGCCTGCTGTTGAGCGACTGCTCATTCGTGGCGACCTTGACGTGGTTTGAGACCTCACTGATCTTTTCTGTAGCGCCCATAATCAGCTGGATGCCCTTATTCTGCTCAGTCGTCGCCTTGGCGATCTGGCTGACCATGGTCAGGACCCTCTCCATCGCCTCTGAAACGAGACGGGCCGCCTTCGACTGCTCGGCAGTCGAATTTTCGATGGCAGCAGCCATATCAGATGACTGTTTAGAACTCTCGACGATCTTCCGCAGGGCATCGACCGCCTCGTTTGTGACCTTAAACCCGATCTCCACCGAGTTCAGCCCATCGTACATGGCCGAGACAGCGTCAGCCACCTCTGCCTGGACCGCCTGGATCAGTGCCCCGATCTCCTGGGTAGAAAGTGATGTCCGGTCTGCCAGTTCTTTTATCTCGTCAGCAACGACCGAGAAGCCTTTGCCGTGTTCCCCTGCCTGAGCAGCCAGAATCGCAGCGTTCAGGGCGAGCATGGTAGTCTGGTCCGTAATCTCGTCGATTACAGTGAGGATCTGGCCTATCTCCTCGGACCTTCCTCCCAGCTTGGAAATGCATTCAGAAGTCCGCTCGACCGAGGACTTGATGTTCTGCATGCCGTGTATCGTCTTCTCGACCGATACCATCCCGAGTTTTACCGCATCGTTCTTGACCTTGTCAGAGAGTATTGCCGAATCCTTCGCACGCTGCTCCACCTCTTTGATGGATGAAGCGATCTCCAGAATCGCGCTCTGGGTCTCCTCCGCAGCGCTGGAGAGTTCGCCCGTATTGCTGGCGACCTCCTTGATCGTGGCAGATAACTGTTCAATCGAGGCGGACGTAGCCTCTACTGCAATCGACATCTCCTGGGAATTGTTCGTAATCTGGGAAATGCTGATGACCATCTGCTCCATCGCAGCGGCGGTCTCTTCAGCCGAGGCAGCCAGACCGTCGGTCCCTTCGGAAATATCAGCTATGGAGGCGTTCATCTCCTCGACCGAGGCTGATATGTTGTTGATCGCCTCAGTTTCAAGCATCGTCCCGTCAACAACCTCCCTTGATTCCCTGCTGACATCCTCGGCCACCCGCGTCACCCGCCGGGACCCGTCTTTGATCCGCTGAAGTATGCTCGAAATCGAAATCATCGACGAGGTAATCGCCCTGCTGAACCTGCCAATCTCATCACTGCTGCGGATGTCGACACTGAAAGACATGTCCCCGGCGGCCAGCTTCACGGCCGCAGTCTCCAGAGACATAATGGGCGTAATCACCATCCTCCGGATCATGGCCCAGAGTACAATGCTGAATATGACGCAGGCCAGGATTGTAGCCAGCATGACCATAACGATCATCCGCATGGAGTTGTTATATTCCTTCTCTATCGAAAAAGCCAGCTTGACCGCACCCAGCACCGCCGGGTCATTTGCATGGCAGGCCTTGCACCGGTCGCCGTTTTCAAGAGGACGGTAAAATACAATCCTCTTTTGGTCCCGCTGGATAAAGGGGGCCCTTGTCTGGAGGATTTTTTTCATGATATCCACATCGGCAACAGAACTGTTTTTCTCTGCAAAGGCGATGTTCCCGTCAAAACGCAGAAGCGATATTTCGTCCATGTTTCTGACCGATTTAAGACCACTCATATAAGCCTTCGTGACCTCGGCCCTGCCTTCGAGCATGATACGCTCGATGTCCTTGACAATGACATCTGCCGTCACTTCAGTGGTAGTCTCCGTCAGGGAATAAAGGCTCGCCTTCTCAATATAAAATACCATGAGCCCGGCAGCAATGATCCCCAGAATGAGGAGGCCGGTCACCAGGGCGAGTATTTTGACTTCAAGTTTATCCCGCATGTTTCCTCCCTAATCAACCTCTATATTCAACGCATCTTCAGACCGGATAATTGATATGAAGCGCTTCTCTACAATAACCACGCCCTCGATAAACTTTGTTTCATCTTCGGTCAGATGGGCCGGAGGCTCCAGTATAACGTCTTCAGGGAGCCGCACGACGCCAAGCACTTTATCAATGATCGCTCCAATCAGGCCGAGGGGGCCTGAGAGCACAATTATCTTGCCTTTGCCCTCTATCAGACCGTCGGCGTCTGCCTCGGGTCTGGATACAGCCTCCGCACCCTCATCCTTCAGCGCCAATCTCGTCCTGAGGTCAATGACCGGGATGATCTTGCCACGCAGCGAGGTTATACCGGCCACATACTCCGGCATGGTCGGTACCAGGGTTATCCGCTGGAACCGGATAATCTCCTCCACTTCGGAGACCTTGAAGGCAAATTCCTCCTTCGCCAGGCTGAAGGTCAGCAGTTCAGCTATCCCCGAGTCTTCCCGTACAGCAATAGCATTCCCGCCCGGAACCAGAGGGTCCGGCACGCGGGGGGACTGAACCGGAGGTTCCGCGGCCGCGGGTACTCCCGGCTCTGCCTGATGCCTGTCTCCTGCTGTTACCGCATAAGTCCCTGAGGGAGTCTCTGCCTTTTCAGCCGGCTGCGCTGGACCTTCTGCAGCCATGCCGCCAGACGGCTGGACTGCAGGGCCGGAGCCCTCAGTCTGATCCGGGCCTGGCGTCTCGTGCATTGTCTCCTGGCCGGAATCCAAAGCCCGGTCCTGACGCTGGCCTTCCGCCTTTGCTTTTTTCCTAATTTTCGCTATATCCATTTAGTAACCCAAGCTCCCTGGCCGCATCTTCTATCAATGCTTCATCGATAACCTCAACCTCGCCTGAATAGCCATCCAGCAGGGCCGATGTCGCGATGCTGTTGATCAGCCGGGGAATCCCTCCCGAATAACGGTGCAGGAGCTTCAGTGCCCCCTCGGAAAAAAGCATCCGCTCCCGGCCTGAAGTCTTCAGTCTGAAAAGCACATAATCCCGGATCTCCTCCTCACTGATCGGTCCGAGATGGTAGAAAAGACCGATGCGCTGCTTCAGCGGCAGGTAGGTCTTGTGGTTGAGCCGCTTTCTCAGATCAGTCTGTCCGACGAGTATCAGGCTTACCAGGTTCGTATAATCAAGCTGAAAATTAGTCAGCAGGCGGATCTCTTCAAATGTGTCCCTGGCCGGAATCAGCTGGGCTTCGTCAATGATGATCACATGGAAAATCCCGGCCTCGAAGTCCTCAAACACCTTTCTGTATATGGCATCAAGCAGGTCAGCCTTATGTGTCGACGGGATGTCTATCCCCATACGCATGGCGATCGTCCGGAGGAACTGCGCCGGTGTCAGGACCGGGTTGATGATATTGATAACGTTATACCGGTCATCCAGCATATCCATAAGCGCCCGCGTCAGGGTCGTTTTGCCGCAGCCGACCTCGCCGGTCAGCAGCACAAGTTCTTTTTCCTCAACCGCATACTGAAGCCTTGCCAGCGCCTCCTCATGGCTTCTGCTCAGGAAAAGAAACTTCGGGTCAGGCGTTTTGCTGAACGGTTTGACCCTCAGGCCATAGTATTCCTCAAACATAAATCGCCCCCCCCTTCAGCTTTACAACCGAATCGTCTATCAGTGATTCGATATCGAGCACCAGGATGACCTCATGTTTGCCGATCTCCGCCGCCCCGGCAAAGCCGCGCATTTTCTTGAGATATTCGCCCAGGGACTTGATAACGATCTCCTGCTGGCCGTAGAGCTCATCGACCAGAAGCCCGACCTTCCTCTCCCCGAAGCCCACCACCACAGCAAAAGAACGCTCGGTCGGCAGCGGCGGAAACTTGAAGAACGTACTCACCCGGATCATCGGAAGCATCTCGCCTCTGAGGTAGTAGACTTCTTTCCATTCAATCGTCTGGATATCCTTATGTTCGACAATAAGCGTCTCGGACATCGAGGTCAGGGGCACGGCAAAACGCTCATCGCCCACCCGTACAATCAGGGCCTTGATGATCGCCAGCGTAATCGGCAGCGTCAGCATGAAGGTGGTCCCGGCATCCTTTTTTGTCTCGACCTCGGCATAACCTCCCAACACAGAGAGCTTCTCCTTCACGACATCCATACCGACGCCCCGGCCCGAAATATCGCTGACCACATCCTTGGTGCTGAACCCCGGCGCAAAGATAAAATCAATGACCTCTTTCTCCGTCAGGACCGCTCCCTCCTGGATAAGGCCTTTTTCGATCGCCTTTTTCCTCACCTTGTCAACATCGATCCCGGCCCCGTCATCTTTCAGTTCTATGACAACATGGTTACCCTTCTGATAAGCCCTGAGAATAACGGTCCCGGATTCCTTTTTGCCCTTTTTTCTGCGGTCTTCGGCATGTTCAATACCATGGTCTATCGAATTCCGGATAAGATGCATGAGCGGGTCGACAATCTCCTCGGCAAGGTACTTGTCGAGTTCGGTATCTTCCCCATAGAGCACCAAGTCGATCTGTTTATCCACTTCCCGTGAATAACGCCTTACAATCTGGGCCAGCCGGGTGAATATCTGGCCGATCGGCACCATCCGAATTTCGAGCACCTGATCCTGAAGCTCTGCCAGTCTGCGCTCAAGGGTCTGGGATATTTTATGTATGTCATAGACCAGGGTATTGTGGCCGTACAGCTCCACCAGTTCCGTGCCGATCCGCTTGACCGCTCCTTTGGCCAGGGTCAGCTCGCCGACCGTGTTGAGTATCCTGTCGAGTTTTTCGATATCGACCCGGACCGTCGTGGACGTGCTTTTGAGATGGGTGTCCTGGGGCTTCTGCGGTGTCGTGACTGCAGCCTCTGCCGCAGATTCCACAACCACAACCGGCACGGGCTTCGCCGCCCGGGGCTTAACCAGCATGTCCAGGGGATACCCTAAGGCCTGCTGCAGCTCCTCAACCTGCCCGACAGAACTGAACATAAGATTGAACCCGATGGAGCCGTCAGGCACATTTTCTGAGGTCGGCAGCGTAGAAATCAGCTCCCCCCCTGCCTTGACCTTCTTCGTCAGGGCCTCCAGAGAGGTGTCGAAAGTCTCCAGAGGAAATACTGCCTTGACCAGAAATATTCCCTTGCCGTCCTTGAGATTTGCCTTCAGGCGGTGTTCCTCATATTCAGAGAGGACCTTCATGATGGAAGGGTCTATAAGCGACAGGGGAGAATCTCCCTCAACCTGTCCCTTCAGAGACTCCCTGAATACTTCAATCTCCCTGAGATAGGTCGCAATGTCCCCTTCGTCGCTGTCCTGACTGACGCGTTCGGTAATGTCCTTCAGAATGTCCAGATTTTTGAAAAGGAAATTGACAACGCCGTCTGTCACCTCGATCTTCCCGAGTCTGACGTCATCCATCAGGGTCTCAAGGGCATGACTGAGGGTGGTAATCCCCTGGACGCCAAAGAGCCCGGAGACTCCCTTCAACGTATGCATCGCCCTGAAAAGGGCATTGATCGTGTCGGGGTTAAGACCGGACTGATACGTATCCTGTACTTCGAGTATCAGCCGCTGGGATTCCTCGAGGAGCTCCTCTGCCTCAGCAATGAATTCCTTCTTGGATGCCTTCATAACCCAATCGTCTTTTTTATGATCTCAAGGAGTTCGCCGGACTTGAAGGGTTTCGTCACATAATTCGTGGCCCCCAGTGCCATGCCGCGCTTTTTATCTTCCTCGCTCCGTTCCGTGCTGACAATGATAATCGGAAGATGAACATAACGTTGGTTGCTCCTGACAAAGCTGATCAGTTCAAGGCCGTTAATGTCAGGCATGTTGATATCGGTTATGATGAGGTCATATTCCTGCTGCGGCAGCACCTTCAGGGCTTCAAACCCTGATGCAGCCTCAACAGTCTCCACGTCGCCCAGCTCATCAATCACTGCCCTGATCAGCGCCCTGGTTGTTGCCGAGTCCTCGACTATGAGAATCGTCTTCACAGAACCTCTCTTCGGTTATTCAGGTTAACTTCTTCTCCCGCCGCAAATGCGGAAATCCGGGAAACTGCCTCAGCATAAGATATTATCAGATAACGGTGAAAAAATCTCAACACCCTACCCCGCATCCCTTTTCTGCTCCATCTCCTGTATCCTCCGCTGCAGTAATGACTTCTCAAGCGCCAGGCCTGCATGGTTGATAAAAATCTCAAGACCCTCGGTCTCACCGAACGATTCACCGGTGGTATAGTTGTCACAGAAAAGGAAGGCGACGACCCGTCCCTCTGCAATGACGGGGAAGATCGCCACCTCCTTCGGCCATTCTCCTCCAAGGAGCGCAGCCAGATGCTCAGTCACCCTGTCCTTTTCAAACGGGCCCCGGTACGCCATCTGCTCGGTCACGATCTTGCTGAAAAAAGGGCTCTGATCAATATGCAGCATGGTTGCCCGCACCTTTTCGTCCGCCTGCTCGATCTCAAGCCCAAACTGGCCCAGGCCGACCATCTCGCTCTTGCCGATCATAAACAGGATACCCCGGTGGAATATATCGCTCGCAAAGCGCAGGATCAGCAACGTGATCTCAGAGGCGGAATTCGGAAAACGCAACTCGTGCGTCAGGGACTTGAGGGCCGTAATATCCTTGCGCTCGGAGGTCTGCGTCTCCCAGTCATCGTCCCAGCCTGCGTCTGCCCCCTCTTCCTCAGTCTCCGCGTCAGTAAAGGAGAATTCTTCTGTTTTCGCAAAGGACTGCGTTGATTCATCCTGGACCCGGGCTCCTTCCATCAGAAGATACTCGGGGCTGAGCCCCTTGGAAAGTTCCCAGCCGAGGTCTTTCAGGGACGTCTTGCCTGCAAGATCGAGGTCATCCAGCTCGAACTGAAAATCTCCATCCTCCCAGAGAAGGAGCCGGCAGACTACCTTTTCTATCCTTTTCCGGGTGACTTTCTCCAGGTGTTCATGCTTGACCGAGCCCAGATCAAAGAGTATCTCGGCGATCGGGGTTGCGGGCAGCTTTTTTTTTACCTCCAGGGCAAGGTTTAGAATAGTCTCCTTGATAAGACCGGCATCGATCAGGTTGTCACCCAGATTTCGTTCCAGGTCGTCGGTCTCGGCCCTGACGATCATGCCGTTCTTAAAAACAATAAGGGCCGTGCCCCTGCTGCCGTTGACAATCAAGGTCCCGGTTTTCCTGCCTACACTCAGTATCTGAAAGATATCAGCCAGGGCAAGGTCTTCAAGCCTCCCGGCCAGACTCATGTAATCTCGGCCCCTTTGGGAATAATAACCACACCGCCTTCACTGACCGTAAATCTCTGGCGGTCAGCCTCAGGGTCATAGCCGATCGTTGTCCCGGCCGGGACATAAACGTCCTTGTCGATAATGGCCTTGCGGATCCTGCAGTTCCTGCCGATCTCGACGTTTTCGAGCAGGATCGAGTCGCGGACGTCTACAAAACTGTTGATCCTCACATCCGGCGACAGCACTGAGTTCTGCACCCTGCCGCCGCTGATGATGCAGCCACCGCTCACGATCGAATCCAGCGCCACCCCGAGTCTTCCCCCCTTATGCTCCTGGGCAAAAACAAATTTGGCCGGCGGATACTGCCCCTGGTTCGTCCTGACCAGCCAGTCCCGGTCATAAAGATTAAAGAGCGGATCGACCGAGACAAGATCCATGTTGGCCTCCCAGTAAGCGTCGATGGTACCCACGTCCCGCCAGTATTTTGCCTCTTTCCGGTTCTCATCCTTGAACTCGTAGGCATAGAGCCTTTTGCTGTCCTTCATCGCCGGGAGGATATTCTTGCCAAAGTCATGTGACGAGGAGGTCACGGCATCGGCCCTCAGTTCGGTAATGACCTCGTTGGTATTGAAAAGATAGACCCCCATCGAGGCATAGCAGTGGTCCGGGTCTCCGGGTATGGTAATCGGGACCTCCGGCTTTTCATGAAAACCGACAATCCGGTGTTCGCTGTCAACCTCTACAATGCCGAAAGCATGGGCGTCCTTCTTGTCGATTTTGATCGTCGCAACCGTCCCGACCGCTCCCTTGCGGAGATGAAAATCGAACATCTCGGCATAATTCATCTTGTAGATATGATCCCCGGAGAGGATAAGGATATACGGAGGGTTTTCCTTCTCAATCAGGTAGATATTCTGGAAGACCGCGTCTGCCGTGCCCTCATACCAGCGCTCATCAATTCGCTGCTGCGGAGGAATGGTGAAGATATACTCCCCGAGTTCGGGGTTGAGCAGGTGCTCCCACCCCAGTGCAAGGTGACGGTCGAGCGACAGCGATTTATATTGGGTGATGACCACGATATTCCTCAGGTGGGAGTTAATACAATTACTCAGGGTAAAATCAATAATACGGTATTTCCCTCCGAACGGTACTGCGGGCTTTGCCCGATGCATGGTCAGGGGGTGAAGCCGCTCCCCTTTTCCGCCGGCAAGGACCAACGCCAGCACATTGCTCATCGAACTCTCTCGTCTGCCTCTATCCATAGCTGTGTTTATGCCTCAACCAGTCTTCATTAAATATATGCGTGGAATTCGCCGGAGATCCATCGGCCGAAGGACCGGAATCCGCATTATTTTTTATAGTCGAGTATATCAGGAAAAATTGAAGAGTGTCAATGAGTTATATACAGCGGAGGGGGAAGTTAAGCCCCCTCGCTTGACAATTCTCCGGGACTGGATTTAGTTTATAACCATGATAGCGATTGTTGATTATGGCATGGGGAACCTCCGAAGCGTTGAAAAAGGCTTCAAAAAAGTCGGGATCGAGGCCCGGGTGACCGCAAGCCCCGTGGTTATTGAAGATGCAGATGCGGTCGTACTGCCGGGGGTTGGGGCCTTCAGAGACTGCATACGGAACCTTAATGATCTTTCACTCACCGAAGCGGTGGTCAGGGCAATCCATAAGGGAAAACCCTATCTGGGCATCTGCCTCGGACTTCAGGTTCTTTTCAGTGAATCTGAAGAGTTCGGAACCTGCAAAGGACTCGATATCTTCAGGGGAAAGGTGGTCCGGTTCCAGATTCGGGAAAAAGTCCCGCATATGGGATGGAACAACGTCAGACTTGTTCGCCGGCCCCCGATCATGCCGGACATCCCGGATCTTTCATACTTATATTTCGTCCACTCCTATTATGTGGTGCCCGAGGACACGAGTATCATAGCCGCCACGACAGAGTACGGGGTGCCGTTCACCTCAATGGTCTGGAAGGATAATATCTTTGCAACCCAGTTCCATCCTGAGAAAAGTCAGGGGCTGGGCCTGCAGCTGCTCAAGGGCTTCGGAGATTTCGTAAAAAAAGCATAGGCTTGCCAGCTTGTTCGCCTGCCGCTTCTGAGCTTGCCGGCTTTTTTATAATGCAGCTTTTTAAGAATAGTGCTAAAATTACAACTTATGGGGAATAGGCGTTCAGAGAGAAAAGCAGTCAAATTCAATACCAAGATCATACTTGCCGGCAAGGCCTATGACGGATATATTACCAATGTTTCCCAGGACGGCATTGGCTGCTCGATAACCTCAGTACTGAAGGCCCCGAAAGACTTCATGCCCATAAAAATACCCGAGCTCCAGTTTGAACTGCCTTCGGGTGAGACCGTCAATCTGACCTGCGAATTGGCCTGGTTTACCGGTACAGAACAGGACGATCACCAGTTGACCCTCGGGCTGAAGATCCTGACCCCATCGCCACACTACCACGAGTTCATCAAGGAACTTTTCACGACCAGTCCTGATAAAGAACTCGCTCTCCCGCCGGCACCACGGAAAGAAGCAGGCCTCGCTGACGACCTGTTGACGGCAACTGCAGGCCGCATAAACGCGCCCCCTGCAAACAGCAGTGATGCCTGTCGCACCATCGTGGAGTCTGTCGAGGATTCAATTTATATTGTCGATACCCTCTGCCGGTATCAGTTCATGAACCCGGAGCATCTGTCCCGACTGAGCATAAAAGGGGATGGGTACCTCGGACGGCCTTATCGTGATTTTCATTCTGAAGACGAGGCAGAAGAGCTGGAAAATAGAATTGCCGAGGTCATCACCTCCGGCAAGCCGGTCACCTACGAACATCAGAGCCGCAGGGAAAATAAGTATTTTGTCCGCACCCTTAGTCCGCTAAAAGGACCTGAAGGAACGGCTATTGCAATTGCCGTCGTCTCCAAGAATATCACCGACCGCAGGCTCGCGGAAGAACTGCTGCTGAAGTCCAACCAGCAGCTGGAAAAACTGGTGGAGGAGCGGACCACCACACTGATGACCCTGAATGAAAATCTCCAGCAGGAGATCAGCGGCCACAAGCAGACAGAAGACGCTCTGAAGCTTGCCTCGGATGACTGGAGGATCACCTTTGACTCGACCAGGGACATGATGCTGATGCTGGACAGGGATTTCAAAATCATCAAGTCGAACCGGGCTATTACACAATTCTTTTCCCGGTCATATTACCTGATCATCGGGCAGAGCTTCTTCGACCTGTTTACTGACATGGATATACCGGCGGAGAACCATCCGCTCAAAAAAATGCAGCAGTCGAAAAAACATGAAGAAGCTGAAATCTACCTGAAGGACAGTGACATCTGGGTCCTGATGTCGGTAGACCCGGTCCTGAACAATACCACCGGAATAGCGGGTGCTGTTCTGAACATCAGAGACATTACTGAGCAGAAAAACCTGTTGACACAGCTGCTGCAGGCGCAGAAAATGGAATCGATCGGCCGTCTTGCCGGAGGAGTCGCCCATGATTTCAACAATATTCTTTCCTCTATCATCGGATATACAGAACTGGCGCTGATGAAAATTCCGGACAACAGTCCAATCCGTAATTACCTGGTAACAGTCAAGGAGTCCGGAGAAAAGGCCGCTGCCCTCACCCGCCGCCTGCTGGCGTTCAGCCGGAAGCAGGTGCTGCAGATGCAGTCGGTGAACCTCAACAAAACCATAGAGGGCATTACCCTGATGATGAAGCGCCTCATACGAGAGGACATCCTGCTTGAACTGCACCTCGACCCGTCACTGCAGCCGGTGATGGCAGACCCGCTGCAGCTGGAACAGATCTTTATGAATCTTATCATCAACGCCCGCGACGCCATGCCGGAAGGAGGCAAGCTGATCATCGAGACCGGGAACATACACCTCGACAACGATTTCACCATCAGGCACGAAAATGTCAGGACCGGCGAATATGTGCTGCTCTCTGTCAGCGACACCGGAATCGGAATGAACAAACAGGTCCAGGGGAAAATCTTCGAGCCTTTTTTCACGACCAAACCGGTAGGAGAAGGCACCGGACTGGGCCTGTCAACCGTGTATGGCATCGTCGCTCAGCATAACGGGTATATCTATATCTACAGTGAACCCGGCAAGGGGACAACGATCAAAATCTATCTGCCGGTGAGCAGTGGTCAGAGTACCGGAGAGGGACAGAAAAACCCGCTGCCTCTGGCCCACGGCAAAGAAACCGTGCTGGTCGTGGATGATGACCCTTCGATCCGCAGGCTGCTTAAAGACATCCTTATTCCGCTGGGATACAGGCTTCTCGTAGCCCATGACGGCGAGGAGGCGCTGAAGCTTGCGGAACAGGCAGACCCCCCGGTTGACCTGCTGCTGACTGATGTA
>PNOC01000063.1 GCA_013824615.1 Thermodesulfovibrio sp.
CCCGTTCAGGAGCTTCTAGTTTGATTAACCGTTTGACCTCACGCCGATTGATGCCCGTGGCAATGCTAATTCTGCTCACATTGCCCTGTTCTGGCAGGCCCGGCTGTACTGCATTTGCCTCTTGTACAAAAGCCAGCTTTAGAACCTCTTCGGCAGTCGCAAACGTCATGCCGTTCGCAAGACAAAGTTGCGCTAAGGGGACTAGTAGGCAGTTCAGTGTTCGGAGTAATGCGACATCTTCGCAATTAGTCCCATTGACTGCTTCAGCTGATGTAGTTATGTTGTCAGACATGTTCGATAAACCTTTGAATACCAAATTTATATTATATGGGATATTAGCACATTTAAGGGTATCTGTCAATAGTGTCTATTTTGGGAGTTTTCTGAGGATTTATATCTACCAACGTCTAACCTTCTGAATTGAAAGGAAAGAGACACAAAACGTGAAGGGAGAAATCCGAGCAAGTAAAATTTAGGTGCTGGCATCCTTGAAAGGCAATGTCGCATTGCAGATGCACCTAAGTTTTCACAAAGTACGGGGAACACTACACATCATAGCAAAGCTCAACTTTTGCGGATTACAGGAGGAAGCACGTGGTAACAATACTCTCATCGCCAAAACGTTCAGCAGTGGCTGCACTTTTTGTTCGCAGGTTTGTACGACGATGTTTTATTCAGATTGTACTCTTGACAGAAGCTGGTTTTCTGAAAATGTCGATAAGCAGGCTTAACACAACCAATCGTCGGCACCGATAGGATGAAGTTATGACCTGTTTCAGGGCTGTTCCGTCTGCCCGGCAAGGTGGGCTCAGTTCTTCGTAATAAATCCTTCCCATTTTGTATAATACAAAGATATGAAGAATATTACGGTTCTCGGCTCGACCGGGTCTATCGGACGCAGCACGCTTGATGTTATTGCCCGCAACAGGGATTTATTCAGGGTGGTTGCTCTCACCGCCGGAAAAAATATTAAGCTGTTTGAAAAGCAGATCAGGGCTTTTAAACCGGAGGTCGTGGCTGTGGCCGACCAGAAGGCGGCAGATGCCCTGTCGAAAAAGGTCAAAGGTATCGATATCCTTGCCGGGCCAGAGGGAATCAGGAAAGTGGCCGGCTACGCTGCTTCTGATTTTGTCATTTCATCGATTGTGGGCGCGGCGGGACTGATGCCGACCGTTGCGGCAATAAAGGCCGGCAAAACCGTCGGGCTGGCGAACAAAGAGGCCCTGGTAATGGCCGGCGAGATCGTTATGAAGGCGGCAGCGAGGAAAAAAGTCAGAATAATACCGGTCGACAGCGAACACTCGGCAGTCTTCCAGTGCATCGGGGAACACAAACCTGATCAGGTCAACCGGATAATCCTGACCGCCTCCGGCGGGCCTTTTGTGAACAGGACGCGGAAAGACCTGAAGCATATCACGGCGCATGACGCCCTGCAGCATCCGAACTGGAGCATGGGAAGGAAGATATCGATCGATTCAGCCACCCTGATGAACAAGGGGCTGGAGGTGATAGAGGCCTGCTGGCTCTTCGGTCTGCCGTGCGAGAGCGTGGATGTACTTATACATCCGCAGAGTATTGTCCACTCACTCGTCGAATTCAGGGACCGGAGCTGTCTTGCGCAGATGTCCCTGCCGGACATGCGCGGACCGATCGCCTATGCGCTTTCATATCCAAAGCGGGTGAAGGACCCTATCGGCGGACTGCGGCTTGATCAGGTCGGGACGCTTACCTTCAGCCAGCCTGACCATAAGACCTTTCCCTGCCTTTCCTATGCCTATGAGGCGATCAGGGAAGGCGGTACCATGCCGTGCGTACTGAACGCGGCGAATGAGGTGGCGGTCAATGCGTTTCTGCACGACCGTATCAGTTTTACCAATATCCCTGCGGTCATCAGGAAGACTGTTGATAAGCATACTGTCCGGCCGGCATCATCTCTCGACACAGTGCTGGAAGCTGATCAGTGGGCGCGGGAGACAGCAGAAATAACGATTACGAGGTTACGATAATGTTTTTTGTTTATGCAATGGTTCTTTTAGGTATACTGATTTTTGTCCACGAGCTTGGCCATTTTATTGTGGCAAAGGCCCTCGGCGTGAAGGTTCTGAAGTTTTCGCTCGGCTTCGGCCCGAAGATTATCGGCAAGACGTACGGTGATACCGAATACCTGATCTCGGCACTGCCCCTGGGCGGTTATGTGAAGATGCTCGGGCAGGAAGACCTGCCTGAGGAAGCGGAGGAGATTGCTGAGGAGGAGAAACACCGGGCCTATAATTTTCAGCCGGTATGGAAACGTTTTTCGATTGTCTTTTTCGGACCTATTTTCAATCTTTTTTTTGCAGTTCTTGTTTTTTTCTTCATCTTCCTCGGTGGAGTTCCGTACCTGCTCCCTGAGGTCGGCGAGGTGAATCCCGGTTCCCCGGCGCTCCGGCAGGGTCTGCTGAAAGGGGACAGCATCGTTGCAATCAACGGCAATCCTATCAGCAGGTGGGATGAAATGACCACCGTGATCCATGGCAGTCCCGGCAAAGAGGTGGTCCTGAAGGTGAAGCGGGAGGCCGAGGTGCTTGAAATGGCGATTACTCCTGAGAAGAAAGTAGTAAAGAATATCTTCGGCGAGGACAAGGAGGCCGGTCTGATAGGAATTTCCCCGTCGGGAAAATCAGGCATAAAAAAAGAAGGGCTCTTCGGTTCGATGGCTATTGCGGTCAAGCGTACCTGGGACATATCGGTCCTGACGGTGATGTCGATGGTCAAGCTGGTCCAGCGCGTGCTGCCGGCGGACACAATCGGCGGGCCGATCATGATCTTCCAGATGGCCGGTCAACAGGCGTCTCAGGGTGCCATGAATTTTTTCACCTTTATGGCGGTCATCAGCATCAACCTGGGAGTGCTTAATCTTTTTCCGATTCCGGTGCTCGACGGAGGTCACCTGCTCTTCCTCGGCATCGAAGCGATTACCCGCAGGCCGATGAACGAGAAGGTCGTAGCCATATCGCAGCGTATCGGGCTGGTGCTCCTGCTGTCGTTGATGGCCTTTGCGCTTTACAATGATATCGGTCGTATTATCAGCGGCAAAATGTTTCAGTAGATGAAGCATACCTTCAGACTCAGGATCTATTATGAAGACACTGACTGCGGAGGTGTTGTTTATTATGCCAACTACCTGCGGTATTGTGAGAGGGCACGAACAGAACTGCTGGAATCACAGGGGGCCAGTCTCAGAAAACTGATGGACGATGGTGTCTATTTTGTCGTGGCCGAAGCCGCGCTCAAGTATCTCTCGCCGGGGCGCTACGGAGATATCCTGCTGGTCGAAACGCTGGTGGAACGTGCGGGGCCTGCCTCAATCGTCTTCAGCCACAGCATCCGGCGTGAGGGGACGAACCAGGAACTGGTGCAGGCTACGGTAAAGCTCGGCTGCGTCGGCAAAGACCTCAAACCCATGCGGTTGCCCGCGGAACTCGACGGCATAAGAAAAATGGTGCAGACGTGCCCATGAAACCTGCGTTACTGAAGCGACAGACCTCTTCGGGAGGTGTTATATACAAAAAAACGGACGACACGTATTTTGTTGCCCTGATCTCGGTAAAAGAAGGAAAATTCTGGTGCCTCCCCAAGGGTCTGCTTGACAAGGGCGAAACTCCCGAGATGACTGCGGTCCGCGAGGTACGGGAAGAGTCCGGCCTAAATGGCAGGATCATCGAGAAGCTGGGTGATATAACTTACTGGTACTTTATCAGGGGAGAAAATACAAAATGCCGCAAGACTGTCCACTTCTACCTGATGGAATTCGAGAGCGGAGACACGTCCCAGCATGATCTTGAGGTGGATGGGGCAGAGTGGTTTCCTCTTGAGGAAGCACTCAAAAAAATCAGCTTCAAGGGCGACCGGAGAATACTAGAGACTGCAAAGGCACGGCTCACCGCAGCATGAAAAAGGTTCTGAAAAAAAAAGAACTGCTGAAAGCTGTTGCACAATGCAGGTCTGAGGGCAGAAAGATCGTCTTTACAAACGGCTGCTTTGACCTGCTGCATATCGGGCATGTCCGTTATCTTGCCAGGGCGAAGAGGCTTGGAGACGTCCTGATTGTTGGTCTGAATTCCGACAGTTCGGTAGCGCGGATCAAACCCGGAAGGCCGGTGAATGCTGATAAGGCCAGGGCAGAGGTACTGGCTGCGCTGGCTGCAGTCGACTATGTGACGGTCTTCAGCGAACCCACTCCCTACCGGCTGATCAAGGCAATTAAGCCCGATATCCTGGTCAAGGGCGGCGACTGGAAAAAGGAAGAGATTGTCGGTTCGGACATAGCAGTGCAGACCTTCAGCCTCCCCTTTACCCGCGGCGCCTCGACGACCGGCATCATCGGGAAGATCCTGAAACTTTCCTCGTAATTCGTGCCGGATAGCCTGCCGATTAACCGCCTTCTCAGAGATCATTTTGTTTGGCCGCTTCCTGATCGCTGCCGGATCTACAACCTCCCGGGTTCTGCGGCTGCCCTGCTGCTGGCACTCCAGAGCAGGCCTTATATTGCGGTCGAGGCTGATGAACAGAAGGCCCTGGCCCTCAGGAAGGACATCGCCTTTTATCAGAGCATAGTCGGCAGCAGAAGAATTCTTTTTCTGCCGGAGGAGTCCGGCGCCGAGGCCGCCGGCTTGCGCGCTGAACTCTTTGCAACGATTACTGATGATGATCCGATCGTCACGTCTTCGGCCAATCTTGCCTCCACGTTCTGGAATGCCCCGGCCCTTTCAGAGAAGACAATCCACGTGAAATCAGGTCTCGTTGGATCCAGGCAGAAGTTTGAAGAGTCTCTGATCAGCCTTGGCTACCGGAAAGTGCCGATGGTGACGGTCAGGGGTGAATACAGCCTGAGAGGCTGGATACTTGATATCTTTCCTTCTACAGCAGAGGACCCGGTCCGGGTCGAGTTCTTCGGCGATGAGATAGACTATGCGCGTTGTTTTGATGTCGACAACCAGCGCTCCAAGGGAGATATTGATGACTTCGTGATCTTCCCTGCAAGAGAACCTGAAAAACAGCAAAGGCTGGCTGATCTGTTTTCCGACCGCATCTTCTACTGTCTTGATCCCCTTGCCGAGCCTGAGCTGCTTCCTGCAAAGGCGGTCATGCTTTCCCGCTATGCCTTCAGAGGCTCCGGTACCGGGGGCCCTTTCACGGAAGCCGGGGGAAGCGGGAGCGCGGAGGACGTGGCGGCAGATTCTTCGGGGCCAGCACCGTGGGATGACTCTGATATTGAGACAATACCTGAAACTGAAGAGGACCTGCCTGAGATAGATGCGGGGCTGCTGTTACTGAAGGGCGCAGGTGTTCTTCCTGAAGAGAGGCGCGAACTTGCAGACCTGGGCCTTGGTATCGCGGCGATAAGCCGGGAGCACCGTGTACTCATTGTGGCCTCGTCTAAAGGGCAGTCGGAACGGATCATAGATATCCTCAGGGAGGCTGATCTTATTGCCCCTGCCATCAACATGGCCGAGGTTGCCGAATATGAAGGGCCCCTTGCTGTTGTGGTAGGCGAACTTTCCGCCGGCATTTTTCTTCAGGGGCTGCTGGTCCTGACCGAAAAGGAGCTCTTTGGAGAAAGGCCGGTCCACCGGCCGATGAAACGGTCGAAGCTTACGAACCTGCTCATCTCGATAGATGATATTGCTCCCGGAGACTATATAGTCCACCGGGAATACGGAGTCGGCAGATTTACCGGCATCACGCGCCAGATGACCGAGGATACCGAGATCGAGCTGATGCAGATAGACTATGATGGCGGCAGGATCTACATCCCTGTTCAGAACATCCAGAATATCTCTAAATTCCGGGTTGAAGAGGGCGTTGTTCCGAAGGTGGACAAACTCAGCGGAAAGACCTGGCAGCGGAAGAAGGAGCGTGCGCGCAAGAAGGCGCACGACATAGCCGAGAGGCTTGTAGCGCTCTACGCAGGCAGGCAGACCGCCCGTGGTTATTCATTCAGCGCGGACACGGAACTCCACCGTGAGTTCGACAGTTTCTTTGCCTACGAGGAGACGCCGGACCAGCTTAAGGCGATTTCTGAGATCAAGCGCGACATGGAGTCCGACAAGCCGATGGACAGGCTTCTCTGCGGCGATGTCGGCTACGGCAAAACAGAAGTCGCGATGCGTGCGGTCTTCAAGTCTGTCTTCGATCACCGACAGGTCGCCGTGCTGGTGCCGACGACCATCCTGGCAGAACAGCATTACCGGACCTTCTGCGAGAGGTTCTCCGGCTTTCCGGTATCTATCGATACTATAAGCAGGTTCAGGACCCGCAAGGAGATTAATGACGTGCTGAAGCGGCTCTCCCAGGGACAGATCGATATCGTCATCGGCACCCATGGCCTGCTCTCAAAAAATATTGTCTTCAGCCGGCCCGGCCTTCTGGTCGTCGATGAAGAGCATAAGTTCGGAGTCGGCCAGAAAGAACGGATCAAGGAGATGAGCCGTAGTATTGATGTACTGAACCTGACTGCCACCCCGATCCCCCGGACCCTGCATATGGCGCTCTCAGGGATCAGGGACATCAGCGTTATCGAGACCCCTCCGGAGGAGCGGCTCGCCGTGCGCAGCGTCGTCAGTGTCTTTGACGACAAGCTGATCAGGGATGCGATAACCCATGAGCTCAACAGGAGCGGCCAGGTCTTCTTTGTCCATAACCGGATCAGTGATATCTTCAGAATTGCAGACCACCTGCAGCAGCTTGTCCCGAATGCCCGAATCGGTATTGCCCACGGTCAGATGCCGGAAAAAGAGCTTGAATCCGTCATGCACCGTTTTTTTTCAGGCCAGGTGAATCTCCTCGTCTCTACCGCGATCGTCGGTTCGGGGCTGGATATTCCGAGCGCCAACACGATCATTATAAACCGCGCGGACAAGATGGGTCTTGCAGACCTTTATCAGCTCAGGGGCCGGGTCGGCCGCAGCAGCGTCAAGGGCTATGCCTGTTTCCTCGCCCCGCCTGAATCCCTGCTGACGGAGGAGGCTCGCAAGCGTCTTCAGGCGGTCCAGGAGATGAGCTATCTCGGCGCCGGTTTCAGGCTGGCGATGAAGGACCTGGAGATACGGGGTTCCGGCGATATCTTCGGCGCAGAGCAGTCCGGGCATATCCATGAAGTCGGGTTCGATCTCTATATCGAGATGCTGGAGCAGGCGGTTGCCGAGGCAAAGGGCCTTGAGATAAAAGAGACCTTTGAACCGGCGATCGACCTTAAGGTGTCAGCGCTCATCCCGGCGGATTACATCGAGGACATAAGTCTCCGTCTGAGTTTCTATCGCCGCATAGCCTCGCTCCTGTCAGAAGAAGAAGTAACTGCCTGCAGCAATGAACTGCAGGACCGGTTCGGCAAGCCGCCGGACGAGGTTGCCAATCTGCTGAAGATCATGCAGCTGAAGATACTCGCCCGTGAACTCTTTATCCTGAAGCTGGCAGAGATTAACGGGAAGGTGAAAGTTGTTTTTTCTCCGGATACCCCGGTCCAGCCCGATGATATCTTCGGCCTCCAGCATACGAGGAAAGGTCTGATGAAATTCCTGCCTGACGGGTTTGAGCTTACCCTGAAGATGATTGGCTTTGAGCAGGTTTTTGTAACACTTCATGAACTGCTGCAGGAGCTTAGGGTCTCCTGCGTCAGAACTGCTGCAGATTAAATAAAACTCATTAACAGCAATCTTCCCCTTTGCCCGGTTTTCTCTGGCGTATAATAAAGAAAATTCCTGAATACGGAGGATGCCGGAGATGAAACATAAGAAAATTCTTCATAAACCGGAGCTGCGGTTTTTTTTGCTGATTTTGTTTGTTGTATTTGCATTCCTGAGTCTGCGTGGCAGGGAGGCATCAGCTGCTGCAGGGGACTTGTTAGTTGCCGATGAAACGAATATAAAGCTCTATAACGGGACTACGGGTGCCTTCGGCGGTGTATTTGTCGCTGCCGGGAGCGGCGGTCTCAGCCGCCCGCTGGGCATGACCTACGGTCCTGACGGAAAGCTCTATGTCAGTTCGTACGACAACGACAGGGTGATCCGCTATAATGGGAAAACCGGAGCGGTCATTGGTGACTTTGTGGCTGCGGGGTCCGGCGGCCTTGACGGGCCTCTGAACCTGACCTTCGGCCCTGACGGGAATCTCTACGTAATCTCGTACAATAACAACAAACTGCTCCGGTACAATGGTACGACCGGTGCATTTATCGATGAATTTGTTCCCCAGGACGGAACTCTTCTTGGCCCGATTGATCTGGCCTTTAGCCCGGGCGGGGATCTCTATGTCAGCAGTTCCGGATCACTCGGTAGTGGTTTGCTCTATTCGATCGTATCAACATATAATGGAGCAAACGGCACGTTTCTGGGCTCCCTGGACATTGGTTGCCTCGTCAATCCTGACACTGGTTGTCTTGACGGTCCTCAAGGCCTGGTTTTTGGTCCGGACGGGGATCTTTATATCAGTTCTTACTATAAGTCGTCGGTGGTTCGCTATGATCTGAATACCTCCGCGACCCTGGGAGCTTTTGCTTCTGGAATTTCCCTGCCCGCTGGCCTTGTGTTCGGCCCCGACAATAATCTGTATGTCAGTGTTTATGGTGCCGACAAGGTGAGCCGCTTTAATGGAGCGACCGGCGCCTACATCGATGATTTTGTCGTTGCGGGAAGCGGTGGACTTAACCTCCCCACGTTTCTGACCTTCACACCCCCTCTGGTATACTACAACATTACAGAGTCGACCTCGGGAAGCGGTTCAGGAACGGTATCCTGCAGTCCGAGTCCGGTCGAGAGGTGGACAGACTCGGCCTGTACCATCTCACCGTCCCTGAATAATCATGTGAGCAATCTCGCTGTCGGGCCTGCAGGCCAGGCTCTTACGCCGGTGGGCCCGCTCCTGGCCTACACACTTAAAAATGTTATGGAAGACAAGGCAGTTCAGGCCACGTTTGCAGGAAACCATATCTGGCTGCTTGACAGCAATTTAACCGGTGAAACCATTACAACGACGATCAATGCCGCTTTGACTCAGGCGGCTTTGCTGAATTATCTGCATCTGCGTATCGAGTCGGGTGGCTATTTTGAGGAGACGGGTGTTTCCTGCAGCAGCAGCGGAACTGTGGTGCCGACCCTCTCGGGTGGATGGTCCGATTCCCTGAACAGGGGCACATCTTCGACAATAATTTCGCCGCAACTGATTATTTCTGAGAACTGCACACTCATAATCGATCAAATTTCGGTACAATAGGAGATAACTTATTATTCGAGGTGATTTTTTATGGCATACGTAATAGCATTGGCAGGGAAGGGTGGAACAGGGAAGACCAGCATAGCATCACTGACAGTCAAGTATATCGTTGAAAAGAGACAGAAACCGGTACTGGCTGTTGATGCAGACAGCAACTCCTGCCTGAACGATGCGCTCGGCGTTCCGATTCACGCCACCATCGGTGGTCTTCGGGAGGAGGCGCTTGAAAAGATACGGGCTGGAGGCGACCGGCCGGGCGGCATGTCGATGGAACAGCTCTTTGATTATCAGGTTTCGCAGTCAGTTATCGAAGCCAAGGGTTTTGACCTGATGGTGATGGGCAGGCCCGAGGGGCCGGGCTGCTACTGTGCTGCAAACAATGTTATCCGTAAATATACCGACAAGCTCTCAGAGACCTATCCGTATGTCGTGATCGATAACGAGGCAGGTATGGAGCACCTCAGCCGCAGGACCACGCATAAGGTCGATCTGCTGCTGATCGTGAGCGATCCCTCGGTAAGGGGGGTGAAGACTGCAGAGCGTATACAAAACCTTGTAAAAGAGCTGAACCTCGACGTGGCGGCGTATGCAATCATTATTAACCGCGTTTCTGAAAAAGATGGGAAAGAGTTGAAAAAATACGCCGAAGGGCTCGGGCTGAGGGTTGCGGCCATGATCCCGCAGGACCAGAATATCTTTGACTATGACCTTCAGGGCAAGGCGATCTGCGAACTGCCGCAGGATTCTCCGGCGGTCGCAGCCTTCTTCCGCCTGCTGGATTCGTATACTATTCCTTGACCTAAAGTTTTTCAGGGGGGTGCCGATATTATAGATAACAGGACGTACGTCCTGGTTATTAAGAACAGCGCGATAAGGGCAAAACGTCAGAAATGACGTGACGCAAAGCCAACTGGTCTTATTGCCGTAAGGCAAAGATGGCAGGGTTACCGAACGCTGAGGCTGCTGCAAGTCTCAATTGACCGTGACTCCCCTGTCTGCCGCCCTCAGTTCATTGTACAACTGTGCAGAATACATAGGAGCGGAAACGATAGATGAAAAAGCCGGTGACCGGAGCTCTGATTTTATTGATCCTATCTGTTTTTCTGCTGTTTATTCCTGTATCTGTCTTTGCCGCAGTCCCCGGAGCCCCTACGATCGGTCCTACTTCAGCCGGAAGCGGACAGGTTACGGTCAATTTCACTCCACCCGTATCTGACGGCGGCAGCCCGATTCTCGATTACACCGTGACCTCAAGTCCTGACGGTCTTACAGCCACCGCCGGTGAAAGCCCTATTACGCTGACCGGCCTGACCAACGGCAGGGTCTACACCTTCACGGTGACCGCAAGAAACAGTGATGGACCCAGCGGGCCTTCCGGACCATCGTACAACACCACCCCACGGCTGTATGCGCCAACCGGCACCCTTGCAAATCCGGTTACGATCAATAATCTGGTAGTTTTTATCCGCTTCAGCGATCAACCGGCCTTTAACCAGCCGTTGTCGTATTATGACGCCATATTTAACGCGGCCGGCAACTCTCTGAAGAGTCTCTATCTGGAAAACTCATATGGGGCTCTGACCGTAACCTCAACATTCTACCCTTTACCCATGGGGGAATATAGTGATCCGGTACTTTCTTATCAGGACTCGAATCCGGTCTCATACTATCAGGGTGCTGGTGCGGCAGAGCGGGAGAAGGCCTTGGTAACCGGCGCACTCAATTCCGTGAGTGCTGATATTATTGCATCCGGACTTAATCTGGATGCGGATAACGACGGCTACATTGATCACATCACGTTTGAGGTCTATTCCTCCAGTCTGCACCCGCAACCGGTATCGTTCAATTCACGAGCGACTTATGATACAACGAACAGTATAGAAATGAACGGGCTGAAGGTCGGAAGTTACACGTGGGTGACGGCTGTCCAGGATTCTTCTTATCCCGCGAACAGTTTTGCCTCTGTCGAGATCCATGAGATGGGACATAATTTGGGATATCCCGACCTGCGGAATAACTTTAATGGCTTTGACCCTGTCGGCAACTGGGATATTATGTCTCTTTCCTTCAGCACGGTCCATTCCGGAGCCTATATGAAGAATACCTTTACTCACTGGATACCGGCTATTCCGGAAATTACCTCTGCGTTGTACGGCACCTATACAATTAATGACATTACGCAACCGACAAATAACAGCTATAAAATTACACTGCCCAATACGAAGGAATTTCTCGTATTGGAATACCGGCCGGCAGTTGGTACCTTTGAATCCCATCTGCCGGGGAAAGGCTTATGCATAACCAGGGTCAACGAAGCCGCCGGTATCTGGGGCAACATGAACGGTCCGCCTTTCTTCCTGTATTACTTTCGCCCCGGCGGGACCCTTCTGGACGATGGGAGTGCTGCCAACCTTTTTACCTGTCTGGATGCGGCATCAGGACAGACACAGTTTAATGACTATTCAAACCCGGCCTGTTTTCTCTCCGACGGGACCCCCTGCGGCATCAGCATATATGACATCGGAGCGGCAACCGGCCCCTCTATCTCCTTTTCCCTTGGTGATCCTGCAACGACCATCGTTACCCATACGATCAGCGGATATCTATATAATGGGGGAAACAGGGTCAGCGGGGCATCGGTTACCCTTTCTGGTGAAGCCGCGAACGCAACAACGACAGACAGTCTGGGAAGGTACCTGTTTACGGTGAACAGGGGGGGCAGCTATACCGTGACGCCGGCAAAAGCCAATCTGACCTTCACGCCATCAGTGAGGACGTTTCTTTCTGTCACCGGCGATCAGGTTCAGAACTTCTCTGCAGCGAATAACACGAATACCATATCAGGGACGATATCGTCGTCTGGCGCTTCTCTGGGCGGTGTCGCCGTATACTGCAATTGTACGGCGGGTGGAAACTATACGTCCCCGGTGACTACCGGGGCCGACGGTACTTATTCGTTTACGGTGAATGCCGGTGGCGATTGCCAGATCTACGCTATAAAGGCCAATTACTTTTTCTCTCCGGCCAGCAAGACCTTCACCAATATATCGCAGGACCAGGTACAGAACTTTACTACCTGGACTGCCACGGTTAATCTTACGGGGACCGTAACCTATAATGGGAGCCCCCTGATCGGAATCGATGTGAGCTGCCCTGGTGCAGCTACGCCTACGCCTGTCATCACCGATGCAACAGGCGGCTATTTCTTTACCGTGACCGTTGGAGCCGGTGCTGAGTATACCGTGACACCGTCAAGCGCCTCGTATATTTTTACTCCCGCCGGTCGCACGTATACAGGACTTTTCAGCAGCCAGGTGCAGGATTTTGCCGGGACGGCTGCAGCATATACCCTGCTCATCACCAGGGTCGGCAGCGGGACGGTACTGGCAGACAGTAATCCCGTCACCTGGACCGATGAAACATACAGCAGCCCATATAATGCCGGGGTATCTGTCGGGCTTCTTGCGGTCCCGGACCTGTGTTATGCCTTTGATACCTGGGGCGGGGATTATCTGAGCCAGATAGCTGATGCCCTGCTGCTCATGAATCGGGACTGGAACTTGACCGTAAGCTTCAGAGTCAATCTCCCTGTCTATAATGCTACCGGACAGAAAGATTATCCGACCATTGCGGCGGCTAATCTTTCAATTGCCGACGGAGACAGTATACGACTTCAGGCAGGAAGTTTCGATGAATCGCTCCAGCTTGACAGGTCGGGAGTTTCCATAACCGGAGGGGTCGACTGCGATTATCAGTTGCAGGATGCAGCCACGACGATCAATCAGCTCATTATAGGCAGCGGCGGATCGGCAGTGGTGGACAGGATTATGCTTCAGTAGCGCGCTCAACGCTGCACGATCATCCTCGGAAGTTTTTTTGCACTGCAAGTTCCTGCTTTATATTGAGACTATATTCATGTTTACAATATAAGCTAAAGCCCTGATTTTAAGCTGATTTCCCTCTTGATATATAACCGTTGAATTGCTAAAATCATGCATCGAATCAGGGGTGAGTATTTATTATTGCGGAAACGGTATGCCTGGCTGATACCGCTGACCATATTATATAAGTACAAAAATGGGGAGGATTTCACATGACCATGTTCTGCTTGTGTGCTGCTCTGTTGTTATCATTAATCCCAATCTCTTCGGTGCAGGCCGCCTGCGCTGGCAACCCGATAAGGATTGCAAGCGAGGTCGGTGCAAATTACACGACGGTTTCAGGTGCTTATACAGCTTCCTCTGCAGCAGGGACGTCAGAAATACGCATGGCCGGCGGGCAGATCTACAGTGAACCGAGCATACTCTTCGGGTCAAAGGCAGTTCAGCTGACCGGCGGCTGGGATTGCAGCCAGACGGTTGTCTCGTATGCTTCTTCGGAAATACAAGGAACACTCACGATTTCGGGTGCAGGTTCGGTTAACATCTCTCGCATTTCCTTAAGCACCGCGCCTCCCTCATCTCCACCGGCTGCACCGACGAATCTGAGCGTTACTCCTGTCGCCAAATCGAGCAGTAGCCTGCAGCTTTCATGGGGCGATAACTCAAATAATGAAACAGGATTCAAGGTCCAGCGGAGTACGAACAGTACAACCGGATTTGTGGAAGTCTCAAGCCTCGGCGCAGGGGTTGCCTCCTGGACCGACACAGGCCGCAGTGCCTGCACACCTTATTACTACCGGGTTTATGCATATAATGTTCTGGGTAATTCGGCTTATGCCTCCGGAAACGCAACAACGGCACCGGCAGCGCCGGTCGGGATGTTGGCCTCGCGCGGCCTTCCGCTGCTCGGAATATATCTTGACTGGACCGCAACCGCCTGTGCCGCACAGTACCGGATATATGAATGCAATAATGCTGGCTATGTATACGCAGACAAGGGAACCGTCGCCAATAACCTCGCTGACATGGTCGATGTGGCCCCGAATATATATCTGTTTTATAGGGTCGCTGGTGTCGATGTCTCTGGCCATGAGGGCAGTCTGAGTTGTGCCGTTGATGCAAATGCTTCCTGGGCAGGGGCAACGGGTCCCAGCGACACCTGCTATGCTGCAGTCGGCTGGGCGGCCTCTCCCATGCCGAATGGAGCATGGGCTTCTGCAGGCAACTATGTAAATCAACTAGTAGTCGGATGGAACCCCGTTCAGTTAACCTGGAACTACCTTAACAGTGGGACGAATACATATGCTTCACTTTATAACATGTGGTATTCTGAGAATCGCAACAACGCGTCAACCTATGAAACGATGACATGGACTCAACTTCCTGACATAGCTGCTTCCCCGTCATCAGCAACGCCGATTACTGTTACCAAGACTCCCATCAGTATAAACTGGTGGACGCATTACAAGATAAGTCCAAGTGATTATCCCACATATCCGACTTATGCATCGGGATGGGCTGCGCCAAACGGTGGAGCAAGCAATGTTCCCGGAACTCCTCTTATTACGGCAGGCGAATATTATCCGGGCCTTATCATGGTCGGGTGGTCCTCAATCACAGGGGCAATATATAACGTTCAGAGGTCATCGACATCAGGCTCCTCAGGGTTCAGCACAATTCGGACAGGCGTATCGTATACATCGTTTAACGATACTGCAGTCACCTGCGGGACAACGCCCTACTGGTATCGTGTTCAGGCGGTGATAGGTGGAGTTGCAGGGGCCTGGAGCGCTTCAGAAATGGGGACCTGCATAACCCTGCTGCCGTAAGGCGGGTTGCGCTGATTCATATTATGCTGGAGGTGTAAATGATGAGAAAACTGCTTATTTGTTCAGGCTGGGTGGTGGGGATTTTTTTTATGGTGTCTGTCTCTTTTGCGCAGCCGTTTGTTGACAACGGACAGACCATGACGGATCAGGCTACCGGCCTTGAGTGGCCTAAGGAGGGTGGAACGACGACAGAGGGGGAATGTGCCGGTGGGGAAATGAACTGGGATAGTGCATTTAATTATGTCTCCTGCCTGAATCGAAATAACTATCTCGGCCATAATGACTGGAGACTGCCTAACTATACTGAACTTCAGAGCGTTATCGCCGGTGGATTGGCTGACTATTCTGCCTGGCTCAACGGTCTCGGTTTCAGCGGTCTGCTGTCAGGCGGTTACTGGTCATCAACTACACGCTCGGGCGCGCCACAATTTGCATGGTACCTTAATATGCCTGATGGCAGTATGATCCCTGGCTCTAAGGTCAGTGCCTCTTATGTCTGGCCGGTACGCGGGGGCGTGCCTGGTTCTTTCGGGAAACTGACGGTCCAGGTCAAAGGTGCGGGGACGGTCACAGGTAACCTGGCCGGCATCTCCTGTGGCACGGACTGCACAGAAAGTTACAGCGGCCATGTGGTGACTCTCACGGCAACGCCCGATCCCGGGGCAGTTTTTTATGGCTGGTCAGGCGATGCTGATTGTGCGGATGGTCAGGTTACAATGACATCAGACAAAAACTGTACTGCGACATTCACAAGGTTCATTGTCAATGCTGACCAGACCGTCACCGATCATTACACCGGCCTTATCTGGCCGCAGGATGGCGGAACACCGACAGTTGATGTATGCATTGGCGGATCAATGAACTGGGATAATGCGTTTAACTATGTCTCTTGCCTTAATGCGAACAGTTATCTTGGCCATAGTGACTGGCGGCTGCCGCACAAGGATGAACTTTTGAGTCTTGTTACGAATGGCGGCACAGTACCCTTCAGTGACTGGCTCAATACCCAGGGCTTCACCGGTGTGCTGTCTAACTATTATTGGTCTTCTACTACCAACACATCTAATCCGGACTTAGCTTCAGCCTTGTATGCTAATCATGGTACGTTCTATGGCTTTAATAAAAGCAATCCCAGCCTCTATGTTTGGCCGGTTCGTAGCGGAGTGCCCGGGACCTTTGGAACTCTGAATATTTCAAAAACCGGCAGCGGCACGGTAACAAGCTCACCCCCTGGTATTTCATGTGGAGCAGACTGCACAGACAACTATAGCGGGATAGAGGTGACGCTGACGGCAATAGCGGATGCAGGGTACGGGTTTGTGGGCTGGTCAGGTGATGCCGACTGTACTGATGGAGTTGTTACCATGACTGCAGACAAAAACTGCACCGCAGTATTTACCAGGTTTACTGACAATGGGGACCAGTCCATGACCGATCATATAACCGGCCTTATCTGGCCCAAGGACGGCGGAACGCCGACCGTTGGGATCTGCACCGGCGGAGCTAAGACATGGAACAACGCCTTTAACTATGTCTCGTGCCTAAATCAAAACAATTATCTTGGCAATAATGACTGGCGGCAGCCGAATAAGGATGAACTCTTGAGTCTCGTAACAAATGGCGGAACTGTGCCTTTTTCGGATTGGCTTAACAGTGTTGGATTCAACAATGTATCTTCAAACCTTTACTGGACATCTACTTCTGTCAGTGTAACTGGTGCGTGGCTTGTCGAGATCCAGTCTGGCATGACAGGCACAACTGGGAAGCAGTGGGACAGCCGCGTTTGGCCGGTTCGCGGCGGGCAGGCCGGTACCTATGGTTCTTTGACTATTTCAAAAACCGGCGGCACTGGCACCGTGACAAGTTCTCCCCCCGGCATCTCCTGCGGGACTGATTGTACAGAGAATTACAGCGGGATTGAGGTTACTCTAACAGCAACGCCTGACGCCGGATTCGGCCTGGCAGGCTGGTCAGGTGATGCCGACTGTTCAGATGGCATTGTTTCAATGACTTCAGACAAGAACTGTACAGCAATATTTTCAAGGTTTACTGACAACGGGGACCAGTCCATGACCGATCATATAACCGGACTCATCTGGCCGAAGGTTGGAGATGGCCCGACAGTCGGATCCTGCACCGGAGGATGGCAGAACTGGGACAATGCCTTTAGTTATGTCTCATGCCTGAATACAAACAGCTATCTTGGCCATAGTGACTGGAGGCTGCCGAACAAAGATGATCTGTTGAGCCTTGTAACTCATGGTGGCACAGCACCTTTTCATACCTGGTTGAATAGCCTGGGGTTCATCCGTGTAATTGCAACAGATTATTGGTCCTCTACAACGAGAGCTGACCTTCCGACCGCAGCGTCGACAATATCCTTTAATGATGGTCTCGTCCGGAGCTATTATAAATTCAACACAAAAATGATATGGCCTGTTCGTGGCGGACAGTCCGGGACGTTCGGCACGTTGACAATCTCAAAAGATGGAAACGGTACGGTTACAAGTTCACCCCCCGGTATTTCATGTGGAGCAGACTGCACCGACAATTACAGCGGAGTAGAGGTGACGCTGACGGCCACGCCGGATACCGGGCTTGGCTTTGCGGGCTGGTCAGGTGATGCCGACTGTTCAGATGGTGTTGTTACGATGACTTCAGACATAAACTGCACAGCAATATTTACCAGGTTTACTGATAACGGTGACCAGACCATGACCGATCATATAACCAATCTCATATGGCCGAAGAACGGCGGAACGCCGACCGTTGGGTCGTGTGTGGGAGGCACTAAGAATTGGAGCGATGGATTTTGGGGCAGTGCCTTTAACTATGTCTCATGTCTGAATACAGATAATTATCTCGGCCATACTGACTGGAGGCTACCGAATAAAGATGAGCTTATGAGCCTCGTTTCTCATGGAGGGACCCCGCTTTATTCTGACTGGCTGAACAGCCTTGGGTTCAGTAATGTACAGGCTAACTCCTATTGGTCGGCCACTACCGTCCCGGGCGATTCGAGCGCAGCATGGATAGTAAATATAGCCAGTGCGCCCTTACCTAACCCCCGCACAAAGACACTTGCTTCCTTTGCCTGGCCTGTCCGCGGCGGTGGTGGTTCAACCGGGACATTTGGCACTTTGAGCATTTCGAAAACCGGTGGTGGGAACGGCACAGTGACAAGTTCTCCCCCCGGCATCGCCTGCGGGTCTGATTGTGCAGAGAATTACAGCGGGATAGAGGTTACGCTAACAGCAACGCCTGATGTAGGGTTCGTATTTGCGGGCTGGTCAGGCGATGCAGACTGCCCGGATGGAGTTGTAACGATGACAGCAGACAGGAACTGTACAGCAACCTTCTCACGATTCACACCAAATGCAGATCAGACCATGACTGACAACATAACCGGTCTGATCTGGCCGAAAAATGGCAGTTCCCCGACAGTTGGCGCATGCACCGGCGAAGGGATGAGCTGGTACAATGCATTCCAGTATATTGCCTGCCTGAATATGAACAGCTATCTTGGGCACCGTGACTGGCGGTTTCCGAACAAAGATGAAATGTTGAGCCTTGTAACAAACGGAGGCACGGCTCCGTTTAATGAGTGGCTCAATGGCCTCGGGTTCAGCAGTGTATATCCTGTATATTATTGGTCGGTCACTGTTTACCCGTACACCACAAACTCTGCCTGGATGCTTGCTATGACCAATGGCTTTGTTTCATCTAACGATATGGGCAGTCCTTACTACGTCTGGCCTGTTCGCGGTGGACAAGTGGGCACTTTTGGTTCTTTGACCGTTTTAATATCCGGAGGTGGATCCGGTACGGTCACCAGTTTCCCGCCGGGCATCTCCTGCGGGTTAGATTGCGCAGAGATTTACAGCGGGATTGATATTGCGCTCAGTGCAACTGCTGTTACGGGTTCATTCTTTCAGGGCTGGACAATTCCGGGAGGGGGTGCCGGCAATGTCTCACCCTCGACTGTTACAATGACCTCTGATAAGACGATTGATTTTCATTTCAAAATATGTTCTGAATGGCCGGTGATGGCTGACAAGAGGTACGAGTCTATATCCACGTGGTCTGTCGCAAACAGTTCCTTCTTCTCGCCCGTGACTCTGCAGTTTATGGGGGGTGCGTCTCTGTCATGGGACCCTTCGATCGATCAGCAGGACAAAGTGATAACTCTTTCCGGAGGCTATGACTGCAGCTTTGGCGGCGGCAGAACGGCAGGTGAATCCATTATCAACGGCCCGGTAGAAATCGGGCATGCAGCATTTGAGTTTGATGAGATAACGATACGATAGGAAGCTATTATTGAACGGTCTTGCAATGGAGGTAACTGAATGAAAAAAGCAGCCTTTATTTTTGCCTTGATTCTGATGTTGTCGGGAGCCGCTTCTGCCGGGTTCACTGCGACCGGCGCAATGTCAGGTGCCCGTTATCAGCATACATCAACGCTGCTGCCCAACAGCAAGGTCTTTATAGCAGGGGGCACAACGAGTGGTACCTCCGGCCTCAGTACTACGCAGCTGTTCGACCCTGTTTCCGGGACCTTCAGCGAAGGGCCTGCCCTAGCAACCGCCCGGCAGTTCCATTCAGCCACGATGCTTCAAAACGGTAGGGTGTTGCTCGCAGGCGGCTGGGCCGGAAGCGGTTCGTCGTTTAACACCGTGGAAATTTATGATCCTGTTACGGGCTTGATTGATGATTCTCCTGATCCCATGCTTAGCCCGAGAAACGGGCATACTGCGACGCTGCTGTCGGACGGCAGGGTGCTGATTGCGGGTGGCTTCAACAATGGTTCCCCGAACAATGGGTTTCTGAATACAGCTGAGACTTCGAATACTGCCGGGAGTTCCACCGTGGCTATTAGCAATCTGAATGTAGACCGGTCAGAGCATACGGCAACTCTACTGCCCGATGGGAAGGTGTTGATCGTGGGGGGCAACAACGGAGCTCCGCTTGCAAGTGTCGAGATTTTTGATCCTTCAACAAATCAGTTCAGCGTGATGACTTCACTCAACACTGCCCGAAAAGGCCATGTTGCGATATTGCTTCCCGATGGCAGGGTGCTGATTGCAGGAGGCCTGGGACTCAGCAGCGCCGAGATTTATAATCCATCAGGCAGCGGGAGTTCAACCAACGTGATAAGCGCTATGACTTCAACCCGCGGCTATGGGACTGCCAGCCTGCTTCCTAATGGCAAAGTCCTTATCTCGGGGGGCCTGGTTGGGGCGGCCTATTCGCAGACTGCTGATATATATGACCCGACAACCGGACAGTTCAGTTCTGCCGGGACCATGGGATTTTTGCGGGGCCGCCATACTGCAACGCTGCTTGCCGGCGGAGGCGTTCTGATAGCTGGAGGGAGGAATACCATAGCACTGGCGGCCGCCGAGATTTATGATTATGCTGCAGGGGCGTTTACTGCAACGACCGGACCCATGACAGATGACCGTTACAGACATACAGCAACACTTCTTCCCAACGGCAAGGTCCTGATCGCGGGAGGAATTTACTACATCCCAGGCTCTTTTGGTCTCAGATCCTCGGCCGAACTCTACGATCCGACTACGGCAGTATTTACATCCACCGGCTCCATGGCAAGGACACATGGCTCCAGTACGTCGACGTTACTGTCCAATGGCAAGGTCCTTATCGCGGGACGCAATGATAACTACTACGATGGTAACAAGGCCGAGATTTACGACCCTGACACCGGCGCATTTACACCAACTGGTTCCATGGCAACGGCCCGTTACTACCACACGGCAACGTTACTGCCCGACGGCAAGGTCCTTATTGCGGGAGGTACGGATACCGCCGGCATTAGACTAAGCACGGCCGAAATTTATGATCCCGCCACCGGCCTTTTCACGTCAACCGGACCCATGGCAACGGCCCGTTACTACCACACGGCAACGTTACTGCCCAATGGCAAGGTTCTTATCGCGGGAGGCAGCGATGTCAAAATTGGTTATTTGAACTCGACTGAACTTTATGACCCGGCAACTGGTACTTTCACTTCTACTGGTTCTATGGCAACTGCCCGCGTAGTGCATACGGCAACACTCCTGCAAAATGGCAAGGTTCTTGTCGCCGGAGGGTACGGCAATACCGGT
>PNOC01000064.1 GCA_013824615.1 Thermodesulfovibrio sp.
CGCCACAGGACGAGGAGCCTCCTGGCCCTCTTCGGAATCGTCACGTCGGTGGCGGTGCTTTTTTCGATCCTCTCCTTTAACCGGGGTTTTGAGAAGGGGCTGGCAAAGGAACTGCAGCGGACAGGCATCCATTTCATGGTTGTGCCGTCCGGCTGTCCGCATGAGGTGGCGTCACTGGTGCTTCATGGGTCTATTATTCCGAAGTACCTCGACGTTGCTGTCATGGAAAAGATAATTAACCTGAAAAATATAGAGTTTGCCTCCCCGATTCTTGTTGCCCAGCTGCCGAATCCGCTAAAAAACAGGGTTGACCTTGTTTATGGTATTGAGATGGCGAAGATACTGCAGCTTAAGCCCCACTGGCAGATAGACGGTGCTGTCCCGGTGGATGACCATGAAATTATCCTCGGCGCAGAAGTGGCAGGCCATCAGGGTCTCAAGGTGGGCGACACGGTTAATTACCCGAACGTCAACGCCTCCTTCCGCATAGCAGGTATTCTGAAAAAAACCGGAAGCCAGGATGATGCGTTTATCTATATGCCGGTAAAGGCTGCGCAGGCAATATTCAAAAAACCCTCCGGCGCAACGGCGGTCGGGGTAAAGGTGAAAGATCCGGCCTTGCTGACCATAACAACCGATGCGCTTGCGGAGCAGGTCCCCGGTATACAGATAGTTACCATGAACCAGATTATGAGCAGTATCTCTGCTCTTGCTGCCTCCGCGAAAGTCCTGGGCCTTTCGATCGCAGTCATCGCCATCCTGGTGAGCGCCGTGGGTGTTATGAACGCCATGCTTATGGCAGTCTTCGAGAGGACGCAGGAAATCGGCATGATGCGGGCCATCGGGGCTTCCCGGACCGATATTTTCAGGATTATCCTGGTGGAGGGCATGCTGTTGACCATGACCGGCGGTCTTGCCGGCATCCTAGTCTCTGTTGCCGGCAGTGATCTTATCGCGCTCTTTGTGCGCAGGATAATGCCCTATGCTCCGGCCGGTACCATGGCGCGTTTCGATCCGGGTATTGCAGCGGCATGCCTTGGCTTTGCGGTGCTGGTCGGCATAAGCTCAGGTGTCTACCCTGCGTGGAAGGCCTCAAGGATTCAGCCGATAGAGGCGATCAGGGGATGATAGAGTTACGGGGAGTGGAGAAGGTCTATCACAGAGGAGCTGAGGAGCTTCATGCTCTCAGGGGCATAGACCTGGATATAGGCAAGGGGGAATTCCTCTCAATAGTCGGGCCTTCGGGTTCAGGCAAATCATCTCTTCTGCATATACTCGGCTGCCTGGACCGGCCGTCAAAGGGCACGGTGAAGTTCGATGGCCAGAACATTGAGCATATGTCTGAATCAGGGCTTGATGCGATACGCAGAAGAAAAATCGGGTTTGTGTTTCAGCAGTTTTACCTGATGCCCGGGCTTTCTGTTTTTGATAACGTTGCACTGCCAAAGGTCTTCATCCGGGAGAAGATCGATGCTGAAAAAATAGCTGCTTTGATCGTGACCGTGGGTCTTCAGAACAGAATGAAGCACTTCCCGAACCAGTTGAGCGGCGGGGAGATGCAGCGCGTTGCGATCGCCAGGGCGTTGGCCAATAACCCCGAGGTCCTTCTTGCTGACGAGCCGACCGGAAACCTTGACACGGAAAACAGCGACAAGATATTCAAGCTCCTGAAATCGTTGCAGCTCAGGGGATATACCGTCGTCATGGTGACCCATAATCAGGAACTTGCCTGCCGCGCCGACAGGACTATCCTCCTTAAAGACGGTGTCTGCAGCTTCACCTGATGTTCCGAAACCCTGCCTGACAATAGGCAGAGATCCGAAGGCTTTCATTTTCGGCCCCTGCAATAATTTTCTTACCCGGTAATAAACCCGGAAACATCCTGCTTCAGCTTGTCTCCTATGCGGCTGAGGGTCACAATTTCAGCCCGAATACTTTCAGCTTCATTCTCCATTTCTCCTGCGATGGTTGCTGTTATCTCGATGTTTCTTACAACCTCTTCCGAGGCCGCAGACTGCTCATCAACAGCTGTGGCGATCTGGGTTATCTCATCGCGGACCTTCTGGACCGCCTCAACAATAGTCTGCAGCACATTGTTGAGGTTTTTTATATGGGCTGTGGCCTTTGAGATTCCCTTCGCAGACTCAACCATCGATCTTGATGTCTGACTTGAATCCTCCTGGACAGCGCCTATCTTTCCCGAGATCTCCGCCGTGGCCCTGATAGTTCTCTCCGCGAGCTTTCTCACCTCGTCTGCGACAACAGCGAAGCCTCTCCCCTGTTCTCCCGCCCGCGCCGCCTCGATGGCAGCATTCAGGGCGAGCAGGTTGGTCTGGTCGGCTATGTCTTTGATGACGGTCAGAATGCCGCCTATCTCGATCACCTGGTTGTTCAGCTTCTCGATCATCGTGGCCAGCTCTGCCGTCGAGGTGTTAACCTCACCTATGGTGCCCACGGTGAGATCTGTTATCGTGCGGCCGCTTTCGGCTATTTCCATCGCGTCTGCTGATGAGCCTGAGGCCACGGTGGCATTCCTTGCAATATCCGTGATCGTCTGGCTCATCTCTTCTGCCGAGGCAGCGATCTGATGCGCCTGCATGGCCTGGTTCTTTGCACCATCGGTCAGTTTGTCTGCAGTGCCGGAAAGGGTCTGCGCTGCTGCTGAAAGGTCTGTTACCCCTCCCTTGATATTGCCGACGATAGATCCGATCTTCCCGGACATCTCGGCAAAGTCCTGCATCATCAGCCCGACCTCGTCTTTTCTGCCGGTTGCTGCCTGCACAGACCTGAAATCACCGGCAGCCATGGCCCGTGAGTCTCTGGATATCGTGACTATGGGGGATATGATTATCGAGGAAAGGAACTTTGCGATGATGATGAGAAAAACAATGAAGATCCCCCCTCCGGCAAAAAAGCCCCACCTGATAAGATTCACCTCATTCTTTACTTTTGCGGTTATCTTCTCGGCTTCAGTCTTCATCTTCGTGTCTGCGCTCTGTGTGGCCTCTGCCATGGAACTGAAGCGTTCAGCCTGTACACTTCCGCCGATCTCCCGCGCCTTTTCCTCCCTGCCCTCAAGAAGGAGGGGGATGACCTCTGTGTCCCTGGTTACCTTGATTCCCTCCCAGGCCTCCTGTGCCTTTTTTACCTCCGGGAGGGCCCCTGCAGTGTCAGAGACCTCCAGCGCGAGCACAATCTGTTTGAAAAGCTGATCAATGCCGCTGGTCTGTTGTTTGATAATATCAATATGACCGAGTCTTTTTTCCTTGTTGTTTTCGGTCATCATGGCGGCGACTCTCCCTCTGGCGAGACTTATGTTCAGCCTCAGCAGTTCCATGTTCTGCGCTGTTTCGATATTCCGGATTATGGCTGAATATGCCCTGCCCCCGACCTGCACCCGTGTGAAGGTTATCTGGCCGATGATCACTCCGACTATGGCGACCCCTACGATCATTCCAAAGATGAGGTTCAGTTTAACCTTAAGACTCATATCCTGAAACCAGGTCAGCATTCAATCCCTCCGTTGTGGATGTCTATTTTTTGCAGCAAGATTTGATTCAAGTATATCACCTTATGTACGTATCGGTTGTTTTTCTATTGATCTTTATTATTTTTCTGATGAGTCAAACTATTGACGCGGCTTTTCTTTTTCGGTATAGTGTCTTATGCAAAATATTCTGGTTATCGATGATGACGAGTCCGTACGCGATGTCTTGTCGATGTTTTTCTCTGATGAGGGTTTTGCCGTCTCGCTTGCTGCAGACGGTCAGGCAGGCATTGATCTGCTGAAAAGTGACCGTTTTGATCTCATTTTTCTCGATCTGGTGATGCCGGTCAAGGGAGGGCTGGATGTCCTGAAGGAACTTTCTGATACCCATAATGATACTCCTGCGATCGTGATGACCGCTTTCGCAACAGTAAAAACCGCGGTGGATGCCATGCGGCTCGGGGCGTTTGACTATGTCACCAAGCCCTTTATTCTCGAAGAGCTTCTGCTGCTCGTTAAGAGGGCGTTGAGTATTTCTAAACTCCGAAAAGAGAATGTGATGCTCAGGAAGCAGCTCCGCAGCAAATACGATTTTCATCGCCTGATCGGCAATTCCCCCCAGATGCAGAAGGTGTACGACCTTATCGAGAAAATTGCTGATACGGAAAGCACCGTTCTGATCTCAGGTGAGAGCGGAACAGGAAAAGAGGTGGTCGCCAAGACCATTCACTATAACAGTTCACGGGCACAGAACGCCTTTGTTCCGCTCAACTGCGGGGCCATTCCGAAGGACCTCCTTGAGTCAGAGCTCTTTGGCCATGAAAAAGGCGCCTTCACCGGGGCGATCAATACGCGGGTCGGAAGGTTTGAACTGGCAGACGGCGGCACGATATTCCTTGATGAGATCGGTGACTTGCATCCCTCGCTTCAGGTGAAACTGCTCAGGGTTCTGCAGGAGCGGGAATTTGAGCGGGTCGGCGGAATGAAGACCGTAAAGGTGGATGTCCGCATCCTGGCTGCCACGAACCGCGACCTGGAGCAGGCAACCAAGGAAGGCAACTTCAGGGAAGACCTTTACTACCGTCTCAGTGTTATTCCGCTCCACATACCGCCTCTCAGGGAGAGGAAGGAGGACATTCCGCTGCTGTTGGAGCATTTCATGAGCAGCTTTGCAAAGAAGAAAAAGAAGGAGGTACTGAAAGTGGCTGCAGAGGCCATGGAGTGCCTGAAACTATATGCCTGGCCCGGCAATGTCCGTGAACTTGAAAATCTTGTTGAGAGGATGGTGATTCTCGACGAAGACGGGATTATTAAAACAGATGATCTCCCTGAACGGTTCAGTTCTCTCTTTGGTCCGGGCGGGGAATGCGGGGACAGAAGAGAGAAGCTGGCTGTCAGCGGTCCTGCTGCTCTCAACCTTCCGGATGACGGTGTTGACCTTAATGCCATGGTTGATGACATGGAGCGTAAACTTATCCTTCAGGCCCTCGAAAAGTCGGGGGGAGTTAAGAAGAAAGCTGCTGAACTTCTTGGGCTGAACCGGACAACACTTCTCGAAAAGCTGAAGAAGAAGGGCATTGATCTGCAGGGCAAAGAACCCTCTCCTTCCTGATAGTCTGACCCTTTATGTCATATAATTGACGCCTTATCATTCCTGAAATCATTTAAAATCAATAAGTTGTAGTGGCATACATGTTGCTTTCTTATGTTCTGTTATGCATAAAGTATGTTCTATAATGAATGCGCTGAGGCTGCTGGCCATCCTGCTGCTGTTTGCCTCCCCCGGTGTATCAGAAGGAGGAGAGTTTGATGAACAGCTGCAGCAGCCGCAGCTGAAGCAGGCATGGGAAGCCCTGAAGGTCCAGAAGCCGGATGATGCCATAAGAATACTGACTGCCTATACCGCAGATCTGCAGTCTGCGGCCCATTATCACTTCATCTTTGGCAAGGCCTTAAGCACGGTCAATAAACCTCTGGAGGCACTTCAGCATTACCGGTTGGCATATCTCTATTTCCCCAAAGGCGATCTGAAGGAGATAGCTCTCCTCAATAAAGGAGAAGCCTACCTGAAGCTCAGGAACTATTATGAGGCCAGCAATGATTTTTCGATGTTCCTTTCGTTGTTTCCCCGGTCAAAAAATCTGGTCAGAGCCCAGTCAGGGCTTGTGTCCGGACTTATCGGTTCAGGCAGGCTTAAGGAGGCGCTTCAACTGCTCAATAAGCTGGACGACAATGCGGATGTGCTTTATGCCAGGGCAGGGGTCATGCAGCGGCTGGGGCAGGTCCGGGAGGCGCATGAGGCCTATGCTGTGGCGCTCGCGAGAGATGCCTCCTATGTCAACAAACAGGACCGGCAGACGCACTTTGTGGCAGCTGATTCAGCCAGCCCCTACGTGTCGCTTTCCCCTGTCTTTGACGAGACGCTCTATTATATCGGCGAGAATTTCCGCTTAATGTCCCAACCTGTTGAGGCCGAGAAGTACCTGGTGCAGATTTCCGAGCCCGGCCTCAAGGAAAAGGCTTCGGTCAGTCTGGGGTTGATGGCGTTGGCGGAAGGGAATACCGATAAGGCCATGACCATTTTTAATACAGCGATCGGGTCATCCCAACGGGTAGTCCGGAGGCAGGCCATGCTCCATCTGGCAGAGGCAGAGGTCAGACTCGGCAAGACCGCAGAGGCCAGTGCCAGGCTTCAGGAGCTGATGTTTAACTTTCCGTACACCCCTGAGAGTGATCAGGCTGTCCTTAAGCTGTCCTCGCTGTATACAAAGGACGGAAAACATGACGAGGCCATGAAGATCCTGAAGGAATTGATTTTCAGGCGCTATCCGGTCAAGGAGGCCATCGATCAGGTGGTGGTGATACTCCGCCATGTCCATGAAAAGAAAGAGACCGAAAAACTCGCGGCAATATGGAAGTCCGCCGGCCCGTGGCTGCTTGACAACAGCAGGGAGAAATTTCTGCTCGAGATGGCAGAGGCGCTGAAAGGGACCGGGAAGCCTCAGTTCGATATCCTGCGCTGGCTGATGAAGAACGGCTCTGATGAAGTCAGGGGGAGCGCCCTTGTTGCTCTAGCCTCTTTCTATGCAGAATTTGGAGATACTGTCCGCGCCAGGGAATATCTAGGGAAAATCCGAAACAGAAAAGGACTGGAAGATGAAATCCTGCGGCTTGAGGGAAAGACACTGCTGGCCGGAAAAAACTATGCAGCAGCCGCTGTGAAGTTCGGGATGATACGGAAATACCGGCAGGAGGACCTCAGCCCGTTCGGCGCGGCCGTGGGGGCCTCCCCGGATGCTGCCAGGGTTTTTGCCCGGTTTGAGAAGGCAGTTGCAGAGGTGGGCGGTGACCGGGAGTCACTGACGGCTCTTGCTGATATCGCCTATGGCTTGGGACGACTGAAGGAAGCCAATAAGTATTACCGGGCTGTCCTCGTCAAAGATCCCGCTAATGCCTGGTGCCTCTACCGCGTTGCGTCGATGACCAGCGGCTCAGAAGCGGAGGAGCTGTTCAAAAAGGCCTCGTCCGGGACTTCGGCCGTCGGCAGCCTCTCAGGTGCGCGCCTTCGGGAAATGGTCATGTCGAAAAAATACCTGGAGGGCAATAACTGACATGAAAGATATCAGCCAGCTGAACGAGGCGTTCCAGAATTTCACTCTTGCATCAAAGAGCCTTGAGTCTTCATATGCAAGACTGCAGGAAAAGGTCCAGTATCTTACCGGTGAAATCGCCCAGAAGAATGCCCAACTGGGGGACGCCCTCAGCAAGACCGAAGAGGCCAAGGACTTTCTCCGGGGGATACTTGAGAGCCTGCACGAGGCTATCATTGTACTCGATCCTGAAAAACGGGTGAGCATGGTCAACCGCGCGGCAGAAGAGTTTCTCGGCCTCAGTGCTGCAGCAGTGACGGGTGTGTCCTTCGAGCAGCTCAGTTTCACTCTCGAAAAAGATGGCCCCGAGGGAGTGCTGGTTATTGACGGAAGGCGCCACCATGTTATTGTTTCACGCTCTGATATCAGGGATATGGACGGGGGAAGCAGGGGGCAGGTTATCCTGTTTCAGGACATCACCCGAATCAGGGAGCTGGAGGCCCTGCAGGAGAGGAACCATCGTCTCATAGCTATGGGTGAAATGGCTGCCAAAATCGTGCACGAGATTCGGAGCCCTTTATGCAGCATCGAGCTGTATGCCAGCATGCTTGCAAGGGAACTTGAAGGTACCGGACAGATGGAACTCGCAAAGGGCATATCGACCGGCATCAGAAGTCTGAACAACATACTGACGAATATGCTGCTCTTTGCCCGGCCTCAAAAGCCGCAACTCCATGAGGTGGCGCTGACCCAGGTGATCACTGAATCGATCTTCATGCTGCGTCCGCTGATGGACACCCGGGGACTGCAACTTATCTGGGCGGAGGAAGCAGGGACGGTCGTGTCCGGGGATGAGGAACTCCTCAAGCAGGTTTTTTTGAATATATTGATTAACGCGATCCACGCTTCACCTGAGGGTGGCACGCTCAGTATTACCGTTACGCCTGAAGAGGATTTTTTCGTGGTGTCGGTCCGGGACGAAGGCCCGGGGGTCGAAGAGCAGCAACAGGAGAGTATCTTTAACCCGTTTTTCAGTACAAAAGAAAAAGGCACCGGCCTGGGGTTGACCATAGCCTCAAAGATCATGCAGGCGCACGGAGGCATTATCAGGGTGAAAAGCAGGGTCGGGGAGGGTGCGACCTTCCAGCTCTGCTTCCCGTGTTTGCAGTCAGCAGCGAAAAGAGATACGCTTATGAAAGAAGGCATATTTTCATGAACCCAATCCTTGTTGTGGATGATGACGCCGAGATGAGGGCTGCTCTCAGAGAGGCGGTCCAGCGTCTCGGTTACACTGCGGTAACTGCCGAGGACGGCCAGGATGCGATTGCCCGGCTGCAGAAAGGTAATTTTGCGATGGTGATTACCGATATGAAGATGCCGCGGATGGACGGCCTGGCTTTTCTGAAGGAGGCGCGGCGCAAAGTCGGCAAGATCCCCTTCCTGATTATTACCGGATATGCGACGGTCGAAAACGCGGTCGAGGCGATGAAAGAAGGGGCTTCCGAATATCTGATGAAACCTTTTTCCTTTGATTCCCTCAATGCCAAGATTGATGCAATCATGGGCAGGTTCACCGAAGACCGGGAGATCGTTACTGAAAGCCCCAGGATGAAGCGCCTTCTCCAGCTGAGCGAGAATGTTGCGGCCAGCGATACCACGGTCCTGATAACCGGCGAGAGCGGGACGGGCAAGGAACTTTTGGCCCGCTATATCTGCAGGCTCAGCGCCAGGAAGGATAAGCCCTTTGTTGCCGTAAATTGTGCAGCTATTCCCGATACGCTTATGGAATCAGAACTGTTCGGCTTCGAGAAGGGGGCCTTTACCGGTGCAACGGACAAAAAAATCGGAAAATTTGAACTTGCCAATGGGGGGACCATACTCCTGGATGAGATCGGGGAGATGCCGATGTCCCTCCAGGCAAAACTGCTGCGCGTGCTGCAGGAGAAGGAGGTCGACCGTGTCGGCGGCAGGCATCCCGTGCCGGTGGATATCCGGGTCATAGCCACGACGAACCGGGATCTCAATACCGAGAGCCTGGAAGGCAGGTTCAGGGAAGACCTCTATTACCGGTTGAGTGTATTTCCTCTGCATATTCCGAGTCTGCGGGACCGGCCGGAGGATATACCGCTTCTTGCCGGTTATTTCCTGAAAAAGTTCAGCGGCCAGTTCAACAAAACGATCGAAGGTTTTACCGCCGAGGCAATGGTCTTCCTTCAGAACCGCCAATGGCGGGGAAATATCCGGGAGTTCGAAAACACGATTCAGCGCTCGGCCCTCCTTTGTCCCGGCGGGATGATCTCGGTCGCCGACTTTATGATCGATGATCAGCCTGCCACACCCGCCCTGGTCACAGCCGGGGGGGCCGGACTGAAGGAAATGGAGAAGGACCTTATCTTCAGGACGCTGAAAGAGACAAATGGCAACAAGACCAGGGCGGCAAAACTCCTGGGGGTCAGTGTCAGGACTATCAGGAATAAGCTGCATGAATATGGGAAAGATTTTCCTACCGGCTGATACCTTGAAGAAATATACCCTCGTACCACCCAAAGAAACTGTTCAGACAGCCCTGATTCCTCCCGCGGCAGTTGGCATGATTATTGTATTGTAATTATGATAGATCGATATGCAAAGGAGAAATGCCATGGACAGCGGATTTAATATTCTGGAGAGAATTATCAACGGGACGAATATGCGTCATCGGGTCCTCACCTCAAACATTGCGAATGCTGATACGCCAAACTACAAGGCAAAAGATATTAATTTCAAGGAGTTTGTTGCAGGCGCTGAGCTTGAACTGAAGACGACCGCCCCGCAGCATGTCAGGACATCTCAGGGGGCGGCCGGCACGTCAGGGACCATGAGCACTGAAAAGGCAGGTGCCTGGGGAGACAGCAATAACGTTGAGCTCGATATGGAGATTGCCAAAATGACGGAAAACGGACTTCTGCATGACGCCGGTGTCAAGCTCCTGTCTTCCAAGATGCGGATGTACCGCAACGCACTGAGGAGATCCTAATGGACTGGTTCGGCGTATTCAGGGTAAGTTCCTCTGCTCTCGAGGCGCAGAGGACACGGATGAACTCGATTGCCTCAAATATGGCGAATGCGCACTCGACCAGAACACTCGAGGGAGGGCCTTACCGGAGAAAAGATGTGGTATTTTCGACCAAGGAAGTCGAAACCGGAGAGAAGGGGCTTGAAGGCGTCCAGGTTTCGCAGATCGTCGAGGACAGGACACCGCCCACGATGGTCTATGACCCGGGACATCCTGATGCAGACAAAAACGGTTATGTAGCGATGCCGAATGTGAACGTGATCGAAGAGATGACCAATATGATGATGGCCACGAGGGCCTATGAGGCAAGTGTAGCCGCCTTCAATATGTCCAAGGGCATGGTCACCAAATCGTTCGAGATAGGGAGGTAGATATGTCAGACCTAAAGATATCCGGGGCAGGGATAAGCCAGAATGCACTGCAGTCAAAGGTATCCGGCAGTGAGGCCGGGGCTGGCTTTGATGCGGTGCTGAAGGATGCTGTCGGAAAAGTGACAGAGGTCCAGAGTGAGGCAGAAAGAGCCATTACAGAACTGGCTTCCGGCGGCGATGTTACGCAGGCGATTATTGCGATGGAGAAGGCGGATATGTCTTTTCAGACGATGATTGAAGTCAGAAACAGGCTTCTCACTGCGTATGAAGAAGTTATGAGGATGCAGATCTAGAGGATACTATGGCGAATATTATTGAAGGAATCGGTGCAATGCCCCTGAAGAACAAGGCGATAGTCCTTGCGGTGCTCATCATCGCGGTGGCCAGTATCGTCCTGCTCTTTTCGTGGTCGCAGCAGGCTGACTATCATCTGTTGTATGCCAACCTCTCCGAGGGAGACTCAGGACCTATTGCCCAGAAACTGAAGGAACTGAAAATTCCCTACCGTGTCGAGGCCGGGGGCATCCTTGTCCCTTCTGACAAGGTCTACGAGGTGAGATTGCAGTTGGCTGCCCAGGGGCTGCCGCATGGCGGCGGTATCGGCTTTGAACTCTTTGACAAGACAGATTTCGGTACGACCGACTTTGTCCAGAAACTGAACTACCGGCGGGCCCTGCAGGGAGAACTCTCCCGGACGATCATGTCGCTCTCCGAGGTGGAGCAGTGCCGCGTGCATCTTGCGATTCCTGAAAAGACTCTTTTTAACCAGGTTGACAACCGGCCGAGTGCCTCTGTTCTCGTGAAGCTCAGGTCCGGCAGGACCCTTGCTCAGAACCAGGTGCAGGGCATCGTGCATATGGTCTCCAGCAGCATCGAAGGGATGAACCCTAAAGATGTGACGGTTGTCGATGCCCGCGGCGATATGCTGACCAGGCCGGGGGATGATGCCGCGGTCGGTTTGAGCAGCAGCCAGCTGGAGTACCAGCGCAACCTTGAGAAGGAGATTGAATCGAGGGTTGTCGGTATCCTTGAGCCGGTTATCGGAAAAAGCAAGCTCCGCGCCCGTGTTACCGCCAATCTCGATTTTACCCGGAGTGAGAAGACGGAAGAAAAATATGATCCGGACGGGCAGGTCATCCGCAGTGAACAGAAGCAGCTTGAAAAAACAACTGCTGCCGGGACCGGCGGAGTTCCGGGTGTGGCATCGAACATACCGGGGAAGGCTGCGGCACCTCAGGCTTCAGGCAGCCAGAACCAGTCACAGAAGCAGCATGATACGACCAACTACGAAATAAGCAAGGTGACCAGCCACGTGGTTAATCCCACCGGAATGCTGAAGCGGCTTTCTGTCGCGGTACTTGTCGATGGCCTTGAGGTCGCTGAAAAGGACGCAAAAGAAAAGAAATATACGCCGCGCTCCGGCGAGGATCTGAAGCGCTATGAAGAACTCGTCAAGAACGCGATCGGCTTTACCGCGGACCGCGGGGACGAAGTGAAGATCATCAATATGCAGTTTGAAGGTATTCCGAAGGAAGAGATCGCTCCGGTGCCGGTCAACTATATGTATTACATCACCACCGCAGCCAAGTTTTTGGTGCCGCTTATCGGCGTGCTCCTTCTCTATATCATGATCCTGAAGCCATTGCTGGGGACGCTGTCGTCAGTACCGCGCGGTTCCCAGGCAGGGGGAGAGTTTCCTCTGCCGCAGTCCGTGGCACAACTTGAGCAGGCGATGAAAGCAAAGGGGATACCGATGGAGCAGGAAGTCATAGACTGGGCAAAGAAGAACCCGCAGCAGGCGGCCAGCCTGATCAAAGGCTGGCTGGAGGCGCGGTAGATGGCGATCACTGGTTATGAGAAGGCAGCAGTTTTTCTGAGCGTGGTCGGCGAAGAGGTCGCTGCAGAAATCATGAAAAGTCTTGATGTGAAAGAGGTCGGTAAGATCAGCACCCATATCAGCAGACTCCAGGCCATGAAGCAGACGGAGATTGAAGACGTCTTCAAAGAGATTGAGGGTGAAATCTCAAAAGGAGCTGTCCATCTGGGTGGCGAGGAATATGTAAAAAAAGTCCTCTCAAAAGGGTTGGGCGACGAGAGTGCCGACAAGATCCTCGAACTGGCCTCGAAAGAGGACACGATCGATGCGCTCAGATGGGTAGATTCCAAGACCCTCTCGAATTTTCTGGTGACCGAACACCCGCAGACGATTGCGCTTGTCCTCTGCCTGCTGGAGCCTGCCCAGGCCTCCGATGTCCTGGCGACCTTTCCGGACAAGCTAAAAGCTGATATTGCGATGCGCGTGGCCCAGACTGAGCGGCTGCCGAAGAACGCGATCGAGGAACTGAACGATGTACTTAAAGGCCAGATTGACGTCGGCAAGGGAAAAGGTACGAAATTTGTCGGTACCAAGGCGATTGCCGAGATCCTTAACCGTACGGACCGTTCGACCGAGCAGATGATACTCGAAAATATTGAGACCCAGAATAACGTCCTTGCCGACTCTATCCGGCAGCTGATGTTTGTCTTCGACGATCTGGTCAAGCTCGATGACCGCGGCATCCAGATGATCATGAAGGAGATCAGCACCGAGGACCTGTCGCTTGCACTCAAGACCGCCTCGGATGCACTGAAGGAGAAGATTTTCAGAAACATGTCGTCGCGTGCGGCCGAGATCCTCAAGGAGGATATGGAGGTGAAGGGACCGGTCAAGGTCTCCGACGTCAGCAAGGCCCAGCAGAACATCGTCCGGGTGACGCGGAAGCTGGAAGAAGAGGGCAAGATTTCGATTGGCGGCAAGGGGGGTGAGGAGCTTGTTTAGCAAAGGCAGAGTGGTTAAGCTTCACACCGGCAAGGTGTTTGATATGCCGGCTCTCAAGAAAATGGATTCGGTGCGAGCAGGCGCAGGCAATACGGAGAAGTCTCTTGCAGCCTACTCCACCGGCCGGCGCTCTGAAGAGATTGAGCGTGAGGCGTATGAAAAAGGGTTTGCCGCAGGGGAGCAGGCCGGGCTGGAGATGGGCAGACAGAAAGCCGCGGTCCTGCTGGACAGACTTGAAAAGATCATTGATGACCTGCAGGCCGTGCGACAGCAGGTCGTCGCCGAGATCGAACCGCAGATCATGGACCTGGCACAGATCATAGCCCGGCGGATCGTGCTGGAAGAGCTGTCAATCAAACCGGAACTGCTGGTTCAGATCGTGAAAGAGGCCCTGCGCAGGATAGAAAAATCCGGGACGATCACCATTCGGATCAACCCGCGCTTGCAGGAACTCTTCACCACAATGAAGCCCGCTCTGCTCGAACTTCATCCTGATATTGTTTTTGATCTCGACCCGGCGGCCCCGCTCAACGGGGCTGTGGTGATCGGAGCCAGGGAGGAGGTTGTCACAGACCTTGATCTGCAGCTGAAGAATATGAGAGACAACATCGAAGGGAACCTTGGCGCTCATTGATCTTACCCCCTATATCAGGGCGGCGCAGCAGGCTGATCCTCTTACCGTTTATGGGAAGATAGACGAGATTACCGGCATCATCATGAAGGCCACCGGCATCAGTGTCAGCATTGGTGAGGCCTGTAAGATACGCACTGACCACGGCGGGGATGTTGATGCCGAGGTGGTCGGCTTCCGGGACGGCAAAGTAATGCTGATGGCGGTCGGAGAACTCACGGGTATTAAACCGGGCAGCTGGGTCTATCCCATAGGCAAAAAGGTGTCGGTGAGAGTGGGGCCAGGCCTGGTGGGAAGGATCCTCGATGATGCCGGCAATCCGATTGACGGCAAGGGCCCTATCCAGGGCGTCGACTACCCTCTTTTTTCTTCTTCTCCTAATCCGCTGACAAGACGCCGCATTAAAGATCCTATTGATCTCGGCATCCGGACGATCAACGGGCTGCTCACCTGCGGCAGGGGACAGAGGGTGGGAATAATGTCAGGGAGCGGTGTTGGGAAAAGTGTGCTGCTCGGCATGATTGCCAAGTATACCGATGCGGAGGTGAATGTCATCGCGCTTATCGGTGAGCGGGGCCGGGAGGTCAGGGAGTTCATTGAGCGCGATCTGGGAGACGAGGGCCTGAAAAAATCGATAGTGATTGTCTCGACCTCAGAGAAGCCTCCCCTGGCAAAGGTACGCGGAGCCTTTACGGCTACTGCCATTGCCGAGTATTTCCGGGAGCGCGGCGACCATGTGCTGCTGCTTATGGATTCCCTCACCCGCGTTGCCATGGCCCAGCGTGAGATAGGGCTGGCCATCGGTGAGCCGCCGGCAGCCAAGGGCTATACCCCCTCGGTCTTTGCCCTCCTGCCGAAACTGCTGGAGCGCGTCGGAACGGTGGAGGGACGCGGGAGCATTACCGGTCTTTATACCGTGCTGGTCGAGGGAGATGATTTGACCGAGCCGGTGGCGGACACCGCCCGCTCGATACTTGACGGCCACATTGTATTGTCGCGCGATCTCGCTATGGAGAACCAGTACCCGGCGATAGACGTTCTGAAATCGATCAGCAGGGTAATGCCCGATATTGTTGACGGGAAACACAAGGAGTATGCAGGACGGTTTATCGAGGCCCTTGCCACCTACAAAAGATTTGAAGATATGATCAATCTGGGCGCCTATAAGGAAGGGACAAACCCCAAGGTGGACTATGCCGTGCGTATACATGACCGTCTCAAGACATACCTGAGGCAGGGGATGAACGACCGGCGGGATTTCGGAGACAGTCTTCAGGGGCTCTTCTGTATTTTTGATGAGATGAAACATGAGTAGGCTTAAGACCATATCCCAGATACTCAAAATCAAGAACTACCGGAAGGAAGAGCTTGAGGCTGAGGTCCGAAAAGTACATGAACTGATTCAGGTCGAGAAAGAACTCCTGTCTGCACTCGAAAAGGTTTTTGCAGAGACCGTTGAAAAATATGAAAAGCGGCAGCAGACTTCAGCTGTGGCCGCACATGAATTTGAGCTTTTTTCTAACTATTTTTCCCAGCTTTATGAAAACATGGAGCAGCAGAAACGCTCGATCCTGCGGCGCATAGCCGAATTGCAGGAGATACAGCAGGCACTGCTTGAGGCCCACCGCGACGGAAAGCTGCTGGAAAAATTGAAGGAAAAAATCGTAAAAGAGCAGGTGAAGGAGCAGGATGGCCTGGCGCAGAAGGAGAGCGATTACCTGTTCTTGTCCAGGAGGCACGGGAAAGATGAACAGTAAACGGTTCTTCGTGCTGGTGGTGGCAGCGGTCATGGGTCTGCTTCTCGTGTTTTCTGCTGCCCTGCCTGCGGCACCTCCTGCGGCGGACGACGATATGCTGAAGTTCGTTGAGAAGAAGAAGCAGGAACTCCAGGACAGGGAAGAGGTCCTCAAGAAAGAGGAAGAGCGCCTGAAGGTGCTCAAGAAAGATGTTGACGAGCGGATTGAAAAGTATACAAGGCTCCTGGGTCAGCTTGAGGAGGCGCTCAAGACTATCGATGCTACAAAGAATGAAAGACTCGAACATGTGGTGAAGGCATACGAGGCCATGTCTGCTGAAGATGCCGCAGCCCGGCTTTCGGCGATGGACGAGGCCACCTCCCTGAAGATACTTTCCAAGATGAAGAGCAAAAAGGCCGGGGCGGTCATCGCGGCCATGGAGCCCAGGACAGCGGCAGCTCTTTCTTCACAGATGTCAAAGACTGTGAAAAAAATTCCTACCCAGTAAGATTTTTCCGCGCCCCTTGTTCGCAGTGCAAACAGTAGCCTGCCAAAGTTTTCTGTAGCAGAGTCTTTCAGCCGAATCACAGTCCCCGCTGCCTGCTTGTCATTTCTGTTTGTCCTGAATCTTTCAGATGCCTTTAGATAAAGGGTTTGCAGCGCACTTCAGGTGAGGGCTTCACAGTCTTTTTGTGCATATCCTGCCTATAAGCAGTTTATGATTAAACTGTTTTCTGTTTATCGTCGTGCTGTGCTGTTTCTGGCACGCATCTTGAAATAGCAATGGCATGAACGCAATGCTACCCATAATGCCCGGTCTGCCCGAGGTCCCTGTGACCAGGGAGCAAAGGCTGGAAAAGTCTGGCTCAGAAGATGCCGGGAGTTCCTTTACCAGCATGTTCGCAGGCTTATTTTCTATTTCCCTGAACACACCCGCTGCAGTTGCTGAAGATAATCCGGGCACTGCTGACAGCAACCCGGGGACCCTTGTGGATAAAGAGACTGCTGAGAACAAACCCGGAGCAGACCCGAACAGTAGTCTGGTCCTCTTTGACTTAATGTCAGAGACTCTGCCGGTGGCAGCCCCTCAGTCTATGCCCGCTGGAAATACTTTCGGTATTTTCTTTTCCGGTTTCATTCAGCCCTCCAAAGAGGAACATGCAGCAGCAACCTATACATTGGCAGACGGCACGGGGCAGGCCGAGGTGCCACCATCAGCGCAGATGACAATGACAGAAGCTGCATCTGTAATAGCAGCAGTTTCCTCAGTCCCTCAAGGCGTGACGCCGCCGCCCGAGGTCTCTGGCAGTGCCGATCGTTTCGGAACCAATGATCCCACTGCAGTGAGTTCCGCAGTTCAGCCAAAAGGAGCAGACGCGCTTGACGGAGGCTTTGCAGAAAGGACTGAGTCTTACGCTGCTGCAAACGTGCAGCTGCCGGAGGGTTCTGGAAGGAATATGCAATCGGGAACTCCCTCAGTTCACGCAAAAGGTATCGTGTCTGACTCTGGCAGTTCTGTGGAGAAGACTGTTGTTTATCCTGCTGAGAGCCTCCTGAAGGCCACTGAGGATACTACGCTGGAACTGACTCCTGCTCTCGTCTCTTCCAGGATCGGGAACGCGAAGGACGATGCAGGGAGTGGAACTTCTGCTGCAGGCAGGAATACAAACCTGGCGTTTAATGCACCCGGTAGTGAGAACGTTATTGAAGCGTCTGAAGCAGCATTGAAACCCGATGTGGTTACCAGGCCCGAAAGTGAGCCCTCAGAAAAAGTACGGGCGGAGGGAATAGACCATAAAAATATCAGGAGTACGACTTCTGAGACACCTGTTGTTTCTGATGGCAGAGTTGCCGGCGTTGATGCCGCGGTCAGGTCTGAAAGTATACAGCGGCTGCATGAGGCAGTTGAAGTCCCCAGAACGATAAGGGTGCAGGACCAGGTGTTTCAGGTGACCAAAGTGAATGCCAGCAGCCTCGAACTGACGGTGCAGCCCGAAGGTCTTGGCAAACTTGATATAGAAGTGAACCTCAGCAGTGGTCAGATACATGCCCGCATCAGTGCTTCTGATGTTCAGACCAGGAATATGCTTGAGCAGAACCTGCCGGATATCATGAACGCACTGGCTGCTGATGGGCATATGATTGGGGGCCTCTCCATTGGCCTGAGAGACGGCAGGGAACAGATGCAGCAGGGTCCATCAGGGCAACAGCGCTCTGAGGCCCAAAAGGTGACAGAGGCAGCTCCGCTGCCGGTCCGTTCAGCGAACAGTAATATCGTAAGTATCTTTGTCTAATAAGGAGGAATACATTATGGATATCACATCAGCAAGCGCAGTAGGAAAGGCTCTGGGAAAAGACGAGTTTCTGAAACTTTTTACCAGTCAGTTGAAGTATCAGGACCCGCTGAAACCGCTTGACAGCACGGAGTTTACAGCACAGTTGGCGCAGTTCAGCTCTCTGGAGCAGCTCTATAACCTCAGCAGTGGTATGCAGCAGTTGGCCACTGCGCAGCAGCAGGTGAACAGTGCATCGGCCGTCGGCCTCATCGGCAGGACTATAAAGACTGCTGACGGGACATCGGGCAAGGCAACGAGCATCTCGGTCAGTAACGGAACTACACAGATAATGCTCGACAATGGCAAGACCGTGGCCTTTGGCGATATTCAGGAAATCTCTTAATAATTCAATAAAAGCTCAAGGAGGAATTTGGTATGTTGACTTCACTATGGACAGGCGTAAGCGGTATGAATGCAAACGGGACAACCCTTTCGGTTATTGGCGACAATATTTCTAATATGAACACCGTCGGGTTTAAAGGCAGCCGGGTGGCCTTTGGAGATGTGCTCAGTCAGTCCCTTTCCGGGGCCGGGGCCGGGTCCCAGGTCGGACGAGGTGTTAATGTCAGCCGGGTCTCCCCGCTCTATTCCCAGGGTTCTCTGCAGAGCACTGAGAGTGTGCTCGATATGGGGATTGAAGGCGACGGCTTTTTCATCGTATCGGATGGCAGCGCCCGCTATTATACGCGGGCCGGACAGTTCTCTGTGGACAGAAGCGGCAATATCGTTAACACCGACGGGTTGGTTGTCCAGGGCTTTATCGCTGATGCCTCAGGCAACATCACCGGCAGCAGGGGAGACCTCCAGATTACCGGAACCCAGACCCCCTCTCAGATTACCGCAAACGCAAACATAGCGGTTAATTTCGATGCTACCGAGAATGCCAAGGTCTGGGCATTTGTCTCACCCTCGGTCACTCCTCCTGACCCGACGCAATATAATAAGTCAACCACCATTACGGTTTACGATTCCCAGGGCGGTGCCCACGATGTCACGGCGCATTTCGTAAAGACCGCGGCTAATGCGTGGACAGCGCATTACGTCTATAAAGATGCCACGAACCAGTATGTGGAGGCAGGCACCCAGAACCTGACGTTCAACGATGGTACTGCACCCAATGTCGGAGGGTCACTCGCGACTGACAACGTGGCTGCTTTGACGTTCACCTGGGGTGGCGGTGTTATCGCCAGTTCCATCTCCTTTGACTACGGGACCGGGACCGGAGACCCTATCCCCGGGACCGGACTGAACGGCTCCACCCAGTTTGCGTCACCGTTTTCTGTTCTCACGCTGAGTCAGGACGGCTATGCAGCAGGGTCGCTCAAGAGCATGTCACTCTCTGACACCGGTATTATCAGCGGAGTCTTTACCAATGGACAGACAAGGAACATCGGGCAGATTGCCCTGGCAAGGTTCGTTGCTCCTACGGGACTTACCAAGCTGGGGAGAAATCTTTACGGAGAGTCCTTTGATTCAGGCCAGCCTATTGTCGGCACTGCCCAGACCTCGGGGATCGGCCGGGTGCTCGGGAATACGCTGGAGCAGTCGAATGTTGACCTTGCACAGGAGTTTGTCCAGATGATCTCCGCCCAGAGGGGTTTTCAGGCAAACTCAAGAATAATCACCACGACCGACGAACTTATGCAGGAGATGGTGAACCTCAAGAGATAGTTTAAGCATGGCAGTTGCGGCTGCGAATGCGGGAGGTTTCCATACCTCCCGCATTTTTTGTCTGCGGGACAAGACCTCTGTCAAATAGTTATAATAAAAGATACCTAAAAAACAAGGAGATCTTTTATGTCGATAGTTAAACAGGGCGATACCGTGAGAATTCATTATGTCGGTAAATTGGAAGACGGCACGGTGTTCGACACCTCCGAGGGAGGGGCCTCTCTGGAGTTAAAACTCGGCCATGGCGAATTCATTGCAGGTCTCGAAGAAGGACTTATTGGTATGAGCATCGGTGAACGAAAGACAATTGTAATGTGTCCGGAAAAAGCCTATGGCGTGCATTTCCCGGAGAGGGTTTTTGAATACGACAAGGCCCGCCTGGAGGGCATGAACCCCCCACAGATAGGCGAGAAGATGCAGTTATACCGTGCTGACGGGCAGCCTATCGTGGCTACAGTCACCGGGATGTCGGAGAAGTCTGTTACCCTGGACTGTAACCATGCCCTGGCCGGCAAGGTTCTGACCTTCGAGGTCGTTCTCGAAGAAATTCTCTGATCATTTTCTTGTTCCTGTATGACCGGGAGA
>PNOC01000065.1 GCA_013824615.1 Thermodesulfovibrio sp.
TTGGGGAGTCGTCCAAGGGCAAGACGGCAGATTCTGGATCTGCTTATAGGGGTTCGAATCCTCTCTCCCCAGCCATCTTGGTCCCATCGTCTAGCGGTCTAGGACGTGGCCCTCTCAAGGCTAAAACACGGGTTCGATTCCCGTTGGGACCGCCAAACCTTAAAAGTGATTGATTTTACAAGATTTATTATAAAACTACAACAGGAATGAAACCCCGGAAATTGAAAACAAAGCTCCCTGGCACTGCTGAGGAGTGGCTTGAATATCAGGAGCACCGGGAGCACTGAAAAAAGCCCCCCGCTTCTTGATCTCGTCCCGTAACCGCTTTTTTGGAACCTCGACGCACACAATCGTTGACCCTATGTCTGCATCCCACAAGCTCCTGAACCTCTCGAATATCCATTCCGGCCCCGGGTAACCGTTCCATTGTCGCAGCAACGGTGCAGGTGCCTTCGAGATGATGCGTTCGTAAAAGGTGGTTGCTATAGCTGTCAAAGACTGCTCCGCTAACAGCTTGAACCGTCTAGCGCCGTTCCGATTGGTGCATTTCAGTTAAGGGGTGATGATTTATGTTGACACTCCTCTGAACCGCAAGGTATAAAATAACTGTTTACCGTGGAGAGAATGCCAACGAAGGGGGGGATTTGTGTTGTTATCGAATCAGCAAAACTGCTTATTCCCTGAATGCCTTGTTCGCAATAATTGGACAGCCGAACTATACCGCCAAAATGGGGCATTATTCCTCTGTTTTGTCCCTCAAAATACGGGTTGAATACAAATATTCAGAAAAGCATCGCAGCGGCATAAAAAAGAATATTAAGTTTCAAATATAAAGGAGTCATAAATGGCAGATGACAAAAAAACGACAAGTGATTTGCTTGGCCTCGCCCCATATGGCGAAACCCTAAATACCATTGCAAAAGGTGTCGTCGATGGTGCCGGCTCATTCTTGAGCAGAATATGCTTGCCAGCTGCGGAAGAATTCGGCTTGTTGTTACGCGATAAGGTTAGCGCATGGAGAGCTACAAATGCTATCAAGATTGCTCAAGAAGCCGAGCAGATATTAATCAGTAATTACTTAGTAGATGTGCATGCCCATCCAAGACTGGTTATGAATATTCTTTCCGAAGGTTCCTGGTCTGATGACGACACAGTGAAATCTTTCTGGGCTGGCTTGCTTGCATCATCATGTACAAAGGATGGCAAAGACGAATCAAATATTATTTTTCTTAATATTCTTGCACAAATTACTTCATTGCAAGCAAGAATAATTGAATACGGCTGTACACATGCAACAGTAAAGCTTTCTGGCCATAATTTACTATATCCTGAAAAGTTGGAAACAACAATCCAAGATGTTATGTCCATTGTGCAATCCGAAGATTTACATCGCATTGATAGAGAATTGGATCACCTCAGGAGTCTCGAAATAATTGGTGGAACTATGGCTGGGGGTGGCATTAGCATGGAGTCAGGCATGGCGGACATTACACCATCACCGCTATCACTTCAGATGTACGCGAGATGCAAGGGGCACGAAGGGCCACCCGAACTTTTTTATACCATTGAAAAAAAGAAAACTTAAGGCCATCGAGGCCGACCCGGAATAGCCGCTTTTCTTTTTCAGTCTTGCGACCGTGGCCGGGTCAGCTCAGGCTGTCGTTGAAAGGTGAAAATAATGACGAACTTAGACAAATACAAGAAAGATCTCACCGCCGTGATTGAACTCGGCCAGGATATGTATCTTGACCTAACCTTTCTGGCACTAGAAAAACAAGGGAAAAAACTCGATAAAGAGCATCAAGAAGTCAGAAAGAAAGTCGCCGGCTCATTTGAGAGTAAGTACCAAAAATGGTACACAGAAGCATTTACCGTCATAAAGCAATTACTGCCAGACCGCCTTAGCGAATTTGAGACATTTTATAAAGCCGATTCTAAGCGTAAAAGCGTGGATTCTACCACATACAAAATTCAAGACTGGCTCATAGGGTTACGTGCAACTCCAAACAAGTATTCCGGCGAAATGCCGTTTGACGACTTTGCTGCAGTAATAATGCGCTTCGCAGTGCAGCTCGCAATCTTAAAGTCACTAACATCGCGATTTGAAAGTAGCCTTTTTGACATTCAACAATTAGTTCAGGCAGATTTATTTGATTCGGAATTAAGCGCTGCTCGTGAACTTCACAAAAATGGCTATCTTCGTGCTGCCGGCGTCGTCGCCGGTGTCGTGCTCGAATTTCATCTCTCTCAAGTTTGCAAGCATCATGGACTAACAATAAAGAAGAAAGACCCTTCAATCGCTGATTTTAATGATTTATTGAAAAGCAATAATACGATAGATGTACCGCAATGGCGCTTTGTGCAACGACTGGGTGACCTTAGAAACTTGTGCGGGCATAAAAAGCATCGTGAACCCACAGAGGAAGAAGTCGCTGAACTAATAGATGGCACTGGGAAAATCACTAAGACGTTTTTTTAATTGCAAAATCTAACAATGAATAAAACGGAGCTTTTGACAAAGGCATTGAGATCGACGCCGAATAGTGCCGGTCTTTTTTTTCGCATAGGGCTGCGGCGGTGCGACTTATGCATTTCGTTATGACAAGCAATACTTATGTGTAATAATGTAGACAATCAAAGGTTACTCGCTGAGTACCAGGCTGCAGTTGCCGGCTTTAATCATTTTGACTCCTTCCGTTGGCAATCTGGCTCACTTCTCGTCGCGGGCTCATTGGTATTGTGGGGCATTATTTTTCAGGGCAATACATCGGATCAGAAAACTATCGGGTTTATTAGTTTGTTTATTTCAACATTATTAGCAGTTTGGATTCTTTTTGCGCATCATTATCGTCAAATATACATGAGCAAAGTGTATCGTATTCATGAAATAGAAAAAATACTTGACATGCAACTTAATCGTAACCTTGGTTTACTGGAGAACAATAGCAAGAAAATAATTATCTATGGTCCAAAAGGTCATAATCTTGATATTTTCGTTTTCATTATTGTGTCTTTGTTTGGCCCTCTACTATCGTGGCTAAAGCTGGGCTTCTGTTTATGGGTAATGCCCCCTCTGATGATTGTGGTTATTGTCACGTCCTTAGTGTTACAACAAGAACAAGAAATGAAAGCCTTATATAGAGATTTATCAAATAAGTCATAACGGCAACAACGTGACGCGGAACAAGCTGTCGGCATCTTGCGAAAGTGGTTGCTCACGCGGGATATGCCCGACGTTAAAAGGAGAATGATAATGAGAAAAATAATTCTATCGGTTATCTTTCTAATGGTTGCGTTTCCTCTGTATGCAGAAGGAGCAGTCATATTCACCGGCAATCCAGAAATAAAAATCAGCGAAGGCGGTGTTGCCCGCTTACCTCAAAACTTAAACAAAGAAAAGGCCAGCAACTTCAAATGCACAATCACAAAAGTTGATGATAAATATTATTGGGCCTCAAGGGACAACATAGAATTGATTCCTTTTTCTAGTGGGGCGTTCATCACATATTGGGCAGTTAACGGCTCAGGATATGTTCGTATCGTTAAACCTGAAATGAAAAAAGAGATAAAATTTGGTGCAGTCGCAGGCGATCCAGAGGAAAAGTTTGATTATGTTGAGCATCTTCTCTTGGGACTGAAATCCATCACATATTACGGGCAAATGAAATAGCTGCTTTTAACAAATCATATCCGGCGAAGAGAAATAAGCTCGTTTTTTGAAGGTTGGTTGGCCTCTGCGCCTCATTTCTATTGTTAACAATTATACCAGCAGTTTCATCAGATACTCTTCACACTCAACAATACCGCGTTCTATGCCCCAAAAACGGCCAACGTCTTCAAAGCCTTCTGGCACATTAGTTTCGGCATCTTTCGCCATGTAATTGACCATGTAGTTTATAATCCCGTCCGTGTTGCGGATCTTGTCAACGTGTGTACTTGCCTTTCTATGATTTGCATCAGATGACCCGACGATCCGCGCCCAAGTATCAGCTATCCAATCTTTATCGACAAAGCGATCGGTCATAAAATGAAAATGCGGTGCATACCCCATTCCGTTGTTCCCTCTCTTCTGCTGAAACCCAAGCCGCCATGTCCAATTAATTCCCTTGTGCTCGCGTTGAAGAGATTCAATAAAAAGCTTGCGATGGTTTTTTACAGTGGGGCCACTAGTGGGGTAATCCCATGCATATGACAACTGCATTTCGTGACTCCATAAATGTGCCGTATTACGAAGATATTCCCTGTAGCGTCGCTTTGACTTCTCGCTGTACCCCTGAATCTTTGCACGCCGACCGGACACACTTCCCGGTGTCGGCTTCATTTCCAATTCGTGGACACGGAAGCGGACGTCATTACGATATACCAACACACTTGACACTATCTTCCGGTCTATGTAACGGGTATCTAAGGACATAAGAGCCATTGATAACAGGGATAAAGAAGACAACACGGGTTCGATTCCCGTTGGGACCGCCAAATTCTTCTCCAGGCTCCGGCGGTTATAATCAAGGCAAGGGAGTCGCAGGATGCGAGGAACTTCCTTCTGCAGGCCCTTAGGCCGTGATAGTCTCTTTGTGCAGTTCGCTGTACGGTTTGATATGCCTGAGGATATCCCTGCGCTTTGTCTTTACAGCGTATAAATCATATTGAGCCTGAATATTCATCCAGAGTTCCTCTGAGGTGCCGAAGTACCTTGCCAGCCTGACCGCCATCTCCGGACTGATATTCCGCTTCTCGTTCACAATCTCATTAATTGACCGAAACGTTGTCCCAATCTCTTTGGCGATGAGCGACTGTGTAAGGCCAAGCGGCTCTAGGAAATCCTTCAGCAGAATCTCTCCGGGATGTGTCGGCTTTCTCTTTAGGTTAAACATAGTACGCTCCTTCAGTGGTAGTCAGTTATTTCAACATCGTAGGCATCAGAATCAATAAACTTAAACACAATCCGGAACTGATTATTTATTCTGATGCTATATTTACCTTCATACTGTCCCTTTAGAGGCTCAAGCCGGTTGCCCGGAGGCATGCGAAGATCATTCAGACTCGTAGCTCCATTCAGGTAGTCCAGCTTCCTGACCCCGACATTGCAGACAGCCTCCTGAAACTTTCTGTTTCCGCCGGTGACATAGAGTTTTTCTGCCTCTTTATCAGAAAAGGACTTGATCACGTTAGTCTATTATAACACATAAGGTTATAGCTTGGACTGGTGAATTTTATTGGGAGTTTTATGCGTAACCTCCAGATTGTACGGCAATTTCATTCTGCTGCTGCGCGGCGGTGATGCTGTAACCAATGAACCCTGGCATTTCACCCATCACCTGAATAAAGGACAGAGAAAAACCGCGTAATTAATCTCCTGTGCAGGCCTGATGTTGCGGATCACGATTGACTCAAAACCCGTATATTCGTTAATATTTCTGTATGCATCATTCTGATTTTGTCTCCCTGCATCTCCATACTGAATACAGTCTTCTGGATGGGGCCATACGCATCAAAGAACTGGTAGAACGGGCGAAGGAGTTCCGGATGCCTGCGCTTGCGATGACCGACCACGGCAACCTCTTCGGCGCGGTCGAATTCTATAAACAGGTAAAAAAGGCCGGCATCAAGCCGATCATCGGCTGCGAGATATATGTCGCACCGTCGAGCAGGCTGGACCGCGGGGGGAATGAGGGCGAGGGGGCCGCTTTTCACCTTATTCTCCTGGCCCGGGACAATACCGGATACCGGAACCTTGTAACCCTGGTCACGAAGGCATATCTCGAAGGTTTTTATTATAAGCCCCGGATAGATATGGATCTTCTCGAACAATACAGCGGCGGCCTGATCGGTCTGTCCGCCTGCCTCAAAGGTGAGATCCCCTTCTGTCTCCAGAAAGGGTATCTTGACCGGGCGCGTGAGCGTGCCCTGCAGTTCAAGCATATACTGGGACCTGAGAATTTTTATCTCGAAATCCAGGAGAACGGAATGCCTGAGCAGCGGGCAGTGAATAAGCAGCTGGTTGAGCTTGGGCAGGAACTCCATATCGGCCTTGTTGCCACGAATGACTGCCACTACCTGAAGAAAGAAGATGCGAAGGCGCATGATATCCTGCTCTGCATCCAGACGGCCAGAACGCTGAAGGACACCAACCGGATGAAACTGAGCACCGATGAGTTCTACTTCAAATCTCCGGATGAAATGAAAGAGGCCTTCAAGGACTACCCTGAGGCGATAGCCAATACCATCGCTATTGCCGAGAGATGCAATGTGGAATTCAAGCTCGGGGAGAGCCTGCTTCCCCGTTACAAGGTGGAAACCGGCGAGACTCCGGACGAATATCTTCACAAGCTGGCGAGCGAAGGACTCACGGAGATATTCAGAGGGAAAGAGATTCCCCAGACCTATAAAGACAGGCTTGCCCTGGAGCTCTCGGTAATACACAACATGGGCTATGCGTCCTACTTCCTGATCGTCTGGGATTTTATCAGCTATGCGCGTTCGAAGGGCATTCCTGTCGGCCCGGGAAGAGGTTCTGCCGCAGGCAGTCTGGTTTCTTATGCCGTCGGTATTACCGAGATTGACCCGATCCAGTACAACCTTCTCTTCGAAAGATTTCTGAACCCTGAGCGGATCAGCATGCCGGATATAGACGTCGACTTCTGCCAGGACAGGAGGGGTGAGGTCATCACCTATGTATCCGAAAAATACGGCAAGGACCATGTTGCACAGATTATCACCTTCGGGACTATGGCGGCCAAGGCAGCGATCAGGGACGTCGGCCGGGCGATGGATATGCCCTATGCAGAAGTTGACCGTATAGCCAAGCTGGTCCCGAACACCCTGAAGATCAAGATAGAAGATGCGCTGAAGGCTGAGCCGCAGATGAAGGAACTGTATGATACCAACCCTGAGGTGAAGGAACTTCTTGATGTGGCGATGCGTCTTGAGGGGCTGAACAGGCATGCCTCGACGCATGCTGCCGGGGTTGTTATCGCACCGGTCCCTCTGACCGAATATACCCCCCTCTACCGGAGCCCCTCTGACGACAGCATCGTCACCCAGTTCGACATGAGTTCTGTTGAGGGAATGGGCCTGCTCAAGTTCGACTTCCTGGGGCTGAAGACCCTTACGGTTATCCAGAAAACGCTTGATCATCTGCGGCAAAGCGGCAGGGAATTCTCTATCAAGGATATGCTGCTTGATGACCGGGAGACTTACGAACTCCTGAGTTCAGGTCAGACTACCGGGGTCTTTCAGCTTGAGAGTGCCGGGATGAAGGATATCCTGGTCAAGATGACGCCCAACCGCTTTGAGGATCTTATCGCCCTGGTGGCCCTCTACCGGCCCGGACCTATTGGCAGTGGGATGATCGACGACTTCATCAAGAGGAAGAAGGGCAAGGTTGCCGTGAAGTATGACCTTCCGCAGCTTAAAGAGATCCTGGATGAGACCTACGGGGTCATCCTGTATCAGGAGCAGGTCATGCGGATTGCGAACAAGCTCGGGAATTTCTCGCTCGGCCAGGCCGATATCCTCAGGAAGGCGATGGGGAAGAAGCTGGATGATGTTATGGCGAAACAGAAGGAGCATTTTGTGGCGGGGGCTGTCAAGAACGGGATCCAGGAGAAGAAGGCCGAGAAGATATTCGACCTGATGGCACTGTTTGCTGAGTACGGCTTTAATAAGTCCCATTCTGCTGCCTATGCCTATGTATCTTTCCAGACAGCCTATCTCAAGGCGCATTATCCGGTGGAGTTTATGGCTGCCACCCTGAGCGCTGACATGAATGATACTGACAAGATCGTCAAGTCTATCAGTGAATGCCGTAAGATGAAGATAGAGATCCTGCCTCCGGACATCAACGAGTCCGGCAGTGAGTTCAGGGTGATCGGCAATGCGATCAGGTTCGGACTGGCTGCGGTCAAAGGCGTTGGGCAGGCGGCGATTGAATCGATTATCGAGGTGAGAAACGAGTCCGGCCACTTCTTGTCGGTTGCCGATTTCATTGCGCGGGCAGATACCCGCAAGGTGAACAAGAAGGTGCTTGAAGGCTTGGTGAAGGCCGGGGCCTTTGACTCACTCGGTATCAGCCGTGCGGCGGCAATGGACATGGTGGCTGATACGCTGAACGGGGGCGGAAAGACGAAGAACACGGAACAGCAGAGCATGTTCGGCGACGAACTCCCTGAGCCGGTTGCGGATGCTGCAGAATGGGATGAAACCGAAATGCTGATGCATGAGAAAGAGGCGCTTGGCTTCTATATCACCGGGCATCCCCTGACCAAATACAGCCAGATACTTACAAAGATGAAGGCCAAAAGAACGTCAGATATTGAGACAGCAGCAGACAAGGAAGAAGTAGTTCTGGGGGGCGTGCTGCGGGCTATCAAGAAGAAAAATGTGAAATCGACCGGGGATATGATGGCCTATGCCACGCTGGAGGATGATGAAGGCAGTGTCGAGGTGATCATCTTCTCCGAGCTCTTCAAGAGTGTCAATATGCTCATTAAAAAAGATGCCCTGGTCCTTATCAAAGGGAGTATCGACCGTGATGAAAAAGGGGCGAGGGTCAGGGCGCGCGAGGTGTCTTTGCTCGAAAAAGCCGGACTGAACGGGTTTAAGCGTGTCGAGATTTCGCTGCCCGAGACCGGGGCCGCAGGAGAGCAGATGAAGGAGATCAGGTCCCTGATTTCCCAGTATCCTGGTGACTGCCAGCTCTACCTGAAGATACGCCTGCACGGGGTCCAGACCGTTATTGCGACTGATATCGGACTGAGGCCGGACAAGGTACTCATATCATCTATTGAGACCATGACCGGCAGAGGGGCGGTGACCTTTTCATGATAAAATCGTATCTTGATTTCGAAAAACCGATTGAAAACCTTGAACTGAAGGTTGAAGAATTGCGGCGGATTTCTGATGGCAAGGACATTAATCTTTCCGGCGAGGTCAAGAAGCTTGAAAAAAAGGTCAAAGAGATGCGGACCGAAATATTCTCGAAGCTCACGCCCTGGCAGAAGACTCTTCTTGCACGGCATCCGGACCGGCCATATACTCTTGACTATATTTCCCTTATTGCCGAAGACTTTGTTGAACTGCACGGTGACCGGAGATTTGCAGATGACAAATCTATTGTCGGCGGTATTGGCCGGATACAGGGCCACAGCGTTATAATCATCGGGCATCAGAAAGGGCGCGGGACCAAGGAGCGGATCTACCGCAATTTTGGCCAGCCAAACCCTGAGGGGTACCGCAAGGCGCTGAGACTCATGGAGCTCGCTGAAAAGTTTAAAAAACCGGTAATAACTCTTGTGGATACCCCGGGGGCTTTTCCGGGACTTGGTGCGGAGGAAAGAGGCCAGGCAGAGGCCATTGCGACTAACCTGATGGAGATGTCCCGCCTGAGGACCCCGATAATTTCGGTGGTGATCGGCGAGGGCGGCAGCGGAGGTGCTCTTGCCCTCAGTGTTGCCGACAGACTGTATATGCTGGAACATGCTGTCTATTCGGTCATATCTCCTGAGGGGTGTGCCGCCATTCTTTTCAGAAAAGACGGCGAACTTGCACAGGAAGACTATTCCCGCGCAGCGGATGCCCTGAGACTGACAGCACAGGACCTGCTCGGGTTTAAGATCATTGATGATATTATTCCTGAGCCGCTCGGCGGGGCCCATCGGAATGTCCAGCAGACAGCGGAGAGTATTGCCGCCAGGATTGTTGCAGCGCTCGAAGAGTTGTCGGCAAAGGGGCCTGGCAAGCTTGTCGAAGACCGGTACAAGAGACTGAAAAAAATAGGCAGTTTTGCCTGAACTATTAGGGAGGAATGATGAAGAAACTGGGTGTTGTGGTCGTGATAAGTATGCTGATGTTTGGCTGCCAGAATAAGGACGAAGCAAAGCCGCAGTATCAGTTCCCCTCCGGCGGCGGCTCCGCGCCTGGTGGACCTGTTGGCGGCGGGCCGATTCAGGGTGGGGCAATGCAGGGCCAGGATGAGCTGAAGATGCTGAAAGAGGCCGCAGCGAAAGACCCGAAAAATGTACAGGTCTGGATACGCATGGGCAACCTGTCGATGGATAGCGGCCGTTTTCAGGAGGCCGTTGATGCATACCAGGAGGCACTCAAGCTTGACCCCAAAAATGTGGATGTACGGGTTGACATGGGGACCTGTTACCGGAATACCGGCAAGCCGGATATCGCGGTCAAAGAATACCGCAAGGCGATCGAGTTGAACCCGAACCATCTGAATGCGCACAAGAATATGGGGGTGGTTCTGGCCTACGATTTAGGGGACAAGGCCCAGGCGATTAAAGCCTTTGAAAAAGTCCTCCAGATTGCACCGAATTCCCCAGACGCAGGCCCGATTCAGCAGGAGATTCAGAAGCTGAAAATGTCAAAATAGCCTTGCTGCCGGATGCTGGAGCGGCTTAAAGACATACCGGAAAAGCCCGGCGTGTATATTTTCAGGGATGAAGTCAACACGGTACTCTATGTCGGAAAGGCCAAGGGGCTGAGAAGCCGGGTCAGAAGCTACTTCCATAAGTCCTTGTCGCTGGATGAGCGAAAGGCGGCAATGGTGAAGCTGGTGAAGGATTTTGAATATACGGTCACCGGCAATGAACTGGAGGCATTCGTCCTTGAGGCGAATCTTATCAAGCAGTACCGGCCGAAATATAATATACTGCTGCGCGATGATAAAAGCTATCCCTACCTGAAATTGACGCTCAGGGAAGAGTGGCCCCGCCTTGAGGTTGTCCGGCGGATAAAAAAAGACGGTGCACGGTATTACGGCCCGTATGTGCCGGCCGGGGATATGTGGAATATCCTCTCTTTTATCAGGAATACCTTCAGGATCCCGACCTGCAGATATTCATTTGATAAACCCTTGCGCCCCTGTATCCAGCATCAGATCAAGAGATGTGATGCACCCTGCGACGGCAGTGTCGATCACGCTGAATACATGAGGATGATTCACGAGATCAGGCTCATCCTGGAAGGAAAAAACCGGCACCTCCTGGATTCTCTCGAAAAACGGATGCAGCTTTATTCAGATGAACTCTGTTTTGAAGAGGCTGCGGTGCTGCGTGACCGTATCAGTGCCATCCGGAAAATTTCTGAATCCCAGAAAATGGTTGCCCCGGAACTGGGGGACCTGGATGTTATCGGGTTAAGCAGGGAGGGTGAAGGGGCGGCCTTTAAACTGTTTTTCATCCGGAACGGGATCATGACCGGATACCGGCAGTTTCTGCTGGACCATACCTCCGGAGAGACTGATCAAGGTCTGCTGAGGAGCTTTATAGAACAGTTTTATGCAAAAGAGATAATCCCTCCCCGCCTGCTCGCCTGTTCTGTATTGCCCGAGGACCGGGCAATACTGGCAACCTGGCTTTCTGAAAAAAGGGACGCCCGTGTTCTTATCTCTCTGCCTGAGCGGGGGATAAAAAAAGAACTGGTGGCGATGGCAGTTGAGAATGCTGCCTTGCTGCTGAAGGCCGGCAGTCACGGGCAGGACAGTGCCGGACTGGGGAAGGAAGTTGCAGAACTCCTGGGGCTGTTATATGCTCCGGTTGATATCGGCGCCTTTGATGTCTCGAACATTTCAGGGAAAGAGCCGGTTGCGGCCTTTGTCTACTGGAAAGACGGCGGCTTCAGAAAAGAGCACTACCGCCATATAAAGATGGATGCGGTCAAGGGGCCTGATGATTATGCAATGATGCGTGAGATGGTCATAAGAACCTTTGGAAAACAGGGGCACGGGGCAGGGGGCAAGGGGCAGGAAGGAGACAAAGTTCTTTCCGCTGCAGGCAGAAATGCGGCCGTGCCTGACCTGGTCATTATCGATGGAGGCAAAGGCCAGCTTGAAGCTGCAATGCAGGGACTGGCAGAAATCGGGGTAAAGACCAGCATCATCGGTATTGCAAAAGACCCTGACAGGGCTTTTATTCCGGGGCGCGCTGCCCCCGTGGGACTGGAGGACGGGCGACGGGGCCAGTTGCTGCTGAAGAGGATCAGGGATGAGGTCCACCGCTTTGCAATCAGTTATCATAAGAAACTCAGGGCACGGCGGATGCTGGAATCGCCGCTTGAGAAGATACCCGGGATTGCCAGGAAGCGGAGGCTCGAACTCCTCAGGCATTTTGGCAGTATAGAAGGGATACGCAGTGCAACGGTTGAAGAGATTTCCGGACTAAAGGGTTTTAACCGGACGATTGCCGTGAGGCTTATAGAGAGTTTGTCAGGGAACCATCTCTGATGCTGGAAGTATATGATAACTAAACGAGGAGTGTTACTATGAATATTTTTATTTCAGGTTCCCTGGCCTATGACAGGATCATGAATTTTCCGGGGAAGTTCGCCGACTATATTCTCCCGGAAAAAATCCATATTTTAAATGTATGTTTTACGGTCAGCGGAATGGTCGAAAAATTCGGGGGGACAGCCGGCAATATTGCCTATTCTCTCGCCCTGCTGGACGAACAGCCGGTCATCCTCGCCTCGATCGGCAAGGATTATGACCGCTATTTCGATTGGCTGAAAAAACACCGCATCTCTTCTGAGCAGATTGCGATTGTTTCTTCGGAATTTACCGCCGGGGCATATATCACCACAGACATGTCTGATAACCAGATTACCGGGTTTAATCCCGGGGCAATGAAGCATCCGACTGACTTTGATTTTGGAGGCATCAGGCCTGACGATACGCTTGTCCTGATTGCGCCGGGAAACCTGCAGGACATGATCGGCTATGCCCGAAAATGCCGGGATAAGGGTATCCGGTATATCTGCGACCCGGGCCAGTCCCTGACGCAGTGGACAGGAGAAGACCTGCGCGAATGGATCAAAGGTTCGTATATCCTGATCTCGAACGACTATGAACTTGAGATAATTATGAAGATTACCGGTCTTGAGAAAAAAGACCTTCTCGAAATGACCGGCCACCTCATAACTACCCTCGGCGAGAAAGGCTCAGTCATCATCTGCATTCACGGGGAGACACTTGTCCCAATAGCCAACCCTCAGGCGGTGGCTGACCCGACTGGCGCCGGCGATGCCTACCGCTCAGGACTCCTGAAAGGCCTGGCAGAGGGACGGGATATGCTGACCTCTGCCAAGATGGGAGCCGTTGCATCTGCGTATGCGATTGAACACTACGGCACGCAGGAGCATGTTTTTACCCGCGAGGACTTTGCCGCGAGATATTGCGAGAATTTCGGGGAGCTTGTATAGGTCCGGGGTTTACCGGTACCCGCCGACTTTTATGTAATTCTCCCAGATTAAGAAAAGTTCTGCGGTTGCCCTGAGGTCTCCGGCGCAGTAGCGTGCGATCTCGGCATATTTGCCTGACCGGTAGAGGTCTTTTACGTCAAACCCCGTGATCCCGCCTTCTTTGGGGCTCTTGATGCCAAAGGTCCGGCACCACATGTCCAGACTGAACTTCCTGCGTGTTGCACCAAAGCAGGTGAGCTGGTCGAAGAGGTCGATATGCTGGTCCCCGTACCGGTTCGGCATGAGATCCCGCAACGGCTTGATCTTGTGGACTGCCGAACGCACCATAATGAACGGGCAGTCAAACCCGCGGCCGTTGAAGGTGACGAACTGCCTATACGTCTTTATCGTTTCCCAGAACCTTTTGATGATCTCTTCCTCGGTCCCGGTCTCGTATGATATGCCTTCATCTTCTGTCTTCTCTTTTTCAGCAGAAAAGAGCGATGGGGTGCTGGTGTGGTCCTGAAAAAAAACAGTGCCCCTGGCTGAATCAGGGTTGTACATGCCGATCGCAATGATCTCGCCGGTGAGCGGATAGAAAGAGAGACTGTCCTTGACCTCCTGCTGTTCTTCGTCAGTATTGGCCCACTTCAAAAGATAATCCTGAACAGGCGGCTCGAGGGTATCAAAGTCCCTGCCGGCTGTTTCAATATCGAATATGACGCGCGACAACTGCTTACGATGCCTTTGGAAGGGCCTTGAAGACGTTCCATGTCTTCAGGATATCGAGCGCCCGCTGGAGCTGGATATCGTCCTTTTCATCCACTTCCATCGGTGCGGTCTCAGCTTCTTCGGGTTTCACATCGGACTGCTCGTTCTTCAGATGGCGTGCCAGGTCTTTTTCCCGAAGAACAGGGTGTTCCTTTGCGCCATTTTTGGATTCAAGCTTGAGAATAATATCGGGTGTGATGCCTGTGTTCTGAATCGAAGTGCCCTTTGGCGTATAGTATTTTGCCGTGGTGAGCCGGATACCTGCACCGTCGCTCAGCGGAATAACCGTCTGGACAGACCCCTTGCCAAAGGTCTGTGTACCGAGTATCACGGCCCTGTTCCAGTCCTTCAGAGCTCCTGCCACGATCTCCGAGGCGCTGGCACTTCCTTGGTTCACCAGCACAATCATTGGCTGTGCGTAAGGCTTTTCTCCCTCTGTCAGAAATTCAGCTTTTTCTCCACCCCTGGTCTTGGTATAGACAACCAGCTTGCCGCGGGGGAGGAACTGGCCTGAAACATCGATTGAGCTGTTCAACAGTCCCCCGGGGTTGTTGCGCAAATCGAGTATTATAGCGCTGAACTTTTCTTCGTTCAGCTTCTTCAGCGCAGCGGCAAGGTCTGCAGCCGTCTGCTCCTGGAACTGCGTCACCTTGACGTATCCGATATTGCCTTCGAGCATCTTTGCCTTGACGCTCTTCATCTTGATGATGTCCCTGATCAGAGTGAAGTCTTTGGGCTCTTCCCAGCCTTCCCGCATGATGCTGATGGTGACAGAGGTTTTTGGGGCCCCGCGCATCTTTGAGACTGCGTCCTGCATGGACATATCTTTTGTTGATTCTTTGTTGATCTTGACGATCTTATCACCAGCCTTGATGCCCGCCCGCGCAGCAGGCGTGTCATCAATCGGGGCTATTACGGTGAGACCCTTGTCCTTGATGCCGACCTGGATGCCGAGGCCTCCGAATTCGCCCCTGGTCTCCACCTGCATATCTTTATAGGCATCCGGAGGCATAAAGCTGGAATGAGGATCGAGGGAGCTGAGCATGCCGCGTATTGCCCCGTAAATAAGATCCTTTGCTTTCACCTCTTCGACATAATGTTTTTTGACCATGGACATCACTTCGGTGAAGGTCTTCAGTTCTTCATACCCTTCTCCTGCTGCTGCACTGACACTGCTGACCGACAGCCTTCCGATTGAAATGCCTAAAACTGCGATGGCTATGATCAGCAACCAGACTGCTGCTGTTTTCTTGCCTGCCATGTATGTGACCTCCTGAATTATTTTCTTTTGACTTTAAGCCACTGGGAGGGATCGAGAGGTTTTCCTTTATATCTGATTTCGAAGTAAAGGCCCGATGCATTCAGGATCCCTGATGTTCCGACTTTTCCCAACACCTGATTTTCTTTTATTATATCTCCAACCTTCGAAAAAATCTCCGAAAGATTGCCGTAGAGCGTATGATACCCGCTGCCGTGATTTACGATGATCAACTGGCCGAACCCCTTGAACCACTCGGCAAAAATTATCTTTCCCCCATAGGCGGCACGCACCTCCGCGGATGATGATGTCTGTATGTGTATGCCGTTTCTGAAAACCGGGGTGTCGAACTGCGGGTCCCGGTGCGTACCGTAGGGGATTGCGATCCTGCCTTCAGCCGGCCAGTGCAGCTTGCCCTTCAGCCGGCCAAAGCCGGTGGCTGTATACGTGTCTGTTTTTGACGATTCCCTGATGATGTCGAGCATCCGCTTCGAGGCCTCACGCAATTCAGCGAGTACTTTCTGGTGCGATGCCTTTTCGTGCCTGACCGTGTTGAGGATATCTTCCTTTGAGCGTCTCTGCCGGGCAAGCTCATCTTCTTTTGTTTTTACCTGGTCAGTCTGGACCTTCAGCTCTGTCTTGAGAGACTGCAGTCTGTTGTATTTGGCCTTCAGGCTGTTGAGATTTTCACGATAATTTCCGACGAGTGTATGCTCGTACTGTGCAATATGCTCAAGATATTTCAGTGTCCTCATGGTCTCTGACATATCAGTTGCGCTCATGAAGAGGACGACCGTGTCGCCGGAATACCCGAAGCGGTGTATAGTCCTGAGTTTTCGTTTCAGCCAGCTTTTCTGGCGCTCAAGGGTGGCTTTTGTTTTTTCGATCCCGGCATTGACGGCCGCGATTTCAGATTCAGTTCTGCCGAGGTTTTTCTTGAATTTGCTGAGCGTTGTTTCTATCTTTCCAAGCCTGAGGTTTACGTCATCTATCTCGCCCAGGATTGAATGTTCGCGCTCCTGGACTTCAGACAGTTTTTTTTTCTGTTCCTGCATCTTTTCCTGGAGTTTCCGGTATTCATCCTCAGATGAAGTGCTGTAGGCAAAGGACGGCAGCAGAAGCAGGAGCAGCAGGGGAACAGCCGCGACCATCAGTACTGCAGCCTTCCGATCGCTATCATCGCGCCGGTTATGCCGAGAAACAGCCCGATAAGCGGCAGCAAAAGGAAAAGGTTCAGAGGGAAAAGGAGTGTAGCGAGCAGCGGGACTGCAGAGCTCAGACGGGCTATGACGACATAGTTGAGGATAAGGATGCTGCCCAGGCTGCCCAGTCCGCCGCAGACCCCGATGACACCTCCTTCGATAAGGAAGGGGGCCCGGATAAAGAATTTGGTTGCTCCCAGGAGCTTGAAGGTCTCGATCTCCTCAGTCCGCCGGTAGAAGAGGATCTTGACCGTGCTGTAACAGACAAAGATGATCCCTATAGCCATAACCACGATGATCGCGAGGCCGACCGTTCTGACGCCGGATTTCAGAGAGTGGAGGGCATCAAGAAATTTTTCCCCGTAGTCGACTTCCTTGATGCCTTTAATTCCGGCAATCTCCTCGGTCAGTTTTCTGACCTGCTCCGGGGTCACGGCATCACGTTTCAGTCGCACCTCGACCGAGTCCGGCAGCGGGTTTTCATCCAGCCCTTCAAAGACATAATTGGCGTTCTTGAGCAGGGCCTTGAGTTCCTTCATCGCATCGTCCTTGGAGATATAGCGGACCTGTGCCACTGCAGATTTTTTTCTCAGCGTTCCGAGAATCCCGTCGACCTTGTCACGGGTGATGGCGTCGTCGAGGTAGAGGATCATGGCGAATTTTTCAGGGAGCTTGCGGGTTGCTGCGTCAATATTATATGCAGCAAAGAAGGCTATGCTGATGATCAGCAGTCCTGAGGCAATGGTGAAAACAGAAAGCAGGTTTATCCATTTTTCTCTGACAAGACTCTGGAAAGCCAGGCTGAAGGCATACGGGGCCATGATTATCCCTGCCCCACCGAGACGAGGGTCCCGGCCTCCAGCCTGATCACTTTTCTGCCTGTGTTCCGGTAGAGGTCCCGGTTATGTGTTGCAATAAGCATGGTTGTGCCCCGGGCATTTATATCTTTGAAGGTCCGGACCACTCCCTCTGCCGTATCTGCATCGAGGTTGCCGGTCGGCTCATCAGCCAGAAGTACGGTTGGGTCGGCCACCATGGCCCGGGCGATCACAACCCGCTGCTGCTCGCCACCCGACAGTCTGCGGGGGAAACTGTCCGCCTTGTGGCGCAGATTGACCGCCTTCAGGGTTTCGTAGACTTTATGCTTTATCTCGCGTTCCGGCATGTTTCGAATGCGCAGCGCCATGGCGACGTTATCAAAGACATTTCTGTTTGCCAGCAGCCGGAAGTCCTGGAAAACGACTCCGATATGCCTTCGCAGCATGGGGATGCTCGGTTCCTTCAGTTGATCAAGCTCAAAGCCTGCAACGGATATGGTGCCCTCGTCAGGTTTTTCAGCGGAATAGATCAGTTTCAGGAGCGTGGTCTTGCCGGAGCCGCTGGGGCCCGTAATAAAGGCCATCTCCCCCTTTTCAACGACAAAGGTAATGTCCCGCAAGGCAGTCTGGTTTTCGTATTCTTTTGTGACGTTTGTGAAGCTTATCATGGTGACGGTCCGCTATTTCCCCTTGTTGATAATAAAGTCCAGCAGGATATCATCCAGACTCCTGGGTGCCCGGGGTTCATCCTCAGGCGGACGCCCCTGTCCGGACTCTGCCGCAACAGGCTCAGCCGGCGTCGGACCTGCATCACATCCGGGACTGTCCAGCTGATTGTCATCCTTAAAGTTTTCGGGCTTCAGGTTTTCGGACTGCAGGCTTTCAGGTTTCGGGCTGTCCTCGCCTTCAGTGTGTTTGCCGTTGATCAGCTCTTTCATCATGGTCTTGTGCTGTTCCTTCATCAACTCCCGAACTTTTTCTTTGTAGTCAGGGCTGGAGGCGATATGGGCATAGCTTATTTTCTTGGAGGACAGGATAGTGCCCTTGATATAAAGCAGCGTTATGATAACAGGGTTCTTGAGTCCACTGTCTTCAGTCTGAATATGATAGAGGTTTCCCTTGTACGGGACGTTGGTGTTATAGCCTACAAGCATCGCGTTTGCGCGGGTCTTTGTGCGGATTCATGAATACGGGAGCACCTCATAGTGTGCTTCTAGTATATAAAGTAGTGTGGAGAAAAGGGAAGCGTGCAGCTGCAGTGAGTATGTTGAAAAGACTGTTGCCCTGGAGTGTCAAGGGAAAGCCGGGCGGTCTCAATCCCCTGCGGTGATATCGATCAGCCGGGATTTTTCCTGCATCTGCTCGGTCAGTACTTCACGCATCAGTACGCAGGCCTGGACTACCTTGGGGTTTGCAATGCGATAGTAAATGTTCACGCCGTCGCGCCGTGAATTGAGGATCCCCTTATGCCGCATCACGGCGAGGTGCTGGGATACGTTTGCCTTCGGTACCCCGAGTATCTCGACAAGCTCTCCGACTGTTTTTTCCCCTTCTTTGAGGGCATTGATTATTTCGAGGCGTTTGGGGCTTGCCAGCGTTTTGCAAACCTCGGCCTGCAGCTCAAACAGGGTCTTGCTATGTTTCATGGTACATATTCTATTTTTAAGTGCTGTAAAACGTCAAGCTAAATCATTTGCGGCCTGAAACTTTTGCAGGGGGTGCGGCCCGGACCTCGTTTCTTTACTCAGGAGAATGCTTTATGATAGATTAAACATTCAGTTATTCCTCGTTATGAGTATATCACTAAGATAATGACAAATATGAAAAAATTCGCCATAGGAATTGACCTTGGGGGCACCAATCTCAGGGTTGCCCTCGTTTCAGCCGAAGGAGAGATTGTCCGCAAGATCCGGAAGACTTCGGCCGAAAGGGTGTTTGAGACGCTGATTGAGTCGATCGATGAACTGAGAGGCGCTGATGTTGGGAACAATATTGCGGGCATCGGACTCGGCGTGGCCGGCTTGATCGACCGGAACCGCGGCAGGGTCTTTACCTCCCCTAATCTCCGCGCGATAGAGGGGCTTGACCTTGTGCATGAGCTTAGAACCCGCTTTGGACTGCCGGTTTTTATCGAAAATGATGCGAATGTGGCTGCCCTGGGAGAAAAGGTCAGCGGGGCAGGCCGCGGGTTTAATAATTTCATACTCCTGACGCTCGGCACCGGGATTGGTGGTGGTATTATCCATAAGGGTGAACTTCTCGATGTTTCTGCCGAGGTGGGGCATATGAGCATCAATGCTGAGGGCGAGAAATGCCAGTGCGGTAATATCGGGTGTCTTGAAAACTATGCATCTGCCCGTGCCATGATATCACGCGCAATATCCATGCTCGAAAAAGGGCAGGAGAGTCTGCTCAAGGAATGCTGCAAGGGCAGTATTTATAAACTGACTCCCGAGGATATCTATAAGGCCGCACTTGAGGGGGACACGCTTTCCCGTGAGATCCTGCGTGAGGCTGGCAAGGCCCTTGGTGTCGGGCTTGCAAATCTCATCAATATCCTGAGTCCTGAGGCGATCATCCT
>PNOC01000066.1 GCA_013824615.1 Thermodesulfovibrio sp.
CTGCGATTCGGCTGTCAGCAGCGCGGCTCATCGCAGCCGCTTCGTCGTGCGTCAATGTCACATAGGCCTTGATCCGGTCTTCGACCGCGCTTATCCGTCCGAAGACGGAATCGGTTATATCCTGCGATGATATTTCGCGCTTATCGAGCCGTTCGCGGAGTTCGTGTATTCCATATTGGTAAAGTTCCAAAAAATGCCTCCAGTAAAAAACTATTGGAAAAGTTTAGCACCCGGTAAGGACCGTTTGCAAGCAGGAGATGGGTTATAATAGGTCACATTTTAGCGACAAGGAGATGAAATAGCCATGAATATTCTGGAGCAGTTGACCAATGATATCGCAGTCAGCATGAAGAGTAAAGAAGAGGGGCATGAGCTCAGGACCTCGACGCTCAGGATGATTAAAGCGGCAGTCAAGAACGCTGAAATTGCCAAAAGGGGGAAGGGCGATCTGAATGATGACGACATCGTCTCTATCCTCTCGACCATGGTGAAGCAGCGTAAAGAGTCCGTGGACCAGTATGTGGCTGCCAACAGGCAGGACCTTGCGGACAAAGAGGGCCGGGAGATCAGTATTATTCAGGAATACCTCCCGCAGCAGCTGTCTGCAGCGGAGCTTGAGGCAGTGATACGGGCAACGCTTCAGGAGACCGGGGTGACCAGTATGAAAGAGATGGGCAAGCTGATGAAAGACCTGCTGCCGAAGGTGAAGGGCAAGGCCGACGGCAAAGTCGTGAACCAGAAGATCAAGGAGATACTGGAAGGTTCATAGTTCAGGCTATTTCTTTTTTGAAAAATCTACTTTGACCACTTTTTTGCCGGGGACTGCCTTCAGTACAGGCCTGGAGGGCTTTTTTTCTTCCGGAGCTGTCTTGTGCGGCATTTCGGGAATTTCTTTATGCTCGGACGACGTGACGAACTGCGCTGCGAGTTCCGGCGAGAAGACTGCGATGATCTCGTCCGGTGGCACGTAGCATTTTTCGTTCTTCGGACCGAACCCGAGTGTGGCATGGATGCCGCTTTCGTTCCAGTCGAACTGCATCATCCGGTTAAAGACCAGGACCAATCCCTTCTCTTTTTCCTCGGGGAGAAAGCCCCTGTTACCTATGATTACCGTATCGGCATACCGGACCACAATGAAGACCCTGCCGGCCAGGTCCAGCATTTCAAAGAATATCTGTTTCTTTAGATCATTGAGGTCCCTGGCCATGCCCTTCTCCTCTTTCCGTGTAAGATTGGGTGTATCTATTTTTTCTTGAGAAGTTTTTCTGCCCTGGCAACGATGGCCTCGGCAGTAAACCCGAATTTCTCGAAGAGGACCTTTGCCGGTGCCGAGGCTCCGAAGGTATCGATGCCCAGGATATCGCCCTGCAGGCCGACGTATTTGTACCATCCGAGCGTTGCTCCGGCCTCTATCGCCATGCGCTTACTGACTTCAGGGGGGAGTGTTGCTTTACGGTAGGACTCAGGCTGACGGTCGAAGAGTTCGGTGCAGACCATATTGACCACGCGCACCTTCACGCCCTTTGCCCTCAGCGTCTCTGCTGCCGTAAGCGTGATATGGATTTCGGCTCCTGAGGCTATCAGGATAAGATCAGGCCTGCCCTTTGAATCTGAGAGCAGATACCCGCCTTTCTCGGCACCATCCACCGGGGCGTATTTCTTGCGGTCCAGGACTGTCAGGTTTTGTCTCGACAGGACGAGTGCATGGGGACGGCTGCTGTCGGTGATAGCTATTTTCCATGCCGCTGCTGTCTCGTTGGCGTCAGCCGGACGCAGGACATTCAGGTTCGGCATTGCCCTGAGACTTGCCAGATGCTCGATTGGCTGGTGAGTCGGTCCGTCTTCGCCCAGTCCGATAGAGTCGTGCGTCAGGACGTAGACCACATGCAGACCCATCAGGGCAGAAAGCCTGATCGCCGGTCTCATGTAGTCCGAGAAAACAAAAAATGTTCCACCGTAAGGAAGCAGCATATTGCTGAGCGCCATACCGTTCAAAGCTGCAGCCATGGCATGCTCCCGGACACCAAAATGGATATTCCTGCCGGCCTTCTTTCTGTCATATTCAATATATTTCTTGAGCCAGGTGTTGTTTGAAGGGGCGAGGTCAGCAGAGCCGCCGACGAGATGAGGAAGTCTGTCCGCAATGGCGTTCAGAACCTTGCCTGAAGCGCTTCTCGTTGCAATTGCCCCGTCTGCCGCAGTCCAGACCGGAAGCGCCTTCTCCCAGCCTTTTGGCTGTCTTCCGGCTGCCAGGTCCTCCCAGAGTCCTGCCAGGTCAGCATGTTTTTTTGCATATTTTTTGAAGTCCGCCTGCCATTTCTTCTCAGCATCGCGTCCTTTTGCAGCTGCCTTGCGCATATGAGCAGTTACGGGGGCGGGGATATAGAAGCTTTTATTGGGGCAGCAGAGGTTCTGCTTGGTCAGTTTCAACTCGGCGTCGCCGAGCGGCGAGCCATGTACATCTGAGGTGTCCTGCCTGTTGGGGCTGCCGAAGCCGATATTCGTCCGCACCATGATAAGGGACGGCTTCCCTTTTTCTTTCTGGGCGCTGCGGATAGCAGTCTCGATCTGCTTTACGCTGTTTCCTTCTGCTTTAAGTACCTGCCATTCCATGGCTTCAAAACGCTTCTTGACGTCTTCGGTAAAGGCCAGGTCCGTAGATCCCTCGATCGTAATCTTGTTGTCTGAATAGAGATAGATCATCTTGCCGAGACCGAGATGTCCTGCAAGCGAGGCAGCTTCCGAGGATATGCCCTCCATCAAGTCTCCATCGCTGACGATGCCGTAAATAAAATAATCCACGAGTTTAAAACCGGGCCGGTTGAACATTGTGGCCAGGTATTTTTCTGCCATGGCCATGCCGACGCCGGTGGCGAACCCCTGCCCCAGCGGTCCGGTGGTTGTCTCGATACCGCAATCAGGGCAGTATTCCGGGTGACCCGGTGTTTTGCTCTCCCACTGCCTGAAATTCTTTATATCATCGAGGCTAATGGCATGCCCTGTCAGATGAAGGAGACTGTATAGGAGCATCGAACCATGACCGGCTGAGAGTACAAAGCGGTCCCTGTTCTGCCATCTCGGGTTGGAAGGAGAGTGTTTCAGGAATTTCTGCCATAAGGTATATGCCATCGGTGCATCGCCCATCGGCATCCCCGGGTGCCCGGAGTTTGCCTTCTGCACTGCATCTGCAGAGAGCATCCTGATGGTATTTATACAGAGTTCATCGATATTCGGTTTCTTCACGTTGCGGCCTCCCAAGGTCTTTAGTTATTCGTCAAAATTCTGCCGGCCGTGGCACGTCATACGTTTGTCTGTATGCGATCTGCGCGGCAGCATATCTTAACACAATTTTCATTTTTCAGGGCTTCTGAGGTACTATAAAACATGCGATTAATAGCCTTTACTTTGCTTCTGCTGCTCCTGATTACCATGCCTGCTTATGCCCAGCCTGTCATTGAATTTGTTGAAATGAAACATGCCTTCGGTGCGGTCAGCCAGGAGACAAAGCCCGAGCATTTTTTCGAGTTTGTCAACCGGGGTGATCAGGAGCTGATCATACAAAAGGTCTCGGCCTCCTGAGGCTGCACAGCAGCGATGGCTAGTTTGAGCCGTCTGAAGCCAGGAGAGAAGGGCAGGATACAGGTGACTGTTGATGCTGCGGGGAAACGCGGTCCGATCGTCAAGACTGTGCAGGTCTATAGCAATGACCCGAAACTGCCCGTGGTATCACTCCAGGTATCAATGCAGGTCAGGGACTCTGTCCATCTCAAAAAAGGAGCTTCTGCTGGAATTTTTGATGAAGCCTGCCGTAGTTGTCATGTGGACCAGGGCCGCGGCAAGACCGGGTTTGAGCTGTTCAGGGCCGACTGCTTCATGTGCCACAATGCCGGTACCAGTGCCCAGAATATTACCCAGATGAGCAAAAGGCCGGAGAGCTTTCTTCGCCGCGTGATACGCGATGGCGTTGCCAATTCAACCATGCCCGGTTTTTCTCAGGCAAACGGCGGACCGCTTACAGAGGCCGAGATTGACTCCCTGGTAAAGAGCATCAGGAATCCGTGATGAGCAGCGTCCTTGACCGGATTGTTTTATATCTGAGGATGATCAAGTTTTCTCACTCGATCTTCGCACTGCCGTTTGCGCTGACCTCAGCCCTCATTGCAGCAGGCGGTATCCCTTCCCTGAAGCAGATATTCTGGATTGTGGTGGCGATGGTCGGTGCGCGGTCGGGGGCCATGGGCCTCAACCGGGTGATCGACCGGCAGATTGACGGCGCCAATCCCCGGACAGCCAATCGCGAAATTCCCCGCGGTGTTATAAGCGTCTGGGAAACAGTGGTCTTTGTGATTTTATCCTTCGCTTTTCTTATCCTGGCCGCTTATATGCTGAACCCGCTCTGTCTGATGCTGTCGCCCCTGGCAATTGCTGTCCTCTTTGTCTATTCATACACTAAGCGGTTCACCTGGGCTGCGCATTTTGTCCTGGGCCTGGCGATTTCAGCTGCTCCTCTGGGCGCCTGGGTTGCGGTGAGGGGAAGTTTTGATCCCGGCATCCTGCCGCTTGCTTTGTCGGTCATATTCTGGCTTGCAGGCTTTGACGTGCTCTATGCGCTGCAGGACCTTGATTTTGACCGGAGCCACGGTCTTTATTCCATTCCGCAGCGTTTTGGCGTAACCAAATCGCTCTATCTGGCGCGGACCCTGCATCTGCTGTCCTTCCTGCTGTTGGGAACAACCGGGTTGATCTTCCGGCTGGGTCTCTTCTTCTGGGCAGGCCTCGTGATCGTGGCAGGCCTCTTCATCTATGAACATTCACTCGTGAGGCAGGGTGATCTTACGAAGCTTGATATGGCTTTTTTTAATATGAACGGTTATATCAGCATGACGGTTTTTTTGTTCACTCTGGCGGATTTTGTGGCATGAAGCGTTTTGTTCTGGCAATCAGCGGAGCTACCGGCCCGATCATAGGCTTGCGGGTCCTCAGGGAACTGGCCCGGACAGCCGAGGTCCATGTGCTGATATCACGTCAGTCGTTCTCGATTATCAGGGATGAAACAGGATTTGACTTCAGCGGTGAGTCAGAAGATGAGATTCAGGAAAAGATCAGGGCCTACGCCGAACCCCGCTTCGGCTTGCAGTATCATGCAGAACATCACTTCGAGGCCCCTGTGGCCAGCGGATCTTTCAGGACTGACGGTATGTTTGTTGTTCCCTGCTCCATGAAGACACTGGCCGGCATTGCCGGAGGCTATTCAAACAGCCTGATAGAGCGTGCGGCAGACGTCACAATAAAGGAAGGCCGGCCCCTGGTGCTGTCGCCCCGGGAGATGCCCTTCAGTCCGATCCATCTCGAAAATATGCTGAAGCTGGCGCGTCTTGGCGTAAAAATCGCGCCTCCTGTTATCGGTTTTTATCACAAGCCGGCCGGGATGGATGAACTGATAGATTTTATTGCCGGAAAACTTCTTGATGCAATGGGCGTGGAGCATGAGATATACCGCCGCTGGGGGACGTGAGCAGCTGACCATAGTATTTAAGATACATGTGTCATAAATCCTGAGTGTCAAAATGTGATTATGGGTTTCCCCCGTTAAGGGAACTTGACATTGACGGGTCGGGATGTAACTGCTACTATTAGCAATAAAATAAAGGATCCCGACGAAAAGAAATTTTTCGCCGGGAGGGGATGTAAAGCGGAGGGCCCTGGGGGGTCTCATTGCAGATGGTCGACTTGCCGAAAGGTTAAACTCCTTATGTCACGTTCGGCCTTTTTGTTATTTCACGCAAAGGAGGCGTAAGATGAGGAACCAAAAGGCCAATGGCTGGAACCGGAGGAAGTTTCTTGGCGGGCTCGCACTGACGGGTGCAGCCGCTATGATCGGCTTGCGGCCGGAAATTGCTCTTGCAGCGGTGGAGCCGCCGCCTGAAACAAGAACAATACGGCTGAGGTATTGGGACCCGGCATGCTGGGCCCCGTTCTATCTGGCGGAACCGTTTCTGCGCGAAGAGGGCTTCACGGATATTCGTTACGTTGCGGTGCCGACAACCGAATTCCCCGATGCTTACAAGAAGAATCTTATAGACCTGAGCTGCGGTTTTTCGGTAGTTGACATGTACCATTTAGAGAAGGAACATTCTCCCCATAAATTCCTTTCAGGATTCCATGTGGGGTGCTATGCACTGATCGGGAGTGACAGGGTGCGTTCGGTCCGTGACCTCAAGGGAAAGACCGTCTGGGCGGGGTCGCTTGAGTATGGAGGTCCGCATCTTTTTTTCTCCGCTATTGTAGCTTATGTGGGCCTCGATCCGCGCAAGGACATCAAATACGTCTGGGTAAAAAAGGATGAGGCACTGGATATGTTCCGCGATGGAAAGATCGATGCTTTAATGTCCTTCCCGCCAGGTCCTCAGGAGCTTATGGCCAAAGGCATCGGTCGTCTCCTGATCGATACTAACGTTGACAAACCATGGTCTCAGTACTTCTGCTGCATGATGGGCGGGCATAGCGATTTTATTAAGAACAACCCGATCGCCACCAAACGTGCCCTTCGGGCCATTCTGAAGTCGATTGATCTGGTTTCCCGTGAACCTGCAATGGCTGCGCGCGAGCTGCTGGCGAGAAAGATCGTGAAACAGAAGGATGAGAAGTACGTTATCCAGGCGCTCAAGGAGATTCCCTATGGCCGGTGGCGAGAGTATAACCCCGAAGATACGATCCGGTTTTATGCCCTGCGCATGCGGGATACCGGACTGCTGAAGACCAATCCCCAGCAGTTTATTGACCAGCATACGGATTGGCGCTTTATCAACCAGCTCAAGAAGGAATTCGGGATAACTGCTTGGTAAGGGATCGCGAGACCGTGTCTGAGCTGATACCTTATGGGCTGCTGACATGAAGGTTTGGCTGCCCAAGCTTGTGGCAAGGGCCCCGTTCACCGTCCATACTAAGCTGATCGGGGCCTTCTTTGCCATCGTAGCGCTGCTTATCATATTCGGTCTCGTTGTCATCCAGGTCCTGAGCGGCATCAACCGCCGATCAGAAGAACTCAGCCAGCTCCGTCGCAAAGTTGGCGCATTCCGCCAGCTCCAGCATGACACGACCGCTCAGATCTACGGTGTCACGTCAGCCCTCCTGTCGCCGGAGGAACGGATGATTGAAAGCGCTCTGCGTCAGCTGCATGAGTTCAGGTACGACCTTGAGCGGCTTCAGTTTGTAACGCGGGATGAGGTGGAGCTTTTTGGAAGGATCAAAATAGAACATGAGCAATTGATCCAGATGATCACCAATGTCGTGGAGCTTACACGGGCACAGGAATACAAAAAGGCAAACGACCTTCGTCTTACTAAAATAGTCCCCCTGGCAGACACACTCGAAAGGCTCACCAACGAGATGGTAAACAGGGCCGAGGCTGATATGGAGGCAAAGGTGGACGAGAGTAACCGGGCGCATATGACCTCCCGGTGGGTGGTTATCGGATTTGCTGTCGGGAGCATCGGCCTGGCAATTCTGCTTGGGTACGCGGTTTCTTCATCGCTGATGGGGCCGGTTATGCTCATGGATGAGCGGCTCAGGCAGATCGCCTCAGGAGATTTCTCGAAGCACGTCGAGGTGCCGAACCGGGACGAACTCGGGACCCTGGCCGACAACCTGAATCGGATGAACAATGAGTTAAGAGACCTCTATCAGCAGATCGAGGCTGCGAGCCGGCACAAGTCCGATTTCCTGTCCAATATGAGTCATGAACTGCGGACGCCTCTGAATGCCATCATCGGCTACAGCGAGATGTTGACGGAAGAGGCCGAGGACCGGGATCAGAAGGATTTCATCCCCGACCTTCAGAAGATCCGGGCCTCGGGCAGGCATCTCCTCGAACTTATAAATGACATCCTTGACCTTTCGAAGATCGAAGCAGGAAAGGTCGAACTCTTTCCTGAGACTTTTGATGTTAAGCTCTTGATAGAAGAAATATCGGGCACTGTCCAGCCCCTGATCGAGAAAAATTCAAATATTCTCGCAATTAACTGCGCTGACAACCTGGGCGACATGTACGCTGATATCACGAAAGTCCGGCAGATACTGTTTAATCTGCTCAGCAATGCCTGTAAATTCACCGAACTCGGGACGATTACTCTGGACGCAGTCCGGGACTGCTCTGAAGACGCCGCCTGGCTTTCAGTGAGCGTTACTGATACGGGCATCGGCATGACGGAGGAACAGATGGAAAAGCTGTTTCAGCCGTTCTCGCAGGCGGATATTCAGATCGCGAGAAAATACGGGGGGACCGGACTGGGGTTGGCGATAACCAGACAATTCTGTGAGATGATGGGTGGTGACATAAAGGTGAGAAGCGAATTCGGCAGAGGCACTGCCTTTACGATGAGGCTTCCGATGGCAGCACCACATCCCGAGGGTGATATAGTTTCATTGATAGCCTCAGACGGTTCGTCAAAATCCGCGTAACAGGAAAGGAGAGCCATGCCCAGGATACTTTTGGTGGAGGACAATGAGATGAATCTGGACATGCTGTCCCGTCGGCTCCGGCGCAAGGGGTATGAGGTGGTGATCGCCACAGACGGTGAGGCGGGGGTAACCATGGCCGGCTCAGAAAGGCCGGACCTTATACTGATGGACATGAGCCTTCCTGTGCTTGATGGATGGGAATCAACCCGGCGGCTCAAGGGGACGCCGGAAACAGCAGCTATACCGGTCATGGCCCTGACGTCCCATGCCATGGCAGGGGAACGTGAAAAGGCCATAGGGGCGGGTTGTGACGACTATGATACAAAACCCGTGGATTTTGAGCGGCTGCTTCTGAAAATAGAGGCGCTCCTGAAGAAACAGGAGAAGGCATGACATTGCCGGAACACGAAACTGATCGTTCTTACCGGGCGTCGCTTGCCAATCTTCGCAATGAGCTGCAGATACCCGTAAATGCGGTCATTGAATACAGTGGAATGCTGCTGGAGGATGCAAAAAAGCAGGGTCGGGTAAACTTCATTCCTGACCTGCTTAAGATCCATGCCCTGGGAAAGAAACTTCTTCTGCTCGTTGATGACAGTCTGGATGAGACTAAAATCGATACTGCCGGGACAGGGAAGGAGTTGGAGGACTTTAGCGTTAACCTGCGCCATGAGTTGCGTACGCCTCTGAATGCAATCATCGGATACAGCGAAATGCTGCTTGAAGATGCGCGGGAACATGGACCGAAAGAATTCATCCCCGATCTTGAGCAGATCCTCTCTGCCGGCAGACTGTTCCTGACTTTCATTGAGGACGTTGCCGGTTTCACAAAGACCAGGCATAAGGGAGAGGACCCGGCAGCTGACTCCTCTGAGGCCTCAGCCATGGTCCGGATAGCCTTGAATGATATCCCTCCACTTGAGGAAGAGAGCAGGCCTTCATTTGTTACGACGAAACGGGGATGTCTCCTCGTTGTTGACGACAATGAGACAAACCGTGATCTGATCTGCCGTCAGCTTGAGCGGCAGGGCCATACCGTCACTGCTGCGGAAAACGGGCAACAGGCACTGGAGATCATGCGAACCCGGGCTTTTGACATGGTTCTTCTCGACATTATGATGCCGGAGATGAGCGGTTACCGGGTGTTGCAGCGCCTGAAAAGCAGCGATATCCACAGGGACGTTCCTGTCATCGTAATCTCGGCGCTCGATGATATGGACAGTGTTGTCCGCTGCATCCAGATGGGTGCTGATGACTACCTGCTCAAGCCGTTCAATCCTGTCCTGCTGAAGGCCAGAATAAGAATGTGTCTTGAGAACAAGCGGCTCAGGGAACTCAGCGAAGCGCTTGAGCTCAGGAACCTGAAAGAAGAAGTACAGCTCATCGCTGAAAGCCGGGCCATGCAGCAGGTCCTGGAGACGGTGCGCACGGTGAGCAGAAGCCCTGTGAATGTCCTTATCCATGGAGAGAGCGGCACAGGCAAGGAAGTGATCGCCCGTATGATCCACCACGGCAGTGACCGCAAGGACAGGCCCTTTGTTGCGGTCAACTGCGCCTCTGTCCCTGAGAATCTCATGGAGAGTGAATTTTTCGGTTATGAGAAGGGTGCGTTTACCGGGGCGATTACGAGCAGGGGCGGCCGCTTTGAGGAAGCAGATGGAGGCACCCTGTTCCTGGATGAGATCGGAGACATGCCGCTTGCAATGCAGCCCAAGTTCCTGCGTGTCATTCAGGAGGGTGAAGGCAGCCGGCTCGGCAGTAACAAACTCGTCCGCTACGACCTGAGGATTATCAGTGCTTCAAACAAGGACTTGCGGAGTGAGGTTGAGAAAGGCAGATTCAGGGAAGACCTCTTTTACCGCATCTTTTCCGTTGAAATATATATCCCTCCGTTAAGGGAGCGACGGGAGGATATAATGCCTCTTACACTTTTTTTTATGAACAGGGTGTCCGGCCGTTTTAAAAAGAAGGTGAAGGGTTTTTCCCCTGAGCTGCTTAACTTTTTTGAGGAATATCCCTGGCCCGGCAATGTACGTCAACTCCTCCACGAAGTAGAGCATATGGTTGCGTTGACCCCTGAAGGGGAGCGGATTTCCCTGAAGCATAGCTCTTCGGAACTGCAAAAATGGAGAAACGCCGCTCCTTCAACTCGCATCCCGAACGATACCTCGCTTTCCCTGCCCCAAAGGGTGGAGGAGGTCGAGATCGCCTGCATCAGGGATGCGTTAGTTAAGACCAGTGGAAATAAACTGCAGGCATCAAAGCTCCTCGGGATCACACGGCAGGGACTCGACAAGAAGCTCAAACGCTATAAGGTTCAGAAGTGAAAAGGAGGCGATCGATGGAGAACAATAAGGCTGGTGGCTGGAGCAGGCGGGAATTTATTGGAGGACTTGCGCTTGCCGGAACCGCCGCTATACTCGGGTTGCGCCCCGAACCTGGCATGGCTGCTGCGGAACCACTACCGGAAACAAGAACACTGCGGCTGCGGTATTGGGACCCGGCATGCTGGGCGCCGTTTTATCTGGCGGAACCGCTGCTGCGTGAAGAAGGTTTTACCGATATCCGCTATATAGCTGGTCCGCCACAGGAACTTGTGGACATGTTCAAAAAGGGCCTGGTGGATCTGTCCCCGGATTTCTCGGTGCATGGGATGTACAATATCGAAGCAGAAGGCAGTTCCCAGAAATTTATCGCCGGATTGCATGTGGGGTGCTACGCGCTCATCGGAAGCGAACGGATCCGGTCGGTCCGCGACCTCAAGGGAAAGACGGTCTGGACTGGTCCGGTCGAGAACAACGGCCCCCACCTTTTTTTTCAGGCGATTGTGTCGTATGTTGGCCTTGATCCGCGCAAGGACATTAAATACGTCTGGGTGAAAAGGGATGAGGCAATGAGTCTGTTCCAGCAAGGCAAAATAGATGCGTTCATTTCCTTTCCTCCCGGTCCCCAGGAGCTGATGGCAAAGGGGATTGGCCGCCTCCTCCTGGACACGAACGTTGACAAACCCTGGTCACAATATTTCTGCTGCATGGTGAGCGGCCAGAGCGATTTTGTGAAGAATAACCCGATCGCCGCCAAACGGGCCCTTCGGGCCATTCTTAAGGCTGTCGACCTGGTCTCACGGGACCCTGCGAAGGCTGCACATGAACTGCTGGCGAGGAAGATCGTGAAACAGAAGGATGAAAAGTATGTTCTCCAGTCGCTGAAGGAGATTCCCTATGACAGGTGGCGCGAATATAATCCCGAGGATACGATCCGGTTTTTCGCCCTTCGCATGAGAGAGACCGGGATGATGAAGAGCAATCCCCAACAGTTCATTGAACGTCATACCGACTGGCGCTTTATCAGAGAGTTGAAGAAGGAATTCGGAATAACAGCGTGGTAAAATCGGGCTTGCGTGCATCAGGAATGATCTGCGGACTTGCGGGGCCAAAAGCTTACCAGCCCCATTGAGGAGTTCATACCGGAGCAACTGGCGGCCAACGGTTTTGTCCTTTTCAACCTTACCGTGCGTCATACCGCGAAGCTCGAAAAACTGCCGTTTCATCATCGTGATCCCTTCGATCGCCTCTGATAGCCCAGGCGATCACCGACAAGCTGGTCATAGTCTCAGCTGATGCCGCTTTCCGTGAATATGAGGTAAAGAGTCTTTGGTAGCGAAGCTGCCTGGGACATCAGCATGAATGATGACGCCAATATATGTAATCAATTAGTGCTGAGTGTAAACATGGTTTGCATAGTAGATTAAATATAACAATTTCAAAGTGTTATCCTCCTTTCAGCGTATAGATAGTAAACTATGTTTGCAGTATGTTGTACCGCCCTTGAAGTCCGTATAGTGTCCAAATTCCACTAACCTCCTGAAAACAAATAACTCTTCCTCGATTTACCCAGTTGGCATCATACTTGAGTATAGAGTGTAGAAGAAACAGTCCACTTAATTGAGGAGGTGCAGTATCAAAATCTGGACTCACAGCACATTCGATTACCTTGTGCTTGTAGTCGGCATCCTCCTGACAGTCGGCGGACTGAGCATACTGGTGATCAATCTGTTGCGAAATTAGAGGGAGGGGATTGTGAAGGGTTGAGGTGCCGCCTGCGCGGCAGACTCAGATGGGAACGACACATAGTCTGACATTTCCCTTTTCAAGGGAGAAATAAGAAGGAGGGACACAATGAAAAGGTCAATTAAAGAGGTAGCAAGTGTATTGTTGGTGGTTGCTGTACTTGTTGTTGGTATGCTGTCAGGAGCTTCGGAGGTCTGGGCAGCGGAGAAGGGTGCGAGTTCGGCACAAGGAAGCTGGACCCTCATCTCGATCTACAACGAGCTGGACGGCAAGAAGACCGAGCAGTTCGGGGCCAATCCGAGAGGCTCCATGCTATTGACTCCTGATGGCCGCTTTTCGTTGATCTTTATGAGGGCCAGCCTTCCTAAGTTTGCTTCCAACGTCCGTACAAAAGGAACAGTTGAGGAGAACCAGACAGTTGTTCAGGGGTCCGTCGCTTTTTTTGGCAAGTACGAAGTGACCGGCGATAAGGAGCAGATATTGAATCTCCACATCGAAGGCAGTACATTCCCCAACTGGGATGGCCAGGATCAGAAGCGGCCCATTACCGTCAATGGAGACGAGCTGCAGATGGTGAACCGCACCCCGTCCGTTGGTGGCGGGACGAATTACGTCGTCTGGAAGCGGGCAAAGTAGACGGAGTGCAAGTGGGGGGTGGGAGCTTGTTTTCCCCGCCCCCCACAAACAATAAAGGAAGAGGTGACAGGTGTGAATAATAAAGGCAAGGTATACTCAGAGAGTAGAAGGGGAAAACGGATTATTTCGATACTGCCGTTGATGTTGGCTCTCTTATGTCTCGCATCAGTATCATTACCACTACCGGCAGCGGCTATGCCTTTACCGGTGGGAATGCAGAACTTCAAGTATAATGCAGAAGCATTACCGGTGGGCGTACCGGAACCTGCTCTTGCACAGCCTTTCGGGCTGGGGTCTGTAGCTGAGGCTGGAGATAAGCTCAGCATTCAAGTCGGCTTTGAAGCCTTTGACGGCCCGGTCGATATCTACCTGGGCATTGCTGCCCCGAAGATCGATCCGGATAATGTCTATCTTGTGATACCCGGCAATTCTGTGCAGCCTGTGTCGCAAGGGATAGTTCCATGGAAGACTAATATAAGCGGTCCGCTCAACGAAGGTATATTTGGAGATATCCCCGTCTCCGCTCTTCCTCCGGGCCCCTATTATTTTTACCTTGCGGTAACACCTGCCGGCAGCCTCAACAGCTATTATGTCTGGGAAACGCAGGCAGATCTCTTTTCACTTGCGGTAAACAAAACGGGGTCCGGTTCTGTCAGCAGTGATGTGGGGGGAATAGACTGCGGAGATACATGCGTAAGAACGTATGCAGCGGGAGCTGCTGTAGGTCTTGACGCCGCTCCCGGGGTGGACGAGGACTTTCTGAAATGGGGGGGATGCGATGTAACCTCTGGAACAGCCTGCGCCCTTGTCATGAACCAGGACAGGACTGTAACGCCCATGTTCGGGACCCCGCTGGAGATAAATCCAAACGTAAAAATCATAAACGAAAATATTACGCAATGCCTTACCGTGACGAACAACCCGGATTCCTCGGTCACGTATTCCTTTGAGCTTGGGAAGTGCCCTGATCAGGAGACTGAATTGTCGCACCTTTCGGAGGGCGACGTCCTGATCGTAAATGATGTTGGCCTCCCTGCCATCATGAGAATCACCGCCGTAGATAGCTTGATGCCGCAGTCTATCGTGGTCGAGACCGTAAAGGGCAGTCTTTTCGATCTCGCAGACAGGGGCACCATCGCCTATTCCGGCACCCTCAGCCCGCCCGAATCCACAAGCAGCTCTTCTGCTACGGCAAAGATAGGAAAAGCTGAGGTCAGTGGGTGTACCCCTGAGCTCTCGAATCCTGATGAGTCTTCGGACATTGGTATTCAGGTTAACCTCGGTCCGGATTGTAAGCTCACGTGGGGCGATAGTGGGAATGAGGTCTCGGTTGGACTGACCGGCTACGCCAATTTGCTGGCGGATATGTACTTTGGGTATTCCTGGAGCTGGGGGTCTTTGGATTGGGTTAGGGCGGGTTTGAAAGTTACACAGACCACAGATCTGACGGTAAAAGTACATGCCGATTTAAATAAGGAAGATAGAGCGAACCTGTATAGCAATATTCTTGGAGTTATCCCAATAGGACCTATCCTGATTGTCCCCAATTTTAGAGTAGATGCCTTTATCTCTGGTCAGTCGAAGATGTTGTTCACGACGGGCCTGACAACTACAATAGGTTTTGATGTAGGGATGGAATACACCCCTAAAAAAGGTTTTGGGCCTTTTGGTGAGCCGATTGCCAACTACACGTTTAAGTCAACCAGACTAACGACATCGTCCCAACTGAAGGCAGGGTTACAGCCTGAAATAGGTTTCATGCTGTATGATGCTGCCGGCCTGACGTTTGGTGTACATGGATACCTGAAAATAGAGGCGAATACGGACCAGGACAAAATCAATTGGTGCCTTTACGGTGGAGGGGGTGTCAATTTAGGGGCTTTAATACAGGTCCCGATCGAACATTCCGAAATAGCAAAAGAAGATTGGCTCCTCCCTCTTTTCGAGGAACAAATCGCCGGAACGTGCGAAACCGGATTGGAGGTCCCGGTCGGGCCGAATCAGGAGGTCCAAATCGTGACTGCTTCGATAGAAACTCCGGCAAATCCCTTTTACACCAACAGGAATAAAATGCCGGTCTCTTTTAAGGGGGCGGTCGTTGAAAATTCCGTCCAGGGCAAGGTGACGACTTGCCTCTGGGATTTTGGCGACAATACAGCAGTGGCGAAATCTGTCATTTACGACAACGGCGAATGTAAGATCACGCACAATTACGCAGATGATGGAGTCTACCCGGTGACGCTTACTGCTGCCAATTCCGATGACTCTAATACCGCTACCATTACCGCAACCGCTGCCTCAAGGGTGAGCGTTTACACAGTTCCCCCGCCGCCGCCTTCCAATGTAACGATCACCTCTCTGACATTCAAAACCCCTGCCCGACTCTCTAAAAGCCCGAGTCCGACCGACCTGAAACCCGAACTTCTGTACAACGTCACCTGGGATCCACCCCGGCTGAGGGGGTTTCCGATACGAACTATTACCTACAAGACAACGCTGACAGCCCGTGCTGAAGATGCCACCGTGTTGTCGAGGGAGGTGCAAAGTTTACCATACAACCACGATGTTATTACCTTCGGCCATAAGGCAGCAAAGCTCTGCTACCAGGTCGTATCCGTCGACCAATATGGTAACGAGTCAGATCCCTTCGCTCCCACGACGTATACGTGCATAGGGGAAACGCATCCGCAGATGAAAGTCTTGAACAACCCCAGTACGATCCTGGCGGGCCTTGCAACCTCGAATCAACTGACCTGGAGTGAAATCAACGGCAAGAACCTGAGCTATACTATCTACCGTGATGACGTTGCTGTGAAAACGCTGTTCTCACCTCCTTTCTATGACACTGGATTGACACCGGGCAGAAGGCACTGTTATAAGATCGGCCTGAAACAGAAAGGCAAACTCATCGACACGAGCGGCGAGACGTGTCTGACGACTTCAACAGACGCCACGTCGCCGTCAACACCGCCGGGATTTGCAGCTGTAGCGGTATCCCCGGATGCTATAAATCTCTCCTGGAGCCCGGCTACCGACAATATCGGCGTTGCAGGATACAGAATTTATAACAGTAATACAACCGGGCTCACCTATCGCACTGCCGCTGTCGGCACTTCACTGTCCGTCTCAGGGCTGTCGGCTGATACAGCCTACTGTTTCAAGGTTTCTGCATACGATAGAGCCGGAAACGAATCGCCGAAGAGCGCCCAGGTATGCGCCACGATACCAAACGCCGGAGTTGCGTGCACCTACACGCTTTCGCCGACAAACGATACCTATTACTCGGCCGAAGGCGGCTCAGGCAGTTTCGCTGGCAGATTCAGCGTAACGGCCTCAGGCAGTAGTTGTTCATGGTCTGCAACTTCCAGTGCAAACTGGATTACGATCACCGCTGGAAACTCCGGAACCGGCAGCGGCACGGGGATCTACATTGTTTCGCCAAACAGCGCCGTAGCTGGAAGGACCGGAACAATAAGAGTAGGGGATCAGACCTTTACCGTGACGCAGGACGGCCAGCCATCATGCACCTACACGCTTTCGCCGACAAACAATACCTACTACTCGGCCGAGGGCGGCTCAGGAAGTTTCGCTGGCCGCTTCAGCGTAACGACCTCAGGCAGTAGTTGTTCATGGTCTGCAACTTCCAGTGCAAACTGGATTACGATCACCGCTGGAAACTCCGGAACCGGCAGCGCCACAGGGACCTACATCGTTGCGCCAAACAACTCCATAGCTGGAAGGACCGGGACAATAAGAGTAGGGGATCAGGCCTTTACCGTGACGCAGGATGGGCAGCCATGCGCCGTCACGCTTTCGCCCACAAGCCAGAATATCGACTCGCTCGACGGAGGGCCAGGCGAGTTCGGAGTAACGACCTCAGACAGCAACTGCTCATGGACTGCAACTTCCAATGCAGACTGGATTACGATCACCTCTGGAAGTTCCGGAGTCGGCAACGGCAGGGTCTCCTACATGGTTTCGGCAAGAGCCGGCGGCTCGCCGTCAAGGACCGGGACAATAACCGTAGGGGACCAAACCTTTACCGTGACCAACAATTAGGAGGTTGATAGTTATGGAAACGACTAATGACCTGTGGAGCCTAAACTTTATCCTGAGCGTCAAGATGCAATTATGAGCTTGCCGCATTAAGGGAACTTGATGTTGACGGGTCGTGATTTAACGGTTAGTACCAGGCAAGGGCCGCAAACGCGGCATTTATTAACGACAGAACATATCTCTCATGAAGGGAGAAAAGGAGGCTGACATGGAAGGCATGATTAACCGCAGGGATTTTCTGAAGTATGCTGCAGCAACCGGAATACTGGTAGCATCCGGAGAGGCATTGAGCGGCGCAATGGCAGAGGCTGCCACGGGTGTCACCGAAGTGGACAAACTGACGATCTGGATCCTGGCAGATAACTATTACGACACGAATGAACCGGACACCAAAATCACGAAGCGCTACCGCTCAGTGGCCGGGAAATCTATTCACGCGCAGCACGGTCTTTCTTATTATATCGAGACGGTCACTGCCGGTAAGATAAGCTCCTGCATGTTCGATTTCGGACTTGATTCTGCTGACGTGCTGGGCAATATTGCATTGCTGGGGCTTGATATTGGAAAAGCAAACGCCTTCAGCCTGAGCCATGGCCATTACGATCATTATTCGGGAGCGCTCAGTATCCTCAAGCAGAACCAGGCGCGCATTGCTCCTGGGACGCCATTTTATGTCGGCGAGGAGGCCTTTAGCCGGAGATTTACACTGCGCCCCGGAGCAACTGTACCTACAGACTTGGGACAACTGAGTAGAGAAGATATCGAAGCCCTCGGACTGAAGGTTGTGGAGGTGAAAACTCCAACAGAAATCGTACCAGGTGCGTATTCTACAGGACACATTGAGAGGATCACGAGCTATGAGAAAGTGCCTGCGTCTCAACAAATAAAACGCGGAGAGAAGATCGAATCAGACACTTTTCCGGGAGAGCAGGCTATCTTCTTTAACGTAAAGGGAAAAGGCCTGGTCGTCCTTTCCGGTTGCGCGCACTGTGGAATCGTGAATACGGTGAAGCATGCGCAGAAGGTCGCCGGAACGGAGAAGGTGCATGCGATCATGGGAGGTTTCCATCTTATTGTTGCGAAGCCTGATCTTATTCAAAGCACCGTTGCAGATATCAAGGCAATGAAGCCTGACCATATCGTGGGGACCCATTGTACCGGGTTCAGGGCGATGGTGGCTTTAAGCAGGGAAATGCCTGAGGCCTTCACTATAAACACGGCAGGAACAAAGTATACCTTTGGCGCATAGGCGCCGGAGATCTACCAGTTGAAAGGACTATCATGAAACGGTATATTGCGGAAGCGGCAGTCTCGAAAGGAAATGACATTATGAGGATTTTGTTGATGGTCACGGCGTTTTTTATGCTGGTATCGCCGTCATTGTCGTCGGCAGGGCCGAAGGAAGACGTAGCCGCGGTCATGCAGACATGGATCGATGGAATGAGCAAGCACAATATGGACGAAGTGGCTGCTCTCTATGACTCGGAGGCGGTTTTTTGGGGCACGAGGTCTGCCTCGCTTCGCGACACCCCAGCTGCTGTTCGGGACTACTTCAAGCTTCTCCAGTCCGTTCCGCCGTCGTATAAGGTCACCCTGGGTGAACAGCGGATCCGGGTATATGGGGACATTGCGATCAACACCGGAACCTACACCTTTTCCGAGGATCGCGAAGGGAAATCAGTCGTACGACCTGCACGATACAGTTTTGTCTACCGGCATCGTGACGGCCGCTGGTTAATTGTAGATCACCACTCGTCGGCAGTGCCTGCGCAGCAGTAGGCCGGGTAGAGCAACGCGAAGCCTGAGCTTATTCAGATTACCGTTGCCGATATCAAGGCAATGAAGCCCGATCATATTGTAGGCACCCATTATACCGGGTTCAGGGCGA
>PNOC01000067.1 GCA_013824615.1 Thermodesulfovibrio sp.
TCGACGTTGTCGGTTCCTTTGGCAAGGCTACGGACACTGCTGAGGTTAAGGCCCACAATTAATAAGCACTACTAATCTTCAGTCGTTAGTCTAAAGAGGCAGGTCGAGAGATCTGCCTCTTTCTATTTTGAAACAACCCTGAAGAGGGTGAAAGAGTATCAGGCCGAACTGCCGGGGTCTTTCCTGTCTTTGGAGAGGGCTTTTATATCAGCCAGGATTTCCTCTATGCTCTGGTATCTGTCTTCCCTGACCTTGCGAATGCAGCGAATCACAAGCTCATCCAGCCAGTCGGGCAGTCCATCGACAAGATCGGCGACCCTCGTCGATCCAAGGCCCTCGAGACTGCCCGTCAGCATCTCATGCAGGATAACGCCCATGGAAAAAACGTCGGCCCTGACATCAGGTTCAATATCTTTTGTCTTTTCAGGAGCCACATAGGCGGCTGAGGGCTGTTTGTTAAGGAAGAAGATCCTGTTCTGGCTGTCGACTGCGATATTGTCAGGTGACAGGAGGCCATAAGCCCTGCCGTTCTTATAGGCGGTCTGAAGGCTTTTGAGTATCTGCAGCCAGAGCTTGATGCTGTTTTTCGGGTCCATGGAGCCGCTTCGGATGAAACCTCTGATCGTGACCTTCCCCGCAAGGTCTTCTTCAACCTCGACGGAGGGGCTGAGAGCCTGCAGTCTCTCACTCACATCCTTATAGGCAGGGTCAGCCTTGTCTATCTCCCGGTAAACTTCGAGTGCCTTCTCTGTGTTGCCTGCTTTTTCAAGTTTAAATGCATAGCTGTAAAAATCCTGGATACTGGAGGCGTCCGGCTGCTTGCCGTGAAGCAGGAGGCCGAACATCTCGACAGCCTCGGTTGCAAAACCTTCCTCTTCAAGCATTCGTGCGGCGTTTCTGTAATCTCCGGCCTCCCTGTATGCTCTGACAGCTGCGAGGCCTCTGCCAGCCCTTTCCATAAGAAGAGCTGCATCCTGCTTTTTCCCTGCCTTGTCATAGAGTCGTGCCGCATCCTCGTATTCGCCTTCCCTTATCGAGACCTCGGCAGAGTCATCGATGTTGCCATCCTTTTCGTACATCTCCTTGGCCTTTGCGTTCTCGCCGAGCAGGTCATAGAGAGAGGCCGCTTTTCTGTAGTCGGCACCTTTTTCATAAAGCGCTGCCGCTTTTTTTAGGTTCCCAAGGCTATTTTCATATATATCAGCAGCTGAAACATATTGGCCGGAGTTTTCAAGGCCCTCGGCTTCATTCAGATAATCTTCAATAAGAGTTGTCTTTCTTTTTTTGCCGATAGTATTTCTGTAGATCATGACGATAATAAAAATGAGGACGATTACAACCGGGATGAGGAGCCCCACGAACAAAGCGGAGATCCCGGTTTTTGCCTTCTCCACCTCCGCAGACATGTCTGCCGCGCCTGTAACCGCAAGCAGGGAAGGACCGTATTTGAGCAGCATATCGAGAAACCCTAAAAAGAACAATATCTAACCTTTCTGTCGTACCAGTACGACATTGCTGAGATCAGGTTCATTCGAATTCACAAAAAATAATAGCATACGAGCAGGAATAAAGAGAGCTTTGAAAGATTTTCCGACTTCCTCTGTCCAGATAACCCTGCCTGCCTTGACATCTCCTATACAGAAACTATAATAAAGATACAGAGCAACTAACCTTTTCAGGGTTTTGCAGGTGAAGTAACCAGGAGGAGAGACAACATGGAAGAAAATGAGATTCCCGCAAGCCATTCGGATAAAGACAGAGAAATAAACGTGACCAGGAGGGTTTTCATCACAGCCGTCGGAAGGCTTGGGGCATTGCTGGCGGTAGGTTCGTCGGTGCTGGCCGGTGAAACGTACGGGCAGCCGGCTCCCGCTGCTGCGGGGACCTCACCTCAGCCTGCTGCTCCTGCGCTGCCCGGGCCTGTTGTTTCCAATGCAGCCATTCTTGCCGAGAAGGACCCCCTGATGAAGGTCCTGACCGAGAGACCCCTGACGGCCAATGTAACTGCCGAGCATCTTAATGATCCGGTAACACCGTCTAGCCGTATGTTTATCCGCAACAATATGCTGACACCGGATCTGCAGGCCGAGGGGCATACCCTTACCGTCAGAGGTCTTGTCGAGACCCCTTTGAAATTGAATCTCGCTGAACTGAAGAAAAAATTTGCGGCTGTCACTATTCAGGGGATGCTTGAGTGTGCAGGCTCCGGCCGCACAGCCTTCTCCCCGCTGCCGAAGGGCACTCCCTGGAACCCCTCTGGCGGATATGGATGCCCAAAGTGGACCGGGGCCCGCCTTGCCGATATTCTAAAGGCAGCCGGATTAAGGCCTGATGCGGTCCATGTTGCCTTTTTTGGCTCTGACTTTGGCGAACTTGCCACGGCCCCTCCTGTTGTTCGGAGCATCCCGATAAGCAAGGCCCTGGAACCAAATACTCTCGTTGCCTGGGAGATGAATGGTGCGCCGATTCCGAAGGTCCATGGGTTTCCCCTGCGGGTTGTTGTCCCGGGTTGGGTTGGGTCAGCGTCTATTAAGTGGTTGGCCGGCATTGAAGTCCTCTCAGCACCGTTCAAAGGGACCTATATGGACGACAGCTACCGCGTTCCTGCCTATCCGATTGCGCCAGGAGAGAAGATGCCGAAAGATACGCTCTCCACCGAGGCATGGCCGGTAAAATCAGTAATCACAGCCCCGGCCCAAGGGGCAAAATTTAAGTTAGGGGACGCGATACAGATATCAGGAAAGGCCTGGGCCGGGGAGAACCGGATTGAGAAGGTTGAGATCTCTGTTGATGAGGGTGTGACCTGGAAGCCTGCTGTTCTCAGCAGCCAGGGGGACAGGTATGCCTGGCGGATATTCAACTTCAATGTCAGACCTGTTCAGCGGGGTCACATGACACTTCTTGCCCGCGCCACTGACTCCGCAGGAAATGTTCAGCCGATTTCTGCTGTATGGAACCCTCTTGGATATTTCTGGAACGGCTTCCACCGGGTGGGGATCACTATTGAAAAGACTTAAAGCCTTATCGCTTTCTGCTGCCCTGTTATTTCTGTGGGGTGGGGGCATTGCTTCTGCTCAGCCGGAATTCGGATTTGCTGCAGGGCCTGGCGTTGAGCTTCTGCAGAAGAAGTGCACACTCTGTCATGATCCCGGCCATTTTACGTCCATACGCCAGACCCGTGAGGATTGGGACGATACCGTCGGAGTCATGATACGTCGAGGAGCCCCGGTCTCGGCCGAAGAGCGCAGAATAATCGTGGAGTATCTGACAAAACATTACGGTAAACAGCAGTAGGGAAGGCAGCAGGTCCGACCTCATTTTATTTTGAAGCAATGGCTGTATAGTATTCGATCCCCAGCAGCCGGCGCTTGATATCTGTCCCGGGTGTATAACCGCCCAGGCCTCCCCCTGACTCGATGATCCTGTGGCACGGGTAAATAATTGGTATCGGGTTCTTGCCCAGTGCGTTGCCGACCGCCCTGGATGCTTTCGGCATGTCTAGCCGCTCTGCAAGCCATTTATAGGACCGGGTCTCTCCATACGGGATCTCTCTTAGCAAGTTCCAGACCTTCTTTTCGAAGGCTGTTCCTTCCAGAAATTCAGTTTTGCAGCTGAATTCTTTCCTTTCGTTCCTGAAGTACTCCGCAAGCTCTTTTTTTGCAATTGCTGCGGCATTCGTGTGCCTGCGCGGTATGTTTGAAGGCGAGTCGAATAATATTCCCACCAGGTTGCTCCTGCTGAATACCATGCAAAGCCTTCCAACAGGAGACTCCAGGGTATCGTAATACTCGCTTGCTGTATCCTTTGTTAATGTCATCGACCAGTCCTGATATATTTTTGAATAATTCCCCTGCCTGTTGTCAACACCAATCTCCATGCTATAATGTCAAAAATTTTATTCTGAGGTGAAATCATGTCTGAGTTCAGGAATGTGACGATTATAAAAAAGGCGAATATCTATTTCCAGGGTGGCGTCACCAGCAGGACGGTAATTTTCGAAGACGGCTCAAAAAAAACGCTCGGCATTATGCAGCCTGGTGAATACGAGTTTAACACGTCCGACGCCGAGATCATGGAGATACTTGCCGGCGAGCTCGATGTTCTGCTGCCGGGAGAGACTGCCTGGAAGCCTGTCAAAGGCGGTGAATCCTTTGACGTACCGGCAAACTCAAAATTCGGACTGAAAGTAAAGACCCTGAGCGATTACTGCTGTTCGTTTATCAGGTAGTAAGCTCGCTATCATCAAACAGTCGAATACTGTCATTCCGGGTTGCCCGCAGGCAGTCAGGTCTCCTTCTCTTCTTGCCTCCGCCCGTGTTATTCTTCTTCAATGTTAACAGGATTGAATAAGGCGCAGAGGGCTGCGGTTGAGCACTTCGGCTCTCCGCTGCTGCTGCTGGCCGGTGCAGGCAGCGGCAAGACCAGGGTCCTCACCCATAAGATAGGCTATCTCATCAGGGAGAAAGGGTTCAAGCCGCACCGCATTCTTGCCATAACCTTCACAAAGAAGGCAGCGCAGGAAATGGCCGGCCGTGTCGAAAAAATGCTTTCGATCAAGCCCCGGTCGATCAGCACCTTTCATTCGTTCTGTGTCCGGGTTCTCAGGGAAGACATAGCCGCCCTCGGGAAGAATTTCGATGTAAGGTTTGTCATCTATGACCAGACAGACAGCAAAAAAACTCTGAAGCAGATCCTGACTCAGCTTAACCTTGATCCCAAGGAGGCCGATGAAGTTAAAGGGATTATTTCGGATGCGAAACAGGCCTACAGGGAAAATATTGTCCAATACATAGCCTCATTGCCCTATCCCCGGAATCTGTATGCTGAGGTGGCCGGGATCTACCAAAGATATCTGGAACAGTCCAATGCCCTGGACTACGATGATCTGATCTACTATACGACCCAGCTCTTCGCAACCCATCCCGCGGTGCTCGGCAAGTGGCAGGACCGCTATGATTTTTTCATGGTGGACGAGTTTCAGGACACCAATCAGATCCAGTACACGCTTATCAAACTCCTTTCCGCCAAAAACAGAAATAATATTTTTGTTGTGGGCGATCCTTTTCAGACTATCTATACCTGGCGTGGTGCTGTCCCTGAAAACATCCTGAAATTCGGGCAGGAGTTCAAGGCTGTAGAGATGAAGCTCGAAAAGAATTACCGCTCTACGCAGAAGATCCTCGATATTGCCAATATTGTCATCGGCAAGGTCGACCGGGTCTGGGCAGACAAGGTGCTGACGCTCCAGACCGACAGCGAGGAAGAGGGGGAGGTCGGGTACCGCAAGTCTTCAGATCATGACGCGGAAAACAGGCGCATAGCAGAAAAGATAAAGGACCTTGCAGGGGACTTTTCCTATTCTGATATGGCGATCCTCATCCGGATGAGCTTTCTTTCCAGGGGTCTTGAAAGCTGCTTCATGCAATTCGGCATTCCCTACGAGATCGTAAGGGGGCTGGCATTCTATGAAAGGGCAGAGGTGAAGGACCTTCTCTGCTATCTGAGGCTGATATCCAATATCAGGGACGGGGCAGCCTTTGACCGGGTCGTCAGGACCCCTGCCAGAGGTATCGGCAAGAAGGCCCTTGCGGCAATAGCCGGAAGTTTCAGTACCGACTGGCTTCAGGCACTCAGGGATACGAAGCTCTCCAAAAAACAGCGCGCCGGGGCAGATGCCCTGCTCAGCCTGCTCTCAAAACACCTTGATGCGGTCGAGACAAAGCCGTATACAGTTCTGATGAGCATTATCGAGGAGCTGCAGTATCTGCGGTACCTTGAGAATGAATACAAGGAAGATTTTGAAGACCGCATCGAGAACGTCTCGGAACTCTGCAACGTACTCCTGGGAATAGAGACAGAGGGCAAGACCTTTTCAGAGTTTATGGAGGATAGCCTGCTTGCCTCGGACCAGGACCGGATCAGTCAGGAGGAGAGCGTAAAGATTATGACCGTGCATGCCGCCAAGGGACTGGAGTGGCCGGTTGTTTTCCTCCCGGCACTGGAAGAGGGGATCTTTCCCTCAGAGAGGTCCATCATGCATCCAGCTGCACTGGAAGAAGAGCGGAGACTTTTCTACGTTGCATGCACAAGGGCAAAGCAGGGACTCTACCTGTCGTCTGCCGAATACCGGATGAAGTTCGGACGGACCTCCCCGATGCTGCCATCCCGCTATGTCAACGAGATCAAAGCGGGCGGGTGCCTGTAGTGATCGCCCTGCCGGCCGCGATATTCAGTTAATGCAACGAGGCGGAACTTAGACCCAGAACTCGGGATAACGGCGGTGCTTTGAAAGGTTGTTCACCAGCAGGGCGATGACGAGCATTATGCAGGCCCCGCCGCCGGCAGGAAAAATAACATAAAGGTAGCCGAGCTGATGTATCTTTTCTCCGCCGATAACAGCTATCAGGGCTGTTGCTCCTCCGGGCGGATGGAGGGTTTTTGTTGCGTGCATGACTGCTATGGATGTGGCAACCGCGGCGGCGGAGGCAAGCCAGAGGTTTGTTCCGAGAAGTTGATAGGCAGAAACGCCTACGATAGCGGACAAAATATGCCCTCCCAGAAGGTTCCTTGGTTGCGCCAGGGGGCTCCTGATCGCCCCGTAGATCAGGACTGCCGAAGCTCCGAAGGACCCCACAATCATCAGCAGGTCAATTTTTTCAAAGATATGGACGTTGGCATAACTTACAAATCCTATCCCGACGAAAGCCCCGATCCATGACCAGAGGATTTCACTATTGCTGACACGGGGCGGGCTCGTTGTTGTGCCCTTCATTTTGGCGAAATAGGAGAATAGCATTATATGCCTAGCGCATCCCGGATAGCGTTGAGCGGACAATGTCATTGCGGGATACTATTCCCCTCAACCGATTCTCTGCATCGACGACCGGCGCATGGTTGATTTTCCTGGAGGTAAAAAGCTCCATCAGCTCAAAAAGTGTCATGCTGTCCCTGACAGTTATAACCGGAGAAGTCATGATATCCGCTGCTGTCCGGGTATGCAGCTGTTCAGCAGGACAGGCCTTTCCCTTCATAAGTCCGGCGATCATTCCCATCACAGAGCTGCTCTTTGCCTTTCCCATTTGTGAAATAAAATCTCTCTCTGAAATAATGCCGCTCACCTTTTCCAGATAGTCCAGAACCGGGACACCGGAGATGTGATGCTCAGCCATGAGATCGGCCACAGAGCTTAATGGGGTATCTTCACGCACGGCATGAACCGTGGTTGTCATGATATTCTTCACAAGGACCGAGTTTGCTATCCGCTTCCTGGCCTGGCGGTGGGCAATGCGCAAGACCTCCCTGAGGTCTCCCGGGGTAATATCGAGATATCCGCCAATCTCCTTCATCGCCTCGACAACATCAGCTTCCGAGATGTCGACTGGCAGGGAATCTGGCATGTTTTCCAGGTGCGGCTTTTCCGGATTCATCTTATGCTCCTTGTATCAGCATAGCAGAGAACAGTTGGCTATGATATGATTCCGGTCATATCCCGGGCCGGTTTTATTACCACCAGCGCCAGAGAGAGATGATAAAAATGATGGCTAAAATAATAAAAAGATTCATGTAGGCAAAAAAATAGAAGACGGCTATGTGTGGCGGAGTATGTTTTTCTGAAGATAACAGCAGGTTGCCGATCACCGGCATAGCAAGGATCTTCTCCTCCCCGTGCGGGGCCTGGTTCAATATATCGGTGAGGTCAGTGCCCGCGTGATGTCTTTTCATATGATCACCACCGACCCAGAGCCTGCTTGCTGCTATATTGTAAATCGTCCCTTTATACGCTATATATGCTGGCCGCCCTTCTTTGCCGTCGCATTGAGCGAGCTGTTCAAGTGTCATGTCTCCGCTCTGCCTGCCGGAGCTTGCCTGCTTCTTCTTTTTTAGTTTCGGCCCGACAACAAAGGTGACAAATACGGCCGTTGAAACCATGATAAGAAAAAGGACGATTTTGATAGTAAGCAGGATGCCGAAGCGCGTGTGAAACAGCATATGCCAAGTAGGAACACGGGCCAGGGAGAGAAGCGTACCGGTTGCAGCCATAACAATAATCGAGGCCCAGCCGAGTCTCAGTTCACTTCTTGGAAGGCCGCCGGCTGCGTAGGCAGGTTTAAGGACAAGATGGACATATAATATAGTCCCGAACCAGAGAATGGCGGTGAACGTATGCAGATAACCGAGGATAAAACGGATCACGTGCTGGACCGGCGAAAGCACTCTGTATTGTCCCTTGATCCGCAGGTCGTCCCTGAACGCCTCGCCGTCCCTTGTCAGCGTTCCTCCGCCTCCCGGATCAACATGACAATATTCGCAGGTTTTATCAGCCTGTTTTGCATATTCAACAGTACAGAGCCCGGTGGAAGGGAGGAAGCACAGGAATATAATAAACACTAAAAAGCGCATGCTACGGAATACTCTCATAGATTTTACTATAATAAGCCACGCCAGACAGCAATTGCCATACATGGCAAGGATTCCCTGAATATAGAATGCAAGTTTGCCAAAGACATCCCGTACTGGCTTTTTTTATAATACAGAACAGCAATGGAGCTGCATTGCGAAAGAGTTGCCATGAAATGAACAGTTATAGACATTCCAGGGACATGAAAAACAAGAAGTCGCATGTATATCTTGCAGCAGCTATTGCTGGCATTACGTTTGCTATTTATCTGCCGGGCCTGCAGAACGGGTTTGTCAACTGGGACGATCCTCTGGCGTATGACAATCCGCATCTTCATGCGCTCGGCCTGGATCTCTTCAGATGGGCTTTTACTGATATCTCAACGGTATACTGGATGCCGCTGGTCTGGCTCTCCCACGCCCTTGATTACGCCCTCTGGGGCCTGAATCCCGTGGGCCATCACCTGACCAACAACCTCCTTCATGCAGGCAACACCTTTATCGTGTCATATCTGGCCATAAGACTTTTGTTAATAGCCGGATTTACGACAAAGCCGGAGGAGTCGATCCTTCCTGATGAGCGGGGCGTCCTGATTGCGGGAGGAATGACCGGACTGCTTTTCGGACTGCATCCCTTGCATGTGGAGTCCGTGGCCTGGGTGGCTGAGCGGAAGGATCTGCTCAGCGGAATCTTTTTGCTGCTCAGTATCATGGCGTATATCCGTTATGCAGCCGGACTGTCGGATGAACGTCCACAGGTCAAGGCAGGGGCTTTTCGGTTGAACAGGCAGTACCTGTTGTCTCTGTTCTTCTTCATCGGCGCGGTCTCGAGCAAGCCTATGGCGGTTACTCTTCCTGCTATTCTCCTGATTCTGGACTGGTATCCCCTGCGGAGAATATGTACGCCGAAAAATATTGCGACCCTGCTCGCTGAAAAGATACCCTTTATCGTCGGCAGCGTGATGATATCTGTAGTTACTATAATTGCTCAAAGAAGACTCGGAGGAGTCGTCACGGAAGTATCGATACCGGAAAGACTACTGGTTGCAGCCAGGGCTCTGACGGTGTATCTCTGGAAGGTGGTTCTTCCTGTTGACCTGGTCCCTTTCTATCCCTATCCCAAGGTCATAGCTCTGGGAATGCCTGAGTATTTTCTCCCGATGATCCTGGTAGCAGCAATGACAGCAGCCTGTATATATACGGCCCGAAAACAGAAGATGTGGCTGGCTGCATGGGGGTATTATATTATCTCTCTGCTTCCGGTGCTGGGGATTGCAATGGTAAAGACTTCATCGCCGTTCATTGCAGACAGATTTACCTATCTCCCCGGCATTGCTCCTTTTCTGATTATGGGTGTGTTTGTTGCCTGGGGCAGAGAGCAGGTTTTTCTCAGCAGGACGTGGCGTGGGGTTGCTGCTGCCATTGTCATTGCGGCGGTTTTTGCGATGACCTATGCCACGGTTAAGCAGATTGCTGTATGGAAAGATTCGATCAGCCTCTGGACCAAGGTCATCGATGCTGATCCGTCAGTTCCTGCTTTTGTTTATAATAACCGGGCGGTTGCCTTTCATGAACGTCAACAGATTGATAAAGCCATTAAGGACTACACGCAGGCGATTGCGCTCGACCCTGGAGACTATGCACAGTATAGCAACCGCGGGACGGCCCATGTTGCTCTGAAGCAGTACGCCCTGGCCCTGGCTGACTATGAAAAGGTCATTGCACTGCAGCCGTTGAACCCTTCTCCCTATTACAATATTGCCTGTCTCCGTGCATTGGAAAACAATGCTGTAGAGGCCTGCAGATGGCTCGAACAGAGTCTTGAGAAGGGCTATCGCGACCTGGAGCATATCAGAAAAGATCCGGATCTTGATTCTATCCGCACAGCTTCCTGCTATCAGGAGATAATGGCAGGGCAGTAGATTTTCGGTTCGCAAATGTCTCCGGTTGCGTTATACTCAAACAGTATATGATCAATAAAGAGACCCTCTCCACTTTTTTCAAAGAACAGGCGCGAAGACCTCTTTCGTTCAGGGAGATCTCTGAGCAGTTGGGGTTGAGCCGTCCTGAGGCCCGGAGCCTCAAGAGAGTTCTCCGCGAGATGCTGCATGAGGGGGAGATCGTCCTCAACCGCAGGGGTATGTACGGTCCGTCCGGAGATATGAACCTGATTGCCGGATACTTTGAAGCGCACAGGGACGGGTATGGTTTTGTGATATGTGACAAGCCTGGTGAGCGCGACATTTTCGTCCCCTCAAGTATGACACTTGGTGCGATGAGCGGCGATCGGGTTATTGTCCGGGTCGAGCAGTGGAAGAAAAGGAGCGGCCGTATTATCCGAATACTTGAACGTGCCTTTACCCGGATAGTCGGCACCTTTGATGAAACAAAGACCGCAGCCTACGTCAGGCCTCGAAGCAAGAATGCCTCCTTTTCGCTTTATATCTCAGTGAAGGACAGAGATAAGGCGCGTCATGGCGATACGGTTATCGCCGAGATCATCGACTATCCGTCCGACAGGAGATCTCCCTCAGGCCGGATCGTGAAGGTCCTTGAACAGCCCGGAGATCCGAAGGCAGAGGTCGAGATGATTATCGACGAGTACAACCTGCCGCGCAGGTTTCCGAAGGCCGCGACTGATGAGGCAAAACTCATCGGCGCAAGGATGAATCCCGTCGAGGACCTGCCGAAGAGAAAAGACCTGAGGTCTCTGCCGACCGTCACGATTGACGGTGAGCGGGCAAAGGACTTTGATGATGCCGTATCAATCAGTCACTCTGGCGAAGGGTACAAGCTCTGGGTCCATATAGCTGACGTCGGCTTTTACGTTCCCTGGGGCTCAGCGCTGGATATCGAGGCGCGCAAACGCGGGACCAGCACCTATTTGCCCGACCGGGTTATTCCCATGCTGCCGAAGGAGCTTTCCGAGGACCTCTGCAGTCTCCGGCCGGCGGTTGAGAGGCTTGCCTTTACCGTTGAGATGGATTATGACAGCAACGGCGGCAGGACGGGAGTAAAGTTTTATCCGAGCCTGATAAAAAGTGACGCGCGGATGACGTATACCTCGGTCAGAAAAATTCTGATCGATCACGACCCGGACGAACTAAAGAAATATGTCTCTCTCCTCAGGGAGTTTGAACTGATGCAGGAACTCTGCAATCTCCTCAGGCAGAGCCGCCTCGCAAGGGGCAGCCTTGATTTTGACCTGCCTGAGCCTGAGATCATCCTGGACCTGCAGGGCAACCCCGAGGCGATTATCCGGTCGGAACGCAATTTTGCCCATATGGTGATCGAAGAGTTCATGATTGCGGCGAATGAGGCGGTGGCTGAGCATCTTGAAAGACTGGGGATTCCCTCACTCTACAGAATTCACGAAGAACCTGACCCGATGAAGCTTGAGGATATAATGAAGGTGATCGGTCCGCTCAGGGATCATGGCAGGAAGCAGGGCAAGAAGGGGCTCAAACCAAAGGACTTTGGTTCCCTTCTGGCCTCAATCAAGGGCACACCTGAAGAAGAAGTGATAAACTACATTATTCTGAGAAGTCTGAAGCAGGCCCGGTATTCTCCGGTGAATGTTGGGCACTTCGGTCTTGCCTCGGAGTCCTATACCCATTTCACCTCACCGATTCGACGCTATCCTGACCTGGTGGTCCACCGCATACTCCGGGAGGTATTGATCAGAAAACGGCTTTCGGATACGCGGAATAAAGAGCTTGCGAGTTCCCTGGCAGACATAGGTTTCACCTCATCACGCAGGGAGCGGCTGTCGGATGAGGCGGAGAAAAAAGTGATTGATGCGATGCGGGTATGGTTTATGAAGGAGCGGGTAGGGGAGGAGTTTCAGGGAAAGGTTGTCGGGATTACCCCCTTCGGACTCAGGGTGAGACTGGACGATTATTATGTGGACGGGTTTATCCACGTATCATATTTGAGCGATGACTTTTACCAGTTCGACGATCGGGCTATGAAGATGGTAGGAAGGAATAGCCACCGTTCCTTCAGGATCGGGCAGTCTCTGACCCTGAGAGTTGACAAGGTCGATATGGTCGAGCGGGAGATACTGTTCGGGCTGTGATCCTTGTTCGTGTTATTGAGTAGACACCGTATCAGCGGCAGAAAGGAATCCCCAAAAGACCCTGCAATGACAACATGATCTGATTATGAATCACGTAAACGAAGTCATATGTTCATGCATTAAATGCGAAGGAAGGTTGGCTGGCTTCATGTCCTGGCTATAAGGAGTTGCAGGCAGGGTCTTTCAGGCCTTCCTTTCTGCCGCAGTGGAATGTTGGTCTCTATTCAAACTGGCAGCGAAGCCAGCCTGCAGGGATATTTTTCTGATGCGCCTCGTTTTCGAGCCGCGCTTTCTCCTGCTTCGCCTCGGCGAGTTCTGCTTCGGCACTCTCCAGGTTTTTTTGAGCCCTGCCATCTGCCTCGACAGCATCAAATCTGTTGCCGCTGTTCAGGCTTCTCCATGTTACACCTTTTCGGTAGTTTGCCTGAGCCAAATTTTCTTCAGCCCTCTTTATACGGCTGTCGGCCTCAGTTGCCGAGGTGCACCAGTACTTTCGATCACTGAGGCTGCTTTCTGCCTTCTGCCTATTACCGGTATCGGAGGAGATGGACGGTTCGACTGATTTGGATTCGCTTCCGCTTGAAAATTTTTCAAGGTCTGAATTCTTAAATACCCGCGGCTCGGCAGACAGAGCGGCAGACAGCGAAAATAATACCATAAACAGACCTGCAAACAGAGCAACGGCAGATGATCTCATCTTTTATCCTCCTTAGTTTACATTTCCACTTTTGTCAAAACACCATGCAGCTTTTTTGATGGAAATTTGTAGAATTTGATAAAAGGCGGCGTAAGCCGCTTGATGACGGCAAACATTTTCCAGATAATATTTTTTGTGGTAATATCCTCAAGACCATAGAAGACGACCCGCTCTTCGATTCCTGCCTCACGGAGGAGTTCTTCTACATCGATCACTTCCATATACCCCATCTGCATCTCGAAGACCCTGAGGCCCGGTGCGAGGTCCGGCTTGAAAAAACCGGTCATCCCGTAAGGGTCATCGCGCTTGATGATCGAGATAAAGATGTTATCGTCATACAGGATTCCGTGATAAAACATTGTCTGAGTTATATAAAATGGTATTTCTTTGACATCTTTAAGCAGGTAAAGAACACTGCCTTCAATTCTTGGTGCGGTCTCATAAACTCTTTTAAATTTCAATAGAAAGGCTTCAAGAGGCATGAAGTCCATCATGCGGTAGAGTTTCTTCTGCCCCTGGGTATAGAGCAGTATGGTTGCCAGCGGGACAGAGGCAAGTATCAGAGACCAGTAACCGCCGTGCGGGATTTTATAAAAGTTCGAGCCGAGATACATCAAATCAATAAAGGTGACAACCACAGAGATTGCGGTGAGCAGATGATTTTTCTTCAGAGCAAAGATCCCGATCATCATGAACCCGGTCAGCGTCATGGTACCGGTGACGGCCAGGCCGTAGGCCGCTGCCAGGCTGCTCGACTCTCTGAATTCGAGCATGATAAAAAGCACGGCAATCAGGAGGGCCCAGTTGACCGAAGCGATATAGATCTGGGAGCGACGCTCCTGAGAGGTATAGTCAACCTTGAACATCGGCATGACGCGGGTTGTTATCCCCTGGTAGACGATCGAAAACATACCGCTGATCATGGCCTGGGAGGCGATGATTGTGGCCCCGATACTCAGGAGCAGAAACGGGACATACACCAGTTGGGCATAATGGAAGACCATCTCAAAGAGAACATTTTTTGCGCCGGGGTGGGTCATCAGGTAGGCGCCCTGTCCCAGATAATTAACAACCAGGGCAACAAATACACCTGACCAGGCCTGCCGGATCGGTTTTGCACCAAGATGACCCATGTCTGCATAGAGGGCCTCGCCTCCGGTTGCGCAGAGGATAATCTCGCCGAGCGCTATAAAACCGTTCATGCCGTTCTGGGAAAGAAATTTTAATCCATAATACGGGTTTAGAGCCTTGAGGACTTCGGGGGCCTGCATGATCGAGGTTATACCGAAGCCGATAAGGGCGCTAAACCAGACGATCATAATCGGACCGAATGCCCCGGCCACCTTCTCTGTGCCCCTGCTTTGGATGGCAAAAAGGAGGATTGCAATGACCATGGATATGATGACAATGGCTGTTTTCGGGAGATGCTCAAGGCCTGGTATGAGTATGGCGCCTTCGACCGCACTGAGGATACTGATGGCAGGGGTGATTACACCGTCACCCATGAGCAGCGAAATGCCGACAAAGGAGAGAATCGAAACAAAGATGATACCCCTTCGGGACTTGAGCCCTGAGGCAAGTATCTCCTTCAGCACGATGGTCCCGCCTTCTCCGCGCCGGCTGAGGTCCATGGCGATCCAGGCGTACTGGACCGTCACCAGCGTTACCAGGGTCCAGACGATCAGCGAGAGCACGCCGATGACATTATCGGGCGTTGTCTTGAGAAGAAGGAAGACGACCGTCAAGGTATAAATAGGGCTGGTCCCGATATCGCCGAAAACCAGTCCGAGTGATTTTATGATGCCCTGTGCTGTGGTTTGTTTATCGTGCATGTGTATCCTTGCTCATGGCGTTATCGAAGTAGATATATTATACCTCCGGCATGCTCAGAAACAAGGAGAATGGGGTGAGAGCGTGCCATAAAAAAGGAGGACTGAAAGCGTCCTCCTTTTTTATGGCTTGTTCGGGTAACAGCCTGCGAGACAGAAAAATCAGATTGCTGCTTCCCCTGTCTCTCCGGTCCTGATGCGGAGGACCTCTTCGACCGGCAGGATGAATATCTTGCCGTCGCCGATTTTTCCGGTCTTGGCCTTGGCCTCAATAGCGGCTACGGTCTTGGCAACCAGGCTGTCCGGCACTACCACATCCAGTTTCACCTTGGGAATAAAGGCTATATCATATTCAGCACCACGATAGAGTTCGACATGCCCTTTCTGGCGGCCGAAGCCTTTTACTTCAGTTACCGTCATTCCCTGTATCCCTATCTCGTTAAGGGCATCCTTTACTTCATCTAGTTTGAACGGCTTTATGATCGCTTCTATCTTTTTCATAACGTCTCCTTTAATATTACAGGTTATACGCCTTTTCGCCATGCTGGCTTTCGTCAAGCCCTATCATCTCTTCTTCAGGGTCGACCCGCAGCCCGACCAGCACCTTGATGATCCCGAAGATAATCAGCGTCATGACGGCACTATAGACCATCGTCACCCCAACCGCTATCAACTGCGTCACCAACTGGCCGGGGTTCCCGTAGAGCAGGCCTTTGCCGGCCTCATTGATCGACGGGTCGGCAAATACTCCGGTAAGGATTGCACCGAGCGTTCCTCCGATGCCGTGTATGCCGAAGGCATCCAGAGTATCATCATAGCCGAGTTTCGGCTTCAGCCAGGCAACGGCAAAGAACGGTATGATACCTGCTGCCAGTCCGATCACAATCGCGCCGGATATATTCACGAATCCTGCTGCAGGCGTAATCGCAACCAATCCGCCCACGGCGCCTGAAGCAAGGCCCAGAACTGTCGGTTTTTTAGAGTGCATCCACTCAACCACCATCCAGGCTATTGCCGCGACAGCGGTTGCGGTGTTGGTGTTGAGAAAGGCTGCTCCTGCAAGGCCGTTGGCCCCCAGGGCAGAGCCGGCGTTAAAGCCGAACCAACCGAACCAGAGCAGGCCGGCGCCGGTTACCACCAGGGTCAGATTGCTCGGTAACAGAGATTTCTCTTTGCGTTTGCCCAGGACAAGAGCTCCGACCAGAGCTGCAATACCGGCGTTTACATGGACCACAGTGCCGCCTGCGAAATCAAGCGCCCCCAGTTTGGCAAGAAAGCCGCCGCCCCATACCCAGTGGGCCACCGGGACATAGACCAGCGTCATCCAGAGCACCGAGAAGATGACCCAGGCCGAGAACTTCATCCTTTCGATGTAGGCGCCACTAGCAAGGGCAACCGTGATCGCTGCAAAGGTCATCTGATACATGAGAAATATATATTCCGGTATGGTCTTGGCCAGATCAGAGATGCTGTTGGGCCCGACGCCTTTGAGCATCAGTTTTTCTGCGCCGCCGATAAAGCCGCCGATATCAGTACCGAATGAAAACGTATAGCCGTACATGACCCACAGGATACTTGCGATACAGAATGCGACAAAGGTCATCGCCATAGTGTTTAAAGAGTCCTTCTTCTTGGCCAGACCGCCATAAAACAGGGCCAGGCCCGGGATCGACATCAGCATGACCAGGGCCGTTGCCACGATCATCCATGCCGTATCCCCGGTGTCGATCTTGAGCGGTGCCGGTGCTTCAGCGGCAACCGGGGCCGCAGGTGCTGACTGAGCAGGGGGCGCACCCTGCTCAGCCGCTGTAGAAGGAGGGATAGTCTTCTGCACCTGTTCTTCGGCAAACACAACGCCTGCCGAAAGTAAAAACATTAATATCAGGAATGCACTCATTAGATTTTTCATGTCATATCTCCTTGGCTCAGTGCCTTTTTTGATTACCAGGTATACATTACAGCCAGTGCGAGTGTGTCCTGGCTCTTTCTGCTGCCGCCTTTGAAGACTTCCTTGTCAGACCAGTCATGCCGGTACTCAGGCCTTATCAGCAGTCCGGGAGCAAGTCTGATTTCCGGCGTCAGGGTGACTTCATACAGCTTCTGTTGCGTGCCGGTGCGGACACCGTCCTTGTCGTTAAAATATTCAAGTCTTCCGGACAGGCTGTACTTGTCGTTGAAATCATACTTTGCAATGCCTGCAACACCATACCACTTGGCATCTTTTGTCCCGGCACCATTCTCATCGACAGCATAGTCTGCATTGAGGACAAAGGTCAGGTTTTTCGTTGCCTTTATTGTGCCGACCCAGTCAAAAAGAAAGCGGCCGTCCGAGTTGTCGTCACGCTCAGGCCCATAAAGTACATTAAAGAACATTGAAAGCTGTTCCATGGGGGTATAACCCACACTGAGGCCGACGGTCTTGCCCTTGTTGTTGTCATCCGTGTTGTCCCAGCCATTTACCAGGTATGCGGTTGCCGTTACTGCATCACTAAAGGTGTAACCCGCCCTGAAGCCGGTATGGGTGAACGGTATGGCATAGTTAAAAAGCAGAGACCTGGAATAGTTCGGATTGTCTCTGGCTTCTATCACTTCCGCGCCGGTAAACGTAGCAAACTTGCCGAAGTCCAGCTTAAGGCCCTTGCCCACCGGGGCCAGATAGCTTATGTACGCTTCAGTAAGATCGAATTCGTCGTCTGCCTTGCCCAGGCCGCGTGAATGTATCCACTTGGCAGTCTCGCCGGCTGAGAGTTTAAGCTTATAGCCAACGCCACCGGCCGGCGCGTCCTTCGTAAATACGATCTGTGCCAGGTCAAGCCCGAAGCTGTTCGCCTTGTGATCAAAGACCCTCAGGTCATTTTCACGCGGGTCAGGGTTCCTGAAATTAAATGTCGTTCCCCCCTGCAGGTAGATGCTCAGGCCGAGGGCATTTTTGATGTCAGCAAGAGGATTCGGTGCAGGTTTTGCCTCCTCTGCCCCCACGGCTGCCGCCAGACTGCAGAGTGTTAAAGCGGTAAAGATTGTCTTGAGTATTCTTCTTTTCATGATGCCTCCTTTTTTATGGTTATGTGATTGATTAAGCTAAATATGGTTATTCCTGTCCTGGTCACTGTCGGGTTGTTGTGTATCCTCTATCCATCGCACCTCCTTTATTCTCAAGCCGTATTTTTTTATCTTGTAGCCTATCATCCGTTCAGTAATGCCAAGTTTTCTGGCTGCCTGGGCCATAACCCAGTTGCTCTCCCTGAGCGCCCCGATGATCGCCTCTCTCTCAAGTCCCTTTATCTTGTCTTTCAGGGTATCCATTGTCTCACCGATAGCATTATAGCGAAATACATGCCAATAGGTAACTAGTTGATTTTTAATGATTTGCGGATTTGTTGATGCTACAATTTTGTATAGTCATTACAACTTTGTTATGTAGGCCAGGCAATAAAGTGATCT
>PNOC01000068.1 GCA_013824615.1 Thermodesulfovibrio sp.
CAATGACAATTACTTATGAAACACTACACTAGAGCCTGGAAAGGTCCCTCTCTATGACTTTTTTCAGCTCGGCCGGGGCGTCCGGCATCCGCAGAATTTCTTTCAGGTAGACTGCCGCCTTATCCTTGTCCCCCTTCATAAAATAGGCCCGTGCCTGCGAGTAGGGGAGCAGGTAGCCGCGCATACCGCGCTCTGAAGCCTTACGGAAAAAAACAGCCGCCTCGGCATCGTTCCCCAGCAGTACCAGCACCGTTGCCATCGAGGCGTAGGGCTGGTAAAAAGGAGGGGAAGCCGCAACGGACTTCTCTGCAAACAGCCGTGCCTTTTCAACAGGGCCCTTCCTGATAAGCACGATGTCGGCCATCTGCGCAAGGGCAAGGGGGTTAAACGGATCCAGGGCCAGGGCCCTGCCCGTTGCCGCCTCTGCCTTGTCGATCTCTTTTGCCATGAAATAGGCATTCCCCATGCCGTAATGGGCAGCAGCAAACGAAGAGTCCTTCTCCAGAGATTTTCTGTAGTTCTCCAGTGCCTTCTCCAACTGTCCGGCGCGCCGGTAGGTGTCGCCAAGCAGCGTATAGATAATAACGGTGTCAAGTCTGTTCCCCCCTGCAAGGCTCTGGGTCAACTGGCTGACCGCCGCGGCAGTGTCCCCTGCCATCGAGCTGTAAAAACCCCGGAGCACCCCGGTTGAGGAATTGCCTGCAAGCCGGGCATCCATAAGGTCGATGACTCTTTTCGCCTCCGGAAGGTTCCCGAGAAAAAGATGCACCATGCCGAGACTGTAGGCCGCATCATGAAAATACTGAGGCCTTTTCTCAACAGAGGCCTTCTTCAGGGTTTCTGCGTAACGCCTCCCTGCGGAGACAAGGTCTGCAGCCTTAAGGTAGGCATTCCCCAGGGCCACGGATGCACGCAGGTTCTGGGGGGCCTTGTTTACCGTATCGGTCCAGAGAGTTATTGAGTCTTTCCAGACAAAGTTACGCTGGAAAGTAAGCCCTCCGAGGACTGCAGACAGGATCAGAACAACTCCCCATAAGACCTTTGGCCGGAAAAAACTATCTTTAAAGGAAGTTGCCGCCTGGGCAGCAAGACCAAAAAAAAGACCGGTCACCGGCAGATAATTGCGGTGCTCAAAATAAAGGTCTGACCCGACCGCAATAAAGCTCTCGAGAGAGATGGCGATAAAATACCAGAGGATACCAAAGGAGATAAACGGCAGCGTCTTCCTCTTCAGAATGGCAAGCCCAAGAGCCAGGGCTATGGCAAGCGCGGAGAAGAGGGTTGACACAGGGGTGCTGATATTAGCCGAAGGCTCAAAACCCCAATAGTCGAACACCAGCCGCCCGGGAAGCGGAAGCACCAAAAGGGAGAAATATCTGATGATAACCCGGAACTCTGTCAGGATATGCTGCAGCGGCGTCCAGTAGACATCAACCGCTGTCCAGTCTTTATCTATGATCGGCTGGTTCATGCGGAACAGAACGCCCGCCATATTCCCTACCACCTTATTAAGGTCCAGAAATATTGAGACGGCCCCCAATACCAGCAGTGCTCCCAGCGCGGCATAACCCGCCCTTCTGCCCAGTCCCTGCTGCTCGAATCCGGCAATAAAGAAAACGTCATATAAAATAATAAGCGGCATAGCCATGACCGCATTCTCTTTGGAGAATATACCCATAAAGACAAACGCGGCAGAAAGCGCATAGAGAGAAACCCCCGCAATCCTTGATGCCGTGGTCCTGCCGTATATATAGCTGAGCAGGGCCAGAAGGCTGAACATGGCAGACAGGGAAGCCATGCGCTGCACAATATAAGAGACCGCATTAATGTTGATCGGGTGCAGGGCAAAAACCGTGCTGCTCAGCGCGGCAACCGGCCAGGCATACCGACTGAACCGCTCACGCAGGCCGGGAAGCCGCAGGGTAAGAAAAGCGAGCCAGTAAACAAGTACTGCATTGAATATATGTATCCCTATATTCAAAACCCGGTAGTTCACGGGATCGAGCGGATTGATCAGCTTATTGATGACAAAAGATGCATAGGCAAGCTTCCGGTACCCGAGCTTCAGGTCAAGACTCTTTTCTATGCTCGCATATTGCCCGATGGCCGTATCATCCAGTGCCCAGGCGCCGGGCAATGCGTTGGAATATGCCAAAAAAACAGCTGCCGCAAGAAAAGCAAAGAAAAGCAGGTGCGTTCTGAGGGTCACCGGGGGCAGCACTTCAGGTGCTGACCTCTGCGATGGCGGTACTGTTTTGTTTTTATTTTTTCTCATCGGCTGTCAATTGTAAAGCATTTTCAAATTGCTGCGCAAGGTCATCCCAGAGGAACCGTCTGGCGTAGTCACGTCCGGCAGCGCCCAGTTGCCTCCTCAGGGTCTCATTAGTCAGAAGCAGTGACAGCTTCTCCTGCAGCCCTGAAGACGCGTCGGTTGGGAAGCTCAGCCCGAAGCTGTTTTCAACCACGAAGGCCAGCTCAGGGATGTCGCTCACCACAACCGGTTTTGCACAGGCGGCAGCCTCGATCAGACTCACGGGCTGGGACTCATGCCGGGAAGGCAGAACCACAACCCGTGCACCTGCAAGCAAGGCTGTTTTTTCATCTCCCTCAACAAAGCCGGCATAGCTGATCCGGGCTCGCAGGGAGGGAGGGACTTCGGCAACCAGGGATGAGAACTTGTCGAACTCATATCCGGCAAGGACCAGCCTGATGTCGGGATATTGGCCGGCAAGTCCGGAAAATGCCTGGATCAGGAGGTCAAGCCCTTTCGTATGGCTGTCGATTCTGCTAAAAAAAAGAATATAGTCTCCGTCAACAGGACCTGCCTCAAGCAATCGGGGATTGACCCCGTTTGGAATCACGGAGCAGTAATCCACCCTGCCCGTCACCCGCCGCATCACCTTCTGCTTTGTAACCGGCGATACAAAAATAAACCGGCGATACCAGGACGGGTAGAACCGCTCAACCAGGAACATCGGCAGGCCATAATACAGGGGAAATTTGGACAGGGCCTGCCGCTCCATGATACCCTGCACCTGAAGTATTACCGGTGTCCGGGTGAAGAGGCCTGAACAAAAAGGGGTCGATGGCAGAAAATTCTCAACAATCACATCAAACAAATCTCCATACTTACGGACAAAGGCCGCGGCACTGAGGGTGTAGGAAAGAACGTTTCCGGGAAGGTCCGGGCCCCCGGCCCCCACAAAGATATGTCTTACCCCCCCAACTTCTCCGTCTCTGGCCCCGGGATATTTCATGCAGAGGAGGGTGATTTCATGCCGGCCGGCCAACCGCTGATAGATCTCGGAGGCCCTGACCCCGGCACCACCGTATCCGAACGGGCTGCCCGGACTTTCATAAATAAGCTGGAGTATCTTCATGTCAAATTCATCACCACCGATAGTATAATACCATCCAATGGACAACCTGCATCAATACCAGTTCGTGATCCTGGCTGCCTATCTCGTGGTCCAGGGTGCAGACTTCTGGCTGGAAATGCTGAACCTCAGGCATATGAAACGCTGCGGGGCCACAATACCTGAGGGGTTCGAAAACCATATTGATTCCGCTACGCTCAAGAAGGCTGCAGCGTATACTCTCGACAAGATGAGGTTCGGGATAATCGAATCAATCGTGAGCAGTACCCTGCTGATTATATTTCTTTTTGGAGGCCTGCTCGGCCGCTACGATGCGTGGGTGGACTCTCTGCAGCTCTCATTTATCGCTGCAGGGATTGTCTTCTTCCTGGGCCTGCATTATATCAATACGATCCTGTCGCTGCCGTTCAGCGTTTACAGCACCTTCAGGCTGGAAAACAGGTATGGGTTCAACACGATGAGCGGAAAGCTCTGGTTTTCGGACCTGCTGAAGTCCGCGCTGCTGTCAACCCTTCTGCTCGGCACGGTCCTGGCTGCAGGCCTCTGGATCGTCCAGGCAAGTGCGGAGTACTGGTGGCTCTATGCCTGGGGATTTTTCCTGGTCTTCAGCCTTTTTCTGATGTACCTCTCGCCATATGTTATTGAACCGCTCTTCAACAAATTCACCCCTCTTGAGGGAGAAGGCCTGACAGAGAGGATCAGAGAGACCATGGGAAAGGCAGGGATACAGATAAGCAGTGTCCTGAAGATAGACTCCTCAAAGAGGAGCCGTCATACCAACGCCTACTTTACCGGCATAGGGAAGGTGAAAAGAATTGTCATGTACGATACGCTGCTCGCGAAAATGGACGACAGTGAAATCGTTGCGATCCTGGCCCATGAAATCGGGCACTGGAAAAAGCGGCATATTCTGAAGCGCATCGTAACGGTCGAGGTCATGGCGCTGGCAGGGATGTATATCGCCTTCAGACTGCTGCAGAGCGATCTGCCTGCTGCCTTGTTCGGCCTGAAAGGGGCAACGTTCTACGCAAAGACGGTCATCCTCAGTTTCATAGCCGGCATCGTCACGTTCCCTTTTGCGGCCCTGTCGAACTATATTTCCCGGAGGCATGAGGAAGAAGCAGACCGGTTCGCAGCTGAACTGACAGGCGACCCTGAAAGTCTTGCAACATCACTGATAAAGCTCTCCAGGGACAACCTCTCTAATCTGCACCCTCACCCCTGGTATGCGGCATTCAATTATTCACACCCACCGGTGATTGAACGTATCAGAACACTTCGCTCGCTTGCAGGATCAAAACCGGATAAGCAGGGAGGCGGCGACTAAAGCCTGACCGGAATCCCCCGTGCGTGAAGATACTCCTTCGTCTCTCTGATTGAGAGCTCCCTGAAATGAAAGATAGAGGCGGCGAGAACAGCATCGGCCTTGCCGAAGGCCAGCCCATCATAAAGATGTTCAAGAGTTCCAGCCCCTCCCGAAGCAATGACCGGAATGGATACTGATTCTGAAATGGCCCGAGTCAGTTCAATATCATACCCGTCTTTGGTGCCGTCTTTGTCCATACTCGTCAGCATGAACTCACCGGCCCCAAGTTCTTCCATCTTCTTCGCCCACCTGACAGCATTGATCAGTTTCATCTTTCTGCCGCCATGAGTAGAAATCGCCCAGGTCAGTTCATGGACAGGCAGGCCCAGGATAACATCCTGCATGGCAGGGTCGTCTGACCATGCCTCCCCTGTTGCCTCGTCCATGTTACCGGCTACCCTTTTGGCATCAATAGCCACCACAATGCACTGGCTGCCGAACCGCTCTGCGGCCCTGCTGATAAAATAGGGGTCTTTTACAGCGGTTGTATTAATCGAGACCTTATCGCACCCGGCGTTAAGCAGGTCCCGGATATCATCGAGACTCTTGATGCCGCCGCCAACGGTCAGGGGCATGAAAACATCTTCTGCGGTCTTCTCGACAATGTCCAGGATGATTTTTCTCTTTTCATGAGAGGCCGTGATATCAAGGAAAATAAGCTCGTCGGCCCCCTGCTCATCATAGAACAGTGCATTTTCGACCGGGTCTCCGGCATCACGAAGATTGACGAAGCTGACGCCTTTGACCACGCGTCCGTCCTTGACGTCCAGACAGGGAATAATCCTTTTAGCGAGCATTTTCCGCCGCAGCGGCGACGCTGATCGCCTCTTTCAGGTCGAGAGATCCGGAGTAGATCGCCTTGCCGGTAATCGCTCCCCATACATTCGGGATGGTCAGCAGATTTCTCACATCCTCAATCGTTGCAATCCCTCCCGAGGCAATGACCGGTATCGCAACCGTCTTTATCATCTCCTGCAGTGCCGGGAGGTTCGGGCCGGTCAACATACCGTCCCGTGCAATATCCGTGTAGATAATGCCCGAAACCCCGACGGTTTCAATTCTCCGGGCAAGCTCTTTAGCCTCTATGGCACTGACGTGCTCCCACCCTCTGACGGCGACCATTCCGTCTTTGGCATCGATGCCGACAAAAATCCTCCCGGGGAATTTATTGCAGGCCTCACCCACGAAGCCGGGGTCTTCGATCGCCGAAGTGCCGAGGATGACGCGGTCAATTCCCGCAGATACGAGTTTATCGACCGTCACGATGTCCCGGATGCCCCCACCGACCTCGATGCTTATCTTCAATTGTTTCCGGATCTCGAGAATACTCTGAAGATTCTTCTGTTTGCCGGTAAAGGCACCGTCGAGATCAACAATATGCAGCACCTTCGCCCCACATGTTTCCCATTTCCGGGCTGTGGCAACCGGGTCTCCGGAGTAGACGGTGACCGCTTCCTTCTTGCCCTGCTGCAGCCGGACGCACTGTCCATCTTTCAAATCTATAGCTGGTATAATTAACATGCTTTTACTATACCAAAAACAGAATAATATTCTGAAGTGGTCCTGGTATGTTTCTGCAAACCGGGTACGCCGGATATCTTTCTATATCAACACGGCCTCAGCTATAATTGGGATACGGTGGGGAACAAGACCGGTTACCCCTGTGACCCCAAACCCCGAACAATGAGACAAAACATATGAGACAGGCTGATACATAACCATGCTGCGGAGACGCGCAAAAAAACTGAAGAACCTGGCAGAGAATATTCTTCTCTTCTGCCTCGATGTGATCCTGATTTTCGGAATATTCCAACTTGCCGTTCTTATCAGACTGCAGGTCCTTCCCCTGTTTTTTTCAGGATTGCCCCAGGGAAGGGTTCTGGATGCATGGTGGATCATCTCCGTATGGATCTTTTTTTTCTTTTATGAAGGTCTTTATACCATGAGGGCCTCGTTCTGGGATGAGATACAGGCCATCTGCAAAGTTTCTCTGCTGTCTACTGCCGGAGTTTTTGTTATTGTATCGATCGGCAAGCTGAGCGATGACGTCTCCCGAATGGTCGTCCTTCTTATGGGCATGCTTTCTTTCCTGCTCCTGCCGCCAGCCCATATGCTTGCAAAAAAAATGCTCAGACAGCTGGGTTTTCTGAAGCGGCGCGTGCTCATCCTCGGCGCCGGAAAAACCGGCGAACTCATTCTGCGGGCGCTCAGGCATGAGCCAAACTTCGGGTATGAAGTTGTCGGGTTCGTCGACGACGACCCGCTGAAATGCGGGAAAAAAATCGAGGGAATAAAAGTTCACCGGGGCATCGACAAAGCGCTCAGCTACATCAATCGGGCAGACATCGAGGACATCTTCATCGCCATGCCGGGTGCCGGCAAGGAAAGACTGCAGGGCCTGATCAACCATCTTCAGCACAAGGTTGAACGCATTCTCTTCGTCCCTGACATCTTTGGCATTGCAGTGCTCGGCACAAACCTCCAGTACTTTTCGACCGAGGAGGCTTTTGCCCTCGAAATGAAAAATAACCTGTCTAATCAGGTAAACATGCTCACCAAATGGGGCTTTGACAGAATAGTCAGCCTGGTTGTTATCCCTCTGCTCATGCTCCCGATGGCTGCCATTGCCCTTCTGATAAGGCTTGACTCCCGCGGGCCGGTCATCTTTTCCCAGGAAAGGGTAGGCGGAAAGGGCAGGCGGTTCCGGTGTTATAAATTCAGGACCATGTACGAAGATGCGGACAGCATTCTCGCCTCTTTACTGGCGGCCAATCCGGAACTCAGAGACCATTGGAATCAATACTGGAAACTGGAAGACGACCCGCGTATAACGAGAATCGGAAGATTTCTAAGGATTACCTCTCTCGACGAACTGCCTCAGATTTTCAATGTCCTGAAAGGGGAGATGAGTCTTGTAGGCCCTCGTCCGGTGACCCAGGAGGAAATCGACATGCACTACAAAGACATGGCCGGACTCTGCTTCAGCGTCCCCCCCGGCATTACCGGCCTCTGGCAGGTTTCAGGCAGAAACACACTCAGCTATGCGTACCGGGTAGGCCTGGATGCCTGGTATGTCAGGAACTGGAACCTCTGGCTGGACCTTGTCATTATTCTCAAAACAATACGTATTGTGATCAAACGGGAAGGCGCCTACTGACCCGGCTTATGAGCAGAAGATTTTGATATTAATTGGATATACTATAGCATGAGTGACAACCCCTTAATAAGCGTTATAGTTCCTTTATATAATCACGAAAAGTATATTGCTGAGACGATAAGGTCCGTACTGTCCCAGTCGCATGAAAATCTGGAACTGATCATTGTCAACGACGGCTCTTCAGATGGTTCGGAGAAAGTCGCACAGGGCATTACCGACAGCCGGATCAGATACTATACCCAGGAAAATCAGGGGGCTCCTCAAGCAATCAACCGCGGCATAGCCTTATCACGCGGCGAGTATATCAGCATCCTGAATTCCGACGATGTCTATGCTCCGACAAGGCTTGAAGACTGCCTCAAGATGTTTGCCTGCGACGAGTCGCTTTCTGCCGTATTCAGCCACCTGGAGTTCATTGACGGGGAGGGGCAGTTCATAAAATACCTGCGGGGCCCGGAAGAAAATTGGGAGAACCATAAACCCGGAACCTCCTTTAAGGCTGAAAACAATATCGTGCTGGACCTTTTGGCAGGCAACTTTCTCACGACAACATCAAACTTGTTCTGCAGAAGAAACGTCTTCGACTCCGCAGGATATTTCACTGATCTGCGCTATGCGCATGACTACGAGTTTTTCCTGAGACTTTGCTCTAAGCTGAAAACCTGCCTCATCGAAAAACCACTTTTGAAATACAGGGTACACGCCTCAAACACGGTCAAGGAAAGCGAAGCAGCCGTCAATTTTGAAGTAGGCCTCGTCCTGAGTGATTTTCTTTTTGCTTCTGATCTTCCTCTTTCACTCAATAACGCAGATGACCTTGATGCAGCCATGACGAAATTTCTTAATTCTGTCAAAACCTGCAATGCTGACAGGATGATTCTGACCCTTCTGCTGTTCAGGATCAAATATCCTGAGATCGGAAAGGAACCTGCTTTAAGATTTATGAAAGACCCGGGGAATCCCTTCAGGGAAGCGTGTATTAAAATATTCAGTGTCGACCTGATGTCATGGCGCCAGTGGCATCAGACCAATGACAGGCTGATCGCAATAGAGAAGGAACTCAGTCAGGGCTGGATCCAGTGGCAGGAGACCAACGACAGGCTGATCACGAGAGAGAGGGAACTCAGCCAGGGCTGGAGCCAGTGGCAGGAAACCAACGACAGGCTGATCACGAGAGAGAGGGAACTCAGCCAGGGCTGGATCCAGTGGCAAGAGACCAACGACAGGCTGATCACGAGAGAGAGGGAACTCAGCCAGGGCTGGAGCCAGTGGCAGGAGACCAACGACAGGCTGATCGTAGCTGAGGAAGCCCTTCAGAAAGCAAAGAGCGACATCAGCGCACTGGAGGGTCAAATGCAGGCAATACATAATTCCAGCTCATACCGTTGGGGACGGCTGTTGACCTGGCCTTTAAGAAAATTGACTGGCGGGACTGAGCTTTGACAGAATCTCCCGATATTTCAGTTGTGATAACCGCTCATCATGAGGGACGGCTTGCGCATCATACCCTGCGCAGTATTTTCAGGGCCAAACGTTATGCCTCGGAGAGGGGGTTGTCGCTGGAGACCATTGTTGTTCTTGACCGGCCAAATCCTGAAACTAAGGACTATTTTTCCTTTTATGGTGATGAAATCCTCAAAGTCAGCGGTGATTTCGGAGACCCGGGTCTTTCCCGTAACTTCGGAATCAGACACGCGTCGGGCCGCTATGTCTCTATCATCGATGCAGATAACCTGATTGCCGGAAACTGGCTTTACGATGCATACCAATATCTCGAAGCCAGGGAGGAACCGGTAATCGCCCACCCCGAATATCAGCTGTTTTTCGAAAACGAAAGTCTCGTTTTCAGGCAAATTTCGTCTACTGATCCCGAATTCAGCGTATCAAATATAATTGAGTATAACTACTGGGACACGGTTTGTGTGGCCAAGAGGGAGATATTCCTCCGTCACCCCTATGAGGTGACCACCGGCGGCCCCGGATTCGGCTTTGAAGACTGGCATTGGAACTGCCAGACCCTCGCCGACGGGATTAAGCACCATGTTGTTCCGGGGACCGTGCATTTCATGCGCATGAAAAAGTCGGGCTCCAACTTCGCGCATCATGTAGGCACAAGCAGAATCATTCGTCCCTCCCGATTATTTGAACCGGACACATTCTCCCGGATGCTTGATGCGGAAAAGGTGTGGCCCCGGGAAGACAGCGGGGTATCTGATGCGTGACTTTGTTTACCGCAGTTCGCGGTTTTTTTATCGGGTACTGAAAAACAATTTCGGACCGGCTATCCGATCCCGTCCGAGACTGCACCGCTTCGGATTGGCCATACAAGAAGCAGTGAAGGAATTTGCCGGGCCCCCTGCTATTGAGTGCAGGTCGCCCTTGCAGACTGATGAGGACACGTCATTTACAGCCGCGCCTTCTGCCGCACATCCCCTTGCAGTCAGGAGCGAGCTGCCCGGGTGGCTCATCGATGAATGGAGGGCGGTCCACGACCTTGAACCCCAGCTTTTTCCAGACCTCAATATAGAGTTCCATATCATTACGGATTTTATCAGAAAATCCAACGTAGGGAAATACTACCTTGATCTTTGCGCATTCTTCCTGAAGAAACCCACACATGTCCTTCTCGTTCCCTGGCTGAAGCCGGGGGGGGCCGATCTGGTTGTTCTGAACTATGTCAGGGCCATTTCGGCCGATGATCAGGCGGAGGTTGTTGTTATAGCCACCGAAAACTCCGACTCGCCCTGGGCCGCAAAGCTGCCGGCAAATACCAGGTTTATAGAATTCGGCAGGCGCTACCATGACCTGTCCCCTGCAGAACAGGAGAAACTGCTTGCACGAGCGCTCCTTCAGTTTTCACCCCGCATAGTCCATAATATTAATTCTCTTTTGGGCTACAACCTATTCATAAAATATGGGAAAGCGATAACAGAAACCAGTCGCTTATATGCGTGTGCGTTTTGTGAAGATATAACCCCTGAAGGCAGGTCTATCGGGTATCCGGTATGTTTTTTGCCCCGATGTTTTGACTCTCTGACAGCAGTGCTTTCCGATAATCAGCATATCCTTAATAAACTTCGGGATATCTTTGCCTTCGGACAGGACAAACTGTTCGTGCATTATCAGCCTATGACCGTTGCGTCATCAGTGCCTGAGTCCCGCGGTGCGCGCACAAAAGATTCTTCGTTGGATATCCTCTGGGCAAGCAGGCTTGACATCCAGAAAAGGCCGGACGTCCTCATTAAGATCGCTGAAAAGTGTACAGCAATGCCCTTCACCTTTCACGTATACGGCTCGCCGGTCTATGGCACTTCAGAGCGTGAGGTAAAATATTTTATCGACTCCCTCAATGCATTGCCTAATGTGCGATACTATGGACCATTCGACGGCCTGCCTTCATTGCCAACGGAACGTTTCGACCTCTTCCTGTATACCTCGCAGTGGGACGGCCTGCCGAACGTGCTGCTCGAAGCTGTGTCTATGGGATTGCCGGTTGTCGCTTCAGCAACAGGGGGAATTACAGAATTGATCAATGACGGGGAGACAGGGTTTATCGTAGCCCCATTCGACAACATCGACGGCTATGTGGATACCCTGACGAAAATCCATCGGGACCGTTCAGTCTTGCAGGGGATGGCGGACAATGCCCTTAAATTACTGAAGTCAAGACATTCCTGGGAAACGTTTCGCGAAGAGTTGAGAAACGTCCCCTTTTATTTTGGTCAGCAGAAGCCGAATAAGTGATAAAATCAAACAAGCTGCTGCTGTCACGTTCACACAATCAACTACTGTTTCCTTAGCACAACAACGGTCTGATACCCGTGGCCCTGGAATATCACCTCTCTGACATCAAACCATTTTCCCCAGTATTTCTTTATGTATTGCGAATGATGAAAGATGTTGCAATTATAATCGTTTGATTCAGTATTGTACTCGAAAACAATTCTCTCCATAGGCATCGGCTGCCCCTTCTGGAAAAGCCTCTTGAATTCGCGATCTTTCTTTAATGATTCATGCAGATATATGTCAGGAAGAAGACCCCAGGTCTGTTCCGAGTGAATTGTCAGATAAGCATGCCCTCCGGGTTTTAGTATTCGGTAAATCTCGGCGATCCAGCTCAACTCATAGGCATCGATATGCGTAAAAACAGAGAAGGAATACAAAACGTCCACGGATGAGTCCGACAGCATAAAATACGGATAACTTGAAAGTTTTAATGTCTTCGTGTTCTTTGGAAAATAATCGTTGATGTAGTCAACATGGTTGATATTCAATTCGGCAACGACCACCTCGGCCTCCGGGCAGTTAAGGGAGAAATGTCGGGCAACCCTGCCCGAGGCCCCGCCAAAATCCACAATAAGCCTGCTCTGCTCCGCCGAAGGGATATGCCCGATAATCTGTTTGTAATCATAGAGACCACTTACCCAATAGCAAAGATGGCGGTCTCCGTGGTATCCCTCCCGGTCCTCAGGTGCAGGGACCGGAATATAATCGCGATCAACATAATTCTGAAAATCCGGATCTGAAGCAACAGGTTTCATATAATCTTCGCATGATTCTATGCTAAAAGACGCCAAAAAATCCTTCGCAAGTCCGACGGGCTTCTGTCTTTTTCGGCGCGTATCAAACCAACCCTTATTCATAATCCTCTCCAGTTAATAATTAATAGTTTCCCCGATTTCCTGCTAATGAATCTTTTCAATGATTATTTGTATAATTTACCATAACGGGATATGTTGCGGCTACTCTTCGATGCGCTGCTCTTCATACAGCACAAGGTCCTGCCCCATTATTGCACCATATTCCTGACTTATTGCAGAACCGCCTGTCATGGTTGATTCCGATTTCCGCACGGCAAGTGCTATAATTGCACGATGTCACTATTTTCATCAGTTAACAAATTTTCGGAGCGCCTCTTATTTCATAGCAACCAAAGAAGATGTTGAGGTAATCGGTGACTTACAGCATTTCTGTCATAATAAGGACAAAAAACGAATCAAAACACCTCGGCAGGGTTCTGTCCCGGCTGCAAGAACAGCAGTACGCCGGGCCGGTCGAGATCATCCTTGTCGATTCCGGTTCCACTGATGAGACAGTCGCGATTGCGGAGGGCTTTGGGTGCCGCGTTATCCTCATGAACCCGGGGAAATTCTCTTTCGGTGGGGCGCTGAATACCGGCATAGAAAAGGCATCGGGGGAGATCATCATAAACCTCAGCGGCCACTCTGTACCCGAAAACACAGACTATTTCAGTCTTATGGTAAAACCTTTTGCTGACAAAAATGTGGCAGCGACTTTCGGCAGAGATATCCCCTGGCCCGAGGCCTGTCCTTCCCAGGCAAGGGACATCGACAACCATTTTCCGGAAATCGGTCCCGACGGAAATAAGTTCTCCAACGCAAATGCCGCAATACGTCGGGCTGTCTGGGAAAAGGTTAAATTTGATGAAGATATCCCTGCGGCCGAAGATCTCTTATGGGCAAAGCAGGTTATGGCATCCGGGCTCCTGATTCACTATATACCTTCAGCAAGGGTCTTTCACTCGCACACTCCTTCGCTGAAATATATTTGCAAAAGGGCCTATATCGAGAGCAAGAGCCTGAACAGCTTCGCTGCGACGAAACATCACTTCGGGTTGATCCTCTTCATGAAATTTCTTATTGATCATGTCCAAAAAGACACCCTTTTCGCCATAAAGGGCAGATATCCTTTTTACTGGCTTTTGCATATCCCTCTTTACAGATTATTCCAGTGCCTGGGGTTCCTCAAAGGATATAGGGACGGCTCGCATATATATGTCAATATTTTTTCGAAGATTGAATGCTCTGCCTCCGGTCCCGTCAAAAGCAGTGCTGGAAAGAAGGCATTGCTTGTCACTCTTTCTTTTTTCCCTGAAAGCGTTGGTGGCACCGAGTACTACACGCTCAACCTTTCCAGAAAGCTCATAGAAAAGGGATGGGACGTTCAAATAGTATCTGCCGTCAAAGATCTTACACAGAAGAGATACGAAGTCACGGAACTCGTCTATGAAGGGATAAAAGTCATCAAGATCAATAACCCTCCTGAATTCTGCACCAGATTTGTCGATTATTTCATGGACCATACGATAGATCATCTTTTCGAAAAACTGGTGAAGGCTGAGAGACCGGACATAATCCATTTTCAGCATACAGCTTTTCTGTCCTCCCGCTTGCCTGAAATTGCACAACAACTGAAGATTCCGAGCGTATTTACCCTCCATGATTACTGGTTCATGTGCAACAGAAGCCAGTTGATCAGGCCTGCTGAGGGAATATGTCCCGGTCCCTCCGGTGGCGTCTACTGTGCGACATGTTATGATCCGGCACGTCCGAGTCAGGCAGGGATACCGAAATATCCGTTCCTGAACAGGCTCCTGCAAACTGGCATAATGCGGCGGTTAAATATCAAGGAAAGGCTTTCACCGGCATTAAAAAGAAAACTGAAGGCAATTCTGTATAAAGATACCGCAGAAAATATCACCGTGGAGTCTGAAGCGGGTATTGGTCAGCCCCTGCCGGATCCAAGGAGAATGCCGGAGCATTCATTCCGGCTTGAATTTATGAAGAGACAGCTCACCTTCCCTGCATCTGTGATCAGCCCTTCCCTTCACCTGAAAAGGAGATATGAGGCTGAGGGTTTTCGTGAAATCACGTATATCCCCCACGGGTTCGAACCTCAGAAAAAAATTGCCGCTGTCCCCTTTGAGGGAAGACTGACGATTGTCTATCTCGGGAATATTACACCGGTCAAAGGCGCGGACGTCATCCTCAGGGAACTGAAAGATATCGCTGCACGGCAAAATCTGAGGCTGTTTTTTTTCGGCAGGATATTGGATGGACTTTATCAAAACAGGCTCGAAGCCCTGGCAAAGGAATATCCGGGCGTGGAGATTTCATTTAGGGGGGGCTATAAAGGTGGGGATTTGAGAGATATTCTCTCGGGAGCCCACCTTGTGATTTTCCCGTCACTATGGGAAGAAAACCATCCTCTTGTGGTGCGGGAAGCCCTGCTGCATGGGGTTCCGGTGATTGCCTCCTGCCTAGGTGGTGCAGCCGAGGCGATTGATGAGGGTGTCAATGGCTTTATTTTCGACCCTTATAAAGAGGGGGACCTTGCTTCCAAGATCAATCTGATTTTGAACCAGCCTGAATTGCTGCGCACTATCACGGCCGGAGCAGGAAATACCGGAGTCGAAACCATGGAAAGCCATGTCGAAAAAATATTGACAATTTATAATGATGCGCTTAGAAAGTTTCCTGAACGAGAAAAGTGAAGGGCAAGTAAAAAATGGGAAAGCATCTGCTGTATGTTCGTGAAACTTAGTCAGGCGATCGCCAGGTAAGAACGCTGCTTGTGAAGTAAAAACAATGGTCGATATTTCCATAATCATACGCTGTAAAAATGAGGAAAAAGCGCTCGGCCCCACCCTCGAAAAAATATTTGCGCAGGATATCCGGAATACTTTTGAAGTAATCATCGTCGATTCCGGCTCTACCGACCGCACGCTGGAGATAGCTCGAAAATATGCCGTACGCCTGCTGCAGATCCCTCCGGAGGATTTCACCTTTGGCTATGCTCTAAATTACGGCATAGAGCGGGCAGAGGGGAAGGTCATCGTCAACCTCTCAGCCCACTGCCTGCCAACAGATAATAACTGGGTTGCTGAACTCACCTCGCCCCTCATAGAGGGTCGGGCAGATGCCACCTATGGCAGGCAGCTGCCGGTCAGAGGCATAAATCCCTATGAAGAAGTCTCCCTAGCAAAACATTTTCCTGAGGGAGAAAAACTGTCGGGGCGTGTGCCCTTTTCAAATGCAAACTGTGCCTTTTCCCGTAAATTGTGGACAGAACTGAAGTTCGACGAAGAACTGCCGAGTTGGGAAGACTACCTCTGGTATCTCCGGCAGAGGGAAGAGCGCCGGTTTCTGTACTGTCGCGGGGCAGCCGTCTATCATTCCCATCCCTTCTCGATCCGCGACATGCTGCGGCGGAGCTTCAATGACGGAACCGCTTTCCGGCTCATGGAAAAAAAATATCATATCAACCTCATTCAGGACGCCTGCCCGACCGCACTTTCCAAGGCAGGTCTATTTCTGCGCAGTATCGCAGACCATGTGGTCTATTTTGCGACGCATGGGTATTTCAGGCATATCCCCGGGGCACCGTTCGTAAGGTTTCTTGCGTTCAAGGCCTATGCCGACGGGTATAAATCAGTCAAATAAAACGGTTATACTAACCGGGTGCAGACCGACTCTCTCTCTTTAGTATCTGTCATCGTCAGGACAAAAGACCGTCCGGAACTCCTCAAGCATGCACTACGAAGCGTCAGCGCTCAGACCTATCGACCACTTGAACTTGTTTTGGTCAATGACGGCGGGTGCGATCTTGACCTGGCTGAGATCACCGAAATACTCGGGAATGTCTCCCTCAGATACTTGCGATTGGAGACGAATAAGGGCAGAGCATATGCAGGCAATGCAGGTATAAAAGGCTCTGCCGGAGCGCATATCGTATTTCTTGATGACGACGACATTCTCTATCCCCCGCATATTTCTGTTCTGAGGACCTCACCTCAAGCCGGAGGGGCCGCTGTTGTTTACAGTGACGCATATCTTGCACATCTGGATATCAGGCCGGGGCTGCCTGACGTGACGGTAAAAGACAAACAGATATTTTCATCAACAGATTTTTCCTTCAGCAGGCTTCTTGATGACAACTTCATCCCGTTGATGACCATATTGTTCCCGGCCCACCTCCTCAGGGAATGCGGCGGGTTCGATGAGCAGTTCGAACTTTTTGAAGACTGGGATATGCTGATAAGACTGGCGGTGTCCTCTCCTTTTTTCCATATCCCGGAGGCGACTGCCGAATACCGGCAATGGAGCGAAACGGAGCAGATAGCTCAGACAAAAGCCTTCAGGGAAAAAGCTGCCGGGTTCCATGATCAGGTCACGCTCAAACACGCAAAGCTCTACAGGGCAGAGATGGTCAGGTGCCTGCGTCAGAAGGAACAGGAACAGGAGACAAAAAAGCCGGGGCAGGATCTCCTTCAGGCCCAGCTGCAGGGGGAAAAGGAGAGAGCAGCTGAACTGGAAAAAACAAATGCAGAACTGCAGCTTGATCTGCAGGAAAAAGAAAAGGCCCTGGCCAACATCCGCAACTCTCACGGATGGAACTTTCTGCTCCGCTATTATAAGGCCAGAGATCTTCTTTTTCCCCCAGCCTCCCGAAGGAGGACCCTGCTCGGCAAGATCCTCAGGACAGAGAGGGGTGAGCAGGACAGATGAAAAAAAACAGACCCAAACCGTCTGTCGATTCATTCAGATATCGTTCTCCGGAAGACGAAGGCCGGCACCAGTGGCTCTCATTGCTCCTCGATGCCTACGAAGTGATCGACCGGGGGATATTTCTTGCCCTCCAGAGGGAAAAGAGAAAAACCGGGCGCAGGCCGGTCTGTAAGGCCGGGTGCGGCGGCTGCTGCGGCACGCATTCCGACATCCCTTTATATCCTATGGAGATGACCGGGCTCTACTGGTATGTACTCGAAAAGATGGAGGCGCCACTCAGGACTGCTCTCATGCAGAAAATTGAAGCCCGTTCTGCCCCAATCCCCGCACCAGACTCCAGTCCGGTCTCAGGGCTTGCCCCCTGCCCTTTCCTCTCTGACAGTCAATGCACGGTATATCCGGTGAGACCTATCGCCTGCAGGCAGTTCATGGTGTTCAACAGACCCTGCGGCGACGGAGAGGACCCCTTTCATACACGCAGGGGCGATGTTCTGACCCCACTGGAGGAGTTTGCCGAACAGGCCTTTTATATCATGCTGCCTTTTTACGGAATAAACTCGGAAGAGGACCGAAAGGCGGCCATAAAGAACAGGATCATCCATGCACGGGTCAGAAACCTGAAAACAACCGACTGGCAGCCGCTCGCGCAGAGGATAGCTGAATCACTTCACCATAATAAGGAGGTCTGATGGAAGGGAAAAAAATACAGGACAGCAGTGTCATCATAGCCCAGGTCATGCTCCCGCAGGACGCCAACCCTGCGGGCAATATCCATGGGGGTGTCATCATGAAACTGATCGATACAACCGCAGCAGTCGTCGCCAGCAGACATGCCCGCAGCAACACGGTCACGGCCTCGATAGACCGGCTTGACTTCCATCATCCCGTCTACATCGGCGACCTGCTTTTTTTCAGGGCAGGCATTAATATGGCCGGCAGGACCTCCATGGAAGTCGGCGTGAGGGTCGAGGCAGAAAACTACGTAACCGGCGAGGTCAGGCATACTGCCTCGGCATACCTGACGTTTGTCGCACTTGACAAGAACGGCAGGCCAACCCCGATTCCTCCGCTAATTCTGGAGACCGACGCTGAGAAGCGCCGCAACCGGGAGGCACTACATCGGAAGGAATCGCGCCTGGCGGAAAAAAAGCAAGAAGCGACCTGTCAGCTCGACTCCAAAAACTGCGGCTAGTTGCGGC
>PNOC01000069.1 GCA_013824615.1 Thermodesulfovibrio sp.
TAAGGTCCTCACCCTGGCAGAGCTCGTCCGGAAGATGTCAATCATCCCTGCAGAGATCCTGGGACTGAAGGACAAGGGAAGCCTGAGACCCGGCGCAGACGCTGACATCGTCATTCTCGACACAACAACAGAATTTACTGTTGACCCGGCAGGGTTCGCCTCAAAAGGCAAAAACACGCCATTTGAAGGATGGGTGCTTCGCGCGGCCCCGGTTGTGACTCTTGCAGAAGGAAGGATATACCGATGGGATTAAAGGCTTTGCTCGTGCTTGCTGACGGGACTGTATTTGAAGGTACCGGCTTTGGGGCTGCAGGAGAGACGATCGGAGAAGTCGTCTTCAACACCTCGATGACCGGATATCAGGAGATACTGACCGACTCCTCTTATAAAGGCCAGATCGTCACCATGACCTATACTCAGATGGGGAACTACGGCATTAATGAAGAAGATATTGAATCCGGCGGGGGGATAAAGGCCGAGGGTTTTATAGTCAAAGAAGCCTGCGACTTCCCGAGCAACTGGCGGTCTTCAACAGGACTCGGCGATTATATGCGGCAGCAGAATATTACCGGCATTCAGGGCCTCGACACGCGCGCACTGACGCGCCACCTCAGGACGCACGGTGCTCAGATGGGTATAATCTCCTGCCTCGATCTGAATCCCCATAGCCTTCTGGCAAAGGTCAGGGCTCATCCGGGTATAGCCACCTTTGACTTTGTTAAAGAGGTAACAACCACAAAAGCTTATGAATGGACCCAGGGAACCTGGCAATGGGGTGCAGCAGCACCCCTTGCCCCCCCTTGTCAAGGGGGGGATGGGGAGGTAAGGGTCGTTGTCTATGACTTCGGCGTCAAACTGAATATCCTCCGGCACCTTGCGGATGCCGGGTTCCGGGTGACTGTTGTGCCGGCTCAGACACCGGCCGAGGCGGTGCTGGAGATGGACCCTGACGGCATTCTCCTGAGCAACGGCCCCGGAGATCCCCAGACCGTCGTGTATGGCATTGAAAATGCCCGGAAGCTTCTCGGGAAAAAACCGGTCTTCGGAATATGCCTCGGCCACCAGATACTGGGGCTGGCCATGGGAGGCAGCACCTACAAACTGAAGTTCGGGCATCACGGCGGTAATCACCCGGTCAAGGATCTGGCGACAAACAAGGTCGAGATTACCTCCCAGAACCATAACTACTGCGTGGATGTAAACAGTCTTGGCGGCAAGGTCAGGCTCACCCATACGAATCTGTATGATGGCACTGAAGAAGGCATGATGCATGTAGAACTGCCGGTGATATCGGTCCAGCACCATCCTGAGGCCGGGCCGGGTCCGAATGACTCAACGCATCTCTTCACCCGGTTCCGGCATATGATAACAGGGACCCCTGCGGCCTGAGGAATATGTCCCAAAGGAATATGTCATCGAACAGAATAAATTTACGATAGAGGAAAAAAACAGCTCATTGATTTTCAGGACTGCATATTTTAATGCCGGCGCCGACAGCGTCCTGCACAGCGGTATTTACAACCGGGAGTTTTCATCCATGCTGGGATCGTTAGGGGTGGCAAGTCTGGCCTATGCTGCTATCAGTATGAGCGGAGGCCCGAGGCTGGCAGCCTTTGCTGCGCTGGTCAGTCTCGCACTGGTATCTTTTCCGTTTTTCAGGCGTTATATCTTCAGAGAGCATTTTCTGACTACAGCGTTTGACAAAAAATCCGGCAGGGTCCAAATCAGCCGGGAAGGTCTCGTCAACCGTATCCTCGCAGGGTTCCCGCTGTCAGACATCCGAACCGTGCTGATCAGGACAAAAAAGACCTCCATAGAAAATACGGACGGGGTTGACTTCGTAAAGAAGATATCCCTGCAGCACCATACAGCGATTCCCGGCTTCGGTGAGGAGACGTCCTTATTCATGCTGACGCTGACACTGGCAGACGGAACAAACAAGATCATCTTTGCAGACACCTGCATGCAGGACGTGATTGAGGCGCATGGCAGGGTACAGAATTTTCTCGATATACAATCCAGTTTGTGAGAGGTTAACGTGCCAAAGAGAGACGACATAAAGAGCATTCTCATCATCGGGTCGGGCCCGATCATCATAGGCCAGGCATGCGAATTCGATTATTCAGGAACGCAGTCCTGCAAATCCCTGCGTGACGAGGGCTACCGGGTCATCCTGGTAAACTCCAATCCGGCCACGATCATGACAGACCCCGAGACCGCGGATGTCACCTATATCGAACCGCTCACCGCAGACGTCCTCGAAATGATCATCGAAAAAGAGAGGCCAGATGCCATCCTTCCGACGATGGGCGGCCAGACTGCCCTGAACCTGGCTGTCGAACTTTCTGCAAAAGGAGTGCTGGAGGCATACAACGTCGAGCTGATCGGTGCAAATATCGAGGCGATCAACAAGGCCGAGGACCGGGAACTCTTTAAGCAGGCGATGGCAAAGATAGGACTGGATGTCCCCAAGAGCGCTGCAGTCAACAGCATGCAGGATGGTCTTGAGGCGGTAAAGTCACTCGGCTTTCCCTCTATTCTCAGACCGGCCTTCACCATGGGAGGGACCGGCGGCGGTATCGCCTATAACCAGGAGGAGTTTGTTGAACTACTCGAAAAGGGGCTTAAGCTCAGCCCGGTAAGCCAGGTCCTGATCGAGGAGTCTGCCCTGGGATGGAAGGAATATGAACTTGAGGTGATGCGGGACAAAAAAGACAATGTTGTCATCGTCTGCTCCATAGAAAATTTTGATCCGATGGGGGTCCATACCGGGGACTCGATCACGGTCGCCCCGGCACAGACGCTCACCGACAAGGAATACCAGAGAATGAGGGACGCCTCGATTGCGATCATTCGCGAAATCGGCGTCGATACCGGCGGCTCAAATATTCAGTTTGCTCTTAACCCGGCTAATGGAAGAATGATCGTCATCGAAATGAACCCCAGAGTATCCCGGAGTTCTGCGCTGGCCTCAAAGGCGACCGGCTTCCCGATCGCCAAGATTGCTGCCAAACTGGCTGTCGGCCTGACGCTGGACGAAATCAGAAACGATATAACCAGGGAGACCCCAGCCTCATTTGAACCAACCATAGATTATGTTGTAACGAAATTCCCACGGTTTGCTTTTGAGAAATTCCCTGAGGCAGACCCGGTACTTACCACGCAGATGAAGTCGGTCGGAGAGGTGATGTCGATCGGCAGGACCTTCAGGGAATCCCTCCAGAAGTCGCTGAGAAGCCTTGAATCGGGCACCTATGGCCTTGAAGAGGTTGATGCAAATCCCGAAAAGATAAAGGTCAGGCTGAAAATCCCGGGCTCTGAGAGGATCTGGTATATAGCACAGGCCTTCCGGATCGGTATGACCATTGATGAAGTCCACGACCACACAAAGATCGACACCTGGTTTCTAAACCATGTCAAGCAGATTGTAGATTTTGAGGGCAGGATAATACAGCAGGGTCAGGCGGCAAGCTCCAGGCTGCAAGCGGAAAAAGATCCTTCCCATGCCTCTGGAAACCTGACCCCGGAGGCTACCCTTGACCCGGCTTTTCTTCGTGAGGCAAAAGAGCAGGGGTTCTCTGACAGGCGACTGTCGCAGTTGCTGCAGATTGGAGAAAAGGAGATCCGGGACTACAGAAAGTCCCGGGGAATTGTCCCGGTCTATAAAATGGTCGACACCTGCGCTGCAGAGTTTGCCGCCTATACACCGTATCTCTACTCGACCTATGAAAAACCGTTCTATAAAATAGAGGGGCAAGGGATGGAAAAGTCTTCCCTTGCAGCTTGCAGCTTGCAGCTGGACCCTATTTACGAGTCCGAAACTAACCCCACGGACAGGAAAAAGATCATAATTCTCGGCTCAGGGCCGAACAGGATCGGCCAGGGGATCGAGTTTGACTACTGCTGCGTGCACGCCGTTTTTGCCCTGCGAGAACTCGGCTTCGAGACGATCATGATAAACTGCAATCCTGAAACGGTCAGCACTGACTACGATACTGCCGACAGACTCTATTTCGAGCCGCTCACGATCGAGGACGTGCTCCATATTATTGAGGCTGAAAACCCGATCGGGGTCATTGTCCAGTTCGGTGGACAGACCCCTTTGAAGCTGGCAGTACCGCTCGAAAAGGAAGGAATACGGATACTCGGCACCTCGCCGGATTCTATCGACCGTGCTGAGGACCGGAGGCGCTTCAAGGATCTGCTCCATAAGCTCGAGCTCAGACAGCCCGACAGTGACACCGCCATGACCGTCGATGAGGCAATCCAGGCAGCCACCAGGATCGGATACCCGGTCATGGTCAGACCTTCCTATGTACTGGGCGGCAGGGCCATGGAGATCGTCTATGATGAGGAGTCCCTGAGGAACTACATGGAGCGGGCGGTCAAGACAGCTCCTGAACATCCTATACTGGTCGACAAGTACCTGAATGACGCAATAGAGGTCGATGTCGACGCTGTCTCTGACGGTATTGATGTTATTGTCGGAGGGGTGATGGAACATATCGAGGAGGCCGGCATCCATTCGGGCGACTCTGCCTGCTCGCTGCCGCCCTACTCCCTCAGTGCAGGAATTATTGATGAAATCAAGCGTCAGACCAAAGCACTCGCAAAGGAACTGGAAGTCATCGGGCTGATGAACCTCCAGTTTGCTGTCAAGAAAGACGAGATATACATCCTTGAGGTGAATCCGCGGGCCTCAAGGACGATCCCTTTCGTCAGCAAGGCAACCGGGGTGCCCCTCGCCAAAATCGCGGCCAAGATCATGGCGGGCAAGAAGCTCTCTGAACTTGGACTGACCACGGAAAAAGTGATCAGCCACGTTGCGGTCAAAGAGGCAGTTTTCCCGTTCGACAAATTTCCGGGCGTCGATATCATCCTCGGGCCTGAAATGAAATCAACCGGTGAGGTGATGGGCATCGATGAGGACTTTGGCCGCGCCTTTGCAAAATCGCAGGCCTCGGTAAAGAATGTGATCCCGCTTTCAGGCAAGATCGTAATCAGCATACGGGATGCCGACAAACCGGGCATCTGCTCGATTGTCGAAAGACTGTTCGGGGCAGGGTTCTCTGTGATTGCCACCAGGGGAACTGCCGAGTTCCTGAGCAGGAAAGGTCTGGAGGTAGAGATAATAAACAAGGTGGTCGAAGGCAGGCCCCATATCGTTGACCTGATCAAGAACAAAGAAATTGTCTTTGTGATAAACACGGTCAGTGGGGCACAGGCCCAGAAAGACTCCTTCTCTATCAGGAGAAGCGCCCTGCAGTACGGTATACCGTATACGACGACTGTCGCCGGAGCACGCGCTGTTGTCAATGCGATCGAAATGATGAAGAAGAATAAGGTGACGATCAAATCGATCCAGGAATATCACCGGCAGAGCTGATCGCAGCAGAATCCGCCGATTGCGACCGGCGGATTGCAACCGTCAGAGTTCGACGATTCTCGTACTGATCTCGATCGCTGCCTCGGCCCCCTGGCCGGCAGAGATGATCGCCTGAGAGTGTCCGTGGCGAAGAGCGCCAAGGACGAAGAGACCGGGGATGCTCGACTCGCCCGCGCCCCGCGTCATGATCTTGAACCCCTCTGCATCACGCTCCAGGTCAAGGCCCTCGAGATACTCGTCGTTCAGGGTGATCCCACCCCACCCCAGGATGACTTCGCAGGGGATAACGCGCCCGTCGCTGAGCCGCACCCCCTCCAGGGCCGTCTCACCAAGCAGTTCTTCCGGCCGCCCCTCGACCAGGGCGATGCCCTCATCTTCGAGGAGCGCTTTATACACCGGCGCCAGCGAGAAGCCGTGTGCCAGAAAGGTTACGTCGCGAGTGAACATCTGTTTCATGCCGACGCTGAGGCGCATCCCGTTGATGGTCCGGTCGATCACAAGCAGCTTCTTGCCCGTGGTACGGTAACCGTCGCATATCATGCAGGTGTAGTAGGAAGTGCCGAAGAACCGTGGAAGGTTCTTAAAGGGGGCAAGCGTCTCCCTGGCCCCTGAAGCGGCGATGACGAAGCGGGAGTGATAGATCTTTCCTGCGGCCTGCACCTCGAAGAGCCCCTGCCTGACCTCGACGCGTTCTACCTTGGCGCGTACGACAGCAACACCGAAGCTCTCCACCTGGGCAAGGCCGGTCTGCAGGAGCTCCGGACCTGAAACAACACGAAGGCCGAGATAATTCTCGATATGTTTTGCATAGCCGGTCCGCCCCCCGGGAGTATGGAACAGCTTGACGCGGAAGTTGTAGCGTCCGAGGTGTATACAGGCCTGCAAGCCCCCCGGACCTGCCCCGATTACTATGCAGTCGAGGGGGCTGTTCTCAGTCCCCTCTCCATTAATTTGTTCCATCGCTCCTCCCTCTGCAGCCGTGCTTGAACAGACATCCAGTTGTCTATTACGAGTGAAAATACCACGAGCAGGGATATTTGTCAATAAACCGGCTCTTTATTCTTTAGCTTTTGCCGGCCTTATGATATATTATTCATTGATTAACATTATTAATAACCTGTCAGGAGGATACTATGACTGCCATAAAAAGAATCGGGGTTATAACCAGCGGCGGCGATTGCGGAGGGCTCAATGCTGTTATTAAAGGCATAGCCAGAGAGGCCTACTCCCTCGGAATAGAATCCGTGGTCATACCCAACGGCTATGCAGGGCTTTACAATCTTGTCGATCTCGACAATGTGGTGCTGCTGAACGCGGAGAGGGTAAGCCGCATTGAGGCTTCGCTGGCTGGTTCCGAGGCAGGCCACTCCAGGGTCAAGATCAGCAAGATAGCGGACCCTAACAAATATGAACGTATCAAGAACGGGCTGAAAAAATTCTCAATAGATGCCCTGATCATCAGCGGCGGAGATGACACGGGCAGTGTGGTCGTTGATCTTTCCTCTCAGGGCATTCCCTGCATCCATGTACCGAAGACCATGGACCTTGACCTGCAGCCTTATAGTGTCGGCGGCGATTCCTCTGTCAACCGCATTTCGGTATTTGCCCGCGACCTGAAGACTACGGGACTGAGCCACAACCGTGTGATGGTCGTGGAGGTTTTCGGCAGGTATGTCGGCCATACGGCCTTCAGAGGAGGGGTCGGCGCAGAGGCTGACTGTATTCTGATACCCGAAGTGCCGGTAGATTTCGATGTCGTGTATGCCCACATGAAAACAACCTACTTCAACCGGATCCTCAGAAGCGACGTCAAGGCCGGGACCTATATGATTGTTGTTGCAGAAGGGCTGAAAATTGCGGGTGGAGACATGCTCTATGACGAATCGGCGGGGGTGGACGCCTTCGGACATAAGAAACTGGCGGGGGCCGGAAAATATGTACGGCAGCAACTCGAGAAGCGGCTGAAGGCAGACCCTGAGGTGATTGAGTTCATGAAGAAGACCGGCATGCACGTCCCCGGTATTTATGTTATTCCTGAGGTGAGGGAAGTGACCCCCGGCCATCTGGTACGATCAGGAGGTTCATCCGCTTATGATGTCAACTTCGGGTACAAGTCAGGTGCTGCAGCCGTGCTCCTCCTGCTTGAGGGAAAAACCGGAAGTACCGTTGTAAACGTTGAGGGACAAAAGATCTCCTACCTGCCGACAGAGGAGGCCATAAGGAGGAGAGAGGTCGATATCAAGGAAATAGCACTGTTTGAGAGCCTTGGCACCTGCTTTGGAAGAACGCCGGAGAAGTACCAGTATGAGTTTGTTGAAGAGAACCGCCAACCGCAAAGACATCTGTAAATACGGCACTGCATAGGCCTGCAGGCTGACACGCAAGGGGGGGATACCCCCTTTATTTCTTACCGAAGAACTTAAATGCGGCAGCCATGCTGCTGAGAGACTGTGAGTGCCGGTTCAATGTTTCAAATATATCAAGCAGCTTTTCTGTCGCTGCTTCGGTGTTACGGGCGTTGACCGAGATATCCCCTATATTGCGGGTTATTTCATCCGACGTCGTGGACTGTTCCTCAACCGCAGCAGCTATCTGGGAAACCTCATCAGAAGAAGATCGGATAGACGTTACAATCTCATCCAGCGCTGCCTGGGCCTTTTTCATGAACAATACGCTGTCACTGACATTCACAAGAGAGTTTTCCATGGATTCCGCAGTCTGCCTGGACCCCTCCTGAACCATCGCAATCCGCTGAGAGATCTCACCCGTTGCCTTGGTTGTTCTTTCCGCCAGTTTTCTGACTTCATCCGCAACCACCGCAAAACCCCTCCCCTGCTCGCCTGCGCGGGCGGCCTCAATAGCAGCGTTCAGCGCCAGGAGATTTGTCTGGTCTGCAATATCCTTGATGACCGTTATGATGTTGCCGATCTCGGTCACACTTGCATTGAGTTTTTCAATCATGGTAGCCAGTTCACGGGTCGACTGCCCGGCTGACTCTATCTTGCCGACAGATTCTTCCAGCACATTTTTGCCCCTGTTGGCCACCTCCATGGCCATGACAGATAAATCAGCTGCCTTGGCTCCGCTTTGGGCTATTCCGGCAACAGTCTGGGACATCTCCTCGGAAGCAGTTGCTATCAAAGAAGCCTGCTCTGCCTGCTGCCTTGTCCCCTCAACAGACTGCTCTATGGATTTTTTCAGGGTATCTGCATTCAGGGAAAGTTCTCCGGATATTGACGCCACCTCTTTCATCGATATCGCAAGGGCACCGGACATGGCATTGACAGACTCCGAGAGTCTGCCTATCTCGTCACGGTAACGCACCTTGAGGATCTTGCTGAAATCCTTTGCAGCCGCCCTCTCGACAACATCGACAGCTGCATTCAGCGGCTTCAGGAGAAAGGTCCGTACTATGAAGAAAATGATAAAAATAGTAACAAGGGTCACGGCGATGGCGATGCCGGCGATGATAAGCCTTGAGCGGGCCAGGGCCGCCGCCATCTTGGAAAGCGGGATAGCGATGCTGAGCCCGCCAATGATATCGCCCTCCTTTGTCCCCTGCATATGGCATCCGGTACAATCGATCCCCATGTAGTTGGTGACATTGCGGTATGGGAAAATGCCCCTCAGGTGCGCTTTGCCCTTTATGTCTTCAAAGATAAAAACTGTTTTACCCGAAGAGAGGACTTCCTTTTCGGATGCCGTGCGGGCATACTCCTCCGGGGCCTTTTTACCGAACTGTTCATCCAGCTTTTCGCTGCGAAAGATCGATACCGGAAGCATTTTATTCATATGTTCAAGAAACTTATCCCGTTTCTCATGGTATTTGTCAGCAAACATATAATCGGTCACGGAGGCAAAAACGATCTCGGACATATGCTCCATATTGGCCCTGTTCTCTCCGATAACCACTTTTGTAATGATGCTTCCGCTCAGCAGGGTATAGAATATGCCGATGAATATCATAATAACAACAACCGGCAGCAGGATTTTCCACTTGATCGGCAGGCTGTTATAACTCATAGGAACGCCACCTCTTAACACTCGGAATTGAAATGTATAGCTTACGGTATAATTATCGGCCTTCTGCCGGTAATTCTTTAATCCGGTTTAGCGGAGGACGCACAGCAAGAGTGGTTCGGGACGTTTACTCTTCGAGGCAGACTTCAACAAAAAAACTGCCGGCAGCAGTTTCGAACGGAATACAGACAATACGCCCGTTGGTCTGGTGGGAAATAGAATGGTTTTTTCCGATGATGGTCGTGGGGATCGCCATGGAAAAAATATATCCCTTTTCCGAGAGTATTTTCTTGGCACCGCCGGTTACCATGTTGGTTATCTCGCCAACCCCGTCAGCAACCTCACCGTCTACCACCTTTATCTCTTCACCGAGCATCTGGGAAATGATGTGCAGGACAGCCGGTTCTGTAAATGTGATCGCCAGGCTGCCCCTGGCCTTATCTCCTGTCAGGCCGATTACCCCGGTCACATCGCCTTTGGCGCTCTTGTCGCTCTTCAGAAAAGGCTTGCCGGGGATTGCCTCGGTATTGGCCATGGTGGCAAGCACCTTTATGATGCTCTCCAGGAAAGGGTTGATAAACTCGACATTCATTATGAGACCCCCAATAGGTGGTTAGATAGAAATTTCAGAACAGGACAGACACTTCCGCACAGCCGGTTATACGCCTCTTAAGGCTCCGCCGGTCTTTGCAAGAATAAATTCGACAAGCCCCTGGTGAACCGGTTCGACCTCGGCATCCGTTAGAGTCCTGTCAGCAGAACGGTAGATGACGCGGAAGGCAAGACTCTTTTTATCTGCCGGCATATTCTTCCCTTTATAGTAATCAAAAAGTTCGACACTCTCGATAACTGCCGAAGCATATTCACCGAAATAGGCTGTGACCGAGGCAGCGCTGACAGCCTCGTCAAGGACAATCGCCATGTCACGCTCGATGGCCGGGTACTTCGGTATCTGGCAATAGTTTCTGCCGCGTTTCATCAGGCCGAGTATCCGGTCAAGATCCAGCTCGAAAACAATGATCTCCGGCTTGCTGATCTTGAGATCCAGTCTCTCGATCACGGTCGGGCTCAGCTCACCGATATAGCCAAGTTTCCCTTCCGGACCTGAGATATCAGCAGCCTTGCCTTTGTGCAGAAAATTCTCAGCAGACATGGTGTACGACAATGACCCAATCCGCAACTCCTCAAACACCGCCTCCAGGGCACCCTTTACTCCAAAGAAGCCCGGAAGGTCCTGCTTCCAGATGGACGGAGACTTATCGCGGTAGAAAATTCCCGCCAGCCGCAATTTTTCTGCGGGAAGCTGTCCCCCTTCATCAATAAAAACCTTCGAGAGTTCATAGAACCTGATGTCCCTGACTCCGCGGGAGATATTGTGAAGGAAATTCTGTATCAGGGAGGGCACCAGCGTGGTCCGCATATGCCCGTCTTCCTGTCTGAGCGGATTCATCACCGCGATATGTTTCCGGCGCTCATCGTCGGAAGCAACCGAGAGCAGGTCAAGATCACTGCTGTTCATAAAACTGTAATTAATCGCCTCACTGAACCCGGTCTTACGGAATGCATCTTTGATCCGCTGCTGATCTGCTTCCCTCTGGTTAAGATTTCCATCAGAAAGTATCGTCCGGGGAATCCTGGCCGGGATATTGCCGAAGCCGTAAAGCCTGGCTATCTCTTCAACCACGTCAACCGTGTGCCGGATATCCCGCAGGTATGCAGGCGGCGTGACCACGAAAGTCTCTCCCCTGTCTTCCGTTGCTATACCTATCCTTTCAAGGATAGCGAGGATCTCCTGCTTCTCTATCTGTGTGCCGAGCAATTGATTGATGCGGCGGTACGCAACCTCGGTGCTGACTGGTGCATACTTCACCGGGTACACATCAACCATCTGATGGATTGTACCGCCCCCGGTTTCCCGCATAAGAAAGGCCGCACGGTCAAGTGCCTTTTCAAGGAATTCGATGTCAGTTCCCCGTTCGAACCGGTAAGAAGATTCACTCCTCAGTCCGAGCTGTTTCGAGGTCCGCCTGATGGAGGTTGGTTCAAAATAAGCGCTTTCGAGGAAAATATTCTTTGTTGTTTCGGTGACGGCTGAATCCTGGCCGCCCATCACGCCGGCAACTGCAACAGGGCTTTTTCCGTCCCAGATCAGGAGCGAGTCTTCTTGGGGGTCTCTTTCGACGCCGTCGAGCGTCGTGATCTTCGTGCCCTTCCCTGCGCGGGCCACCCGTATCTTCCTGCCGGCCAGCCTGTCTGCATCAAAGGCATGCAGGGGATGCCCGAACTCAAGCAGGACATAGTTTGTCACGTCAACGATATTATTGATTGCCCTGATACCACACTTTTCGAGCCGGTCCTTCAGCCACTGCGGCGATTCCCCAACCGTAACCCCGCTGATCTGCCGGCCGGCATAGCGGTTGCACAGATCCGTGTCAATAATCTCGACGCTTATCTCCGATGCCGGCAGACCCGCCCCCACATCTGTCCGGGGCATTTTAAGCGGGAGGCGAAACGCAGCAGCAACCTCGCGGGCGATACCGAGAATGCTGAGACAATCAGGTCTGTTCGGCGTGACATTGACCTCGAAGATCATGTCATGGTCTGTTTTCCCCATCCCCTCGATCTCGATAACCGTGTCTCCGGCGACCTTTTCGATCCCCTCGATCTCCAGCCCGGCCATCGTCAGCCTGTCGGCAATCTCCTGGGGAGGAGCTGCAAGCGCCGCAAATTGCTTTATCCAGTTGAGTGATACGCGCATACTCTATCCCTAAAACTGCCTTAAAAATCTGAGGTCATTTTCGAAAAAGAGCCTCAGGTCATCAATCCCGTATTTGAGCATCGTAATCCGCTCAACCCCCATGCCGAAGGCAAACCCGGAATATTCCTCCGGATCATAACCCGCCATCTCGAAAACGCGGGGATTGACCATCCCGGAACCCAGGATCTCAAGCCAGCCGGTAGTCTTGCAGATTCGACACCCCTTGCCGGAACAGAAGATGCAGCCGATATCCACCTCGGCGCTCGGCTCGGTAAACGGAAAATAACTCGGCCTGAAGCGGACCGGGGTATTTTTTCCAAACAGGTTATGAATAAAAAGCTCAAGCACACCCTTCAGGTCGCTGAACGAAACATCCGTATCGACCATAAGCCCCTCCACCTGATGGAACATCGGGGTATGCGTCACATCAGAGTCACACCGGTAGACCTTGCCGGGAACGATAATCCGCAGCGGCGGTCTTCTCTTTTCCATTACTCTGACCTGTACCGGAGATGTATGCGTCCGCAGCACAACCTCATTGGAAACATAGAAGGTGTCCTGCATGTCGCGGGCCGGATGGTCCTTCGGGATATTCAGAGCCTCGAAATTGTAATGGTCCAGTTCGACTTCAGGCCCCTCCTCAATGCCAAAACCCATCGAGACAAAGATGCCCTTGATCTCTTCCAGGATCTGGCTTATCGGATGCGATCTGCCGAACATGACTGATCTTCCCGGAAGTGTGATATCAAGCCGCTCGGCCAGAAGCCTTTTTTCCTGCTCTCCATCTTTAAAGGAAATTTCCCGGGTCTTCAGTTCTGACTCGACAAACTCCTTAATCTCATTCAGGGATTTGCCGAAGGCCGGTCTTTGTTCGGGGGAAACAGAAGAAAGGGATTTTAACTGTGCCGTTAAAACCCCTTTCTTGCCTGAGTATTTATTGCGGAGCTGCTGTAAGTCTGCTAAACTCTGTACCGAAGCGAGTTCGGATTGAAATGCTTCCTTTAACGCAGCGAGTTCATCCACCTGAATCGTTAATAAAGAATCTAAGAAGCAAGCTTCGCTTTTACCGTCTCGGCAATCGAACTGAAGGCGGACGGATCGCTGTAGGCAAGGTCTGCAAGGGCCTTCCTGTCGAGCTCAATCTGCGCGATCTTCAGGCCGTGCATGAACTGGCTGTAATTCAGCCCCATGCTCCGCACTGCTGCGCTGATCCTGGTAATCCAGAGTGCCCTGAACTCCCGCTTTTTGACCTTACGGTCGCGATATGCATACTGCAGGCCTTTATCAACGGTTTCGGAAGCGACCTTGAAAAGCCGGCTTTTTGCGCCGTAATATCCCTTGGCCCTATCGAGGATCTTCTTGTGTCTCTGTCTTGTCTTGATTCCACCTTTTACTCTTGGCATTGTTTCCTCCTGAAAAAGAACTGCAATAAGAGCTGACTGCCCAAAGGAAGCCAGCCCTTAATAGTCCCTGATTTAATGTATTAACCGTATGGTAATAATTTCTTTATATTATCGCGGTCCACGGCAGCCACCAGCGTTGCCTGACGGAGATTCCTGCCCCTCTTAGGGGACTTGCTGGTAAGCAGGTGGCTCGTAAAGCCCTTATGCCTCTTAACCTCACCTGTCCCGGTCACCTTGAACCGTTTTGCTGCTCCTTTGTGCGTCTTCATCTTTGGCATAATATTCCTCCGAAACTTAAATTAACCTTTTATCGACAATAAGACTTAATATTATACATAAATAAACAATTAATGTCACTGATATCAGGGAAATGATTTCATTTATCATAAGAAGGAAGCACCATGGTATAATAATTTAACAAAATTCAATATACCTGGAGGCCCGGTGAAGAAACATATTGCGATACGATATCTGCCGCTCATAGCTTTATATCTGTTTTTTTCATCTGCCGCAACAGCCTCTGGAGACAGGATAGTGTGGTATGGCCTCGATGAGGGTTTGAGCCGCGCCAGAACCGAGAAAAAGGCCATGATCATCGATTTTTTCTACAATATGGACTGCCCGCGCTGTGCAAAACTCCAGAAGGAAGTCTACGACAACCCGACCATCGCAAAAAAGATCAGGGACGAATTCATTCCGATCAGGATCGACCTTACGAAAAAACTGACAAAGGACGAAGAGCTGTTAGGCGAAAAATATGACTACAAAAACGACTGCCTGCTTATTTTTCTTGATTACGAGAAAAAACTTATCAAGGACCAGACCGGCAAAAAACTCTGTTTTATCGACAAAGTCGACCCTGATGAGTTTATACAGTATCTGGACCATATAAAGAAAACCCATTACCAGTCACAACGACCTTAAAACGACCTTAATAAGGCTGCTGCACAAACCCCGCGTCTATACTGAAAGGAGCGCTTCAGGAGAAACGTATGGAGTGCTCCGGCGAAATGCTATTTCGGCAAAATCTTATTTACGGTGTCTCTGACCCTCGTTTCATAAAAGCCCTCAAGCCGACCCATGACCTCAGGATTTCTTTCAATCAACTGTTCGATGTCAAGACGGCTGATTTCGTACACTTCGAGCGGGCCAACCGCTATGACGGAGGCAGTCCGGGGTCTCCCGGTAAGAAAGGCCACCTCACCGAAGAAATCGCCTTCACCCAGATCTGCAAGCTCAAGCTCCCTGCCGAACATATGGGCAACAACCCTCGCGGTACCGGATTTAATTATGAACAGAGAATCCCCTGCATCACCCTCCTCTACCACCGCAGCCCTGTCAGGATAGGTCTTCATTTCAAGCCCGGCCAGAAGCGAGCTGACCTCATCTTCTGACATCCCGTCGAAAAGTTCCGACCCAAGACTTCCGGCGGCCTGACGTTCGGAAAGCGGAACCATGAGGTCATCAAAAGTCTTTTGAAGAGCAGTTTCGTTCAGTGAAGAGAAGAACCCCTCGATTGAAGCAATTCCACCGCCTCCGATTACTGCTTCATCCAGTTCGGTCTCCCGGCCCGGCGTCCGGTCCTGAATCCGGGCCTGATCAGCCGGAAATACTTCAGGAGCAGGGCGGCCAGTCAGCACGTCAACCTTCGGCTGTTCTCCCGCATGCGGCGCTTCAATTACCGGCAGCGGGGGAAGATGCGGAGTCCGGGCAGCATCAAGCTCTTTCAGCAACACCTGCGACAGGCGAAGGGCCTCAGTGTCATCCGGCCTGATTCGCAGGATAATTTTGTATAAGGCCAGGGCCTTGTTCCGGAACCCCGCAAGGGTCTCGATACCGGCGGAGTGGTGATAGGCCCTCACCGCCCCGCCGGTATCGCCAAGACGTTGACAGATATCCCCCATCCTCAGGTAGACCAGAGGGTTGGTATTTTCACTCAAGGCAATATGATTGAGGACCTCCAGCGCCTTGCGCCAGGCCTGCACCCTGACTGCCTCAAAATAACCTTCCCAGTTCTGTCTGCTCATACTCTGTTCACTGTCTGCACACGCACCTCTTTATAATTAAAAAGCAAAATATCTGATTTGTCAAAGCAAAAAATGAGTTTGCATCTGAGAAGAAAGTATAGATTGCCACCTATGAAATTTGACTATAGCCCGATAAGGTCCGTGTTTTATAAATCTCATCTCACGTAAACTATTACAATGATACATAAAAGCAGCGGGAAAGAACCAGTCATGTCAGTACCGTATCTGCAGTGTCCTCGCTCGGGGCCTCTGCACGGGAATTATTAGTGAAATGAAAAGACTGCATAAAGGCATTCATAAATTTCAGGAATCTTACTTTAAAAAAGAAGAGGAGTTCTTCAGGCGGCTGTCCGCAAAGCAGGAACCTGACGTCCTGTTTATAACCTGTGCCGACGCGCGGGTGGATCCGACGCTTGTTACGCAGAGCAGGCCCGGAGAGCTCTTCATTGTCAGAAATGTTGGAAATATCATTCCACCGTATGATGCCATCAGGGACAAAAACAGCGTCGCCGCCGCCATTGAGTTTGCGGTACTGAAATTGAGGGTTTCAGACATTATTATCTGTGGCCATTCTAACTGTGGGGCGATTCAGGCGCTCTTTGGCGATGAGCATGATCTGGCAGATATGCCCCACCTCAGGGACTGGCTGAAGGTAGCACAGCCGGTAAAAGAAACCGTAGCAGATGCCTGTTCGGGTCTCGGCACGGAATATTGCCGCCGCATTGCCGAGGAAGAAAATATTCTTGCTCAGCTGAGAAACATTCAGACATACCCGTTCGTAGCTCAGGCACTGAATGAGGGCAGGATTTTCCTCCATGGATGGTATTACAAAATTGAATCAGGAAATATATATGCCTACAATCCGAACACCGAGAATTTCGAGGTAATCCTCTATGCAGGGGAGGCGGCCAAACACCACCTGCAGGGAAAGGGGCAGGAAGAATGAAGTTGGGAATTGAGGATATGAGCAGGAAGGGCCCAAAAAGCTTCAATGATGTTATGCGAAGAGATCAGAAGACTTTCGCCCTCCGGGTAGTCCAGCCGCTGCCTTCCACAATTCGGCGGCATTCGGATATAATAGATGAAAAAAATATCCGGAGGTACCGTTGAAACCTGAGATTTCCATAGAAATGGCATCACGCGTGAAGAGTCTTCCTCCCTACCTCTTCGCCACCATCGACAAGATGAAGCAGGAGGCAAAAGCAAAAGGCGTTGACGTCATCGATATGAGCATCGGAGACCCTGACCTGCCGACGCCGGAACATATTGTCAAGGCAATGAAGCTGGCAGTGGAAAAGCCCGAGCATCACCGTTATCCCTCCTACGAAGGCATGCTCTCGTTCCGTGAAGCGGTCTCAGCCTGGTATAAGAGCCGCTTCAGCGTGGAACTCGACCCAAAGACCGAGGTCCTTTCCCTGATCGGGTCGAAGGAAGGCATCGGGCATATCCCCCTGGCCTTTGTTGAACCCGGCGACGTTGTGCTCGTGCCTTCTCCCGGATACCCGGTATACCCGGTGAGCACGCTCTTTGCCGGTGGAGAAAGCTATATCATGCCGCTGACCGAGGATAATCATTTCCTGCCTGACTTCAGCGCCATACCTGAAGACGTGCTGAAAAGAGCCCGCTTGATGTTTATCAACTATCCGAACAACCCGACCTCGGCCTGCGCTCCGAGGGAGTTCTATGAAGACGTTATCAGGATAGCCCTGAAATACAATATCATCGTCTGTCATGATGCAGCCTACAGTGAAATCTACTACGATGGAAAGAAACCCCTGAGCTTTATGGAGATCGACGGCGCAAAAGAGGTGGGGATAGAATTCCACTCGCTTTCGAAGACCTATAACATGACCGGCTGGCGGATAGGGTTTGCGGTCGGCAACAGCAAGGTGATCGCCGGGCTGGGCAAGATCAAATCCAATCTCGACTCCGGTGTTTTCCAGGCTGTGCAGGAGGCCTCGATCGTAGCGCTGGAGACTGACGACAAGATTCTGTCGGATATCAGGAATATATACCAGGAGCGGCGGGACGTACTTTATAGCGGCCTCACCGGCCTGGGAATGATTGTAACAAAACCTGAAGCAAGTTTTTACCTCTGGGCTAAGGTGCCGAAGGGATATGACTCCGCAAGTTTTGTGGCACATCTGCTCGAAAATGCCGGGGTACTCGGAACCCCAGGGAACGGATTCGGAGCCCCTGGCGAAGGCTACATACGGTTTGCCTTGACCGTATCAGCCGAGCGGATGAAAGAGGCGGTCGAGCGGATCAGGAAGATCCTGTAACCGGCGCTTGGCTGTTGTCTATATAGGGCTCGGATCGAACCTCGGCGACAGGGAGAAAAACTGCCTCGAGGCGCTCAGACTTCTTGGAGACGGCGGCGTTGCCGTTATCCGGCAGTCTTCCCTGATCGAAACAGAACCATGGGGGCTGGCTGACCAGCCCCGGTTCATCAATATGGCGGCAGAAGTCGAAACAGGCCTTCTGCCGCATCAGCTTCTTGAACTGCTCAACAGAATCGAAGGCACGATGGGCCGGAACCGGACAATCAAGTGGGGACCGCGCGTCATTGATCTCGACATCCTGCTCTACAATGACCTGATTCTAAATACAGAAGACCTTACCGTCCCTCATCCGCTGCTGCACGAGCGGGATTTCGTGCTGCGGCCTCTGTCCGAAATAGCCCCGGACATGGTACATCCTGTTCTGAAGATGAGTATCAGAAGACTCCGCGAGGATCTGGCAGTAAAAAATCAGCTTTGAAAATCCAAGAAATACTGCAGTTCTCAGCTGAGTT
>PNOC01000070.1 GCA_013824615.1 Thermodesulfovibrio sp.
CGCTCCGGGTGAAGTCGGAGAACTGGTAATTACCACGCTGACCAAGGAGGCCTTCCCGGTGATCAGGTTCAGAACCCGCGACCTGACGCGCTTTATGCCGGAGCCCTGTCCGTGCGGCAGAAAAAACATGCGCATGTCCCGGGTGATGGGCAGGACAGACGACATGTTGATTATCAAGGGTGTTAATGTCTTTCCGTCTCAGATTGAGGCGGTCCTGTTTGCTATCGAAGGCACGGAGCCCCACTACCAGATCGTCATCGACCGCAAGGGACCGTTGGACAATGTTACCGTCCAGGTCGAGGTTTCGGAGTCGATATTCTTCGATGAGATGAAGAAACAGAATGAACTGATAAAACTGATAAAAAGCCGGCTTGCCTCGGAACTCGGCATTGGGGTAGAGGTTAAACTCATTGAAAAGAAAACCCTCGCACGGTCAGAGGGTAAGGCCAAGAGGGTGATTGATCTGAGAATATTATAGGCAGGCAGAGTCTTCTGCTGGTGGTCTGCTGGAGAGCCAGGAGGCCATCCCGCTGGCATCGAGCGGCCGGGAGAGGAAATAGCCCTGTCCGTAGTGGCAGTTCAGTTCTTTAAGCTGACTCAGCTGGTCAGGGGTTTCGAGTCCTTCGGCAATCAATTCCAGGTTGAGGTTACGGGCCAGCGAGATGATCGTCTTGACGATTTCCATATTCTCATCGTCTTCATGCATTTTTTCGACAAACGAGCGGTCTATCTTCAGCGCGTTTACCGGGAACCGGTGTATATAGCTCAGGGAGGAATACCCTGTACCGAAATCGTCTATATGAATATGGACACCCATATCTCGCAGCTGGTTCAGGATCTCTATGGCAGAGTCCACATTTTCCATGATCATGCTCTCGGTGATCTCTATCGTGAGATTGACGCCATCAAGGCTGTTACTTCCCAGAATCTGTCGTATCTTCTCCGGCAGGTCGTGCTGCAGGAACTGCCGGCTGGAGATATTTACACTCATCTTCAGGGGTGAATGCATTGCGTGGTCTGTTTTCCATGCATTGAGCTGGCGGCAGGCCTCTCTCAGGACCCATTCGCCGATCTGAATTATGAGCCCGGTCTCCTCAGCCAGGGGGATAAATTCAAGCGGGTATATCAGTCCGCGCTGCGGATGGTTCCAGCGCACTAACGCCTCGAACCCGATCAGCCGGTCATTGCAGAGCTCTATGATCGGCTGATAATGGAGTATGAATTCCTGGTGTTCCACGGCCCTGCGGAGGTCAGTTTCAAGGTGCAGCCGCTCGACCGTGCTGGTGTACATGCCTGTTTCAAAAACTTCATGGCTGGCCTTTCCCTTTCCCTTGACCTGATACATGGCGATATCGGCATCCCGTATCATCTCTTCAGGCCGCTCATATTCTGCAGAACTTAGAGCTATCCCGATACTTGCGGTGGTGAAAACCTCGTTCCCCTCAATATAAAAGGGAAGGGAGAGATTTTCCTGCAGCCGCTCTGTAATCTGCTCTGCATGCTCCCGGTCGAGGATATCCTCGAGGATTATGGCAAACTCGTCGCCGCCAAGACGGGCTACCGTATCTTCGGGCCGGACTGCCTCAGAAAGTCGCTGGCTTACAGATATGAGCAGCTGATCTCCGACCAGATGGCCAAGACTGTCATTGATGATCTTAAAGCGGTCGAGATCCAGGAAAAGGGCGGCAAACCGGTAAGGCGGCTGGCGTAGTGCGCTCTTCTGGACCTGCCGAATCCGGTGCTTCAGGCGGTCCATGAAAAGAGCGCGGTTCGGCAGGCCGGTGAGGGCATCATGGAAGGCGTCATATATCAACTGTTCTTCCGCAATCTTACGCTCGGTGATATCGGTCTGGGATCCGGCCATGCGGTATGCCTTGCCGGCGATATTTCTAACCGCCAGCCCCCGGTTCAAGACCCACCGGTAGGTGCCGTCCTTATGCCTGATGCGGTATTCACTTTCCAGGTGAGATACCTGCCCGTCAACATGAGCTGAAATTTTCGCCTCAAAATGCATGCGGTCATCAGGGTGGACCAGCAGAAACCATTCCTCAGGGTTTTCACCGACATCTGCATCGTCGTAGCCGAGCATGGCTTTCCAGCGGTTCGAAAAGTATATCCGGTTGAGGCTCAGGTCCCAGTCCCAGAGACCGTCGTTTGCCCCTCGGGCCGCAATGGCATACCTCTCCTCACTCTGCCTGAGAGCCTCTTCAGTTTTTCTGCGTTCGATGATCTCACCATGCAGTTTGGTGTATCCGTTGTCGAGGGCAATGCTCATGCGGTTAAACACGCCGGCCAACTCTCCAAACTCGGTCTTGTCCGTGTAGGAAATGGTATAGCCCACCTCTCCCAGTGCTATGGCCCTGGCTGCCTTCACCAGTTCATTGATCGGGCGGGTTATGCTCATGGTCAGCCGTACTGCTATAACCATGCCCAGGATAAAAGAGAGGGTTATCGTGACATACAGAATCAGCTTTGCCCGCTTGACCTTTGCCAGAGCAGAACTGGTCATTATGTCAAGCTTTTCACTTGCCTTCCGGGACATCTCCTCGGTGTTTCCGAGGATACTGTTGCCGATTTCCGCGGCGTTAAGTTTCAGACCGTCTATCCGCTGCATATCTGCCGCCGCCGTTATATACTGACTGAGGGCGTCCTGATAATTATTGACAAGCCCCTGCAGGGTGCTGAGCTGTCTGGCAATATCAGGCTCATGATGACAGGAGACGCACTGGCCTGCTTTTCCCTGGAGTAACGCCACATTATCAACGATATGGTCAAGATTCCGTCCGAGGGAAGTCCTTACGGTATAGAGATCCGACTGGGTCTTCTGGACATTCAGGACCAGGGCCTTCCGCAGGTCTTCTATCTGGTGGAGTTTTACGACACGGGCTATCTCTACCGTGGTATTGGTGATATAGAGCGAGGCCAGCGTGGCCCCTCCTGCGAAGAAAATAAAAAAAGACAGCAGGTATATGGTGATTTTACGTTTCATGGCCGGGGCAGGCCCGTCATGTCTTCATTGATGTTCTTGAGGGCATAATGTTTAATTATGACAGCCGCGGATTCCGATTGCAAGCATGCTGCAAGTCCTGGTGGTGACAATAAATCCTTTGAAATCAGAGGGAAACAGCACCGGTATCCGGCTCCCTTGCTGTTTACGCTGACATGGAAACGCCCCCGGACTGGACTAATTGTTATAATCGGAGAAAATTTCACCAACGATATCTGAGATGTCCACCTGCTCATACCTGCTCAGCAATACCCCTTCAGCACTGTTGGCAGCATAGAGAAGCGCATCCAGCTTTTCGCCGAGTGTGAGGGTGCTCCACAGAGGTGATTCCTTGATTGCATCTATCGTATCTCTCATGGTCATGGCCTTCTGCCCCCTTCTTAAAATTCAGGCGTTCTGCCTGTCTAAGTATCTATCGGCAGAATCAGGGGAATTATTTAGCGGAGAATCAAGAGCTACTGCTTCTGAGCCTGCCTGCCGCCTTTGAGATCAGTTCTGCGGCCCGGATCATTTCGTCTTCGGTGTTGTCTTTTCCTGCACTGAGCCTGATTGTCGAGAGCGCTTCTTCATCCGAGAGGCCCATCTGTTTCAGTACATGCGATGGGGTGCATAGCCCTGCGTGGCAGGCAGAGCCGGCTGAAAATGCCACTTGGTCTTTCAGGGCCTCGACCAGGTCCACTGCCCTGACGCCGGGAATCCTGACGCTCAGCGTATTGGGCAGACGGGGTGCCCTTTCTGCATTCAGCGCTATATCCGGCAGGAGAGCCTTCAGTCGGCGGTAAAGTGTTTTGGTGAGATGGCTGGTATGGGCAATTCTTTGTAACAAATCCCTTTTTGCGAGCTCACAAGCCTTTGCAAGTCCGGCTATGCCCGATACATTTTCCGTCCCTGGACGCAGCCCCTGTTCATGGCCTGCTCCAAAGAGGATCGGTTTTATCTTTATGCCTTTTCGTATATGCAGAGCCCCGATACCCTTTGGGCCATAGAACTTGTGAGAGACGATTGTGGTCATATCTGTGTGATTTCCGACGGAGAAAGGTGTCTTGCCGATTGACTGGGCTGCATCTGTATGGAAAACTATCCCGCGTTCCCTGGCGAATATACCTATCTGTTCGATTGGCTGGATTGCTCCGGTTTCGTTGTTTGAATGCATGACCGATATCATGAAGGTATCGCTGCGCATTGCCTTTATCAGGTTGTCGGGCTGAACAATACCGTCTGCGCTGACCGGTGCGCGGCTGATGATAAATCCGAGCGTTTCAAGATGGCGGCAGGTGTTGCTGACCGAAGGGTGTTCCACTGAAGAAATCACGATATGGCCTTTACCCTGGGCGAGTGCAGACCCGATCAGTGCCAGGTTGTTTGATTCCGTGCCCCCGGAGGTGAAGAAGACCTCCTCCGGGCTGCACCCGATAAGATCGGCAACGACAGCACGGTTATGTCCGACGGCCTCACTGACACTTCTGCCGCAGCGATGGCTGCTGGAGGGATTGCCGTTGTCACTGCTGAGCGATGAGAAGACCGCGTCACAGACTTCAGGGTCCGCTGCGGTTGTTGCATTGTTATCGAGATAGATCATGACAGGAGATCAGGAGATGTCCCGGTGTATAACATTCAGTTCAGTATAGGCTTTCTTCACTGCTGCCGCGATCTTCTCGACAACCGCAGGCGAACGGTGGCGGCCGCCGGTGCAGCCTATGCCGACAGAAAGGTACGATTTGCCCTCTTTGACATACAGGGGGATCAGAAAGGCCAGCAGGTCCTCAACCTTCTTCAGGAATATTTTTGTCTCTTTGTGTTTCAGCACATAGTCAGCCACCTTTTTGTCCCTGCCGTCAAGATCTTTGAGCGCCGGGATAAAAAACGGGTTCGGCAGGAACCTGACATCGAAGAGCAGGTCGACATTCTGAGGTGCCCCGTATTTAAAGCCGAAGGAAATCAGTGCAACCGTTATATCTTTGGTCTTCTTCCTTGAGATGTAGAAGGAGGATATCAGTCTGCGGAGCTGGTGCGGTGAAAGGGGTGTGGTGTCGATGATACGGTCGGCATTCTTCTTCAGGGGAGCCAGGCTCTTTTGTTCCGACGCAATGGCCTCCTCCAGGTTCCCTCCGAGCGGATGGGGCCTGCGGGTCTCCTTGAAGCGCCTGACAAGGACATCGGGCTCTGCCTCCAGAAAGATGATATCGATAGCATAACGGCTGCGGAGTCTTCCGATGATCCGCTCGAAGCCAGGCAGGGAGTCCCTGTCTCTGATGTCGATGCCGATGGCGACATCCTGGCTGCCGGGGTTCCTCGATATGCGGGTGAGGAGTGCGCCGATCAGGGGCACCGGCAGGTTATCGACACAAAAGAAATTCAGGTCTTCGACGGCGCGGAGTGCAACCGTCTTCCCCGAGCCGGAAAGGCCGGTGATGATGACAATGCGGGGATGCCGAACAGCATCCCCGCACCCTGTCTTTTCCTTATTCCCGTCCTTTTTTTTATTCATGAAAGGACCCTGCTCAGCCTGAGAAGCCGCCTACTTGACCGGCTCTATCAGTCCGAAATTCCCGTCCTGACGGGTATAGATAACATTTATATCGCTGCTCATGTCATTGATGAAGACATAAAAGTCTTTGCCGAGGAGTTCCATCTGCATGGACGCCTCATCCGGGCTCATCGGCTTGAGCTCAAACCTCTTGTTCTTGATGATCCTGCCGGTCTCTTTTTCTGTGGTCTTCTCCGGAGACTCGACTGCAGCTGTCTTCTGCCCGCCCTTGCGGTGAGAGACCATTTTCTCCTTATACTTCTTGACCTGCCGGTCGAGTTTTTCCGTGACCTCGTCGATGGCCGAATAGATTTCGTCGGTGACGCTTTCGGCCTGTATCAGCACCCCGTTGACCTTCAGCAGAACATCTGCCTTGTGGCGGTACTTTTTTTCGATGCTGAGGGTCACCACTGCCTCGGATATATCGTGCAGGTACCGGTCGAACCTGCTGATCTTTTCCTCCGCATAGCTGCGCAGGGCCGGTGTCACTTCGAGATGTCTGCCATTAACAATAATATTCATTTGTTCCTCCTTTTGATGTACGCGTAATTAGGTGGTGCTGATCATTTTGTATTTTTTCTTTGGTATTATCTTTTCCTTTGGCTCTGAGAGGGGATCTTCAGCTCCTCCCGGTATTTTGCAATAGTCCTCCTGGCAATAGTGATATTCTGGTCTTTGAAGATATCGACTATACGCATATCGCTGAGCGGCTTTGTGGTGTTCTCCTCAGAGATGATTTTGCGTACCATGTCTTTTACCGAGGTAGAGGAAAGCTCACCGAACTCGCCCGGAATTGCGTTGCTGAAGAAGAACCTGAAGCCGTAAATGCCACGGGGACAGGAGAGGTATTTGTTCGAGGTGACCCTGCTTATCGTACTCTCATGCAGGTTAAGCTCTGTGGCAATGTCCTTGAGATTCAGCGGTTTGAGGAACGTGACACCCTGGTCAAAGAATTCATGCTGATAGGTCAGGATGCATTCGGTGACGCGATAGATCGTCTTGTTCCTCTGGTCGAGACTCTTCATCAACCAGACGGCAGAGCGCATTTTGTCTTCAAGAAACTGCCGGTCCTCTTTGGGGATGGTGTTTCTCTGGCTCAGCAGCCGCTGGTAATAACTGTTGATCCGCAGCCTGGGCAGGCCCTCGTCGTTCAGCACGATCTGGTAGCCGTTGTCGGTCTTCACGATGTAGACATCAGGCGTGATATAGTTGGCCGAGGCTGTGGAGAAATTTCCGCCCGGCTTCGGGTCGAGCCCCTCGATAATTTTGACGGCCGCCATGACTTCTTCGAGTGAAGCATTGAAATCCTTTGCAAGCTGCTGGTATTTTCTCTTTCCCAGCAGGTCAAGACTCTGTACGACCAGCTTGTCGACAAGGCTTCCTTCCAGGTCCAGCGCCCGCAACTGCAGATGGAGGCACTCCCTGATGTCCCGGGCAGCGATACCCGGCGGATCAAAGCCCTGGATTAGCCTCACTGCTTTTTCTACCGTCTCCTCATCAGCCCCTGCCGTGCTTCTGAGTTCCTCATTCGAAACCTTCAGATAGCCGTTCTCGTCAATATTCCCGATGATGATCTCGCCGATGCTCCTGACTTCTTCCGGTTCTTTTGAAAGCCTTAGCTGCCAGATCAGGTGGTCGAAGAGGTCAGCTGCCGTGCTGAGAAAATATTCAAAGGAAGGCTGGGTGACATTGCCGGGGGTGAAGTAGCCCAGGTCTCTGCCGTCATAGCTGCGCTCATCGAAATAATCATCTATGGCCGGGGCCATCAGCCTTTCGAGCGGCATCTCGACGTCGTCATTCTCCACCGGGGTTTCTATCGAATCCTTCTCTTCCTGCGAGTACTCTTCGGAGGAGGAGATGTCTGTCAGTTCCTCGAGAAAAGGGTTTTCGACCAGTTCCTGCGTCAGCGCCTGCTGCAGCTCCAGTTGGGGCATCTGCAGCAGCTTGATAGCCATCTGCAGCTGGGGGGTCAGCACCAGTCTCTGGGATAGCTTCAGTTCAAGGCGGCTTTCAAGTGCCATCAGAGTCTGAACTCCTCTCCCAGGTAGACTTCTTTTACCTTTGGGGTGGCTATGAGCTTATCAGGTGTGCCTTCCTCAAGGATTTCGCCGTTGTTGATGATGTAGGCCCGGTCGGTTATCGAGAGCGTGTCCCTGACATTGTGGTCAGTGATGATTATGCCGAGTCCCTTGGATTTCAGATAGTTGAGCATTTTCTTCAGGTCGATAATCGCAATCGGGTCGATGCCGGCAAAGGGCTCATCAAAGAGGATAAAGGTCGGGTTTATAGCCAGTGCCCTGGCTATTTCAGCCCGCCTCCGCTCCCCTCCGGAGAGGCGAAAGCTGTCGCGCTTCGAGAACTCCACGAGATTAAACTCCTGCAGAAGACGCGTGACTTCTGCGTCGATTTCATTGCGGGGAACTCCCTTGATCTCCAGCACTGCCCTGAGGTTGTCCTCCACCGAAAGTCTCCTGAATATCGACGACTCCTGCGGCAGATAACTTATACCCATGATGGCCCGCTGGTACATGGGGAGCGTGCTGATATCCTGTTTGTTGAGATAAATATTACCCTTGTCCGGCCTGACCAGTCCGAGTATGCTGTAAAAAGTTGAGGTCTTGCCTGCACCGTTCGGGCCGAGCAGGCCGACGATCTCTCCTTTTGTCACATACAGGTCAATATTTTTTATAACGACCTTTTTTCCGTAACTCTTATAGAGCCCTTTAACTTCTAGCAGGTCCATTATTTGTCCTTTTTATTCTTGAGAAAGACCCTGCTGTTTTCGACGAGGGAACGGTCTTCTTTGATCAGATAGGTCATTTTCGTGCCGGTCACCACATTGTCCCCGTCGATGGCTTTAGGCTCTCCGGTGAAGATGACCTTCTCCTCATCGGCATAGTAGAGTGCATGTTGTGCCGTGATGGCGCGGGATTCCCTGATCAGCCTGACATTGCCGGTGGCCTCGATCTTTGTCACCTCTCCGCCGCTTTCCTTGTAGAATATGAGCATCTTGTCGGCAGCCATCGACATATCCTGGGTACGGACCATGACATTTTTTTCAAATAAAGCGGTATGTGCCTTATTGTCTGCGATCAGGCTTTCTGAGGTTACGGTAATGGGACCTTTGACACTGGGCCGTGAGGTCTCTGCAAAGGAGTTCCCTGCGAGCAGCAGCAGGCTGAGGCTAATTATTATATGTTGCCGTAACATTATTAAGGATCCTTATCTTCTGCTCATTGTTGTCGGCATGCATGCCGGTTCCGGTGAGGGTGAACTTCGTCCCCTCCATCCTTACCTTTTTGTCCGTCTTCAGGATGCCGGTTGCGTTATCAAATTCCACATCCTGTGAGGTTATCGTATAGTTCCGGTCTTTGGCTGTGACCGGGCCGGTTATGATCAGCTTTTTCACCTGCATGTCATAGAGTCCTTTTTCCGCTGAGATAGTAAGGTCCTTGTCTTTCACCTTAACCTCAATGTCAGAGAGGTCGGCCTTATTGCCATTTCCCAGGATTTCAGCACGCCTCGCAGTTACAATCCAGTCATTTTTACCATTATTTTTCTGGACAATACGGATTCCTTCGATATAGGAGACAGAGTTCTGCCCGAGAGAGGGAAGGGTGACTCGCTCATCTTTAACTATAAGAAAATAAAGGGAAAAAAACGCCAGGGCCAGGGCCGCGAACCAGACTTTCTTCATAGCAAAATTGTATCACATACAAGGCATTAAGTAAAGGCAAATAGTGTGCCAGTTTATTGTGATATGCGTGTGAGAAGTGCTTTTTTCATCACTTCAGCCGGAGCTGTTTTCTCCGTCCAGAGTTCAAAGGCAAGAACACCCTGGTAGAGGAGCATGCCGAGACCATCGACGGTAGTGCAGCCCTGTTTTTCAGCTGCAGTCAGGAGGGGTGTTTTCCTGTAAATGAGATCGCAGACAATCTGATTCCCGGCCAGGAGAGTCGGGTCAACGGGCAGGGGGTCGTCCCGGTGGAGGCCGAGTGAGGTGGCGTTGACGATTATATCGAACTGCTCGATCCCGCAGAGTCTTTTCATGGCAGAAACATTCGCCCTGACTGTTGACAGATCAGCAACAAGTTTTTCCAGCTTTTCAACCCCCCGGTTGTAAATGACCAATTCTTTGGCCTTATCGCTCAGGTAGTAGCTGACAGCCCGGGCAGCTCCGCCTGCCCCGACCATAAGGATTTTTCTGTTGCTGACGTCAAGGTCTCTTGCAGACAGTGAAAGCATGAATCCCCGGCCATCGGTGTTATATCCGGTCAATATACCATTTTTATTGACAACAGTATTGACTGCGCCGATAAATGCCGCTTCACTGCTGACTTCATCGAGGAGGGGAATGACCGCTTCTTTGTGGGGTACTGTGATATTGACCCCTCTCAGCGAAAGTGCCCTGATTGCCTCCACTGCCTGCTGCAGTGCCTCCGGCCGGACCAGAAAAGGAAGGTAGCAGTAATCAAGCCCGAGATGTTCGAAGGCAGCATTATGCATTGCCGGGGAGAGAGTATGCTCGACCGGATAGCCGAAAATTCCAATGATCCTAGTTCTGCCGGTTATTTTCATACAGAATCCAGGTAGTATCGTAACATTTTCCACTGCTCACCTCCTTCATATTTTCTTCAAGAACATGCCTTATGCTTAAACAGAAAGGAAAAATGACTAAGGTCCCTATGTTTCAGACGATAACTGTGGTAGTATTTGCTTTAATGGTTTCGGCAGGTGCTTCGCATGCCTTTCCAGAGTACGTGACGCCTTACGGGGATTATTGCCGGGAATATAATAATTATGGTTCCTGCAAGGAGGCCATTCCCCAGCAGGAGGCGATGAAGGCGATTGAAAGATACTACCGCGAAAAAGGCTACCGGATCCGTTCTTTTACTCCCCGGGGAAGATTTATCGAAGCTGATGTATATAAAAATGACCGCCAGGTTGACAAGGTCATTTTCGACAGAAAGACCGGCAGACTCAGGTCTGTCTATTAAAAACACTAAATGAAAGAATGAGGAGAAGAATCGTGAAGAAACTGGTATTGTTGCTGGCAGTGGTATTATTGGTGGGTATGAGTGTTTCAGCGTATGCCATGAGCAAGAAGGGTATGCACGGTGGCAAGGGTATGCACGGCGAACACATGATGCTTGAGAAAATGGAGGCCCTCGGCCTCGACGACAAGCAGAAAGAGACCGTGAAAGCGATCCATCTGAAGACAAAAAAAGAGATGATCAAGAAGAAGGCCGACGTTGATGTTGCCCACGTTGAACTGAAGGAGCTGCTTGGCAAGGATACGGTTGACCTGCAGGCTGCCGAGGCCAAAGTGAAGCAGATTGAAGCCCTCAAGACTGACATGAAAATGACCCATATCCGGACACGCGAAGAGGTCAAAAAGATCCTTACGCCGGAACAGAAGAAGAAATTTGCAACTATCTGTGATGGGATGGAGTGCGGCGAAGGCCACGGCGGCATGGGCTGCGATATGGACAAAATGAAGGGCATGAAGGGCAAGTGCAAGGACTGCAGCATGATGAAAGACGGGGATGATGATAAAAAGCCCGGCAAACACGAACGCCATAAACATTAGAACAAAAGAATAATAGTACGCACAGCGCAGGGAGGCCGGTTCGGCCTCCCTTTTTTTGTGTTTATACTTCAGATGGTAAGTGACCCCTCTGTTGGAAAATTATTAGCCATATCTGTATGATATACCAGTACAAAACGCGCGTTTCGGATGCAGAGAATCCGGCAGAAGTCTGGGTTCGATCTTTAGGCAATTCAATATGAGGAGAATATATCCATGAACATTTTCGGCAAGGTAAGACGCATGAGGCATTTTGGAGTCGTTCTGGCCCTGGCATCAGGCATGCTTGCGATGCTTCTGCTTTCGGGCTGCAGCGGCGACCGGACCTATACGGTTGCCGGTAAAATTACCTCCGGCGGCGTTGCGCTTCCCGGGGTGACCGTGACGCTCTCCGGAGATGCTTCAATGACGACGGTGACTGATGTCAATGGAAATTATACCTTCAGCACGATACCGGGGGGCATTTATAAGGTTACCCCTTCCCTTACCGGATATACTGTCTTTAGTCCACCTTACCGGAATGTCTGGCTTGACGGTATTGATGCCATCGGCTTTAATTTCAGCCGGAGCGGGGCCGGCAGAGTTGTAGCAACCAATCATGCGATTGCCCTGAAGGAAAACGGTACGGTCTGGGCGTGGGGCAACAATAGCAACGGTCAGCTCGGCGATGGGACTGCGACGCAGCGTATGCTCCCGGTGCAGCTCACAGATATTACCGGCGTTATTGCCGCAGCCGGCAACACGCATACCGCTATACTGAAGAGCGATGGCACGGTCTGGACCTGGGGCAGCAACACTAATGGACAGCTCGGAAACAACGGCACGGCCCAGAGTCTTGTTCCGGTACAGGTGAACGGATTGACCAATGTAATCGCGCTTGCGGCAGGCAGCGACCACACCGTTGCCCTGAAGAGCGACGGTACGGTCTGGACGTGGGGCAGCAACAGCAACGGTCAGCTCGGCAATGGCAGTACGGTCCAGAGCCTCGTCCCGGTACAGGCAACCGGCGTGACCGGTGTAACAGCAGTCGCAGCAGGCAGTACGCATACGGTGGTGCTGAAGAGTGACGGCACGGTCTGGGCCTGGGGCAGCAACGCCAATGGTCAGCTCGGCAACGGGAACCTTACCCAGAATACTACTGCGGTGCAGGTGAGCGGACTGACGAATGTCATTGCCGTTGCAGCGGGCCACGCACATACCGCAGCCCTGAGGAACGATATCACCGATGTCTCGGTCTGGGTCTGGGGCAATAACAGCAGCGGCCAACTCGGCAATGACACAACGACGCAAAGCGCAGTCCCTGTCCTGGTCAGTGGCCTCTCCGGAATAACCGCTATCGCAGCAGGACACGATCATACGGTTGTTCTGCAGAACGATGGCACAGTATGGACCTGGGGCAATAACAGCAATGGACAACTTGGTGATGCAACCGCGACCCAGCGGCTGGTCCCGGTGCATGTGAATGGGATCACCAATGCCATGGCTGTGGCTGCAGGTTATACCAGTACTGTTGTTATGAAGAACGATGGTACGGTCTGGGCCTGGGGCGGGAATGGCAATGGACAGCTTGGCGACGGCACCACAACAGACCGGTGGACCCCTGTGCAGACGCTGGGGCTGTAAAGCGGGGCGCTGCTTCCTGGCTTGCCATACTGACAGCTGTGACCCTTGCGGCTTATAGGTAAGGTTCATTGAAGGCAGTCATCCTCCGGCTCGACCGGGGGATCCAGAACCTATTGAAAAAATGGATTCCCCGATCAAGTCGTGGAATGACAAATTTTATTATTAATTCAAGAATACGCAGACACTAATAACGCCTGATTGAGGCCCGGTACCCGTGACGGCCTTTATCAGGCGTTTCCTGATTCCCTGATTTTTCAATCTTTTTTCCCTCGTCAAAAACACATGCCAGCGTCAGTTCCTTGACACTTTTCTTGCTTCAATAATTTCACTAAATATAGCTAATTCAATATGTTAGCTCCTGGCACAGTACTTGTATTGCAAGGGACAAGCACAGAATTGTCGAGGGAGGACATTAATATGGCAGATGAAAAACCTGAAGGACAGGAAGAGAAACCGCAGGAGGCAAAGAAGGGTGGCAGCAAGAAACTGCTTATTATTATTGCGGTAGCGGTTATCGTCCTTGGGGCAGGTGGTTTTTTCGGCTACAAGAAGTTTTTTGGCCATAAGGCCGAGGGCAAAGAGGTGAAAAAGGAGGTCAAAAGTGTACTGATCTCCATTGAGCCCTTTGTCGTTAATCTGGTGGAGCATGGCCGGTACCTGAAGGTTACGATGCAGTTTGAGGTTGCGGATGCTGCAAACCAGCCTCTGGTGGCTGAGAAGATGCCGAATCTCAGGGACACGATCATCACCCTGCTGAGCAGTAAATCAGCAGAGTCCGTTTCTGGCCCGGAAGGCAAGCTGCAGCTGAAGGACGAGCTTCTGCTCAGGGCGAACCAGGCAGTAGGCAAGGATGTCTTTAAAAACCTTTTCTTTACCGACTTTGTGATGCAATGAACAAAGTCCTCTCACAAGATGAAGTTGATGCCCTGCTCCGTGGCGTTTCAACCGGGGATATCGAGACAGAGGTCAGCAAGGAGCCCGAGGGGGGGGCAAAAACCTTTGATCTGACAAGCCAGGAGCGGATTATCCGCGGCAGGATGCCCGGGCTTGAAATGGCCAATGAGCGTTTTGCCCGGAGTTTCAGGAATTCCATATCTTCGATTATCACCAACTTTGTCGAAGTCAATATTCAGGGCATTACCATGATGAAGTTCAGCGAATTCATGAAAACAATCCCTATGCCTTCAAGCATCAACATGTTCAAAATGGAGCCGCTCAAGGGATATGCCCTTTTTGTGGTTGAGGCGCCGATGGTCTTTGCCCTGGTCGAATACTTCTTCGGCGGCAGTTCGGCTAAATACGTTAAGTCAGAAGGCCGTTATTTTACCCAGATAGAGCAGCGGGTCATCAAGAAGGTGGTCAACCTTGCGCTGAACGATATGGCGGATGCCTGGCAGGTGATAGCGCCGATCGTCCCTGAGCATACCGGTTCGGAGATGAACCCCCAGTTTGTGACGATTGTCACGCCGACCGAGGTCGTTGTCAAGATCGAGATCCATGTGGAGGTTGATGAATTCACCGGGAAGCTTTTCTTCTGCATTCCCTATTCCATGGTCGAACCGGTGAAGGACAAACTCTGTTCAGGTATACAGGGTGACCGATACGGTGTGGACGACCGGTGGATTACGAGACTGAAGGAGATCCTCCTGGAGTCGTATGTGGATATTTCCGTAGAGGTCGGAAGGGCGACGCTGCCGGTGAGCGATCTGATGCATCTGGAGGTCGGGGACGTCATCACCCTCGGAAAAGCAGCGGTAGAGGAGCTCGATGTGAAGATCAGTGATGTTACCAAGTTCAGGGGTTTCCCCGGCTATAGCAGGGGAAACCAGGCTGTCAAGATCACGAGATATGCAGAGTAAGAAAGGAGACAGAGTATGGCTGAGAAACAGTTGAAAGATGCGGCAGAGCCTGATTTTCAGGAGCTGAACGAGGAGAAGAGGTCAGGGTCCTCCAAGGACATGGATTTTCTCCTGGATATTCCGCTTGAGATATCGGTTGAACTCGGCAGGACGAGGATGCTTATCAAGGACCTTCTGCAGCTTGGCCAGGGATCTGTTGTCGAGCTCGAAAAACTGGCCGGCGAGCCGATGGAGATCCTGGTCAACAATAAGCTGGTGGCGAGGGGTGAGGTCGTGGTGGTGAATGAGAAGTTCGGGGTCAGGCTGACCGACATCATCAGCCCGACCGAGAGAATCAGGCAGCTGAAATGAGCGAGATGGCTCTGCAGATGGTCACCGCGCTTGCGCTGGTCCTCATCCTTATCCTGGGCTTCGGTTTCTTCTATCGCAAGCGCCAGAAGGGCAGCGGCCTGATCAGTGTGGTGGCCTATCAGTCTCTCGGGCAGAAGATCGGGATTGCCGCGGTGAAGGTTGGCCGGGAGGTTCTGGTCCTCGGGATCACGCCGAATGATTTTAAGCTGCTGAAGCGCTATGACGCAGGCAGCAGCGAAAAAGCGCCGGTGAAGGCTGCCGGGGCCGGTGGCCGTACGGAACGGCTTGAGCGGCTTAAGAAGCTCAAAGAAGGCATCGATGGATAAAGTAATCGACATGAACAACCCGGCGATGACCGTTTTTCTGATCATCAGCTTTCTGTCACTGCTTCCGGCAGTGCTGGTTATGTTCACGTCCTTTACCCGTATCGTGGTAGTGCTCTCCTTCCTGCGCCAGGCGATCGGCGGACAGCAGATCCCACCGAACCCGGTGATCATCGGGCTTTCTATATTTCTTACCTTGTTTGTGATGGGGCCGACGGTGGAGGTGATCACCAAAGACTCGATCAACCCTTTTATTGACAAGCAGATCAGCATGGGGGAGGCCTTCAAACGTGCCGAGAACCCGGTCAAGACCTTCATGCTCCGCCAGACTCGTCAAAAGGATATCGCACTCTTTCTGAAGCTTGCAAAAGAACCTCTGCCGTCTCAACCGATGGAACTGCCGCTGCGCGTCGTCGTCCCTGCTTTTGCGATCAGCGAGCTGAAAACGGCATTTGAGATCGGATTTCTGCTTTTTATTCCCTTTCTTATCATTGATATGGTCGTGTCGAGCATACTCCTTTCGATGGGTATGATGATGCTGCCCCCGGTTATGATATCGCTGCCGTTCAAACTCCTGCTCTTTGTGCTGGTGGACGGATGGAATCTTGTGGTCGGTTCGATCGTCAGGAGTTTCCAGTGACCGTCGAGCTGGTTAAAGAGATATCAGGGGAGGTTTTCAAGACAATCCTCACGGCCTCGGGGCCTGCCCTGGCAGTCAGCCTGCTGGTCGGTCTGCTCATAAGTTTTTTCCAGGCCATCACGCAGATCCAGGAATTTACCCTGACCTTTGTGCCGAAGATTGTGGCGGTTTTTATCTGTCTGTTTGTCCTGCTGCCCTGGATGGCCAGGATACTGATAACCTTTACGGTCAATCTCATCGAAAAGATCCCGGTGTATGTGAGATGAAAAAGACTGGGGAAAAATATGCCTGATACCGCAGCTTTTACAAAATACCTTCCGAATTTTCTCTTTATTATGATGAGGGCCGGCATCTTTCTGAGCATGATTCCCTTCTTCAGCAGCAAGAACCTGCCTGCCCAGTTCAAAATCGGATTTCTGATTGCCCTGGCTCTGATTCTTACCCCTGTCGTGGAGTTCAAAATAGGTGAAACCAGTCTTCCGCTGCTCGTCATCCGGGAGTTTATATTCTCGATGGTCCTCGGTCTTTCGGTCCGGTTTGTTTTTATGGCCTTTGAGATGGCCGGCCAGATTATGAGTAATGCGATGGGGCTTTCGATCGCCACGGTATTCAATCCGGAGATGGGACAGTCCACCGAGATAGGGAGACTGCAGGGGATCATTGCCATGCTGCTTTTTCTGGCAATGGACGCACACCACGATCTGATCTATATCTTTGTAAAGAGCTATGAGCTGGTCCCTGCCGGGCAGATTAACCTGCAGGCCCTGATGCCTGAAGGTGTAGCCCTGATCGGTAAGGTCTTTGTGATAGGCATCAAACTGGCAGCCCCGGTGACGGTCGGTATGGTTCTGGTCAATTTCCTCCTGGGCTTCCTGTATAAGGCAGCGCCGCAGATGAATATCTTTTTTGTGAGTTTTCCGGTCTACATCGTCCTGGGGTTTCTGATCATGCTGCTGAGCATTCCGGTTTTTATCCATGTGCTCGGCGGTTATTTCGGGGACATAAGGATTGAGATGACACGGATCATCTCGCTGGCAAGGGGTTAGAGGCGGGTCATGGCTGAGTTTGATGAAAAAACAGAACAGGCGACACCGCGAAGACGCCAGAAGGCGCGCGAGGAAGGCAAGGTACCCCGGAGCCGGGACCTCAGCTCTATTTCAGCGATCGGGGGGGTCCTCCTGATCTTTATGTTCGGCGGCAGTTTCTTTATGAACGCGATGATGAAGACGACCAGCAGGTTTCTCAGCCTGCAGTACGGGACCGACCCTTTCTTTGTCCTCAGAAATGCATCGATCGAGACCATGCTGCTGCTGATGCCTTTTCTCGGGGCGGCCCTGGTGCTCGGTGTCGGTTCCAGTGTTTTTCAGGGCGGCCTGGTTATTAAGCCCTTTGAGCTTAAGTTCGACGGCATCAATCCGCTCAGCGGCCTCAAGAGGATCTTCTCGGTGACGGGGCTGGTTGAGTCTCTCAAGAGTTTTGCGAAGTTTTTTATCGGCGGGTATCTGTTATACCGTATCATGAAAAATGACGTCTACCTGCTCCCGTCGCTGATGGACATGAGCATGGAAAATCTTGCCAGGACCTCCGGCAGTCTTATTACCAAGGCCGCGCTCTACGGGTTCCTGGTCTTTTTCGTCTTCGGGTTGATCGACTACATCCTCCAGCGGTGGCAGTTTGAACGTTCGATCAAGATGAGCACTGAGGAGATCAAGGAGGAGTCGAAGGAGTCTGAGGGCAACCCGATGATCAAGTCGCGGATAAAAAGTATTCAGCGTGAGATGGCCCGGCGGCGGATGATGCAGGACGTGCCAAAGGCCACGGTGGTCATCACCAACCCGACGCACCTGGCAATTGCCCTGCAATACGACGGCAAGACCATGGCTGCCCCGAAAGTGGTTGCCAAGGGCGCTGATGTTGTCGCCGGCAGGATCAGGGAGCTCGCCAGGCAGCACAGCATTCCGATCGTCGAAGACAAGCCGCTGGCGCGTCTGCTGTTCAAGCTTGATATCGATGCTGTTATACCCGAGGAACTCTACCGGGCGGTGGCACGTATTCTTGCCTATATCCAGAAACTGAGAGGTGTGGCAGCATGAAATTTCTAGAACTTCTGAAAAACAGGAGCGATGTCCTGCTGGCGGTCTGTATTGTGTCGATCCTCGGGGTGATGCTCATGCCGCTGCACCCGCTGATACTGGATCTGCTGCTCTCGATCTCGATTGCGCTGTCGGTCGTGATCCTGATAACGTCGGTTTATATCCTGAAACCGCTCGACTTTTCGGTCTTTCCGTCCCTGCTCCTGATCACCACACTCTTCAGGCTTTCGCTGAACATTGCTTCAACACGGCTGATTCTGCTGCGGGGCAATGAGGGCACGGGTGCGGCCGGTCATGTGATCATGGCCTTCGGCAACTTCGTTGTTGGCGGCAACTATGCAGTCGGCTTA
>PNOC01000071.1 GCA_013824615.1 Thermodesulfovibrio sp.
GATATTTGCTTGCCGGGTTACTAATTTGACACAGCGCCAATTTCCGTATAGTGCAGCCGCGTTCCTTATTTACTGCCAGCAGGTCTCTGCTCAATCTTGCGTCCTGCCCCGCGTTGATAATTCTGCAGGGTCGGATCCTGCATGCAGTTGATCTGATGCTGCTGCATCCTGGCAAAAAGATCAAGCATCTGGCCTGGCAGCGTGTAGGTATCAAGCCCTGCCTTGTCCAGTGCTGTCATCAGTTCGTGCGCGGCTTCTATCGTAGAAAGGCACCAATCGTGAGGCTGTTTCTTAATGAGATACCGGCTCTTTTCCCCGGGCACGATCCCCAGCCGGGGTAACTTCTGCAGTGTAAGACTTCTGTTGAAGATCCTTCTTGCACACCGCCATGTTGCATCAAGAAGGATCACGAGCAGTTGGCGGTCCTGCAAAACACCGCTGAGTATGCCGCTTTCCGAAATATTGATGGCGTCCTTTCCCGGGTAGAGCAACATAGGAAAATAGCGCATGTCATGAATCCGCTCCTGGACGACCGTGTCGTTGTCAAAGTTAATGCCCATATGAATTTCGCTGTTCTGCAGGCAGAGATGCGTGAAGCGGCCGGTAGCCGCTTTTTCCTCTTTGTATTCTTTCGGATGCATCAGGATAATAAATTTCGTACGGGTCTCGATTGGAGTAATCGATGAGCACCAGCAGAGAGACTTCGGCCAGAAACATCGATAGCACATTTCACGGCTCATTTTTTGTCTTTTGCAATAAACCAGGTGAAGGTGCTTTCGAAGGTAATGCTCTTTGCTTCGTCAGCGATCTTGACCTGGACATCCACGAGGGTCCGGCCCTTTTCAGAGAGTTCTGTCTTGGCCTTAACAGCGCTGTCTGCAGCAATAAAGCCTGATGAAAAAAGTTTCCCCTTTGCCGGGTTCTTGTATTTGACCTCAACCCTTCTGACCACCGGGAAGTAGGCCCCGTTCCAGTCGCCGAAGTTCCTTTCAAGAACCTCCCCGCTGGTTGCTTCCGCAAGTGCGTACTGGGCAGATGCGTGGACCGTCCCCAGGTGGTTCTGATACTTCAACTCGTCCTCAAGCATGAGGATAGTGTCCGGCAGATCCGATGGCTTCAGCAACAGGATCTGGTTAAACGGCAGGTCCAATACGTTCATTCTGTTCCTTTCATGAATAACTCACCACGGCTGCCGCCTGATATGACTTTTCGACTGCAGTCGCATCAAAAAAAGGGCCCCTGCGAAAGCAGAGGCCCTTCCTGATTTCTTCTGACCGGAGACTACTGCAGCTTCAGGATATCTCCGCGTTTCAGCGGGCCGTTGCCGGATACCATATAGCCGATAGAGTACTTGGACTGGACATCCCGGACCTCGACCGTGCCGAGCAGCTTCTCATCAGCACCGAGCCTCAAACCGGTATCGGGATCAACCAGGTCTTCGCCCAAAGCATATGCATACATCTTCGTCCCTGACCTGACGTTCATATTCGAACCGATATTGACGTAGATCTTCTTGCCCTCGATCTTAATGACCTTGGCGGTGAAGGGTACGGTCTCCATAGTGTCGACGATAAATTTCACCGCGTCTTCAATAGCCTGTCTTGTTGCCTGGCCTATGGGTGCATTTTTGAAGGAATCCGCACCAAAGTCAAGATGGCCTCTGCTGACCCCGACAGCAATTCCGGATGATTCCACCTTGCCGACCGCATTGTGAGACGTCAATACCTGTCCGCTTGAGGCATCAATCAGCCGGATATCAATACCCACGTGGGCATTTGATGATCTGCCGCCTACCCTGAAACCGGCGAACCCGATCCCTGCACCGCCGCCTGACTCGGACTGCTCAAACTCAGAAACAACGCCGCGCACGATAATCTGGGCACCCAGCACCTGGCCGACCTTGGCTGCTGTCTCTTTCTTGATGACCCCGGTCTGCCCGAGCTCCTGCTCGCCAAGCACGTCCTGCAGCGCCTGGCGCTCAACAACCACAAAACGCCCTGTCTTGATAAGCGCGGTAGTCAACTGCTCGGCCATGCCCTCACCGATATTCCAGCTGCCATAGGTCCCTTTTACCTTGTTATCGAACTTGGTGACCGCAACCCGCTTTTTAGGGCCTGTATACGGAGCATAGACCGTATCCGGCGGCGGAGACTTCTTTGCCGGTTTTTCATATTGATCATTCTGCTGATCCCCCGAAGTCGGGTCGTATGCGTATGAGACGAGGGTAAAACTTGCTATGCAGAGCAGAATAACCGGCAGCAACATTATTTTTTTCATAAGCAATCTCCTTGGAACTTTTTTTGAGTTTAATAATTATAACGAATATATCGTTATTTTTTTAGTTTTTTCAACGTGGACTGATTTAGTCCGGCCTCAGTTTCCACTACAGTCACACCCTCCGGTACCATCACGCTTTACATGACACCCGGGAGGACATGCCCCGCTCGTCCCTTGCTGTGAACCGCTGGAACTGCCGCCGCCGGGCCTGACAGCAGGCTTCTCGTGCCCACCACGCCCATCCGATGGCCTGTGCCGCGGATCGGTGGCCCAGCGTTCCCAGTCCGGGCCTCTTCTGCGACGCCCGTCACCAGGATAATACGGGGAATAATAATCACCGCCCTGATTATCAGAAGCCGCAGGATCTGTCCCTCCCCTGCCCGGCTGAGGAATAACCGTTCCATCCATGCCCGATGGCTGCTGCCGCGTGTCCGAACCTCCCGGCAACTGATTCTGGAAATCCTGGCCAAGGCGGTCGACTTCTCCGGGGCTCTGCAGCCCTCTGCCGGAGTTCTTGATATTCGGATCATGAAGAGGGTTATACCCGCCCGACCCGTTGCCAGCATTCTGTCCGCTGCGGAGAGTGTCAGGCAGGGGGTTGTCCCTTGTCAGCGCCGGCTGCGACGCCTGGTTCGTAAGTCTTCCGATTACCCTTGGTATGATGCCGGCAATTGCCTTGTCACCCGGGGAAAGAGGCCCCGGGCTGGCCGGATTCGGCACCGGACCTCCGCCGCCGATAAGACTGCCCCCGGCTGCAGCAATGCGAGCCGTCCTTGCCATTTCAGTCCCAGCATTCTGAAGTGCATTCATGTCCTCCGGTGTGGCCTGATTCCTGTCCAGCCGGTCCATTGCACCGCTTACGGGCTGCCTGGTCGTGACCATGCTCAGGAGCGTGGCACCTCCGATCAGGGCCGTCAGGGCAAGGGTGACGACAATCAGTGTAAAGAAGCCGCTCTCGTTCCCGGCATGCAGACGGGTCCCTGCTTTCTTCTTCATGGCATCCTCCCCTGGAGGTCCTTTCTGAGCGTATCCATGTCAGCAGGCTGGATTGCAAAGCCGGCCACAACACCAGCCAGTTTCCCGTCATACAGGGAAATATTCAGAACGCCGGGCTTACGCGCCTTTGACAGGTACCTCAATATGGTATACGTATGGCTGCCGAACGCGGCAGTCTCGGTTGTATCGGGTTTTCCAAAGGTACGGATGATGTCCTTCTGCGTCATTGAAGAGTGGAAGCGTTCAGGTTTCAGCCGGGTATGAGGCGCCTCGGAGAGTTTGGGGACCTTCACCCCGGTCGGCTGTTCCTCCGAAAAAAAACCGTTATCAAATAGCACGAACCTGGCTGCTGAAAGATAGATCCAGGACTCGATCCTCCTGGGCGCAGCTGAAACGTTCCCCTCAGGCAGGTCATAAAGCAGTATGAACTGCTGGGGAGACCCATAGGTCTTGATATACTGTCTCTGGCTGGAGCTCAGCTTCCAGGAATTACCAGCAGCTCCCCCGTAGGACAGTCCCTGCAGAAGCAGAAACAGGGTAGCTGCCAGCAGCACTTGTATTCCAGCAAAACGTGTGATCATACCCAACCTCCGGTCTCACCGTTTCTCAGTCTGTTCGAGAAACATCCTCCGGAACCCGATTCCGAGGGCTATCTCCATATCAACCTCCATCGTACCGTCGGCCAGTTCACGCTCCTCTGAGACCCAGGCCCCCTTGATAAAGGCATCTACTCTTGCTTTAATCATATCACTTTTTGTGACGAAGTCCTCAATCCGGGTATCGGATATAATCGTCACACCCTGGGTCTGCTCCAGCAGGTTTCGCATGGCATCCACCTTTGCAGCCCGCAGAGCCATCAGCCGGGCCTGAGGAGGGTTCACAGCATTGGGAGGAGCGATACCGCTCCCGGTGGCCTTCAGCAGCACCGGACCCCAGCGCTCATCCGGCTCAAGCGTCTGTTCATAATATCTCTTAATCAGGTCGGGGTTCGTGCGGACCGCAACGACCGGGGGCTTTCCGACCTCCACAATGCTTGTCCGTCCCGCGGGAATAGTCATCTTCCGGTCAGGGGGTGCATTCACCTCGCTGAAATCGACCTTGCCCTCAGTGACCGCGAGTCCGGTCTTATTACCATCAACCCAGACAAGATACGACGTTCCCCGTGCAGCGGTCACCGCGGTCGGGGTCCTCACCTCAAAGCCTGACTTGCCAACGATGACATTCATGACCCCGTCGACGAGATTAAAGACCGATATATTCTTATTGTCCCTGAAATGCTCGGAGATCCGGAAGGTAGACTTCTCGCCGACCATCACCAGTGAATCGTCGATGAAGAGAAGCTTTGCCCTGGATTTATCGAACGTCCTGACCGTATCGGTCCTGAAGACCGGTTCATTTTTCTGAGCCTCACGTTTCTGTTTTTCCCTGAGGATTTCACCGGTTCCCCTCATCTCCCGGATAGAACCCACCTCTGACGGAGCTGCTGAGGCCTGCCCGCAGACACCGACGCAAAAGAAGATCAATGAAGCCAGTATTGCCAAAATTCTTGACATGAATCCCGGTGCCTCCATCTATTTCGCCAAAATCGCCTTGAGGTCGATGCGGTGGGGAGTCACATTCGTTGGCTCCAGCCTGAATCCGGAAAACTTCCGGTGAGACAGCTCATCCGCAATATTCGAGGATTTCCCGCCGTAATCTATGGCGAGTTCGGCAACACTCCCGGTAAAGCTTCTCTGATGAACCGCCTTGACGCCCTGCGTCTCTTTCTCAAGAATCTTCTTGACCGCAGCAAGGTGCCGGTAGGAGACAAGCCCGTTGATCATAACCGTAATCTCCTGCGAACGTCCGTAGACTTCTCCGGACCATTGCTTCACAATCATCTCGATCAGCTCGTCCGCGATCTTTTCGCTTGCTTCCTTAATCGCCAGAGCCCCGCCCTGCATTTCGTCGATATGGGCCTGGGCCCCGGTGGCACTCTTCGACGCTATCACCTTGGCAGTATCCGACCTGATGACGCGGGCCTGCATGGTGGCCTGAATAGACTGCATGTTCGTACCGCGTATGCTGGTTATGGCATTTTTTGAAAAGGCCTTGCCGGTGATGACAACCTGTGCCCCGTATTTCAGACCTTCTGCAGCAGCAGCCTTGTTGTCGCCTTCGAGAATCCGGAGGGCCTTGTCGCGGGAGATATTTGCCCTGACCGTGTCCGCATCAACTACATTGAACCCGGAATTGATGAGCTTCTCGATGATCGTCGACTCTGCCTGCCCGATGCTCTCTGACCCTGTGGTCCCATATAAACCGCCGATCTTTTCATCGATGATCACCATCACCTTCGGCTTCTCGACCATAACATGCAGCAGACCCAGTGCATTGAGGTCGCTGGTCAGATCAGCCCTGCCGATCTCGGCCTGTACCCTGACACGGTAGAGGTCTCCCTCAGGTCCTTCCGAGAGGATTTTGTATTTCTCGACATACCCGGAGGTGCGCGCCAGAATCTTGTCGTGGATCACCTTATAGCTCTCGGTCATCGTGTCGGATGAGACCATGGTGCCTACCGCCTGCTCGACCGCTTTTCTCAGGGCATCATCAACAGCCTTGTCCCTGGCAATGACCTTGTTGCCTCCGGTAATAGCGGCAAAACCGTCGGCAGTGATCATCTCGCCAGCCATACCGGCTGATACAAAAATCCAGAACGAGATGGCCAGGATGCCAAAGAGGATTCCTGACTTTCTGCTGAAGCTCCGGTTCATTAGAATATTCTCCTGAATTCGTAGTCGAGAATGATCTCCATCTCGACCTCGACGCTGCCGTCACTGAGGTACTTGGTATCGATAACCTTTGCACCTTTTATGTAGGCGTTCACTCTGGCCTTTATCGTATCATTCTGGGTAATGAAGTCCTTGACCGTTGTCCTTGATTTGATCCTGACACCATAGGTCTGTTCCAGAAGGTTTCTCATCGCATCGACCTTTGCCGCCCGCTCGGCCATCAGCCTTGCCTGAGCCTGGTTCACCGCATTGGGAGGAGGAGCGCCGCCACCCTTCGCCGTTACCTTGACCGGGACCCATTCTCCCTCAGGAGCGTCATAGGCCGGACCAACTTCTCCAACAGGCCGGCTGTCCCTCACCTCGTAAGTCTGGCAACCTGCCAGCGCAAAAAAAGCCATGCACAGCATTACTGCAAGAATTCTCATTTTCATAAATACCTCCAGGTATGATTTTAAGTTTATACGCTCTTAGTCCGGAAAGATTCTCATGAGCGGGTCCATCTCAATCTCGACCTCCACCTCATAGCTGCCATCGCCAAGGGGCCGCTCGGAAACGACCCGCGCACCGCGCACAAAGGCACTGACGCGGGCCTTCATGTCATCGCTCTGGGTCACAAAATCCCTGACCGTGGTCTTTGATTTGACGGTTACACCATAGACCTGCTCCAGGAGGTTCCGCAGGGCATCAATTTTTGCCGCCCGCTTGCCCATAAGGGCTTTCTCAGCACGAGACATCGAGGGATCACTCGGCTCCACCCCGTTGCCCTTTGCCCTGATAACATCATTCATAGGAGCAGGTGCTGCCGGCGCATAACCAGGGGCAGGTTCTCCGCCGGGAGGCGCGCCGTAGCCGACAGCAGTAAAGACCTGCTGGTCATACATCAGCCTGCGTCCGAGGATATCCTCTACCCTGCCCAAGGTTATTTCGACGGTAACCTCTGCCGTTCCGTCGGGTTTCTCTACATAATCAATCTCGCGGGCTCCCTGTATCACGGTAGAAAGTCTTGCCCGAATGGTATCGGACTCCGTAATGAAATCCCTGACCTTTGTCTTGGAGTTGATCTGCACGCCATAGACCATTTCTCCGAGGTTACGAAGGGCATCGGCCTTGGCCGCCCTCTTTGCCATAAGCCGCTGCTGAGCGCTCAGTTGAGCGTCCGCAGACACCGGCATAACTCCTGACAGCAACAAGGCTAGAACCACATATGCACAGACTGCGACAACGTGCTTCATCTTCATCATCCCTACCTCCATGTTTTTCTATTTCTCAATCCTGACCAGATTACTGATGATCTTATACCACTCGTCAAGAGAAACCCTCTCCGGCGCCTTGAATACGTCACCTGAGCCCTCCGGAATTCCCACTCTTCCGGCCTCTGTCCCGGCCTCACCTGCCCCGTCAGGCCTCCTGCCCTCTGTTCTTGAGACAGAAGATACGGCAATATTCTTTTTAGGGACCTTCGCCGTAATCCTGATGCCGCCGTCCTTCAGATATTCTTCCTCGACGACTGACAACCCTTTCACAAAACCGGAGAGTTCCTCGTAGGTGACGTCACGGCCATTGCCTCCTGCAGCGCTCGCGGCAACGGCATTGCGGTAGGCACTGACCACCGCGGCCCGCTTTGCCATCAGATGGGCCTGGGCCGGACTCTCCGCACGAATCGGAGGATACCCGATACCCTGGACCGCTATCATGCCATCGGCAGTCTCGTCAGCAGTACATGAAGCACCGGCAGACAGGATGCAGGCAGCCACGGCCAGACATAGGGCAGCCTGGCGAAAGTTAACATTGAATAATGTATTCATCGATATCTGGCGGGCCCGACCGCTCCTGACGGCGGTGGCGGAGCATAGTCATGCGGAGCATGGTCATGATGCGGAGCCGGTCCGACCTCACCAGAGGGCGGCGGAGCATCGTAAGGCTGGCCACGAAACTCTTCCGGATGGTGGTGACCCGGGGCAGGACCTACAGCCCCTGACGGCGGCGGACCATAGTGATAACAGCCGGACAAAACAACGGTAAGACAGCATAGAACCAGCAACATCAAAACCCCTGTTTTCATATACCCTCCTTCTTGGAGTATTTGTTAACAATGTTAACAGGGATAGCCGGGCATGTCAACGGGGAGAGTGACTTAAGCTATATATTCCCTGCCAAAAAAAAGACTGATTTTCCTGCAGGACATATCCTCAATAAACCTTTTGTTGCGAGGCCGGTCAATTCTCCGGAATTTCTTGTCTGTTTTACGCGCGGGGATGGTATTTGTTGAAGACTTTTTTGATCCGGTCGGTGGTGACCTTTGTGTAGATCTGCGTTGTAGAGATGTCGGAATGCCCAAGCATCTTCTGGAGAGACCTGAGATCAGCCCCGCCTTCAAGCAGGTGCGTTGCAAAACAATGACGGATCGTGTGGGGGGAAAGTTCAATCCCGATCTGCTGCCCGACAGCTTTGAGCGTCTGCCAGAACCGCTGCCGGGTCATGGGCCTTGCTGAGGCGGTCACAAACAGATACGCTGACTGTTTCTTGTTGATTATGAGCGGTCTTTCTTCATGAATATACTCTTTTATACTTGTCAGCGCACGGGCATTGACCGGCACCACCCGCTCTTTGTCGCCCTTCCCCAGCACCCTGATGAAACCGGCCTCAAAATTAATATCACCCAGTTTAATCGCGATCAATTCACTCACCCTCAACCCTGAGGCGTAGAGCAGTTCAATCATCGAGGCATCTCTCCGGACGGTCCTTCCCTCATGCCTTGCAGCAAGCAGGGCCCTGACATCTTCCATTCCGAGCGCCTTCGGAACCCGCTCCCACTTTTTTGGCAGCTGGATCGTCTCAGCAGGATCATCATCCCTCAGTTTCTCGATCATGAGGTATTTATAAAACGCCTTTATGGAGGATATATACCGGCAGATGCTTGACAGGGCATAGCCGCCGCCGCGCAGCAGATCGATGAAGTCGACGATATCATGCGCCGTGGCGGATGATAAATCGCTCTTGTTTTCGTTCAAAAAGAGTGCAAACCTCCGCAAATCGGTTTCATAGGAGGAAAGCGTGTTTTTCGCCAGGCCTTTTTCTACGGAGAGATAGGTGAGAAAGGCTTCAGGCAATTCCACCGGAAAGGTATTCCTCAATCCCTGTGGACTGCCGCAACTTCTCATAGAAAATAGACGCAATGCGCATCAGGTTGACGGTATCTTCCCTGTTATACGTGATCAGACGCTCCAGGGCTTCCTGGGACCCTCTCCGGTATGCCTCCCAGAGCTTTACGGCATCATAGCCGTCAAGGCCCTGGACCGATTCCTCCCGCACAATCCCGAGAGACTGCTCGAGCTTTTTCAATCCGCCTTCAAGACCCAGCCTTTTGGCAGCAAAACAGAGGTCAAAATGGGGGATGTCGAACCTGACACCGCTGAAAGACCTGAGAATGAACGGCACATCAAAGGAAGCTCCGTAGAAGGTAATCAGGCATTTATAGCGGGAAAGCTCACGGTTGAGGTTTTCAGCGGTAAGATTGTCACCCCTGACCAAGGCCTTATATTCGCAGCCATCATAGAGGCCGACCACCGTCACAACGCCACCGAAATGAGGCTGGAACCCGTTTGTCTCTATGTCCAGACATACCGTCCCATCCCTGAAGGTGTCAAAAAGACGCCAGTGCTCTCTACGCTTCATCCTCGAAGAAAAATAACCGGCATTCTGGGCAAGCAGTTCCTGATCGTCCCTGGTGAGAATCTGATCATAGAGAGTCTTTCTCTCAGAGCTGATCCCCGGCAGGTCAACCGCACCGGTAAAATCTTCCCAGGTCAGAATTCCATCTCTCCAGAGTCTGCGTTCTGATTTTTCTCCTATGCCGTCAAGTATGCAAAATGTATGTTTTATCATTGTTGACCCTTCGAAACCGGTACCGGCCCGGTATAACACCTGCAGGCATCAAGCAGCAAAGCAACGTAATATGCCTTGATCTATTATATAGAATGTAATTATCTTATTGCCATAGACCACCCTATTCAGCTAAAATTGCAGATGAACTCGTCGAGGATCATTGATATCTGATGTGCTATCTGTTACTTTATGCGATAATATAATATATGCAATCAATTCCTGCATTAAGGACATTTCGCACCATATTTACGGCAAGTCTGTGGTGTACGTTGTCCATCTGCTTCGTGACAATCTTCATAGTGACAATGTCCGGTCTTTCTTTTGCAGATTCCGAAACCCGGCCACTTTGCAACCGCTGTCACAAGAAACAGGCCGAGGGCGTACATGTACATCCGGTCATGAAGACCGGGGGCTGCGTCGCCTGCCACACCAATCCCCATTCTGCCAAACATAAAGAGATGAAGTTTCTTCCGGCAAAAGGGACCGAGCTCTGTTTCCTCTGCCACAACAGAGAAAAATTCACCAAAAAGATCCAGCATCCCCCTGTTGCCGCAGGAGACTGCACCGTCTGTCATGAGATCCATGTTTCTGAATACAAGAAACTCCTGACTGCAAAGATGCCTGACCTCTGTTTCAACTGTCATGACAAGGCCAAGTTCGAGAATAAAATACTGCATCCGCCGGTAGCTGCAGGGGACTGCACCTCCTGCCATGACCCGCACAGCAGCAACGTGCCAAAACTGTTGATAGCTGATACACCGGAACTCTGCTTCACCTGTCATGACGAGAAGCTGTTCATCGGAAAAAAGAGAGGTCATATGCCTGCGCGCTATGGTTACTGTAACTCGTGTCATAACCCGCATGCTGCTGAACACGGGAAACTGCTTGTGGCAGAGAGCCCGACCCTCTGCTTTAATTGCCACGACGAAGATCTCTTCGGCAAGCACAAGGTCATACACGCCCCGGTTGCCGGAGGCATGTGTTCCAGCTGTCATGCCCCTCATCAGTCGGACGCCCGCAAACTGCTGCAGTCAAAAACCCCTGAACTCTGTTTCACCTGTCATGACGATAAAAAGTTTTCGCTCAGAAATGTTCACCCTCCGGTAGAAAATGGCAGATGCAGCGCCTGCCACAGACCGCATGTCGCTAACATGAAGGCCCTGCTTCCCAAAGAGATTAATGCCCTCTGTGCAAAATGTCATAAAAAAATAAGTCCACGACATGTTGTCAGCAGCACCTCGGCAAAGGGGCATCCGCTCAAAACAGACAGGGAAAGAATGGTGGACGGCAAAAAAATAAAACTCTCCTGCATTTCCTGTCATGACCCGCACAGTACAAACACGATAAAACTCTTCAAGTTCCCGGCCAAGAGCCCGCTGGACCTCTGCGCCTACTGCCATCCAAAATAACTGCAGTACCTGTTTTTCCCCTCAGCGTTAATAACCTCAGTGTGCATGTTGACATTCACGATATAGTGCGGTAGTATGGTTTCCAATAACGTACTGAGGTGACCGATGAAAAAGAGTGTCCTTATTTTTTGTCTTGTTTTTATTTGTGCCGGTATTGTCTGGGCGCAGTCCGGTGTCAAGAAAAAACGTCCGCTGCCGCACGACTATGGTAAAGTCGTCATAAGCAACTACTCGGAGCGGGCCGGATTAGCCCCGGTTGTCTTTGACCACTGGGTCCATCGTGCAAAATTCACCTGCAGACTCTGTCATGTTGATCTCGCCTTCGGCATGAAGACCAATACTACCGGGATCAAGGCTGCAGATAACATGAAAGGCTATTATTGCGGGTCCTGTCATAACGGCAAGATGGTTGTTGATAACAGAACAGTCTTTGAGGCCTGCACAAAGAACAGACCCGACGATGCAAAGAGCTGCGAACGCTGCCACTCCCAGGGAAAAACGGTAAAGAAAGAGTATGATTTTTATGCCTACACTGAAAAGTTCCCCAAGGAGCGCTTCGGAAACGGCATTAACTGGGAAAAGGCCGAGGAAGACGGCATCATTAAACCGATCGACTACCTCGAGGGAATTTCGATAAAGAGGACCGGGATGGTTGTCCAGAAGGATTTCACCCTCGACACAAAGCTCAAGGGCATGCAGAACGTTATTTTTTCGCACAGGAAGCATACGGTCTGGAACGGCTGCGAGGTCTGTCACCCTGAAATCTTCGTGGGGGTGAAAAAAGGAAGCACGAAATATTCGATGCCGGAAATATTCGAAGGAAAATTCTGCGGTGTCTGCCATACCAGTGTGGCCTTCCCGCTGATAGATTGCCAGAGATGTCATACAAAACCAGTCCAGCAATAGCCTTAAGAGGCATAGTCATAGCGTTCCTCATCGGGCTTTTTGTCCCGATGGCGGCATACGGTCACTGGACCCTGCCGCCGGTCGCACCTCCGGCTGAATATGGCAACCTGCTTATCAACAGGACGTCGGAAAAGAACGGCGTAAAACCGGTCACCTTCTCCCACTGGATACACCGCCAGGAGGCCACCTGCAGGGTCTGTCATTTTGAGCTCGAATTCAGCATGAAGGTGAACACGACGGAGATTACCGAAAAGACAAACAAGGCTGGACTTCACTGCGGTGCAGCCAGCTGCCATGACGGCAAGGCGGCCTTCGGACATGATATACCTAATTGTGAAAAATGCCATAATGGTAATATATCCTACGGAAAAGAAAAGTTTGCCGAGGTTGCTGCCCGTCTGCCAAAGTCTAATTACGGCAACAAGATAGACTGGGCACGGGCACGAAACAAGCGCCTGATTCTTCCGCTGCACTTCCTTACGGTCAAGCCGTCAAAGGATGTCAAATTCACCTCAAAACTGAAACTCGATGCAGAATGGCCAAATGTACCGCCGGCAGTATTTCCGCACAAGTCACATATACAGTGGCTGGACTGCAACAACTGTCATCCTGATATTTTCAATATCAAGAAAAAAACCACAAAACATTTTGAAATGGAGCGCATGGTCAAGGGAGAATTCTGCGGCGTCTGCCACATTAATGTGGCTTTCCCGCTCCAGGACTGTGGATCATGCCATCCGGGGATGCAATCGGAATGAAACACATACTGTATATTTTTCTGCTTCTGACACTTACATGCCTTGTCGTGGCAGGCGTACCGGCTTTTTCTCTTTTTTCTGATTTTACCGTTGCTTCAGCCGCTGCACAGGACTGGAAAGCGGAGTTTGACGAGATCTGCAAGAAAACCACAGATGCCATGTCGTTATCGAAAGAGGAATTGAAGCAGCTGCTCGCCCGCGGAGAAAAGCTCAAGGCAGTCATTGGAACCCTGGACGAGACGGAACAGAAGGTCTATCTTAAACGGCTGCGCCTCTGCCAGGACCTGTTTGCCTTCGTACTGGAATCAAAAGAAAAAGAATAGATAACCCTGAACTACAGGCCGTCGCAGACCGGGCCTGCTGCTATCTTTTCCTCTGGAATTACTGTTGTCTTGATATGAAGTTCCCTCAACTGCTTCGTCTCTACGGTGGACGGAGCTCCCGACATCATACAGGTACCCTTCTGCGTCTTCGGGAAGGCGATAACATCGCGAATCGATGAGGTGCCGGCCATCAACATAAGAAGCCGGTCAAGTCCCAGGGCAATACCGCCATGCGGAGGAGCGCCGAACTGCAGGGCATCCAGAAGAAACCCGAATTTGGTTCGGGCATCTTCTTCTCCGATATTGAGAAGTTCAAACATCTTTTTCTGGAGTGCCTGGTTATGGATTCTGATACTCCCGCCGCCAATCTCAAAACCGTTCAGCACGATATCATAGGCCCTGGCCTTCAGCGACGAGAGCAGCGCCTTGTCCTTTATATCCCCTGAAAGCATCTTTTCAATATCCTCGACCAGGGGAGCGGTGAAAGGATGGTGCATGGCCTGGAACCGTCCCTCCTCCTCATCCCACTCGAGGAGAGGAAAATCCGTTATCCAGACAAACTCAAACCCCGGCCTGATCAGGTTGAGGCGTTTACCGAGTTCAAGCCGCATCCTGCTGAGTACATCATAGACCACCTTCGGACGGTCGGCGACAAAAAGCATCATATCGCCCTCTTCAGCCTCAAGCCGCTCAGCCATTTCTTTCAGCACTTCCTCGGGAAAGAACTTGGCAATCGGGGATTCAAAGCCATTTTTTATCTTTATCCAGGCCAGTCCCTTAGCCCCGAACGACTGGGCCTCAACCGTAAGCGTGTCCACGTCCTTGCGGGATAGACCTGCCATGCCTTTTCCCAAAAGGGCCTTTATCATGCCGCCTGACTTAAGCGCATCAAGGAATACCTTGAAAGTACCCTTGCCTGCCAGGTCGGCCATGTCCCTTAATTCCAGTCCGAACCTCATATCAGGCTTGTCATTGCCGAAGCGTTCCATAGACTCCTGGTAGCCCAGTCTTTTAAACGGGACTGCAACCTCAACATCAAGGACCTCTTTGAATACCTTCTGCATCAACCCTTCCATAAGGCCGATAATATCATCCCGGTCTATGAACGACATCTCAAGGTCGACCTGGGTAAACTCAGGCTGCCGGTCTGCCCTGAGGTCCTCATCCCTGAAACATTTGACCACCTGGAAGTACTTCTCCATTCCAGCAACCATCAGAATCTGCTTGAAGAGCTGCGGAGACTGCGGCAATGCGAAAAAATTCCCCGGATTCAGGCGGCTCGGAACAAGATAATCACGTGCACCTTCAGGGGTGGATTTGGTCAGCATGGGGGTCTCGATCTCGATAAAGCCGCTCCGGTCAAGATAATCGCGCATCAGCTTCGTCACCCGGTGGCGCATTATAAGATTCTGCTGCATCTCGGGCCGTCTGAGGTCAAGGTACCGGTACCGGAGTCTGAGCTGCTCACCGGCCTCAGCCGCCTCTTCCATGCTGTACGGCAGCGGAGCCGCCTCATTGAGAATTTCAAGCTTGTCAACATAAAGTTCGACCTGTCCGGTTGGAAGATTGGGGTTTTCAGTGCCAACAGGACGCCTGCGGATTTCTCCTGAAACCGAGATAACATACTCTGCCCGGAGATCATGGCCGCTATCATGCGCCGCAGCGTTGACATCAGGACTGAAAACGATCTGGCAGAGGCCGCTCCGGTCCCTCAGGTCAATAAAAATTAGACCGCCGTGGTCACGCCGTCTGAAAACCCAGCCAGCGATTGTGATAACCGAACCTATGCTATTCTCGCGAATCTCTCCGCACTCTTTATCCCGAAACATGCAGCCTCCTCATGCAGAAACTTCACTTCTCAGCATCTCGACCTCTTCCGGCAGCATGCGCCTGATCATGCCGGGCTTTACGTCGCCCATCTCAATACCGTTAATGCGAATCCTCATCAGTCTGATCACCGGATGACCCACCTTCTCCATCATCCTCCTGATCTGCCGCTTTTTTCCTTCATATATCACCATCTCGACCCACGAGTTCTGGTCCGTCTTTCTCAGGGTTTTTACCTTGGCCGGTGCTGTTACCGCCCGGTCAAGCCGGATGCCCTTTCTGAGCCTGTCCAGATCCTCAGCCTCGAGGGCGCCCTTGATCTTGACCAGATACGTCTTGGGGATCTTCTTCGAAGGATGAAGCACGCCGTAGGCAAGGTCCCCGTCATTCGTCAGGATCAGCAACCCTTCCGAATCATAATCAAGGCGTCCGACAGGATAGACCCGCTCTCTGATACCGCGAATATAATCCTGCACCGTCGGCCTGCCCTCAGGGTCACCCAGAGAGGTCACGACACCACGCGGCTTGTTGAAAACAAAATAGACCTTTAATTCGGGCCTCGTCAGGAGTTTGCCGTCTACTTTAACATGATCACGAGAAGGGTCGGCCTTCATGCCGATCACCGCAACCTGACCGTTGACTGTCACACGGCCCTCGATAATAATCTCTTCAGCCTTCCGCCGGGAGGCTATCCCCATATCCGCAATAATCTTCTGTAGTCTCTGTTCCATAAGCTCTTAGAATAACATAAACGGGGCAGGCAATGACGGCATATGCTGCTGTTTCGTTACGGCTCAGCTCCAGATCCCTGCGATCAGGGCCGAGCATTTCGGACAGTGTCCTTCGGCAATACGGTTTTCACGTATGCGGTATCCGACCCGTGCGACCAGCAACTCCCTGCAGGAGGGGCAGTAGGTATTTTCGCCATCCTCTCCCGGGACATTGCCCACGTAAACATAGCTGAGACCTGCCCTGCGGCCGATTTCAACCGCCCTTCGCAGACTCTCAACGCTGGTGCTCGGCCGGTCCATCAGTTTGTAGGTTGGATAAAATCCGCTGACATGCCACGGAATCGAAGGGTCCACAGAAACAAGAAATTCAGCAATATCCGAGAGGTCCTTATCCGAATCGTTCAGTCCGGGGATCACGAGGGTCGTCACTTCCACCCATACACCAAGCTCTTTCATCAGGGCAATAGTATCGAGGACCGGCCTGAGTCTGGCCCCGCAGATGTCCCGGTAAAAAATTTCGTTTCCCTTGAGATCGATGTTGTTCGCGGTCAGATAGGGGGCGATTAGCCTGGTCGCCTCAGGACCGGTATACCCGTTGCTCACAAAAATATTCTTCATACCCCTCTCATAGGCCAGCCGTGCGCAGTCAAAGGCAAATTCAAAGAATATCGTCGGTTCAGTGTAGGTATAGGAGATGCTCCTGCATCCGTTCTGAACAGCCAGGTCTACGATATCCTGGGGCGTCATGTCCCTGCCGGGAACCTCAAACTTCTGTTCGCGGGGGTACTGGGAAATCTCATAATTCTGACAGTGTTTACATCTGAAATTACAGCCGACCGTTGCGATAGAAAGTGATGTTGAACCGGGGAGCATATGGAAAATGGGCTTCTTTTCGATTGGATCAACATTCGCAGAAATAATTTTGCCATAGACCAGGCTGTAGAGAGTTCCTGCCTGATTTTCACGGACAGCGCAGATACCGCGCTGTCCGGAATGGATAAGACAGGTATGTGCGCAGAGATGGCACCGTACAGCGGTATCTGCCAGTGCTTCATAGAACATGCCTTCCTTCATCTTCACATTATAGCAGACTTTTCCTGACGGAAATATATCAGCAAAAAGGGGTATAATACGATGAAGTTCATAAATGAACTGACCGCGGAGGTTCTGTTATATGTTCTGGAGTTTTTCTTTTCAGCTGCTGCCTGACGAAAAAGTTCTCGAAGACTCTGTCAGGAGACCTCAGCCGACGATCAAGGCCTCATACTCAGTGTTTGTCACGAATAGGCGGGTGATTTTCAGGTTTGACGGGCTCGGCAGTTCCTTGACTCAGTCTTTTTTTTACCAGGAAATCACCGGGGTAATGCCGGTTAAAAGACTTTTTATTACCTACCTTGATTTAAAAACCGAGAAGAGGAACATCGTGCTGAACATCTCCGAGGTAGAATACTGGGCAGGCAGGATTCGGGAGATGATAAAGAATTCTGCCGCAGCAGGCGCCTCCGGTGCAACGCCCCGAATATCCCCGGAGAGAAAAAAACGGGAACTCCTCGATATGCTGACGGTCCTGCATAAAAACTCCCTGCTCTCAAATACTGAACTGGATGAAAAAATCCATCTCCTTGATTCACTGAAGCTTCCATAAAAAAAGGCGTCCCTAAGGACGCCTATTGCATTCTCCAAGACCGGACCGGTCTCAGCAACCCCGCGGGCTTCAGCCACCTCCGGAAAACAGGCTGCTCATCTCCTGCATGCTGAGAGACCCCGCTATCTTTAGCTGCTTCTCACCGCATTTCGGACACGGCTCGTTCTGTATATCAAGATCAGTCTTGGCCACTGTTGCATAATTGCTTCCACACTTCTGACAGACACATTTACTGTAAGACATAGTCAAATCCTCCTTTTTTGCATATAGTTGCATTGTTCATTGATTTTAACTTATCTGACGCAATTTTTCAAGCATATTTACACGTATTTATACACTTATTCCTTCTCATCTGCCGGCTCCTCGGTTCTCAGAGGACA
>PNOC01000072.1 GCA_013824615.1 Thermodesulfovibrio sp.
GGGCGGTGTAGCTCAGGTGGTAGAGCATGCGACTCATATTCGCAGTGTCCGGGGTTCGAATCCCTGCACCGCCACCAAACCATACAAAGGCGGAAGGCTTGATAGAGCCGTCCGCCTTTTTTGTTTTTGGCTTAATTTACATAATCCTTGTCTCTGGACAGGACTTGCTTTCACCAGCCTGTTCATGAAGAATAGATATGCTATGAACAGACACCAAATATCAAAAATAATATCAGGCGGGCAGACGGGTGCAGACCGGGCAGGGCTGGATGTTGCCATTGAGTTGGCGTTGCCTTATGGCGGGTCGATACCTTCCGGCAGAAGAACCGAGGACGGGCATCTTCCCTCGAAATACGAGAAGATGACGGAGTTGGGGTCCAGGCATTATCAGGTCAGGACAGAGAAGAATGTAATAGATGCTGATGCTACCCTGCTGTTTACCGGAAAAAAAGTGGGGTCTGGTTCTGCGCTGACAAGGAAAGTTGCAGAAAAGTACCACAAGGCCTTTCTCCATATAAACCTTGATAAAAAAACTGACGACGAGGCTGTTGTCGAGATCTCTCATTGGCTGGACGAGATGAAGCCGGCGGTGCTGAACATAGCAGGATCACGGGAGGCAGAGTCGGGGGGAATCTATAGCCGGGTCTGCGCTGTGCTGAAACAGGCATTAAAGGACCGGATTCGGACATGACAGGGCCTGATCAAAGCCTGCCCGGGCATGCGGCAATGCCTGCTGATGCTGTCCTGATAAAGCAGGTCGACCTGCTTGAAGTCTATTTTTCGGAGTCAGAGCAGTTGCTGTTTGTAAAGATATCCGGCTGCCAGTCAGGACCGGCCAGACTTACCAGGCAGGAGTTAGCCGGCCTGCTTAACCTCTTCGACCAGCAGATCCAGGAAAAAGAGGCCCGGTTATTGGCTGAACTGGACTCTGATGAAGATGATTTCTAGTCCCTGCCCGGACGACAGCTTCATGCAGGGCAGTATGGCTGGTTGGAAAGACAACATATCCTTTATTCTCGTTGATACCCTGGAGACCGGAAATATCGGCGCCTCTGCGCGGGCACTGAAAAACTGCGGATTTTCGAAGCTCGAACTCGTTCGGCCAAGGAATTTTCCTTCTGATGAGGCCGGATGGTTTGCCCACGGTGCTGAGGATATTCTCTCTGAGGTCAGGATCTACCCTGAGCTGACATCTGCACTGAAGGATAAGTCCGTGATCATCGGCACGACAAGGAGAGACGGGAAAAGGCGGGGGCTGACCTATCCTGTGCGGGAGGCTGTAGAAAGAATCAGGCAGTTTTCTGAAAATAACCAGGTGGCGCTCCTTTTCGGGCGGGAAGATCATGGACTGAAAAATGCCGAGACTGAGGAATGTTCGTTTATGATCAGGATCCCTGCCTCTCCTGAGCATCCTTCTTTCAACCTGGCGCAGGCAGTACTGATCATAGCCTATGAGATTTCTTTCACCTCATACCCGGTCAAGCCTCCTCCGGCAACGATCAGAAACGAGGAGTTTCTGAATCTTTTTGAGAGACTCCATTCTGCAATGAAAACGGCAGGCTATGCACCGAAGGGCATCAGGGACAAGGAGGCCAGGATCATGGCGGATCTGAAACGCCTGATTTCAAGGGCAGCGATTACCCCTCGCGAGGCCCGGATGCTCCACGGCATTATCTCACAGATAGAGGAGAGTCTCGGGAGCAAGAGCAAAAAGGGGCAGAAATCCGGCGCGTGTTGACATTTATAAGCAGACGTTTTATCATTCAGATTGTCTGAAATTTACAAACTGACTTCTAATACAGGTCTTACAGGGAGGATTAACGATGACACCCAAGAAAGTTTTCTTTACCAAAGGGGTTGGTGTACACAAGGACAGACTTTCATCTTTCGAAGTTGCGCTGCGAAGTGCCGGCATCGAGAAGTGCAACCTTGTCTATGTATCGAGTATACTGCCTCCCAATTGTAAAATCCTGACCAGAAGTACAGGGTTAAAGCTGTTGTCTCCGGGTGAGATCACCTTTTGTGTTATGTCACGGAACGATACCAATGAACCAAACCGCCTTATTTCTGCCGCTGTAGGGGTGGCCATGCCAAAGGATTTCAGTAACTACGGCTATCTTTCGGAACACCATGCCTTCGGCGAGAAGGCGGTCGTCTCCGGTGACTATGCAGAAGACCTTGCGGCGACGATGCTTGCAACCACCCTCGGCATTCCCTTTGACTCAAACCAGGCATGGGATGAGCGCAAGCAGGTCTATCGGGCGAGCGGCCATATATTCAAGACCAATAACATCTGCCAGTCCTCCCAGGGCAATAAAGATGGCCTCTGGACAACTGTGTTGTCGGCTGCTGTGTTTATCATGGAAGAGAATGACTGACGGGTTTGTAAAAAGTCCGTATGCTGCGGTGCCCTTTAAATTTTAAGAGCTGATTATGTCTGCAGCTTCTGTTAATTTCTGCGGCCTGTCCGGGGAGTATGCCGATTACAAGAAGGCAGCCGCAGTCATACTGCCTGTTCCCTTTGACAAGACCAGCACCTGGCTTAAGGGGGCGGATAAAGGTCCTGCAGCAATAATCGATGCCTCGCGGTATCTGGAACTCTACGACATCGAGACCAACAGTGAGGTTTTCAGAAAGGGAATTTTCACGTCCCCTCCGATTCAGGCCACCTCCTCGTCCCAACTCCTCAAAAAGACCAGTTCTCAGGTTGCAGGCTTTCTGAAGGACGGCAAGCTTGTCGTGACGCTTGGAGGAGATCATTCGGTCTCAATCGGCGTTATCAAGGCCTATGCTGAGCACTACAAAAAATTAAGCATCCTGCATCTTGATGCCCACGCCGATTCCCGCGAATCCTATGAGGGGACTCAGTACAATCATGCCTGTGTGATAGCCCGGGCCCGGGAATACACGGATAATATTGTGTCAGTCGGCATACGGAGCATGGATGCCTCTGAACGGCCCCGCGTCGATAAAAAGAAGATGTTTTTTGCGCATGAGATACAGGGTTCCGACAGCTGGATAAAGAAGGTTGTCGGCCAGTTGACCAGTCCTGTGTATATAACCCTCGACCTCGATGTCTTCGACCCCGGCATCATGCCGTCGACCGGCACCCCCGAACCCGGCGGGCTGAACTGGTATCAGGTCATGAACCTCCTTGCTGCAGTGGCGAAGACGAAAAAGATTGTCGGTTTTGATCTCGTCGAACTCTGCCCCGGAAAAGACCGGGCCCCTGATTTTCTTGCTGCAAAACTGATCTACACCTTGCTGAGTTATATCTACGTTAACGCTTGACGTCTTCGCAAAAAGTCCGCACGCTGCGCCTGGATCTCCGGGTCGAGCCCGAGGATGACAACAAGACTTGGGCAGCTTCATTGTTCATGGTAAGGGGGAGAGTGGGAGGCGTTTCTGCCTGTCTCTTACGACTGTCTGTTCCGGTAATCCCTGTACCCGAATATTTTCACTACTTCAATTTTGCCGCCATCCCGTATGACCGCTATATCCGGCAGATTTATACCGTTGAAGGTGGTGTTTTTTACGATGCTGTAGAGGGCCATGTCCGTAAAGACCAGCCTGTCGCCTCTCCTGAGCGGCCTGTCAAAAGAGTAATCCCCGATAACATCACCGGCAAGACAACTGGGGCCTGCAAGCCTGTAGCAATACCTTTTCTCATTCTTTTTACCTGAGTTCAGTATCTCAGGCCTGTAGGGCATCAGCAGTACGTCCGGCATATGTGCCTCGGCAGAGGTGTCCATGATCGCCACCTCGGCCCTGTTTTCCACAATATCCAGCACCGATGATATCAACACGCCTGCATAAAGTATGCTTGCCTCTCCTGGTTCGAGAAATACCTGCACCCCGTATCTTTTTTTGAAATCATTGATGAGTTTAATCAGCAGTTCAAGGTTGTAATCGTCCCGGGTTATGTGGTGGCCTCCCCCGAAGTTTACCCATTTGAGACCCTGGATATATTTTCCATACAGCTTTTCAAAGGAGGCCAGGATTTTTTCCAGAACATCCGAATTCTGCTGGCACATGGCATGGAAGTGCAGTCCGTCGACCACGCCCTGATGCTCTGAAAATTCTTTTTTAAACAGGGAGTGGACTATTCCCAGTCTGGAATAAGGAGCGCACGGATTGTACATATCGGTTTCTACTTCAGCATAGCCCGGGTTGACCCTCAGCCCGATTTCACAGCCGCCTTTTATGGCCAGTTCTCCGTACTGCCGAAGCTGGTAAAATGAATTGAAAATCACTGAATCAGAATATTTGACAATGGACTTTATCTCTGCCGGTCGGTAGGCCGCACTGAAGGTATGCACTTCTTTTTTGAATTCCTTGCGGCCGAGCATCGCCTCATGCAGACCGCTGGCGCAGGTCCCGTCAAGGTAGCCTGCCATCACCGGGAAGGTAGCAAATGAGGCATACGATTTCAGGGCATGAAAGATTTTGCAGTCGGTGCGGTCTTTTACATACCGCAGGATCTTCATATTTTCTTCTATCAGAGTCTCGTCCAGCAGATATACAGGTGTTTCGATAGTGTCTTTTGCAAGCCTCAGAAATCTGTTCTGTGCGGAGTCAAACTTTTTCTTTTTTGCCTCCTTAAGCAGCCGGGTCAATGCAGTCAGGCCGCGCTGGTCCAGCGATCCGAGCACCTGCTGCCTCGTTTCATCTGATGAGGCATGGTACCTGTCTGCCGCCTTCGCGCTGTCCTGCGAAAGCAGTCGTATTATAGCGGCAGCCTTCTTCTGGGCGTCCATAGGCCGGGTCAGACTTTTTCGGGGAGTCCCGGATGCTCAACGATCTGCCAGGGAAGACCATAGGTGTTGAGCGCATCCATAAACTTGTCCGGATCGAGCTGTTCGATGTTAAAGACCCCGGACCCCTGCCAGGCTCCTGTCATCATCATCATCGCCCCGATCATCGCCGGCACGCCGGTTGTGTAGGCAATAGCCTGGGTGCCTGTCTCTTTGAAGGCCTCTTCATGATCGCAGATATTGTAGATATACCTGGTAATGGTCTTCCCGTCTTTTATTCCGGTCATGATGTTGCCGATAACTGTTTTTCCTGAATAGTTAGTGCCGAGTGAAGAGGGCTCAGGGAGCAGGGCCTTCAGAAACTTGATCGGTACGATTTTCCGGCCTTCGTAATCCACCTCATCTATCCTGGTCATCCCGACATTCATGAGGACCCGCAGGTGGTTGAGATAGTTTTCAGAGAAGGTCATCCAGAACCTGGCCCTCTTCAGTCCTTTTATGTTCAGCGCCAGGGATTCGAGCTCTTCATGGTAGAGCAGGTAACTGTCTTTTATGCCTGCTATCGGATAGTCGAAATCGAAATGCACACTGCCGGGCTCGATTATAGCCGGGGATTCGACCCACGCACCATCTTTCCAGTGGCGTACCACCTGCGTCACCTCACGGATGTTTATCTCAGGGTTGAAGTTTGTTGCAAAGGCATGGCCGTGGCTTCCGGCGTTGCAATCAAGTATGTCCAGAAAATGTATTTCGTCAAAGAGATGCTTCTGCGCATAGGCTGCAAAGACGTTTGTCACTCCGGGATCGAACCCTGAGCCGAGCAGCGCCATGAGGCCCTTCTGCCTGAACTTTTCCTGGTAGGCCCACTGCCAGCTGTATTCAAAGTGCGCAACATCCAGCGGTTCATAGTTGGCAGTATCAATATAATGCACGCCGGTCTCCAGACACGCATCCATGATATGGAGGTCCTGGTATGGCAGGGCAAGGTTAAGCACCAGCGTTGGCCTGAATTTCCTTATGAGAGCCGCGAGCTGCGGTACATTGTCCGCATCCACCTGCGCTATTTCGATTTCCCTGCCATATCTCTGTCTGATATCTTCCCTGAGCGCCTCGCATTTTGAGAGAGTCCTGCTGGCGACCATAATCTCCGGGAATACCTCCGGGACCTGTGCGCATTTATGCGTTGCCACCGCAGCAACTCCACCGGCGCCGATTATCATTATTCTGCCCTGTGTCCTGTTATCGTCCATAAAATTCATTCCTCCTGCAATTGTTATGCTTTATCTGCTCTGTGAAAACCCTGAGAAAAAGGTACGTATATATAATATGCCTATACCCGGAAAAAAGAAATTGCCTGCAAAATTGGCTGCAGAGCGGCCCATATTCCATAATCCCCACTTTTTTTCGAAATGAATGCCTGTCTGCCGGAAGAATTGGGCTATAATATAACAGTGCAATTGCATTGAGCGATTGACTGATCCGTCATGATAGAAAAAATTAAGACACCCGAAGACCTGAAGTCGCTTACCGGGGGGGAGATGAAGGCCCTGGCCGGAGAGCTGCGTCAGATTATCATCGAGCGGGTCTCGATTAACGGAGGCCATCTTTCCTCTAACCTGGGCGTGGTGGAACTTACGATTGCGCTGCACCGCGTTTTCAATTCTCCCTATGACAAGATCGTCTGGGATGTCGGTCACCAGTCCTATCCCCACAAGCTGCTTACCGGACGCTATGGGGATTTTCCTACCCTGAGAAAGCATGGCGGGCTCTCGGGGTTTCCGAAGATCGGCGAAAGTCCTCATGATGTCTTCGGGACCGGTCATAGTTCGACATCAATATCCGCGGCCCTTGGTATTGCTGCGGCCCGAGACCTCAAGTCCGGGCATGGCCTGCCTGCCGATACCGGCAAGGCGATTGCCGTTATAGGCGACGGTGCCCTTACGTCAGGCCTTGCCCTGGAGGGGCTGAACCATGCAGGCCACCTGGGGAAGGACCTGATCGTCATTCTCAATGACAACGAGATGTCGATATCCCCGAATGTCGGGGCGATGTCGAATTATCTCAGCAAGGTGCTGACCGGCACGTTCTATAAGAAATTCAAGAAAGAGACTAAGGCCCTGCTCGAAGGCATTCCGAAGATCGGCGGCAGTGTGACCAGGATTGCAGAGAAGGCCGAGGGAAGCCTCAAGGGTTTCTTCCTGCCGGGGGGCCTGTTTGAGGACCTCGGTTTCAATTATATCGGCCCGATTGACGGCCACGATATTGAAGGCCTTATCAACATACTTTCAAGCCTTAAGGAGATGACTGAACCTGCTCTGCTGCATATTGTCACGCAGAAGGGCCGGGGGTATAAATTCTCGGAAGAAGACCCCTGTATCTATCACGGCACCGGGCCCTTTGACAGTGACCTTGGCCTGGCACCTGCAGTCTGCGCAGAGACGACCGGAGCAGTTACCGCAGCGTCCTTCAGCGATATATTCGGCGAGGCGCTTGAGGAACTTGCTGCAGCTGACAACAGAATAGTGGCGATTACTGCAGCCATGAAAGAGGGCACAGGTCTGCGCTCCTTTTCAGAGCGTTTTCCCGAAAGATTTTTTGATGTCGGTATAGCAGAACCCCATGCCGTGACCTTTGCTGCCGGGCTTGCCACACAGGGGCTCAGGCCGGTCGTGGCGATATATTCGACCTTTCTGCAGAGGGCGTATGACGAAATTTTGCACGATGTCTGTCTGCAGAACCTGCCTGTCCTCTTTGCGATAGACCGTGGCGGGATTGTTGGGGAAGACGGCCCGACACACCAGGGTCTGTTCGATATTTCATTCCTGCGCACTATCCCGAACCTTGTGTTCATGGCCGCGAAGGACGGCAATGAGCTGCGTGCAATGCTTGCGTTTGGCCTGGGACTCAATGCACCTGTGGCAATCCGGTATCCGAGGGGAAAGGCGCTGTCTGTTTCAGATAAATCCTGCAGCGCAATCTCCAGCGGAAAGGCCGAAGTGATGATTGACGGGGAAGATTTGGCGATCTTTGCCATTGGCCAGTCTGTAGCCCCGGCCATGGCGGCAGCCGCCAGACTGAAAGAGCAGGGCATCAGCGCAACGGTGGTGAATGCCCGTTTTGTGCGGCCGCTTGATGAAGAGCTGGTATTGAAACTGGCAGAAAAGACAAAGAAGATAATTACGGTTGAAGAGAATGTCCTGGCCGGAGGATTTGGTTCCGCAGTGCTGGAGTGCATTGCCAAAAGCGGAATGTCTGGCATTACGGTCAGGCTGCTCGGGATTGATGATGTTTTCGTCGAACACGGGACCCAGAAACTGCTCCGCAAAAAATACGGCCTAGACGAAGAGGGCATTTTTCAGGCTGCAGTTGCTTTGAGCAAGGGCGGGCCTGAGGCCGGATAATAAACCTTAACGTTGAAACGCAGCAGCCATAAACACCTCAATAGTCCTGCAAACATCGCCACACACTCCGTTATTCCGGCTTGCCCGGAATCTTTCTTTGTTTCAGATTGAATCTTTAGTGTAATTACATTGGTGAAATAAATAGTTACGTCCCATCCTGGTGAATCACGATATACGATAAGCATCAGACCCGGGACGCCAGCATCGCCTCTACCGCCTTAATCGCGTCGGCGGCTGAACTGGTAATGCCTCCGGTGTAGCCTGAGCCTTCACCTATCGGATACAGATTTTTTATAGTGACTGATTCGTAGTTCGGGCCGCGTAGTATTTTCAGGGGGGATGAGGTCCTGGTTTCTGCGGCCAGCAGTATCGCCTGGTCCGAGATGAACAGGGGGTAGTCATTTTTCCAGAAATTAAATGCAGCCATGAGCATCTCGCTGATAAAGCCGGGGAAGATATCTTTCATATCTGCAGCCGCGGTCCCTATCCTGCACGAATTGCTGTTCAGGCGACCGGAGGCCCTCCCTCCCAGGAAATCCATCAGGTTCTGTGCAGGCACGTGCCAGTTCCCTCCGCCTGCCTGAAACGCACGGCGCTCGATCTCTTTCTGGAACGCAAGCCCTGCCAGCGGATCATCGGAATCATAATCAGTCGTGCGGCAGGTCGCAATCATGGCGGCGTTCGAAAATGCCGATGACCTGCCTGAATAGCTCATCCCGTTCACTACAAGATGACCCTGCTCGGATGAGGCATTTACCACCTCACCGCCGGGGCACATGCAGAAGGTGTAGACTCCCCTCCCTATTTTCCGGTCGGTATAGGTAAAAGAATAGGTGGCATTTCCGATACCGGGAAAGTTTTTATATTTTTCGCCGTAGCGTATGAGGTTGATCGTATCAGCCGGATGTTCGATTCTCACGCCGACGGAGATTGGCCGCTGTTCAACGGCAACCCCCTTTCTTCGGACCAGCTCAAAGGTATCACGCGCTGAATGCCCGAGCGCGAGAATAACGGGATGAGACCGGTATTCCGTTTTTTCATTTATTACTACTCCCTGCACTGCATCACCTGAGAGCAGCAGGTCGGTCATTTTTGATTCGTAGTGGATCTCGCCGCCCCTTTCAAGAATATAGTTCCGCATATTGCGGACTATCCTGCAGAGAACGTCTGTCCCCAGGTGGGGCTTGCTGATATAGCGAATTTGTTCGGGTGCCCCAAACTTAATAAAGGTATCCAGCACCTTGTTGATGTAATTGGAATTTTCTCTGCGTGAAAAGAGCTTCCCGTCCGAGTATGAACCGGCTCCGCCTTCACCAAACTGGATGTTTGATTCAGGGTTGAGAATGCGCTCTTTAATGAACTTCTGCACATCAGCCGAGCGTTCTTCTATCTTTCTGCCCCGTTCAAATATCATGGGTTTGATCCCATTCTCAATAAACTCAAGCGCGGCAAACATGCCCGCAGGCCCGAACCCTATGATAATCGGCCGCTCTGGTCTGTTTATTCGTTCTCTTGGCAGTTCTGTTCTGTCAAGGTAAACAGGAATATTTTCAGTATTGGGGAAGTCTTCAGGAGTGCTGACGACCAGGGAGATTTCGTAGAAAAACTGTGTTTTATCGGACAGGTCGAGTGACTTGCTCAGTATTCTGACCAGCTTCAGGGTCTGGCTGCTTACCTGCAGGCGTGCGGCGGCGGCAAGCATGTATTCATTGATGCCGTCCTTTTCGACCGGGATACGGAGGTTGTTTACTATTAAGTCCAAGCAGTCCTGAATGGCGCTAGTTTAAGGGCTATTCGTAAGAGAAAGCATCTGAAATAATTGGCTAATGCTTCGACCATAAACCGTCATGCTCCGACTTGATCGGGGCATCCACGGACCTCAAAACTGGATTCCCCGGTCAAGCCGTAGAATGACAACCATAAAACACTTGATAAGATCAGTTTGAAATAAGTGCTTAAATTAGCGCCATTCCAATTAGTCCTCATTCTTTTTTTGCCGTCTTTCGGAAGATTTCAGCGGGCTGCGTTGATCTGGCTATATCCTGTATTACGGGATCAGCCGGGCGGCCACTGCATTAGCCTGCCGCCGAGCATGTGGAGATGGATATGGAAAACGGTCTGGCCTGCCTCTGCATTGGTGTTCATAACCAGACGGAATCCGCGCTCAGCGATTCCCCGCTCCGTGGCGATAGCCGCTGCAGCCTGGAACAGTTTGCCGACAAGCGCATGGTCCTGCGGCCCAATATCAAGTGACGTCGGAATATGTTTTTTGGGGATGACCAGGATATGCACCGGCGCCTGGGGGTTGATATCCTCAAAGGCCAGGAGATCGTCATCTTCATGGATGATCCGTGCAGGGATTTTTTTCTGGATGATTTTGCAGAACAGACAGTCTTGCATGCTTATTGCCTCCTTGTATTGAAGCGGCTTCCGAATTCCTGGTAAATATCTCCGGGGCTAATCCCTTCCTCTGACATCAGCACCAGACAGTGGAACCAGAGGTCCGTGATCTCTTTTATGGTCTGGTCCCTGTCTCCGCCTTTTGATGCAATCACTACTTCTGTGGCTTCTTCCCCTATCTTTTTCAGGAGCGTGTCCTTTCCCTTTGCAAACAGAGAGCAGACGTATGAGCCCTCCACCGGGGTTTTCTGACGGGATTGGATTACGGTATAGACCTCATCGAGAATCATTTTTTTCCGTAGACATTATCCGCTGAAAACACAGCGTCAGCCACTTCCCTGCCTGAGATGTCAGTGTAGAAACAGGAGCGGTGGCCGGTATGACATGCCCCGGGGCCTCGCTGCTCCACCCGGATCAGGAGCGTGTCCTTATCACAGTCGTACAGGATTGTTTTTACCAGCTGTACATGGCCCGAGGACTCGCCTTTCTTCCAGAATTTGGAGCGGGAGCGCGACCAGAAATGCGTATATCCTGTCTCCATGGTGGTTTCGAGTGATTCCCTGTTCATATAGGCCATCATCAGGACTTCGTTGTTTGCAGCGTCCTGGACTATGGCCGGGATGAGTCCATGACTGTCGTACTTAAGATCAGGTATTTTCATGTTTTACTCCTCAAGAAGATATCTTTTATTCAATCGGAAATTCCATCAGGATCTGCCTGAAATAAGGGTGCGATCAGGCGGAATTTCGATCGATACCGCCAGCATCTGCAGGGCTTCTCCTTACAGGGCATATCCATTACTATACATATTGATATGCTATAATGGAAATAAATTTTTTGGAGATATGAGCGCCGCATGTTACGATTTTTCGCTGCCCCTGCATTGCTGTTCCTTTTCCTTTTCTGGACTCTCCCGGTTCCGGCAGAAGGGGCACATTCAATCGCAGGGCCTGACGTCAGGCTGGTCAATAACGATATTTATATATCCTTTACTTTCGTACCTGATGAAAAGACTGTCCAGGAGATACGGGACGGGATGGACAAGGAATTCCGTCTACATGCAGACCTTTTCAGGGTATGGAAGAGCTGGTCTGATGAATTTGTCCTCGGGAAGTTTTTCGTACGCAAGCTGAAGTCGGACCCGATTAAAAAGGAATACCTGCTGAATTCCTTCGACGGGCAGACAATAATCGAGAAGCGGTTCCGGTCCTTTGAATCTATGCTCACCGGAGCGCTGGTGGTCAAGGACCTCAAGCTGACGAATACGCGGGAGCTTGAGCCAGGCCAGTATTTTGTCAGGATAACGGTTGAATCCAAGACCAGTAAACTGCCGCCGCTTATCGGGCATCTCCTGATCTTTGTCCAGGACAACGAGTTCAAGATCAAAAAAGACTCAGGGATAGTCCTGATTGAGGGTTCCCGGTGAAGAGACTTCGTTTCGTTATTATCTCGCTCGTAGCAGTGGTGCTGATCATCAGTGCGTTTGTGGTAGAACTTCATTACATGAGGCTCGAGAATGTTTCTTTCTTGACCAAGCTGATCATTTTCATACTCCTCAATCTTAACCTGATAGCCCTGCTTACCCTCATGTTCTTCGTCTCGAAGAGCCTGCTGAAGGTATATCTCGAAAGAAAAAACAAGGTGCTCGGTTACAAATTCAAGACCAAGTTCGTCATCGTCCTTGTCGTGCTTACCATGATACCTTCGTTTCTTCTTTTTATTGTTTCGAGCAGCGTGATTACGCGGTACCTCGACCGCTGGTTCGATCCCCAGGTTCGCCAGCCTCTTACCCTTTCGGTTGAGATTGCCAAGGCGGCGTATGAGATGGAGCGCCAGCAGGTCCTGGCGTATGCGCAGTCGGTTTCTTCGGGGGGTAAAAGCGGGAACGGCTATTCGGTGCAGCGTATTGCCAAACTTCCAGGCAATGCCTCGGAAACCGTTCGGGCCGGGTTTGAAGGCAAGGCTGACGTAGAAGTCATCACCGGAGAAAAGGGCGATGTCGTCAGGGCGGTCGCTCCGGAGTTCAGGAACGGCCGGCAGACGGGGATTGTGGTAGTCGAATCTCTTATGAGCCCTGAGATACGCAACAATGTCGAGGCGATCAAGGCGGCCTACAAGAATTATCAGACTCTGGAGTCGTGGAAAACACCGATCAAGGTCAACTATATTCTTATCCTGAGCTTCTTCACTCTGATGGCGATTTTTATGGCCCTGTGGGTGGCATTGAGGGTGGCCAGGGGTATCACCGATCCGATACAGATGCTTGCACAGGCAACAGAAGACGTTGCCCGGGGCAATCTTGATGCCGCGGTCGACAGCAACCGCGAGGACGAGATAGGGCTGCTGGTGCAGTCGTTCAATAAAATGGTCCGGGAGCTGAAAGAGAGCAAGGGATCTCTACAGGCGGCCCTGAAGGAGTCCGACAGGCGGCGGCTTATCATCGAGAATATCCTCGACAATATCAACTCCGGAGTTATATCCCTCGACCCTGCCGGCAACATACTGACGATTAATAATGCCGCCTGCAGGATCCTCCTGCTGGAGCCGGGAGAGCTGATCAGTCAGAATTATTCAGTACTCCTGACCAGGCTCGATTCAGATGAACTCAAAGAGGCGGTCAAGCAGGTAAGGATTCGCGACTCCCGGATTGTTGAGAAGGAGTTCCGGGTCACGGTCGGCGAACGCCGTATCCTTCTGCGGATTTTCATGGCGGCGCTCGGCGATGTTGAAAGTTTTCTCGGCACGCTCGTGGTTTTCGATGATATGACTGAGCTGGTCAGGGTGCAGAGGGCACTTGCCTGGGAGGAGGTTGCCCGGAGGATCGCGCACGAAATCAAGAATCCGCTGACCCCGATCAAACTTTCGACCGAACATATGATCAAGAAATGGAACAACCAGGATAGTGATTTCGACAAGGTCTTCGAGCGATCGACAAAGACGATCATCAAGGAGGTCGAAAGCCTCCGGCGCCTGGTTGACGAGTTTTCCCGCTTCGGCAAAATGCCTGTGATAAGAAAGGCTCCGACGCGGATATCCGGCATTATCGAGGGCGTCATCAATCTTTATGGGGACTACAAGGGAATTGCTATACATACATTACTTCCTGCTGATGAACCGCTGGTTGACCTCGATGCGGAACAGTTCAAAAGGGTTATAATAAACATCGTGGACAATGCAATCCAGGCAATGCAGACAAAGGGAAATATTGCGATCTCCGTGAACCATGACCGCGCGGCAAACAGGGTGTTTGTCGAAATTGCCGACGATGGCCCTGGTATCAGGGATGAGGACAGGGAGAAGCTGTTTCTTCCATATTTTTCGACCAAGAGGGATGGCACGGGCCTTGGCCTGGCGATCGCAAGCAAGATTATAACCGAGCACCGGGGCTATATACGGATACGAGATAACGAACCACAGGGAACAATTTTTTCTGTAGAGCTCCCTGTCAGGGAGGGATAGTCAGATGGCAAAGACGACGATGATGATCGTTGATGATGAAGAAGGGATACGGACAAGTCTTTCCGGGATCTTCGAAGATGAGGGCTTTGAGGTTGTGTCTGCCGCATCCGGAGAAGATGCGGTACGGATGGCAAAGGGAATGATTCCCGATGTGGTTATTCTGGATGTCTGGCTTTCGGGGATTGACGGCATCCAGACGATGACCCAGCTCCTTGAATTGCACCCTGCGCTTCCGGTTGTGATCATCTCTGGCCATGCCAATATAGAACTTGCGGTGAAGGCTACCAGAATGGGTGCCTATGATATCCTCGAAAAGCCGCTCTCGATGGAAAAGGTCCTGCTCACGGTCCAGCGGGCCCTTGAGAAAAGGACTCTTGAACTCGAAAACAGGGCGCTGAGACAGGATCTCCTGAAGAAGTTCAGGCTGGTCGGCAACTCGCCCAGGATGGTCCAGCTGCGGGAACAGATCAAACTGGCTGCTGTCAGCAACAGCAGGGTCCTGATACTCGGAGAAAGCGGCGCCGGCAAGGAACTGGTGGCGAGGCTGCTGCATGAAAACAGCCCCCGGTCGGGCAAGGCCTTTGTTGAAGTCAACTGTGCGGCAATACCGCAGGAACTGATCGAGAGCGAATTGTTCGGTCATGAAAAAGGGTCGTTCACCGGCGCCTTTGAGACAAAAAAAGGAAAGTTCGAGCAGGCTGACAACGGGACGCTCTTCCTGGACGAAATCGGCGATATGTCACTCCAGACCCAGGCAAAGGTCCTGCGTGTGCTCGAAACTCAGGAGTTCCAGCGGGTCGGCGGCAGCAAGAATATAAAGGTAGATACGCGGATCATTTCTGCAACGAACAAGGACCTCAGTGAAGAGGTGAAAAAGAACAACTTCAGGGAAGACCTCTATTTCAGGTTGAATGTTATTCCCCTCAAGGTACCTGCCCTGAGAGAGCGGACAGAGGATATTTCGGAACTGGTCGAATATTTTCTTGAGCTCTTTGCTGCGGAATACCGTCAGCTGCCGAAGAAGATTACCCCCGACGCGGTCAGGATTCTCCAGAGGCATTCTTGGCCGGGCAACATCAGGGAGCTGAAAAACACCCTGGAGCGGCTGGTGATCATGACTCCTGCCAAGACCATAGCACCTGCGGACCTTTCTATCCCGAGTACGGCCAAATCCGATTATTTTTCGCTCAATCTTCTGAAGGACGCCAGGGATATGTTCGAAAAGGATTTTATCATGCGGAAACTTGAAGAAAACGGATGGAACATATCAAAAACCGCTGAGCTTCTGGATATCGAACGCTCAAATCTTCACCGCAAGATAAAGGCCTACGATATATCTGTCCCATAGCAGAAAAAGCTGTTAGTCATAGAACTTACTTCCCGGGCCCTGATTGCCCTGGCAGACGGCTTTACGCTTGCGGCTATCATGGAGCGCGGAGCCGGGAAATAATCGGAATGAATTGCCAACTTTTCAACGATGCATATCGTAGCAATACATAGCCTGAGTGAGGACAAAGAAAGTCTTGCCAAAGCACTGGCAACCGTTCTGGGAGCAACGATTTACGAGGCATTGGCACGTCTGCGCATCCCTGGCCGTGGTCCGGTAACCGTGGCCGTATTTGCTGAGAAAGAGAGGGCCTCCGGACTTCTCGAAAAGCTGGAGACAGCCGGGTTCAGGGCAACCATGCTTACGGCTGATGAGATTGATATTGAAGCACGCGCCTCTATTGTGCGGAGGTTCAGTCTCTGCGGGAGTGACCTTGGCATAACGACAGATAAGGCCGACAGCCTCAGCGTTCCTTTCCATGAAATTACCTGTATACTTCGTGGTACTGCAATCGTTCATGATGTTGCAACCGAGACAGTCAAAAACCGCTCAATAAGCCCCGGACGGGCAGTGCTGTCCGGCGGCATGATGTTCACGAAGACAACTAAAGATGTCCGTGAGGTGATGACCGAGGAACGGCAGGGGTTTGTCACCCTCTCTGCGAGAGACGGCTCACCTCTGGTTTTCCGGGAAAATACTCTTGTTTATGATTCACTCGGCCCGGCCCTCAGGCCGTCTCGCGCGCTTAATTTCACGTATCTCATTTCTGAACTGCGCAGGCGCTGTCCGGACGCACTGTATGACGAGCGGCTCCTGAACAGGGCAAACCAGGTTGCCCTCCTCGGCCCCACGCTCAATCCCGAAGCGCATCTTAGCGTGGCCACCGTACTGCTGCGCAAGGTGCTTGTCAGCGGGAGCTGATCAGGGCAGCGGACGTTTCTTTCCGCCAACAGACTTCGTATGAAGCTCCATCCTGTTGCGTAAGGTAAAAGGTTATGAGAGAATGGTACAGGACCGCACCGGTGCGAACTCCGGGATGGCTGGGAGGCAGAATCATGTCCACTGAAGATTTGGTATTTAATCCGCAGGACAGGGCCGCGATAATTGGGGCAACGGGATTTGTCGGACGTCGGCTGATTTCTGAACTGGCCGGCCGACAGACAAAATTGAGGTTGTTCGTTCGGAACATCCAGAAGGCGGCACGGCTTATTCCCGAAGGCAGTGATAGCGAGTTGGCAGAGGGAGACCTTTTAGACCGTGAGAGCCTGCAGCAGTCGCTTAAGGGCATTCATACTGCATACTATCTTGCCCATTCCATGGGTGGAACAAGTATCTTCAGCAATAAGGAGTATGCTGAAAAAGACGAAAAAGCGGCAACGAACTTTATCTCTGCAGCCAATGAGCAGGGCCTGAAGCGCATCATCTATCTCGGAGCACTCGGGGAGGGGGGAGATCAGCTTTCAGAACACCTGAAAAGCCGCGCGGAGATAGCAGACATACTCTCCTCAGGAAGTCCGGCCGCAACCGTGCTGCGCGCCGCGATAATCGTGGGCGCCGGAGGGGCATCGTACGAGATGCTCAGGTATCTGGTCGAGCGCCTGCCGGTGATGGTCTGCCCGAAGTGGATCGACACAAGGATCCAGCCTATAGCACTCAGGGATATCCTTGCATATCTTTCAGGCTGTCTCCTCAGCCCGGAAACCTCCGGGAAGAGTTTTGACGTCGGAGGTCCGGAGATTCTCACGTATCGGGAAATGATGCAGCAGTATGCCGAGGCCCGGGGCATCGCTAACAGGATAATCTTCAGGGTGCCTTTCTTGACCCCTCTTCTTTCAGCCTACTGGGTCGATCTTGTGACGCCGATACCCTCCGGGGTGGCCCACCCGTTGATTGAAGGGATGAAGAATGAGGTCATCTGCAGGGAGTACAGTATTGAGTCATTTATAAAAATAGCCAAGACACCATTCAAGGAAGCTGTCAGGATAGCTGTTTCAGAAGAAATAGACGGCCCCGGGGTTACAGGCTGGTAGATGGTAATCGAGGAATCCATAGTAATCGCCAGCCCGCTGGATAAGGTCTGGAATATATTTACTGATCTGACCTGCTGGTCAAAATGGAACACTGTCCTGGAGGATGCCTCCTCAGACAGTCTGCGTATCGCAGAAGGCAGCAAGGTTCGCTTCTGTATAAGACCCTTTGTTATTCCGGTTTCTGTTGAGCCGGTAATCGAAGAGGTTGTTCCGGGGAAGAAAATCACGTGGCGCGGAGAAAAATTCGGCATTACTGCAAGACATGAATATATCTTCGGCGAAACCGAACAGGGAGTTACCGTTGTCAGCCGCGAGACATTTTCCGGAGGCCTCATGGCCCTTTCCGGAATATTATTTTCTTATGGCAGACTCAAAGAGCTGACCTTGAAGGTCCTGACGGACCTGAAAGAGATGGCCGAGAAACCAGAAGAAGAGGGGGAAAAAGATTAATCTTGGAATAATGTCTTTTTCCCTGCTTCTTTTCGCATTTCTGCGAACACATTTGCAGAGATGCGGTGGTCTTCCTGGTAGTTATAA
>PNOC01000073.1 GCA_013824615.1 Thermodesulfovibrio sp.
CGGGCATTGTCAGGATTTTTCGGACCGGATCAGGGTGTTGGGCGATCAGGCGCAGTTCATCGTCGGTCAGGGGTTTCTGAGTATGGATATTGGCGTACTGGACCAGATCGAGTATGCTTCGTGCCTCTTCATCGTTGTCAAAATGAATGCCGAGGGCATCATACACATGCCTGAATCCCTTGATGCCGCCATACTCACCGGTGGTAATAATTCTTCCTGTATGGGTAAGGTCAGGTTCTCCCCGGCCAACAGCCTCCGGCTCATAAAGCTCGTAATTGCGCCTGTCTTTCAGGGCCCCGTCGGCATGGATGCCGGACTCATGCGCAAAGGCATTGGCACCTACTCCTGGTTGGTTAAGCGGCAGAGGGAGGCCGAAGGCATAGGAGGAATATTTCGCTATCTTCCAGGCATACTTGAGATTCACCTGTTCATCCAGCTGCACCTTGCTGCTCAGGCCGGGGGCATAGGTAAGGGCCAGTATTGTCGAAACAAGATCGCAGTTTCCGCAGCGCTCTCCATAGCCGTTGACCGTGGTGTTGATGTAGGCATCGACGCCGCCTTCGATTGCAGCCCGGGCTCCGGCACAGGAAACAGCTTCGGCCATGCCCAGGTCGTTATGGCCGTGCAGTTCAAGCGGCATCTTCGTGGTCTGCGCCAGTCTGTATATTTTCTCATAGACTGACAGCGGATCGTCGGAGCCGAGCGTATCACAATACCTGAAGCGGTCAGCTCCGGCCTCCTGTGCTGCCAGCGCAAAGTCTATGAGCCTGCTGGGGTCTGTCCTGGAGGCGTCCTCAGCATTGACCCCCACGGTTTCAGCCCCGAGCTCTTTTGCTGTTCTGACAGCTTCGGTCATGGCGGAAACAACGTCTCTCCATGTCTTCCTGCCCTGAAACTTGCCCTGTATCATGATTTCAGAGGTCGACATGGATATGTTCAGGTCCCTGATCCCGGGGCAGTTCTTAAAGACAAGCCGGATATCTTCAGGTACCGCCCTGCACCATCCTCCGAGGCGCATCCTTTTAATGACGCCTGCCTCCAGCAGGTCCAGGTTGCCATTGATATAGTTGGTCTCATGCCTAAGGCCGGGGAACCCGATCTCGCTCTGATAGACCCCCATCTCATCAAGGTATATGTTCAGCAGGGTTTTTGAGAGTTTGGGCAGCAGGATCCGTGATGTCTGGACCCCATCCCTGTTTGTGACATCCAGAAGGTATATCTTAGCCTGCATGTCTGCTCCCTCAGCGTACGGATTCCGCCAACTGCGTCAGGGAAAGCCCGAAAAGAAAGGATCCCCATACGATCAGCAGAAGATAACTGGCAAGTTCAGCCTTTTCCAGGCGCTCGTATCTTTTCAGCAGCAGAAAGGCAAGTATGGCTGAAATAATACTGAAAACAGCTATTCCCATTCCTATCATAATATTTTCTTCCTCCCTGTCTGCTCAGACCATCTCGCAATATTCTTCACCGATGCGCGCGCTCAGCATTTCAAGTTCCATGTCCTTGTCCTCGCCCAGCACGCCGCAGGCGTCTGCCCTGCACTGCCTGCAGTGGGTCATCTGGGGGATGTGTTTTTCGCACTCCGCACGTTTTTTTGAGATCATATCCGGGGTGGGCCGTTCCCGACCTTCAAATTCCGCCTGTGGAATCAGCGGCATGATATTCATGATATCTGCCCCACGCTCTCCTGCATGCCAGGCAATCAGCGGGATTTCGACGTCGTTAATGCCGGGGATATAAACCGTATTGACTTTGACGATCATGCCCGCATCGATAGCATTGGTCAACCCTCTCCACTGGTTGTTGAGAATCTTAGCCGCCGCCTCTTTTCCTGTATAACGCTTCCCGTTATACAGGGCCCAGGAGTACACTTTTTCTGCCATCTCCGGCGTCACCGCATTAATGGTGACGGTCAGGCTCCGCACGCCTGCTTTCACCAGTTCATCGAGCCGGTCCGGCAGATAAAGGCCATTGGTCGAGACACAGAGTGTCAAGTCCGGAAACTCTTTATTTATGGCATGCATCACCTCAAAGGTCGCATCATTGGCCAACGGGTCCCCGGGGCCGGCGATGCCGATGACCGATATGCGGTCCTGCCGGTCAATCATTGTCCTGACACGCTCCAGAGCCTCAGGAGGGGTCATCACCCTGCTGGTGATCCCTGGCCGGGATTCATTGGCACAGTCATACTTGCGTATGCAGTACCTGCACTGGATATTGCAGGCCGGAGCCACAGGCAGATGTATCCTGCCGAACTTGTTATGTGCCTCCTTTGAAAAACAGGGGTGGGTCGCTTTGATGTCTTTTCCCCGGTACATGGGTATATTGGTCATGGTCTTCAGCCTCGCCTTCCGTGGTTTTATCATTTAATAGCAAGGGAAGTGCCAGGTGTTTATGCTTTTATTATCAGTAAGTTAGCAGGAACGGCAAGTAACGTGTAGTTGCACTAATGTAGATATAGAAACAATTTTGTAGGAGTTGCAGCTATCGGCGGTCTGGATGTATATGCAAAAATACACGAACAGCAGTTTGAGGGGTAACATTCCGTTCAGTTAAGATTCAATCCCTCTTTCGGGTGCCGCTGGATCCTCCCTGAATCTTCTCAGGACCTCTTCCGCTTCTGCCCGGTCAGTTTCCCTTATCATGACCTTCACTTCTCCCATCCTGCCGACATTCACCGGGTAGGGGCTTACCTTCGCCGATCTGAGCTCAACAGGAATATCCCCGCTTTCGAGTATATCCTTCAGTATCTCGGCCTCCATCTGGTCATAGGTTATGAGTAATACTGTCCATTCGTCCGCCATGCTTAAGCATAAATCGGAGAGATGTATATGTCAATCAGGTACATTAGAGGCTGGCCCCGGTGTACATGTTCAGACGATTCTCAGCCCGAGATAATAACAGCACTGCTGATGGTCCAGGTCATTGATAAAAGACCGTTCCTTGCCGTCTTCAAACAGTATCCGCACCATGCAGAAACCGCCCGCGAGAGCGGAGTGTTTTTCTTCAACGACCTCGCCTCTGCCCCATGAGCGATACTCACGGTGCACCACCACATCGCCGATCTTTAAATATAAGCGCCGGCCCATTTGTTATTTTACCTCAGGGACTATGGGAATGAAACATGCGTGGCATTGTTATCAGTGCGCGGAAGGAATAATATAGTCGTATTGCAATCTGCTCATGAGAGGTGCACATGCGTAAGTAGAACAGTGAAATTTGCCGGGACGGAATCGGTGCTCGTATATGCGGCGTCTGTACAAAGGGCTGCCCTTTCGGGAAGAAGAAAACGCAGCAATAATTTCGCGGGGTTGGCATATAGGAAAACGTCAGAAATCCCCGTTGGGGATCAGATATATCAGGAGGATAGTGGCAATGGAGAAGAACACATGGGTGGAGGAATTTGCAGGGTCGGTTGTCGTCTGCGATCCTGAGGGCATTATACTTGAGATGAATGAGAAGGCAGTAAAGACGTTTCAGAAGTCGGGAGGGGCAGAGCTTATCGGCTCGAATCTGCTGGACTGCCACCCGGAACCGTCCCGGTCAAAGCTTATAGAATTGATGGAACAGCGGAGGACGAATATGTATACCATCGAAAAAAATGGCGTAAAGAAGTTCATTTATCAGAGCCCCTGGTATCTGAAGGGCGAATATCGCGGTTTTCTGGAGATGGTGCTGGAAGTCCCGGCAATCCTTCCGCATTTTATTCGGGACGCTTCTTAGGGGAACGAAAATATCATGGGCCTTGAGGCAGCGATCGGAAAAGCCTGGGATAACCTGTTACATTCAGGCTTGCCTAACAGCACATCTGTGAGATTTCTTGCCGATGAATACGTTATCGATGTAAAGAACAGGCAGGTTCTGTCTTTATCCGGTAATGCTCCGGCAGAGGATTATCTGACGGTATTAATTCTGCATTATATTGCCCGAAAGATAGCGGGCTTGCCTGCATTAACGGGAGACCTGCTTGGGTTTAGCGGACTTTCAGCTGCCGGGAGTTTTGCTGAGGAGTTCAAGAAACGCTCTACTGACCTGATATTGAGAAAATATGGGAATAATCCTGCCGGTATGTTATCAGTCCTGGATAGAGTGCCAGGCAAAAAGATAAATCAGTCAGATGCAGCAATTGTGCTTGAGGCATTTGAAGGGGTCCCTATTTTAATTGAACTCTGGAGGGCAGATGAAGAATTCGGCCCTGAGGCAAACCTGCTTTTTGATAAAAGCATAACGCAGATATTTTGCACCGAGGACATAGTGGTGTTGGCGGAAGCGGTCGCAATTGCAATATCGCAGGAGGTCTAGGGCTAAAATGAGGTTCGGTTACGGAGGAGAACGAAATGATTGTAGTAATTTTTGAGGTCTATCCAACAAAGGCAGGAAGGGCGGAATAGCTGACCATTGCCACACAATTACGTGAGTTTTTGCGGCAAGGTTTTATGAGCAGTCTTTCGGCTGGCAGATTAAGATGCTCGGTCCGGAGATGGGCGATTATGTCCTCGCCTCAACGTCGGACACTAGTGAGCGTGAATATTGCGCAAAGAGGAGGGAATGATGGAAAAGACAGATTTCAAAAAACAACTGAAGCACCTATACGGCCCATCTGACAAGAAAGTTGAAAAGGTGGAGGTGCCGCAAATGAATTTCCTTATGGTTGACGGCGAGGGAGATCCCAACACCTCGAAAGCATTTAGTGATGCGATTGAAGCGCTCTATCCGGTCTCCTACACGCTGAAGTTCATGGTCAAAAATGGTGAGATCGGTATCGACTATGGTGTGCTGCCACTTGAAGCGCTATGGTGGGCTGATGACATGTCGGCATTTACAACGGGAAACAAAGATGCCTGGAAGTGGACCGTAATGATTATGCAACCGGAATTCATTACCAGGAAAATGTTCGAAAAAGCAAAGGGCGAAGTGGAAAAGAAGAAGAACTCTGTTTCTTTGTCTTTGGTCAGGTTTGAAGCATTCAGTGAAGGCAACGCTGCGCAGATACTGCATATTGGTCCTTTCACGGAGGAGGGACCGACAATTGAGAAAGTTCATCTATTCATAAAAGACAATGGCAGCCATCGGGTCGGCAAACATCATGAAATATATTTAAGCGACATAAGACGAGCAGCACCGGAAAAATGGAAAACTATTGTCAGGCAACCAATGGCCTGAGACAGGTAGCCTGGCAAAACCGGGGCTGGCGGTTCTGGTGAGAGGGGAGCACGGCGCAGACACAAAATCATCGGAGTCCTTCAGGGGAACTTCCTCATGCAGACGAGATTGGTCCCGGACCATCCGTCCGATAGATAAAATCTTTCCGCCGCAGGATTGTCTGCATCCCTCAGAAGCTGAATTCTCGAAATGTTCTGTGCCCGGCACCACCGGGAGATTTCGGTGAGAAGCCTTGTCCCAATCCGCCTGCCCCGAAGATCTTTCTGCACCACAAGGTCCTCCATCAAGCCGACGGGACCCCCTTCAGCCGTCGAGATCATGATCTGCAGAGAACACATGCCGACTATGGTGTTATTCGCCTCCCCCACGAGAACGACCGACAATCCGGATGTTCTGCTCAGGAGAAGCTCAAGTCCCCGGAACTGTTTTTCCCTGTCAGGGCTGAAATCAGCTTCAATGCTGAAAAGCTCCGAAAGCAGACTGCACATTTGGGGAATATCGGCTACCCGCGCTTCCCTTACGGCGACCTCCATATCGCTCACCATGGTCCCCGGCTGTTATCGGATTGGCACGTTACAGCTCTATATGAGCCTGGCACTTCTTGGTGCAGGTTCTTGCGCAGGCCTCGCAGCCGATGCAGTTGTTGGGGTTTGCGACGGACATTACCTTATTGCCCATGTCATCGCCATATTCGTCCTCACCTTCAAACGGTTTTTCGATCAGTTCAAGCACATCTCTGCTGCAGGCCTTATAGCAACGGCCGCAGCCGATGCACTTGTTCACATCTATTGATTCTATGAAGCGGGGCGTCCATGTTCCGCCGCCTCTTGTGTATCCCAACACAGACATAACATTCTCCTTTCATATAGGGGCAGGCACAAGACCTGCCCCTACGTAATTACGATATTGCTTCCCCGCCTGTCTCTGCTGTCCGGACCCTTATCGCTCCTTCAACCGGAGAGACAAATATTTTGCCGTCACCGGTCTTTCCGGTCTGGTTCACTTTTATGATCGACTTGACGATCTTGGTTACAAGATCGTCCGGGACGACCATGGTAAGCATCCTCTTCGGTACAAAAAGCGCCACCTTCGGCAGCGTATGTTCGAGTGCATAGGATGACGGGGTTGGCGTCAGTTTGACCGATGTACAGAAATTGTCCGGCAAATCCGGATCCAGGTCGTTGTTACATACCATGCCCTTCTGCTTGCCCCGGCCGTCAACGCTCTGGATAGTGAGCGAGGGGAAGCCAAGGTCCTCCAGTACCTTTTTGGTCTCAGGGAGCTTGTCCCTGCGTATAATGGCTGTAATCTCCCTCATAACACGGCCTCTCCTGTTCTTACGGTGTAGGTGGTCTCCACAGGACTGATGAATATCTTGCCGTCTCCAACAAACCCTGTCCTTGATTTATCCATCATGAGATTGACCACCTTGGTGACATCATCATCGTTTACCACCATCATGACCAGCATCTTGGGGAGTTCATCATAATGCACCGGTCCTACCTGCAGGCCTTTCTGCTTTCCCCTGCCGAATACCGGCATCTTGGTGAGCGATGGGAATCCCGCACCCTCAAGTGCCTGCACCACTTCCTGCTCCTTCTCCGGTCTGATAAATGCTCTGATCATCTTCATCTTTCTTTCCTCCTGTTTGGTTGTTTGTTATATAGTTAAGAATCACTGCTCACTGCCTTCTTCAGCCAGGGCGGCGGTGCGGTCTTCACCGTTTCGAAGAGCTTTTCAAGCGACTCCTCGATCGAGACCACTTCTTTCACCTTGATCGGCATGATACCCTTCTTGATGAGCCGTGCCGCCGATGGTCCTCCGATCTCGGTGAGGTAGACGATCCTGCAGTCTGCCAGGCGGTCGGCCTTGTCTTCCACTTTCTCGTCATGGGCCCTGCCCATCCCTTTTGTCTGTTCTATCGCAACGTCCCTGCCTTCAGCGAATACCCTCATCTCAATAAAACGATAGCCGTCCATAGTCAGTTCATAGACAGCAAACCTGCCTGATCTTCCAAAATGTTCGTCCACGTTCGTTCCATCTGTTGTTGCAAATGCTATTTTCATGAGTGCACCTCCTTTGCCAATAGATTGGCTACATCATTAATAAAGCTTAAGGCCCCCCGGTAGCCCACCGTAAGCTTTGCCGTCTGCCCCAAGACCTTGTACGCCGGGAAGCCAGCCTGCAGCAGGGGCATTCCGAGGTCTGCGGCAATATCCTCAGCATGCGAATTCGATATAAGGATGTCCGCTTCAGCTGCGAGAGAGGAAAGATCGCCCGTTATCACGGCATCTGCTCTAATGTGCGCAGCGGCCTCTGACTCTGCCGGGATGACGGCGAGGGGTACATCAATACCGACCGCATTCAGTATGCGTGAGACCTGAACACAATGGTCAGGTTCAAGTGCGATCATCGCCCGCTTCCCGGCGGTATAGAAGTGAGCGTCTCTCATGCCGTCGATCAGTATCCGTCTCTGCCGGCTGTATCTTGGATGCGGGTCTCTGTTGCTGAGCATGGTGAGTACCTCCATGAATTCATCCATCTCTGAAACACCTGTCAGACTGTCGAAAACCCGGAATTCAATTCCAAACCTTTCCTTCAGTATCCTGGCCGGGGCCTCCATGCTGGCACCTATCGCTATCGTGAAGTCGGAACTGCCCATGGTCCGTATCTCCTGAACGGTGGTGCCTCCGATTGCAAGGGGCGAGACTCCCTGTCTGCTGCCGTCAAGGCAGGAGAGATCAGGCAGCAGAATTGGCCTTAAGCCAAAGGACTCCACAATCTCCCGTAACTCTGTGAAATCTGAAGGTGTCAGATGAGAGCCTGCTATAACATTAACCTGGCACTCTCTTTCCCCCATCACCGGCTCTACCGGCTCAAACGGCATGCCATAAGAAGCAGTGTGGATGCTCCCGCTCTCTGCCAGACTGAGCAGGCTTTCGACCGCACGCGCATATCCGGATTCGAGTCCGCCTTCATAATCCGGCGTCGACACCTGTACCAGGGTGGCAGCAGTCCCACAATTTCTGAGCCCCTTCAAGGTCGCTTCGACATCATCGCCTTTTACCTCGGAAAGACCTGAGGTGAGTACCGCTATCAGATCCGGGCTGCTCTTTTCACTGAGTCCTGCAATTACCTCGCTGAGCTTCTCCTCGCTGCCCATCACGACATCCTCGGCAAACAGCTTTGTTCCGGCCAGGGCTATGGGTTCCCTGAAATGCTTTGTCAGAAGAACCTTGCCCAAAAATGTGCAGCCCTGTGCTCCATGAATTACCGGTATGGCGCGATCTATACCCTGAAGGGCTATCGCCGCCCCGATCGCCTGCGAGTGCTTCAGCGGGTTGATTACCACATGCGTGGTATCCTGAGACGCGGAACGGATTTTTTCGCATTCCCTGACCCCTGACCCCTGACCCTTGCCCCTCCCATAGAAGCTGATGCTATTACTTATAGCCTTTGCAAGGTTGACAAGGCCTTCATATCCTGCATAGGCAGTATGCCGCTCCTGGTTGACATCAACGAACGGATATCCTTCTTTGACTGCAAGGTACTGGTTTCTGCCGCCTGCGACCAGAATATCCGCATTGCTCTCCTTAAGCAGTCGCAGGAGGTTCTTTGGCGTGGTATCTTCGATGAGAGGCGCATCGCCTCCGAGGATCTGCTTCATCTTCTCCTCGTCTTCGAAGGTGCTTTTCTTCGTCCCTATGCCGACGATTTCTATCCCAAGGTCGAGCAGGGCTGATATGAATGACCAGCTTTTAACCCCGCCGGTATAGAGCAGGGCTTTCTTGCCCTTGAGATGAGTATATGCCTTCAGCTTCTCATTGACTGCCTTTTCTTCTGCGGTGATTGTCTGCTCAATTCTCTCTCCAAGCCCTGACCCCTGACCCTTGACCCCTGACCCTATGAGACGCAGCGCCTTCGACATTTCAGTTTTTCCGAAGAAAGATACCTCGACATATGGGATGCCGTATTTTCGCTCCATTTCCTTTGCAACATTGATCAGTGCCCTACTGCAGACAACAACATTCAGTGCTGCTTTGTGTGCATAGGTTATTTCTTCAAACGTGCTGTCTCCGGTGATCCGGGAAAGTATGCGGATTCCGGCCGCCTTCAATACGGGTTCTATAAGCCAGAGATCGCCCGCAATATTATATTCACCGATGAGATTGACATCTATGACCCTCATGTCCCCTGTGCTACCCCACCCATCCTCCCCTTGGCAAGGGGAGGAGAGAGGAGGGGTCAAATGAAATGGCAGTTCCCCGGTGCCGATGACATACTGCAGCAGAGCTTCACCCGCAATACGGTTTCCCAGGTTTTTGGGCCCCACAAACCCCGGGGCATTAACCGGTATCACGGGAATGCCGATTTCTTCTGCAGTTTTTTTGCAGACGCCTTCGAGGTCTTCCCCTATGAGCCCGGTCACACAGGTCGCGTAGACAAAAATGGCCTTTGGCTTCACCGCTGCAGCTGTTTCTGCAATGGCTGTGCGGAGCTTTCCTTCAGCGCCATAGATGATATCCATTTCGCTGAGGTCGGTTGTGAAGCCCATCCGGTGCAGGATGCCGCGGGACGAGAGAGTTCCCCTCCCTTCCCAGGAGTTGCCGCAGCAGGCAATCGGCCCGTGGACAATATGCGCGGCATCGGCAATCGGCTGCAGCACAATCATGGCACCGTCGAAGGCGCAGGACTCCCCGCCCCTCGAACGGCAGACCTTGTCTTTTTTTGCTGTTCCGCAGCCATGCTCAGTCAATTTGTCCAGATTGGTTGTCATCAGTATTTACCGTATTACATCAAAACTCGTTGTATCGACGGTGTTTCTGTCCAGCTCTTCGAGGACCGTGTTGACGATGGTGGTTACCAGGTTCAGTGCCCCCTGATACCCGATGATCGGATACCGGTGCAGGTGATGCCGGTCGAAGAGCGGAAACCCGATTCTGATGAGCGGCGTTCCGGTGTCCCGGGTCAGAAATTTTGCATAGGAGTTGCCTATCAGAAGGTCAACCGGTTCGGTAAACAGCAGCGACCTCAGGTGCCACATGTCTTTGTTGATATACACCTTGCCGTTTACGCCAAAGGGACTCGAAGCGAGCAGTTCGTTGGCCTCGGCCTCAAAATGCTTATCTCCGTTGGTACAGACAATATGCACCGGCTCCCCTCCCATCTCCATGATAAGGCTTATCATGCCCAGCAACTGGTCCGGATCGCCTACAAGAGCGAAGCGCCTGCCGTGGACATACGGGTGCGAGTCCACCATCGCGTCAACAGCCCTGCCCCTCTCGGCCTCAATGGCAGCAGGAATCGGCTTGCCGGTCAGCTTGCTCAGTTCAGAAAAGAAGGCATCTGTGTTCTTTATGCCGATAGGTGAAAGCGTAAGCGCCTTCTGGTTCCATTCCTTCTGGATATAATCCATGGTTTTCGCGGTGGAGTATTTCTGGAGCGCTATAGTCCCTAGGGCATTTACTGCATTCATCGCCTCCGGCAGCGGTGTGCCGCCGGGATAGAGCTTGTACTCCCCGGTGTTCGGTGAATCAAAGGTCTCACTCACATCTGCCAGCAGTGTGTATTCAACTCCCATGAGAGCCATGAGTCTTTTGATCTCATGATAGTTGCCGGTGTATGTGTCAAACCCCGGAATGACATTGACCTTTGTGGTGGGCTCGCCCCGCCCGCCTTCTGAAAGGGCCTTCAGGATTCCCTTCAGCATATTGTCGTAACCGACGATATGCGAACCCACGAAGCTCGGCGTATGTGCAAACGGCACCGGCAGGTCCTGGGGAATAACACCCTTTTCGCGTGAGGTCTTTATATAAGCGTTTAGGTCGTCTCCGATTACCTCGGCCATGCAGGTGGTAGAAACCGCTATCATCTCAGGCTTGTAAAGTGTATAGGTATTTTCCAGACCTTCGATCATGTTGTTCAGACCGCCGAAGACCGCTGCGTCCTCGGTCATGGAGGTCGAGATCGCTGCAAACGGTTCCTTGAAATGGCGGCTCAGATGACTGCGGAAATATGCCACGCAGCCCTGTGCCCCCTGGACAAAAGGCATGCAGCCGTCAAAGCCGGAGGCGCAGAAGACTGCGCCGAGTGGCTGGCAGGCCTTCGCCGGGTTAATCTTAATATTCTCCCGTTTGAAGTTGAGCTCCTTGTATTCAGGTGTTTTGGTCCATTCCGAGACTTCCCTGACTTTTTCAGCGGGCCAGGGTTTTTCGAACTCTTTCTTGCGTTCAAACTGCTCCTGGTAATCAGGCTGATTGAACAGTTCGTTATGGTCGTATATCTTGATCATTTTTTCCTCCGTATCAGGTCCCAGGTGGGGCTGTTGACGGTCATGTCCATGTCCCGTGCAAATACCGGAAACCCGTCGAACCCATGATAAGGTCCGGAGTAGTCCCAGGAATGCATCTGGCGGAAGGGCACGCCGAGTTTGTGGTATGAATATTTCTCCTTGATGCCCGAGCCTACCATGTCCGGCTTCAGCCGGCGGGTGAATTCTTCCAGTTCATACAGGGTCGCGTCGTCCATGATTACGGCCCCTTCCTTCAGTTCAGGATAGGTGCGTTTATAGTCGTCACTGTGGCCGAACTCATATCCCGAGGCCACCACCTCCATGCCGAGGTCTTCATAGGCCCCGATGGTATGCCGCGGCCGCAGTCCCCCGACATAGAGCATCACCTTTTTGCCTTTGAGCTTCGGCCGGTACTGTTCCACGATCCCTTCCATGATGGGTTTATACTTTGCTATAACGGCTTCCGCGTTCTCCTGGATCCTGGCGTCGAATTTAGCTGCAATCTTTCGTATGCTGTCATAGGTCTTTGTCGGGCCGAAGAAATTGAACTCCATCCAGGGAATCCCGTACTCCTCTTCCATATGACGGCAGATATAGTTCATCGACCGGTAGCAGTGTATCAGGTTCAACTTTGCCTTGGTCGCAATGGCAATTTCATTCAGCGTCGCATCCCCGGTATATTGTGAGATGACGCGCAGTCCCATCTCCTCAAGGATCTTTCGCGAGGCCCAGGCGTCGCCGCCTATGTTGTAATCACCGATGAGGGCAACGTCGTAAGGGGTAGACGTTTCAAGCTCTCCTTTGCCAAGCACATAGTCCTTGATCGTATCGTTCGCAATATGATGACCGAGCGATTGGCTGACCCCCCGGAACCCCTCGCATCTTACCGGGACGATCGGAAACTTGAATTCCTTGGCCACACGCTTTGATACTGCTTCGATGTCATCACCGATTAGGCCGACCGGGCATTCCGAAAGTATCCCCATGCCCTTGGCCAGAGGAAAGAGCTCCTTCAGCTCATGGAGCGCGGCATCCAGACCTTTGTCGCCGCCGTAAACGATATTCTTTTCCTGGAAATCTGTAGTAATATGCATTGTGCCGAAGGTGTCGATACCGGTCTGGCCGTTATAATAGTTGCGGCGCGACCACCAGCTGTACTGACCGCAGCCTATAGGGCCATGGCTGATCGTTATCTGGTCCTTGACCGGGCCCCAGACAACACCCTTGGCCCCGGCGTACGCGCAGCCGCGCACGGTCATAACCCCAGGTCTCGACTTGACATTCGACTTTACCTGGCAGGTGCTGCACTGCCCCGACGGGTCGTTCGCTGCAAGGTGCTTTGCCCGTTCCTTCTTCGACTTTTCGGGATATGCATCCAGCACTTCCTCTATCATCTTCTGTGTATCTTTAATTGCCGTACTCATAATTTCTCCTTTCAATTAAGAGGATTCCGGAATTGTAGGGGTGTCCCCCTGTGGGCACCCTGGTATTGGGCAGACACAGAGGTCTGCTCCTACAAAACACCTTTGGACCCTAACCCTTTTCTGTGTTACGCTGCTTCCTCTTCTTCTTTTTCCATAATGCCGTAATCCATAAGCAGCCGTTCCAGTTCGTCCATGGTTATCGGTGTGGGGATTACGAAGTTCTTGTTATCGGCGATTTTTCTGGCAAGCTCCCGGTACTCGTCCGACTGCGGGTGATTAGGGGCATAATCGATAACCGTTTTTCTCCTGAGTTCTGCCCGCTGCACTTCATTATCTCTGGGTACAAAGTGAATCATCTGGGTACCGAGCTTGCTCGCCAGCTCCGAGATGAGTTCAAACTCCATGTCTGTCTTCCTGCTGTTGCAGATAAGGCCACCGAGCCGCACCCCGCCGCTCTGCGCATACTTGAGAACGCCGCGGGAGATATTATTTGCAGCATACATGGCCATCATCTCACCCGAGGTCACGATGTAGATTTCCTTGGCCTTGCCCTCGCGGATCGGCATGGCAAATCCGCCGCAGACCACGTCGCCTAGCACATCATAGAAAATAAATTCCGTATCATCGCCGTATGCCCCGTTCTCTTCGAGAAAGTTGATGGCCGTGATAACGCCGCGACCTGCGCAGCCGACGCCAGGTTCAGGTCCTCCCGATTCAGCGCACCTGATGCCCTTGAACCCGGTAAGCAGTACTTCATCAAGATTCAGATCCTCTACCGTGCCCTTTTCCCGCGCCATGTCCATGACCGTGTTCTGCATTTTGCGGTTGAGTATAAGCCGCGTGGAGTCCGCCTTGGGGTCACAGCCGATGATCATGCACTTGCGGCCTGCCTCTGCGAGTGCCGCCACCAGGTTCTGTGTTGTGGTTGATTTGCCGATGCCGCCTTTTCCGTAAATTGCTATCTGTCTCATCTGTTTCCTCCTGTAGAATTTATTGCTGAGCTTTGAACACACATACAGCAACCGGCGTGCCAACCCCACAGATGGCGTATTTAAAGGGTTTAATGGGCGCGTGGCAATAACGCTGCAAACATTATTGTTTCGTTAAGGACAAATTTGTTCAGAATATTGCTTTGGTTATTGATAGAAAAAATGGCCTGCAGCAATCATGGTGCAACAAAAAAAGATTTCAGGGGAGCAGCAATGTATCAGCCTGGTCCGGCAGTTGACTCATTGGCCGGTAATATTTGTTGAGTCGCCTGCCTCCTCTATCACGTCCACGATCCTCTGGCCGATGTAGGGGGCTACGTTTCCCGAGAAAGTTGCGTTAGGATGGGAATCACCACTGCTGGCGGTATGTGCATCCAGCATATAGATCCCGCCTCCCGTTTCAAGTGTCCAGAAGTCCCATACGAATATGTTATCACCTTTTTCGTCCCAGGTTGTCCTGACCCATTCAAAAAACGCATCTGCCCTCCCGGCCTGCCCGGGATCAGTGGCATTCTGCACCAGTGCAGCGCCGGTCCATACTATGAACTTGTTGTCGGGGAACTGGTGCATCTTTGCCTTGAGCGCCTCGTATTGCAGTGTATAGTTTTCGATGGATTTCGTCGGAGAGGAAATATCAGCAGTATCCGTATCCGCCTCAATCCCGCTCACCGGGAAGCAATGCTTAAACATGATTACATCATATTCCGAGGCCAGAACGTCAAGCGAGGCAATGCCCGGATCCGTTACAGAGCCCGAAGCATTAACCCAGAGGTTCCAATAGTCATACGGATAATTCTCCCAGGGATAGGGCCAGTCCGGATAAGCCCTTTCTGTGATCTCATAGTTCACGCCGTGGCCTGTGTTATAGGCAGCAATAAATTCCGGCACACCGCCTTCCCAGATATTTGACCCGGTGCTGTGGTGCAGATAGATAATCCTGACGGGGCCGGGGCGGGGGGATGTCAAGGCAATCGAATCTGCTATGACAGAGCCTGATTGTATCTCCAGACTGCCTTCGATATATGACTTGCCGACAACATTTGTAAAGACTGCATCGTGGCCCCCGGCAAGCGTAATGTCAGCACCATTTGCGACAACAAGGCTCTCCCGGAAGGTTCCGGCCTGCGCCTCGATTACCGCAGTTGATCCAATGATGGAGGAGTATGCTGACAGAAAAGAAGTCTTGTTAACCGGAGGCCCCCCCTGGAGCAGGCGCGTCGAAGAAGCGCAGGTATCACCCGGCAGAACGCCACTGCAGAGCATAAAAAAAGCAGCAGGAATGAGAGCTGAAACTGGCAGTCTCCTGGCCCACCGGCAAACGAAAAGAGATAACGGGTCCATTATTGATCCTCCTCCAGATGCATGTTATTTAACTGTAGCAGAAAATCGGCGCTATATACACTCCCTGGTTCACGATATTGTATTTTTCCCGGCATAACCAATCTTCCGCTTGAGAATACGACGGATGGTATCACCCTTGGGTACGCTGCGGGAACATGCATTGTCTGCAGCAATAATGCTATAACAATATGGAATATATGGAACTGCATTTTACAAGAAACAACGGCAGTATTGATGAGGAGATTGACCGGCTTATCGCCCTTACGGGAACGGTGTGTGATTCTGAAATCGTGCGGGAAATGATCATAGCGGCCCTGAAGGCGGGGCAGGAAGACCACAACCGCGCAGACCTCAAGCTGATGAACACAACGCTGAAGGAGATGCGTTTTACGGCAAAGATCTTCGGTCCATATCGGCAGGTCAGAAAAGTGACCGTTTTCGGATCTGCCCGGACGCGTTCCGATGAGCCGGTATACGGGATGGCGCGGCAGTTTGGGGAGATGCTTGCGCAGGCCGGGTATATGGTCATCACCGGTGCGGGCGGGGGTATCATGCAGGCGGTGAATGAAGGGGCAGGGCCGGAACACTCCTTCGGCGTCAATATCAAACTGCCGTTTGAGCAGTCGGCGAACTACGTCTTGAAAGGAAACCCCCGGCTGATAACCTATAAGTATTTTTTTAACCGCAAGGTCGCCTTTCTCAAGGAAGCTGATGCCATTGCGCTGTTTCCGGGCGGATTCGGCACTCTCGATGAGGCGATGGAGACGCTTACTCTGCTGCAGACAGGCAAGCGGGCCCCTCTGCCGCTGCTGCTCGTGGATGAACCGGGAGGCCAGTACTGGAACCACTGGCTTCGTTTTTTCGAGGAGGAACTGCTCGGCCAGGGCTATATCGAGTCATCTGATTTTGGCCTCTTCGAGCGCGTAGACAGTATCTCTGCAGCAGTCAGGAGTATTGACCTGTTTTATCGCCGCTACCACAGCCTCCGTTATGTGGATAAGCAGTTGGTAATAAGACTTCAGTCGGCTATCGGCGCCGGAGATATTCTGGAGCTCAATGAGCAGTTCCGGGATATCCTGATCCCGGGAGGCAGGATCTGCGGTTCATGTTCGCTTCCGGAGGAGTCAGCAGAAAAAGAGATCGCCGGACTCCCCCGCCTTGTGGTGGACTTTAACCGGCGTGATTTCGGAAGGCTCAGAAAGCTGATCGATGTCATCAATGGCTTCACGAAGGCTGAGGGTTAATTTCCCCCTCTTAATGCAAGAGGGGGTGCCAAAGGCGGGGGAGTTATCCCCCGATCTCATGAAGCTTCATAAAGTTGGTTTTGCCCTGGGTGGGAAGAGGCGAACAGGTGATGATGACTATCCGGTCGTTTTTTTTGACGATTTTTTCTGCGAGCAGGGTTTTTTCAATGTTCCGAAGCATCTGGTCGATGTTGTCGAAGGGTTTGATATGTTTGGCAGTAACGCCCCAATAGAACGGCAGCCGTGCAATGACCGCTCTGTCCGGGGTGAAAGCCACGATCGGGACTGACGGCCTGAACTTTGAAAGAAGCCGTGCTGTAAAGCCCGACTCCGTAAAGGCAACCAGGACTTTCGCCCGTATGTCCGCCGCTGCTTTGCAGGCCGCTTCGGCAAGGGCATCTGCGTACGAATCGCCCCGCACATACACGGATGAGGTTCCGGAGGCACCTTCGGTAAAACGTATTATTCTGTCCATCATCCTGATCGACTCCAGGGGATGGGCACCGGCAGCAGTTTCAGCCGAAAGCATCAGCGCATCAGTACCATCGATCACGGCGTTGGCAACATCAGTTGCCTCGGCCCTGGTCGGCCGAAGATGCTCTCTCATCGATTCGAGCATCTGGGTTGCTGTTATGACCAGCTTCCCCTTCCTGTTGGCTTTTTCGATCAGGCCTTTCTGGATTATGGGCACTTCTTCGGGCGTTACCTCAACCCCCAGGTCGCCGCGTGCTATCATGATGCCGTCGGCCTCATCGAGGATGGCATCAATATTCAGGAGAGCTTCCGGCTTTTCTATTTTGGCTATTATA
>PNOC01000074.1 GCA_013824615.1 Thermodesulfovibrio sp.
TGAGGAATGAGACCGTCCCCCTGAAAAGAAGGCAGGACGGTCTCAAAGTATTTCACCGGTACGGGGTTCTTTTCTCCCGGAAATTGTATGCTCACCTCTTTGGTCAGTTCACCGTTTACCAGCAGTTTTTTTATGGAGACCGACTGGATTGTCCCGGCGTTCAGCTGCTCCATGAATTGTGTGTAGTTTATCGTATAGCGAGCAGGGGGGCTTACATTAAAGTAACTGTTCCATACGAAAAGTATTACTGCAGTCGTAGCAAGTGCTGCAAGGTATCTCCAGTAGATACCGGGGATGCCCCCCGGGTTTTCGTTCTTATCTTGAGCCATGCGACGTATATCCGACCTTTCTGAAATCGATGTATCCCCGGTCCACGTTCACTGAAATCAGCTGCACCTGAATCCTGCCCGGTTCCAGAAGTGCTTCGGGAGAAAAGTCAGGGAACAGTCCCCGCTGAAACATCGCCTTGCGGGTAATTCTCTGCAAGATGACGCGGTGTTGACTAGTATCAATATCCATACAGGTGCTCCTTGCCGGATTTTGAAATCTGATGCCCGTAAAGGGATCGGTTTAGGGTATCCTCGCTAACTATAGCCCCGTTGCGCGGCTGAACCACGTTGCAGCAGCCTGTCAACTTTCCAAAACCTCTCTGACCTTCCTTAACAGAGCATGCGGACTGAACGGTTTGGAAATAAAGTTGACGTCATCATTGAGAACACCTCTTTTTTGTATAATATCATTGCTATAGCCGGACATGAAAATGCTTTTTATGTCCGGTCTGATTATTCTTACTTTTTCGTATACCTGGTCTCCGTGCATCTTCGGCATGATCATATCAGTGATCAGAATGTCTATCACGGTACTGTTTTCAGAAAAAACCTTAACAGCCTCTTCGCCATCGCTTGCCTCCAGGACCGCGTACCCGTAATTCATAAGGAATATCTTCAAAACGTTTCTGAGAGCCTGATCGTCTTCTGCCAGCAGGATAGTCTCATTCCCGGAGGCGCAGGGAGGCAATTCCGGCTTACTGTGTAATTCTTCTTTTGTCAGCAGCAGGGGCAGATATATCTTAAACGTGGCACCCTCTCCGGGCTGACTGTACACATTGATGAACCCGTTATGCTGCTTGATGATGCCGTAGACCATGGCAAGGCCGAGCCCGGTGCCCTTGCCGACTTCTTTTGTCGTAAAAAAAGGCTCAAAAATATGTTCCATCGTCTTTGTATCTATCCCGGTTCCGGAGTCTGCCACTGAAAGAACAACATAATTGCCGATTTCCCCAAATCTGTTGACCTGTATGAAACTGCTGTCTATGCGCGCCAGTTCGCTGCTTATGGTTAATATCCCTCCGGCAGGCATTGCATCACGGGCATTTGTTGCCAGATTCATCAAAACCTGCTCGATTTGGCCTGCGTCAACGCTGGCAACCAGTTCCTCCTCAGACATTTTTATGTTAAATTCGATGTCTTCCCCGATAAGCCGGCAGAGTATCTTCTGTATATTCATAAAGATATTATTGATATCTGTCGGCTTCATCTCCATCACCTGTTTCCGGCTGTAGGCCAGGAGACTGCGGGTAAGGGTGGCAGCCCTTTCAGAAAGTTTGCCAATAGCGCCCAGGTACGGTTTTAACGGATCATCGTCTTTCAATTCTTCATCCATAAGAGTCTGATAGCCGATAATGCCGCCCAGAATATTATTAAAATCGTGAGCAATGCCTCCTACCAGATGGCCGATAGCCTCCATCTTTTGGGATTGGAGCAGTTGTGCTGCGAGTTTCTTGCGTTCAGTAGTGTTGCGCACATTACACTGAATGAACTGCGCCCGGTCAACCATATGGATATCAACATCAACAAGCTGTCCCTGTTTGTTTTCCGCAAATACGTTCTCGTAATTGATAAATCCGGCCTCAATCAACTGCCGGATAGTACCGTTAAAATCTGTTATGTCTTTTAGCAGGCCGATATCTTTCAGTTGTTTTCCGATGCATTCTTCAATCCCATACCCCAGCATTTCCACCATAGCCGGATTAGCATTAACGATGTTCCCGGTTTGTTTGTCGATAAGCAACAGGCCGTCTTTTGCTGTTTCAAACAGGCGGCGAAAGCGCTCCTCATAGTCTTTCAATTCAGTTTCCAGCCGCCGGTGTTCTGTCACGTCTTCAATGGCGAGGAGGATCATCGGCGAACCCATTTTTTCATGAATGATACGGCGTGCATTCAGAAGCATTACCTTGTGACCCACGCCTGAAAACATATGGTCAACTTCATAGTCGTCGAATTTGTTATTCTGGAGAAGAATTTCCTCCAGCAGAGTGCGAAGTCCGGGAATATCCCATTGCCGGTTGCCGAGGTCGTAGATCAGTTGCCCGATAGTTTCCTCTGGTGCTACCTTAAAGGAAACATAGAAGCTCCGGTTTGCGATGAGGACCCGCAGGTCAGCATCCAGGACGACAAGAGGTTCCCGCACTGTCTCTACAATATCTTCATACATAGTGCTGTTTCCTCTTAGGCCTCAGAAGCCAAGAGACACCCCCAGGCCAAAGTACTCAACCTTGTTGCGGTAAAACTGGCCATGCGGATCAAAGCCCCTGTAGTACTCCGCCATGAGGCGCAGGCGACGCTGCCCCGGGTTGGGATGCCCGAACTCGAGGCCTGCCTTGACGCTGGTATCGATGGCCCAGTTATGCTCTTCGAAGCTTTTTATATCCACCCCACCAAGCGGCCTGCCGTTCCAGATAAGCGGCTTGCTGCCGCGATACTCAATCCCTCCGTGGGCACTCAACGGCTTTAGATCACCGGGTTCCTTGTGGAGCAGGTACTCGCCTCCGCCGTATACCCTCCAGCCTCGCCATTCACGGGAATAGATGAGCTCAAGGGCTTCGAAGCTGAGGTTAACCCGTTCCGGAGGATTAGCGCTCTGGAGGAATTCATCCCCCAGGTGAGAGCTCTGGTGATAGATGCGGAAGCGCAGCGAATTGTCGCCATGCCGGTAGGTGAGGGGGAGGCCGATGGTGTAATCCGCGTTGATGAGGTCAGAGGAAGCGGCGTCCAGATTAAACTGGGCGAACAGTCCGCCTTCCACGCTCAACTGCAGGCCGTTCCCTTCACGGTCACCAAAAAACTTGTAGAGACCGAATGTCTCTCCGAAGCCGACTGACGCCATGGTGTATTGCGCACCCGATGACCTGAAACGGTTGATGCTGACAAAGAACTGTGGCTGCTTCGGGTCCGCGAGGAGCGGCCGGAACAGGTCTCCTACGGGAAAGGCTTCTGTCTCGCGGGTTATTCCCATAATACGGACTGCCGTTCCCGGTTTGTCATCGTCTGCAGGCTTCACCACAATAGCCACCCCCTTCAGTCCGTCGATAGTGCGCAGCTGTTTGTCGGCCGCCTCCTGTCGCGTCGGGTCCTCTTTGAATAAGGTAATCGTGGCCACACCGCTGACAATACTTACCCTGTAGCTGTTTCTATTCCATTTCAGGTCCCGCTCCAGGATGGCGGCAACATAGCCGGTCATAAATTCATCGCCGGCCCTGTCCTCAGCTCGCGCAGAGGCAGGGAAGTAAAACAGCATGAGACAAAGAGCTGCCGCGCAGAGACTCCCGGCAGCCCCGACAGCACTGAACCAGGCGGTAATGATCTGCTTCAGCATGGTCGCGTCATCCTCAAGTCTGCAGGACTCAAATAAACGGTTGTCAGGCGTCAGACCGATGGGGCCGGAGTCCATCCTCATTTAAATTTGGAGGTTGCCTCGTGAAAGGCAGTCTTGAGTTCTCCCCAGGCCTTTTCTGCGCCCGTCTTCAGGTCCTCCCAGGCTTCATCGCCGGCAGTCTTCAACTCGTCCATCTTTGCCCCTGCTGCGTCTTTCTTCTCCTGCAGGGTTTCGATGGTCTTATAGTATTCGATTTTAACCTCTGCCTTGCCCTTATCAGCTTTAGCCTTGAGCAGAGCGATCTGCGCTGTCCATTCCTTCAGCTCCGCATCTATTTTTTCTTCGTATGCTTTACGTTTGTCTGTCATGCCAGCCTCCCTGTTGGTGCAATATTTATAGATAAAAACCCTGCAGCGGCTGCCGCAGGGTTCTGTACATGCGGTTGGGCCCAATGGCTCCTACTTCCTGTCCTTTTTGTCGTCGTCACCTTTCTCAGGTTTTTCCCGCGGCTGAACATGCTGGGGTTTCTGAGCTCTCTCCTGCTGCTGTTTCTGAGCCTTTTCCTGAGGCTGCTGTTTAAACTGCTTAACCTCGGGCTTTTGCTCATGTTTTTGTGGCTGTATTGCTCTTTCCTGAGGCTTCTGCCCTGGCTGCCGCACCTGAGGTTTTGACTCCTGCTTTTGTGGTGTTATAGCCCTCTCCTGAGTCTGCTGTCTTGGCTGTTTGACCTGAGGTTTTTGCGTCTGAGGCTGTATCAGCTGTTTAACCTCGGGCCGCTGTTGATACTGCTGTTGTCTTTGTTGTCTCAGTTCCTGTCTCTGTTGCTGTTGCCGGGGTTGATAGCTCTGGATGCCCCAGGTTCCCTGTCTTTCCCAAAAGCGGTTGCTTTTCCAGCTCTTCCAGTTCTGTCTCAGTCTCTGGTGAGGAATTCTTTCGTAGTTCCACTGGTGGCCGTACCAATTGCGGTCTCTGTAGTATCCCCTCCAGCCCGGGTCTACGTCGTAATAAAAACTTGGGACCGTGCTGTAATAGCGCCAACCCCGGTCATAATAATGTGACCGGTACCAGCGGCCTTCCCATAAATACCACCACCAGCCATTCCAGAAAAAGAGGTCTGCATCAATGTCAGGAACAAGGTAAACATCGGTCGTATCAGGCATCACGATCACATCCGGTGGTGAGGAAAATACTATGGCCGGCGGCAGGGAAATATTGACGCTAATATCTACCGCTGCCGTCACGGGAAGAGGGACTACCAGTGCAAACATCAAAATTATCATTCCATAAAATAGCTTTGTCATTCTGTTGCCTCCTGTATATGTCACTGCTTTGCTTTTCATCAGCTTTTTCTGCCTCCCATGGCCAGCAGCGCGATGCCGCCCACGAGCGCAATCCCGCCAAGGATCGGCGGCAGCGGAATCGTCCGTGTCTTATCTGCGGAGACCTGAATCGGGCCGAGATCGATGACCTTCTCCCTGGTCGTGTAGGTGATGCCCTGATAGGCGAAGGCGATAATGCCGATCACGATAAGGATGATGCCTGGCAAGGTGTTTGATTTCATGGTTAACCTTCTTTCTTTTGTCGCCCTGTAAGGGTAGTTTGCTTTCTGCCCGCTACCCTCTGCGTCCCTGAATGATATTGAGAAGCACCACGACAACGGCAATTACCAGCAGGACGTGAATCAGCCCTCCCATCGTGTAACTGCTCACCAACCCCAACACCCACAGAATTATTAATACTACAGCTATCGTCCACAACATATCGTCCTCCTTTCAGTTTGCCTGAAATTATCTGGGCTCCTCGACGGTCATCTCGTTCTTTACGCTGCTGACACCCGGTATGTCAGTAACCAGTTTGGTTACCAGGTCCCGTTCGGCTGCATTTATAGCCTTGCCGCCCACCGTGACTACGCCGAGCTTTGTCGAGACCCGGGTGTGCAGCGCGCTGGTTGAGCGATGGAACAGCAATACTATTTTGACCTGGGCGGTTATTGAGGCGTCATCGATCCTTTCACCCGGTGTCCGGAGGATCTCTTTCAAGGTTTTGGACGCGGTCACGGTCATCTCGTTCTTAACCTCTTTGACCCCTGCCACATCCCTGGCGTATTCGGTCGTTAAATCTTTCTGCGCATGGCTGGAGGCATTACCGCGCAGGGTCACGATACCGTCCTTGAAATCAACCTCTGTATTGCCGGCGTTCAGGCTCTCATGGAGCATCAGGGTGGCTTTCACTTTGTCTCTGACCCATGCGTCCGAGTTTGCGGCGGGGGGCACGCCCCTGACTTCCAGCCTGTTATCGACGCTCTTCACCCCGGGCAGCCCTGCTACGGTTTCCTGGGCCAATGCTTTGTGGGATTCTTCCGAGACCGTTCCGGTCAGGGAAACGATGCCATCTTTGGAATGAATTTTAATATCATCCCCTACAAGGTAGGTCATAAATACGTACGATTTTCTGGCCGATGATTCGATGCTTTCATCCATCGTGGCCGCATGCGCCGGAGCGCTGTTCATCAACAGAACAACCGCAGCCACTATTATTGCTAGCTTTTTCATCTCAAATCTCCTTTTTGCTGTTTAGAAGCGCCTTTGCATGACTGCACGTAACTACTTTCCGACACGGATCCGCGAGAGGTCTCCTATGAGTCCGAAGACAGACAGGAGCCAGAGGATTACAACAATAACGACTACAACATTCAAAATTCTCTTGATCGTTGACTGCATCGGTATATAACTGTTAATTACCCAGAGGATTACCCCAACGACAACCAAAACAATCACTAATTGAATCAACGGCATAATATTTCTCCTTTCACCCGGTGCATCGCAGGAGAAGGGTTATTTCCCATTCTCCACAGAGGAGCGTGAGCTTCTGCGCCTCCTCTTGTCTTCATATTCGACTATTAAATCGGTCTTCGCCCCTGGATTACCCTGAGCAGCACCACAACGATCGCAATAACGAGCAGTATATGTATGAACCCGCCCATCGTATAACTGGTTACCACCCCCAACAGCCACAGTACCAAAAGTATCACAAAGATCGTCCAAATCATAACAGCCTCCTTTTTTTATGTGACTTTTGCCACACATGTTTTACAGCAAACCCGACAGCATATCCTGCCCTGTCTCATCCCGGTCCATCTCTCCCGAGGACATTTTCTATGAGCTCCATCCCGGCGGTGTGTGACACCGTGTTAAACCGCAATTCATATTTCTCGCTCAGCAGATCCATCAGCGTAAGCAGCAGCCGCTGGTGGTCTGTCCGGAGGTGACTTTCAAGATCCTGCTGTGTCTCCCATTCCTCCAGGAGGATAAAGGTATTCTTGTCTTCTACATCTTCATAGAGATGGTAACTCAGGCAGCCCCTTTCGACCCGCACGGGTTCCAGCATCCCCCGCAGCGTTTCCAGAAGATCACGCCGCTTTTCAGGCCGAACATGCATCGTTAAAGTGGAGAGTATCACGGCTCCTCCCGGCTACCAGGACCCTGCCAGCGAGTTCTGTTGCGTCATCGCGTTAACGACGATCGTCATAGCCCCTGCGGTCATCATATCTGTCCCTGTCGTGGTCCCGATGATCCCTGCGGTCGTCGTAGTCTCTCCGGTCGTGATCACCGTAGTATCCTCTACGGTCCTCCTGCACTGCCACTAAACAGCCGGAACAGGTGATAAGCAGGATAATGGCTAAAAGCAAGTTAGCAGGCCTTTTCATAATTCCTCCCTTTGTCCCTTAAAAATCTCTTAACTTCCCAGAACCTTTTTGACTTCCCCGACCTTTTTCTGAACTTTGCCGGCTATGTTTTCGGCTTTGCCCCGGGCCTCTAACGTGGGATTATCGGTAATCTTCCCGGCCAGCTCCCTGACTTTACCCTTTGCTTCGTGCAGCGTGCCTTTTAGTTCGTCCTTTGTGCTGGATTTCATAATGTTTCTCCTTTGACTCTGTTATTATGCGTTGCCTGTAAACGACTTATTTTTTCTCTTCTGCTCTCTGTGGGGGGACTAGCGTCCCCGACCTCTCCAGTAAAATCCACCACCACCGAAGATCAAAACTAAAACAATGATAATAAGTAAGGTTTCCATTGACATGACATTTCTCCTTTCTCATTGAACGTTTACTCATCTTATATATGAGCATAAGTTGTGCCAGGACCTGCATTGAATGGAAGGCATCTCTAAGGCTTTGAAATTACTGGAAGTTCAACGAAAACTTGGGGGGAGGACTGATTCTGTGTGTGCTGCTGCCTTCTGATATATCAGGAGTATCCGGATATATCAGGTAATTTTATCGCGCTGTCAGGGAAAGCCGCTAACCCGGCGTGTTGTTGAAGACTGCAGGTCTCTGCCTGTTCTGTCCTGAGATTGGAGGTCATGGTTTCTATGGGGGGTTGATTTACTAAGAAGACCGTTAGTTTGTCCTTGCCCGACTTGATCGGGCAATCCAGAGAAACCTTGAAAACACTGGATTCCCGCCTTCGCGAGAATGACAGCCAAAGACATAAATGGCAGTTTATACACAGACTCTTATATAGCGCTGCGCCGGCAGACGATGGTTCAGCGCTTTATCTTCAGGCCTTCAATTAATTGGCCGAGAAGTCTCAGCTGTTCCTGCTGAATTGACAGAAGATCACTCCACTGCTCTTCTCTGAGCAAATCCATTTTTTCATGGAGTGTCAGTATTTCAAGTTCTGCCTTCAGGTTGACTTCATAATCGTGCTCTGCACTCAGGCGATCCTTGGAAGCCTGCCGGTTTTGCGACATCAGGATTATCGGGGCCTGAATGGCGGCAAGCATGGATAGAAAAAGATTTAGCAGAATATACGGGTATGGATCAAATGATTTATCAAGCTTAAGCACAACGAATGAATTCAGGAAAACCCAGGTGACCAGTACCACTGCAAAGATTGTGATGAAAACCCAGGAGCCTCCAAAAGCCGCAACCTTGTCAGCCATCATCTGGCCGAAAGTCAGTTGTTCAGAATAGTCCTTAACGACATTTCTCGAAATATGACTTCGCTCGGCGAGATGATGAGCAACTTTTTTCTCCCGCTCACCCAGCTGCTCATAGGTCTTGTGAAAAAGCTTTTCTGATACTTCGTCAACTTTCTGCTTCATCGTGTTATCCTCTGAACGATCGCCTTGCAAACTCACTCCGCGAATCAATCCTTTTTTATACAGGATCTGAATTTCCCGTCCGGGTAGAAGCTTATCGACCCGAATTCTTTGCATTTCTGGCCGCTTATCGTGGCCTGTTCAGCAAGCACGCACGTTTCAAGCCGGCCGTTGTCATAAAAGCTGACTGGATTTTGACCGATGCATTTGATATCGTTTGATCGAAAAATATCCTTCAGGACGCAGGATTTAAGTGAGCCGTTGGGATACAGTTCCTCTTTTGCACCCGAAGTACAGATTGATTGCTCGACCGCCTTTGCCTCAATCACGCCGAATGTCATGAGTATCAGTACAACAAATATTATTTTGAACATGCTCATCAGTATTTCCTCCTTTTTCGGTGAACGTTTAATACATTAAAGTTTTAAAGTCCCTGGCTCTCAGGTCTCCAGAAAAACCCTGAGGCTGAGCATCCGGGAAGGCTGTTGCAATTTTTGAATTGCCTGCACTTCGATCTGCCGTATTCTCTCTCGGGTCAATGCAAACTCCTCTCCAAGTTCTTCAAGCGTTCGGGGGCCATCCTCCCCTATGCCAAAACGCAGCCTCAGTATCCTGGACTCCTTGGGATTGAGTGTCCCCAGTACGCTTTCTATCTTTTTATTCAGGTCACAGGTGATGACGTGGTCCAGCGGTGAAGGGGATGACTTGTCCTCGAGAAATTCGCCCAGATGGCCGTCCTTATCTTCACCTGTCGGGGACTCGAGAGAGACCGGTTCCCTGGCTATATTGAGAATAGTCAGCACCTTGGGGACAGGCATTTTCAGCTTTGCTGCGATCTCCTCCTCCAGCGGCTTCTGGCCGACCTCCCCGGCGAGTTCCCGGGAGGTCCTGGCAACCGCCGCCATAGCCTCACTCATATGCACCGGGATTCTGATAGTCCTTGCCTGATCCGTAAGTGCTCTTGTGATCGCCTGCCTTACCCACCAGGTCGCGTAGGTGCTGAATTTATAGCCCCTCTGGTATTCGAATTTATCAACAGCTTTCATTAACCCTATGTTACCCTCCTGAATAAGGTCAGGAAAACTGAGGCCCTTTCCCAGGTATTTTTTTGCAATACTGATCACCAGTCTGAGGTTTGCTCCGACCATGGCCCCTTTGGATTCAGAAATCTTCTCCCTGCACTCCTCGAAGGACCGCTTCCACTGCTTCATCCCGGAATAGGTGAGCCCCATCGCCTTTTCGTACTGCTGAATTTTAGCCTGGCATTCGAGACGGCTCTCTCTCCTCGGGTCCTGAGCCTTTCGCTTGCGTGAAGCCGGGGCGGATAGTGTCCTGCTGGCAGCAGCGGACTGAGAATGTTTCTGACGGTTATCGGATTTTCGCGGCTCAAGTTTTTTTTCGAGCCGTTTCAGCTCTTCCCGGATTTTTTCTATCTTTTCCAGAGAGTCCGTGAGTTCGTCATAAAAAGAGTAGATGAAGCTCCACTTCAGAGTCAGGCCGGCCGCAGCTATGTCAGGCATCCCTGGCCTGGCTCCTGAACCCGTTTTTTTTCCATCTCTGCGTTGTTTCGGGGTGCCGGTCTGAAGTGCGACCGTCCTGAGGTGGTATGTCTTCATCTGCCCTATCCAGGACAGAAAGACCTTTCGTGCCCCGGCGGAATCCAGGTTGCTTTGAATGATGTCGTCGAGCCCTGTCTCGTTGTTTCGTACAGCCTCTCCGATCCTCAGCAGCTTTTCTACGGCAAACGGGAGCGAGAAGGTGATCTCCATCAGGTTGATCCGTCCCTTTTCGATTAACCGGGCGGCGTCTATTTCACCTTCTCTGGTCAGCCGTGGAATAGCTCCCATTTCTCTGAGGTATACCTTCAGCGGCGAATAATCGCCGTCGGCAGGGGAGGCTTCCTTCTCTTCCTCGGGTTCCTCCCCGTTCAGCCCGGTATCGTCTCTCCAGAATATATTTTCGCGTTCCTCGGCGTTTTGATCAAAATAATTCAGTCTCTCCAAAGTTTTCTCCATGAATATCCCCTTTCATCTGATATAGGCCTCGGGCGCTTCAGGTGCATTTATTTTTTATAGACTCTTTTGGCGACGTGGGCTGCTTCTTCCGGTGTCGAGCCTGATATTGTTTCGCGTACTGTTTCAACCGGATTTACTGCCTCCGGGTCCATGCTGCTGTGGAATAGAGATATCTCCCTTTCAGCTTCTTCATCTGTGTACCCGTACCGCGCGTGCAGCAGACCCTTCAACTGATCCAGTGAATTATCCAGCGTATCAAGGTCTCTCTCGGTAAGCGCTCCCCAGCGCAGTTTTATTGCAGCTCTCAGTTGTTCGAACGTTTCCTGTAGCATGTCTTTAGTCATATCCCGCAGGTCTCCTTTCTCGTTGTGTATGTGCATACTTTTAATAGCACAAGCTGTGCCAGCACGACGTTGAAAAAAGAGATCTCTAACCCGTTGAAATTGAGAGCCCTGAAAAACCCTCTTTCGCAGTCATTCCCGTGAAGACGGGAATCCATAACCCCCTGATTATTAATAAACATGGATCTCCGGGTCAAGCCCGAAGATGACAGAGCAGGTACTTTCTCAGGGGTCTCAAATTATTGGATCTTCGGGAATTTTTAAGGAGGGATGCTGCTGTGAAAAATATTTTTTACTGATATATCAGGAGACTCCTGCTATATCAGCCATTTTCATGTTTAGGCAGAGAAAAAATAAAGGTGCTGCCCTGGGAGGGGCTGCTTTCAGCCCATATTCTTCCACCATGGCCTTCGATTATTCCTTTGGCAATGCAGAGCCCAAGCCCTGAACCCTTCGAGTTGCCCGCACGGTAGAAGGCATCAAATATGTACGGCAGCTGCCCTTCCGGTATTCCCACGCCCGTATCAACAACAGAGACAAGCAGTTCATTGCCTCTGTCCGATATTTTGATTGTTACGGCCCCTCCCGGGTTGGTGTACTTGATGGCGTTGACGAGCAGATTTCTGATCACCCGATTCACCATGACGACATCGGCGTTCACCACGGGAGGTGGTCCCTGAGGGTGCTCAAGCATTATCCTCAGTTCTTTCTTTTCAGCCTCTACTTTTTCCGCTTCAACATTTTTTTGGATTTCCTCTTCCATGTTGAAGGGAGCAAGGACAGGCGTATATTCCATGGCTTCAAACCTCGAGAACTGCAGGAAATCTGATATCAATTCCGATAGTTTGTTCAGCTCACTATGGATAATCTCAAGGTAGTCTTGCTGCTCCGGAGTCAGTGCTCCTATTTTCCCCAGCAGGAGTCTCGACAGAAAACCTTCCGAGGTTACTGCAGGGTTTTTCATGTCATGGGCAAACATGGAAAGGATATTTTTCCGCTCTCTTTCGAGCTTTCTTACTTTAGTTACGTCTTCAACAGCCAGGAGTATCATCTGAGAGCCTATTTCTTTATGCGTAATACGGCGGGCATTGAGCAGCATTATTTTGTGCCCTATATTTGAAAATATATGTTCCACTTCATAGTCATCAAACTTGTTGTTTTTGGGGAGAATATCTTCAAGCAACTTTCGCAACGGAGGAATATCCCACTGCCGGTTTCCGAGATCATATATAAGATTACCGATAGTCTCCTCAGCCGTTACCCTGAAGGACTTATAAAAACTGCGGTTGGCTGACAGGACCCTTAAGTCCGCATCCAGTACAATAAGGGGTTCACGTACGGTCTCTACAATATCTTCAAACATCTTTGGGTCTCTACTTTCTCTTAAAAATAAAAAGGGCAGGGGTTTCAAGCCCTGCCCTTTTTATTTTTAAATCATGCCAATTAAGCTTTTCTGTATTTCTTCAAATAATAGACAGACCCCATCCCTGCCAGCAGCATGAAGAATATCATGCCCCACTCGTTCAGCGTGGGGACGGCTGTAGCGGGGGCTGAGAATGCTGCGCACGTAGGGACGGTAACGGTGTTGGCATCTGTAAGGACTGTTCCGCCAAAGGCCAGGGCTCTTCCGGTCAGGTTTGCAAAATGTCCTATGTTGATACCGGCAGCATCAAGGATATTTCCCTGAAATGTCGGCGTAACAAGTGACGGTCCGGAGTTTGCTCCAAGTGTCGTGGCGCCGACAGGGGCCCAAAATACATCAGAGGCGCAGGCGCCATTTGCCAGGACAACCTGTGAATCAGCTCCTGTATTAAGTGCCCCACCTGGCCTGAAGATGTAAACCCCGGGGCCAGAGAGGGTCACAATTCCGTTTGCGGTTATATTCATCGCCCCAGCGCTGGTATAACAACCAGGAGGGAACGTTCCGGCAGGATACCCCGGAATAACCACCGCTTCTAACGGGGTCGCGCCGAGAAATGTACAGGTTGGCGCATTGGCCTGAGCAGTAAGATCTGCCAGGGCAGTGTTAAAATCCAGCCCGACAGTTAAAGGATCACAAGGCACAACGGTTGTGCCGGTAATTGCCAGGGGTACCGGGGCGTTTAACGTAGTAGCGCAAACAGCCGGTTGCAAAGCAGTTCCGTTGATTATGGTCTGCGGTGCAGTGTTGGCATTGGTATAGGTGCTGGAAACGATTGCGTATGTGCTGGCCGCGCCAAGGTTTGGAGCGGTCGCGGCAGATGCCGGGGAAGTTCCGCAAAGAGCGAAGCCCAGGCTTGCCAGGAGACTCAAGCCCATCATTCGGTTAAAGAGATTTTTGTTATAAAGCATTCCTGCCTCCTGCCCTCATGTTTTTTTGAAATTTGTGAGCCCTTCCTCACAGAAGGGCTCCTTACAATTTTACTTTTTTACTTCAATCTTCAGGAGACTTTTCACGGATTTCACGCCCCTGATTTCCCTGACCTTTGTCACCAGCCGGGCCTCGGTGTCTCTGTTATTCACAAAACCCTGCAGAACAACATCTCCTTTTGTGGTCGTCACATCTATCTTGAAATATTGGGCATCCGGGTCTTTGACTATTGCTGCATTGACCTTTGTCGTAATTGTCGAGTCGTCAATATATTCACCCGTTGTTTCGCCCTTTATCGTGGCGCAGCCCGAAAACAAGGCCAGCCCGAAAACCATTATCACTGCCATAAAAATAAATTTTTTCATATTAATCCTCCTGCTCTCAGATCTGCAATCATAATTGATTGCATTAAAAATACTATCGATACCTTTTGTTAGAGCGGCCATTACTCGCTTGAGGCCGGTTGCAACAGGCAGGGGCGCATCGAAATACGCCCCTGCCCTTGATCCTACTTTACGATGACCTCAAAGTGAATACGCCTGTTTGCCTTTGCTTCTTTTGAATTTTTGTTATGCGCTGTCGGTATCTCAGGCATGGCGAGCCTTGTTTCGCCATATGTGATCGTCGTCATCCTGTCGTCAGCGATGCCCTGATTTGCAAGGTACTCTTTTACCGCATTGGCCCTTCTATCGCCCAGTGCCCTGTTATAGTCTTCAGAGCCGTGCGCACAGGTATGTCCCTCGATCTGGACCCTGATACCGGGGTTTGCTTTCAGCGTTTTTATGTCGCTGTTAAGAATTCCGATTGCGACTGGCGTAAGGGTTGCCTTGTCAAAATCGAAATGTACGTCCTCCAGGGTGATCTTCACCGGCTCAACGACGGGCGCTGGCGGCGGAGGTGTCGGCTCCGGAGTTGGCGCCGGCGGCGTAGGCACAGGCTCAGGCATGGGTTCAGGTTTCACTGCAACAACCGGTTTGGCCGGGCAAAGGGCATTGATTTTGCCAATCGCTGCCTGCGCCATGTCGATCGCCTCCTGCGTACGGCAGGCTATGTAGATCTCATAGGCCTTGTCCACCATGTCACTGGCTGCATTAAATTCTGCCGGACATTCCTTATCTTTGCCTGCCATGCGCGCGGCATCCAGTGCGCGGGCTGCTTCCGGCAATGGCTTGTGATAGTACAGATATCCCGGCCTGTCATTCGGGGCCTTCTCATGATGGGCGCAACCACCGATGAAACTCACGGCGAACACGGCTAAAAAAAATAAAAAAACTCTTTTTGCTATTATTGTCTGCATTTTTTGACCTCCTGGTGAATTGATTTATTAGTGCAATGTGTCTTCATGCCCTGTTCTGTTAATGCCGGCCTTTTGGTTCATCGCGGCCTCCGCGGTCGAGAATGTCATGCCCGCGGTTCTGCTCTCCCCTCCTGTCCCAATGTCTGTTCTTCTCCCATTTCTTCCAGTTCCTCTGGACTTCTCTGTGGTGTACACGTTCGTGTCCGGAGGACAGACGCTGACGATAGTCCTGCGGCAGTTCTCTCAAGCCACGGGGAATCCTCCCCGGGGTCACGTAGCTCCACGACCCCTTGTAGTTGCGGGATCTGTACCAGTGTCCTTCATACGGACGCCACCAGTAGCCCTGAAAAAACAGAACATCTACATCAATGTCAGGGACCATGTAAACATAGGTTCCGGGTATCACCACCACCTCAGGCGGAGCAGCAAACCGGTAATCCGGGAGATTGACCCCTATATTGACACTTACCCTTGCCTCACTTTGGGCTGCGTATCCTGTCAGGATTAGAAGCAGCGCCCCCATAACCAATAAACACAACCCTCTCAATTTTTTTATCATCTTCTCTCCTTTCTATTCCTGTTGTTGCCTCTTATATGTGCCTATCACATCAAGAGGGTATATACTCTGTTTAAAAAATAATACCTCCCGCAGTCGCCGCCTCAGAGGCTTTCACCCTGTTTGTGAGGTTTGTTTAATGTATGGAGAGCAGAATGTGTGCCAGGGGGTTAATTGTCATGACAGGAGTTCTATCACATTGAAAACATTAAAATAACAGTCAAGGCTGCGACGGGATCAGGCTGCGGGAAAAAAGTATGTTTTCCTATATATCAGGAGACTCCTGATATATCAGGCATTTATTTGGTTCGCTGGATGTCCAGCCTATGCATCCTCGATTCAAGCGTTTTTGGATTGAGGCCTAAAATTTCTGCTGCACCGCCTTTGCCGCTTACCCTCCATCCGGTAGTCTTCAGGGTCTCGATAATATACTTTTTTTCAACCTCTTCGAGCGTCCCGCTCTGAGCGGTTCCTGACGACGCATTCTTTGGTATATCCAGATGCAGTACCGGTCCGGTGGTAAGGATCATCGCACGCTCGGTAACATTCCGAAGTTCCCTTACGTTGCCCGGCCAGGGATAGGCCTGCAGGGCTTCCACATTCTTCTGCGGGATGGATTCGATCCTCTTGCCCATACGCATGCTGAACTCCTTCACAAAAGACCATACGAGCGGTAATATGTCCTCCCGGCGCTGGCGAAGAGGCGGCACGGTAATCTGAAAGATGTTCAGGCGGTAGTAAAGGTCTTCCCTGAACCCGCCCTCTTTGACCACGCCGGCAAGGTCACGGTTTGCTGCCGAAATGATTCTGACGTTGACCTTTACGGTCCGGGGGCTGCCCAGGCGCTCAAACTCACCGCTTTCAAGCACCCGAAGCAGCTTGGCCTGCAGATCCAGCGGCAGGG
>PNOC01000075.1 GCA_013824615.1 Thermodesulfovibrio sp.
TTCGACAGTCCACTCGGAGAGAACATCACCCGCATCTACAAGGCCCATGAGGACTATTTCGATGAAGAGGCCAGGGCGCTCTTCAACACCGAAAGCAGGGACGCGCTCAGGATACACTTCACCTCAGGCATTGAGGACTCGATGAAACTGAACAAGATTAAAAAAGAGGCGATCATCATTGCCAGTTCGGGTATGTGCGAAGGCGGCAGAATCAAACACCACCTGAAGCATAACCTCTGGAGAAAGGAAAGCAGCATCGTCTTTGTCGGCTATCAGGCAAAGGGAACACTCGGCAGACAGATTGTTGATGGAGCGCATATGGTCGAAGTGCTCGGTGAAAACATTGTGGTCAGGGCGCGCATACATACGCTGGGAGGCTTTTCAGCCCATGCCGACCAGACAGAACTGCTCAACTGGATTGGACAGTTCAAAAAAGCGCCGGAGATATTCATCGTCCATGGAGAAGAAAAGGCCTCATACGATTTCCAGAAGATTATTACGGACAGATTCAAATATAAGACCCATGTGCCGGCAAAAGGCTCGGAGTTCGAGGTATAGGACAAGTGAACACCTCATCTTTTTCCCTGTGCCATACTCTATGACTTTGTTTGTTACCCCGATAACGAATCACGGTTCAAAAGCTGCAGCAATGCGGGTCATCAGGAGAAATATATTGCTTTTCCATTGAGATTCGCAGTATATTTTCACATAGAACAAGCCTATGAAAGGAATCAGAGATGGAGAACATTGAAGGTCTGCGGCCTGGAGGGGGGACGGAGATAATCCTCCTGGTAGAAGACGACAGCACCGCAAGAACAGTGACGAAATTAATGCTCGAAGAGTTAGGATACTGTGTCATAGGGGATGCAAATGGAGAAGAGGCACTGAAGAGCTTTCATGCAGACAAGGACAGAATCAATCTTGTCATACTTGACGTCATTATGCCACATGGAAGCAGCACACCAGTCTACGAAAAGATGCTTGCTATCCGACCTGATATAAAGGCTATTTTCATGAGCGGGTACACCGAAGAAATCCTGAAAGAAACCGGGATGATTGAAGCAGGCCTGCACTTTCTCCAAAAGCCCTTCCTGCCAGGAGAGCTGGCAAACATGGTGAGAGCAGTACTTGCCGCATAAATAGAGAGTATTTCGTCAACTGTTCAAATCTACAATCTCCGCACTCAGGGCCTGAAGATCAACCAGGGCCACGGTTGATTTTCCGTAGAGCCACCCGCCGGTCTCTCCGGGGTTGACCAACAGGGTCTTCCCGATTGTTCGCAGATCGGGCTCGTGGGTGTGGCCGTAAACTACAACATCGTAATGCCCGCTGGCCGCAAGTGCATCGACTATATGATGTTCATGGATCACGACAATTTTTTTGCCGTCAAGTTCAAAGACATGCGGCTGTTTGAACACCCGTCCCTGCGACAGCTTCTGGAGGAGCAGCTTCTCACCGTCATTGTTCCCATATATACCGGTAAAGCCGCACTGCAGATGTTTAAGAATACGAAACGTAAAGGGGGCACCGAAATCCCCCGCATGAATCACATGCTCAACGTTCCGGGCATTGAATAAATCAACCGCCTTCTGTATCTGCGGCATGTTGTCATGGCTGTCTGACATTACTCCTATAAGCATAATTTCTCCTTCAATCATCCTCAATGAGTGCCTGAGGAACTTATAATTTACTGCCGGTCATTCCCCGACTTGATCGGGGAATCCAGCGTTTTCAAAATGCTCTGGATCCCCGGGTCATGCCCGAGGATGACAGGCTTATTCTCAACCTCTACCTGAAAAACTGAACAATATAACTGGCGGACACATATACGATCAGCGCCCCGAGCATAAGCTTGATATATTTCTGGGGCATATACTTCTGAGCGCGCGCGCCGAGGTACATACCGGCAAAACCGCCGATGCCGAAGAGGAACCCCAGCAGCCAGTCCGGTGACGTGGCAACGCCATCTTTTATCGGGACCAGGGTGTAGAAGACTATTCCGGCAATAGAGGTCAGGAACGTCCCCAGCAGTGCTGCTCCGGCAACGGTGTAGACCGGAAGTTTGAAGATGGCAACACAGAACGGCGCGATGATCGCCCCTCCCCCGATGCCGTAGGTCCCGCCGATAACCCCGACGGCAAGGGCAAGCAGGAACATGGCCGGGGTACTGAATGAAAAAATCTCACCCCAGAACTCGTACTCGACCTTCTTCATCGAAACAGACAGGGTCCTGACCACGGCCTCAGTCGGCAGGCCGGAGGCGACTTTGGAATGTCCTGAATGCTTCATCTGAGCACTCTGTTGGCTGAACTTCTCCTCAAGAGCCGTTGATTGACCAGACGAGCCCCTCCCTGAAAATTCATAGAGCAGGCGGACGCCGATATACAGGAGGACGCAGCCGACAAACAGCTTGAAAACACGGGGGTCAGGCAGATACATGATCCTGAAATAATAGCCCAGAAAAACGCCGGGGAGCGTGCCCGCAATCACGATCATCGTAAGGGGCCAGGCCATCCTGCCATCTTTGATATACTGGTAAACGCCGCTCGGGATCGCCACAATATTGTATAGAAAATTCGTGGAGCTGACCGCAGGGCTGGTGAAGTTAAGGTAGCTCATCTGAAACGGCAGCAGCAGAAACGCTCCAGACACACCACCCATGGAGGTAAAGAAAGAGAGCACAAACGCCACCAGCGGCGGGATAAATACATACGTCTGCACCCCCGACACCGGAAACAGCATATAAAAAAAATCCATACGATCAGCTCCTATCCTCTCCCGGGAATGGGGCGACTCAGGTCATCGCAAGCATAGATATTCACAGGGAGAGAGCTGCTGAAAAATCTTCTGCCTGCGACACCTTACAGTCATGGGCATAGTCTGCCAGCCTGCTTCTGAAACAAAGACAGCAGTTAATCAGCATATATGTGATTAATAATTAAATATTGTCGCATTGCAGAAATTTTTCAGCAGCTCTCTCCCGCACCATGACCACGCTACCCCTCCACCTCAAAGATAAACTCTATCTCAACCGGCGAATTCAGTGGCAGCGCATGCACACCCACCGCAGCACGCGCATGCAACCCCGCAGAACCAAAAACCTCAGCGATCAGCTCCGAAGCACCGTTGATCACCTTCGGCTGATCATAAAAATCCTGGGCCGAGGCGACAAACCCTGAGATCTTGACACACCGTTTCACCCGGTCAAAGCTGTCTGCGGCCGCTTTCAGGACAGCAAGCGCATTGATCGCAGCAAGCCTTGCACAGGCTATCGCGTCTTCCAGCGACACCGCTTCACCAACCCTGCCGGTATGGATCAGCTTCCCGTTCTTAAGCGGCAGCATGCCGCTGAGATAGACAAGGTTGCCGGTCCTCACAAACGGGACATAGGCACCAAGCGGCTTGGGCGGCGGCGGCAGTTCGATCCCCAGTTCCCTGATGCGTTCTTCTGGACCCATCTCAGTATTTGGCATCGGCGAACCCCACCCAACCCCCGGCCTCGACAAGCGCCCTGTCGAATTCCGAGATCCTATAGTCATACGTCCTGCTGCCTTTAGCTGAACTGATCGTCAGCCGGCTGCCTCCGAAGTCGAAAGCAATGGATGCCTCAGCAGCCTTATGGTCAAACAGGCTGCTGATATCTGACTCGGAAAGTTCAATCGCCAGCATACCGCAGTTGAACATGTTCTGCCTGAATATCCTGGCAAAGCTGGACGCGATGACCACGTTGATATCATTCACCTCAAAGACCCAGGGCGCATGCTCGCGCGACGACCCGCAGCCGAAGTTGCCGCGGCTGACGATCACCCTGGCCTCCCTCACTTCTGAGGAGTCCGGGTCGAACCCGTCGAGCTTCAGGTCCTCCAGCATATGAGGCTTTAATGCCTCCTTGGATATCTCGGTAAGATATTTCGCCGGGATGATCTCGTCGGTATTGATATCAGATCTGTCCAGAAAAAGGACCTTTCCGCCAAAATGCTTCATGCTGCACCTCCCTTGCCGTATGTCCGTGGATCCGTGATCACTCCGGTAATTGCCGTCACTGCAGCGACGGCAGGGCTCATCAGATGGACCATGCCGCCCTTACCCATGCGGCCGTTAAAATTCCTGTTCGTGGTCGAGGCACAGACCTCGCCCGGCGCTATGACGCCGTTGCTCATGCCGAGGCAGGCCCCGCAGGTCGGGTTCGTAACACAAAAACCCGCATCCATAAATATTTTTATCAGCCCCAGCCTGTCGGCCTCACTGAAGACCTTCGGCGTTGCCGGAGAAACAACCCCCCTGACCGACGGCGCTATGGTCTTGCCCTTGAGGTACGCTGCGGCGACCTTCAGGTCCTCAAGTCTGCCGTTGGTACAGGAACCGATATAAACCTGGTCAACCGGGGTCCCGGCCAGTTCTGTGACATTCTTCACCTCGTCCGGCTTAAATCCATAGGTCACCTGCGGCTCGAGGAAAGACACATCAATATCGATCACCCTGACATAGGAGCAGCCCTTGTCAGACCACCATTTCTTGAAATCAGCAAGCGCGGCCTTCTTGTCGGCATATTCGGACGAGATAAACGGCCAGAGATAGTTGACCGTCACCCTGTCCGGCATGCAGACTCCGGAGGTGCCTCCTGCCTCTATCGCCATATTGCAGAGGGTCATCCGGCTCTCCATCGACATCTTCTTCACCACGTCGCCATGGAATTCGATAACGCAGTCCGTGGCACCCTTCACCGTCAGTTCTTTGATAATCCTGAGAATTATATCCTTGGCATAGACGCCTGCAGGCACCGTCCCGTTGATGTTCACCCTGATCGTCTTTGGCTCCCTGAAGGCGCAGACCCCTTTGAGGATGCCGACTTCGAGATCCGTAGTCCCTACCCCCGCTGCAAAGGCCCCGAAGGCGCCGTGGGTGCAGGTATGGGAGTCGCCCATGATCACGGTATAGCCCGGCCGTATAAATCCCTTTTCAGGAAATATCGCATGACAGACCCCGTTGCGGCCGATATCAAAAAAATCTTTGATCTGATGCCGCCGGGCCCAGTCCCTGACGATCTTGCCCTGCAGGGCAGTCTTGGTGTCCTTGGCCGGCGTCACGTGATCAATCACCACCTTTATCTTGTCCGGGTTAAAGACCCGGTCCATACCGCGCGCAACCAGGTCGTTGATCGCTACCGGGGTCGTAATCTCATGGCACATCACCACGTCAATGTCCAGGACCTTGGTCCCCGGAAACGGTTCATCTTTCAGGTGAGACCTGAAAATCTTTTCTGATAATGTTAATTTCATAGACAATTCTCCTCCCAAATTTACTCTACCGCTGCATATACACAGGCAGACAGGAATGCCGAAAAGACTCTGCCTGCAACACCTTACAGTCATGTCTTGGGGCCTGCCAGCCTTCTTTACAAAATTCACTTACCCTTACGTCTGCGTTTACGTGATTCATGATCAGATCATGTTGTCATTGCAGAGTCTTTGAGGTGTTTCTGTCTGCCGGCAACGCGCCAACATAGTTTACCATGTTGGAAATAATACCACGCTGAAATTTCTGACGTGGTTTACATTTTCCTGAAATTAAGATACCATAGAAAAATGTATTATACAAATTCATTATTTTCATTAAATCTATAACTAAAAGTATGAATTTCTATCAGCTCGCCTATTTCAAAAAAGTTGCTGAAACCAGGAGCATCAGCAGGGCCGCCGAAGAGCTCCTCATCACCCAGCCTGCGGTGAGCAAACAGATCAAGTCGCTGGAAGAGGAACTGGGAACAAGGCTCTTCGACCGGATCGGCAGGAAGGTCCTCCTGACGCGGGCTGGCGAGAACCTTCTTGAGCATGCCGGGCGGATCCTCCGGTCGGTCCAGGAAGCAAAGACTGCGGTCCATGATATGTCGCGGGACTGCTCGGGCGAACTGGTCATCGGCGCCAGCGATCACATCAGCCTGCACCGGCTTCCGGATGTCCTGAAGGCGTATATTGCCGCATATCCCGGGGTAGACCTCAAACTCCGCTGCCACAGATCAGAGACGATCGTCGGTATGCTAAAAAACAATCTGGTGGACCTCGGGGTGATAACGCTCCCCCCGGCAGAACCCGGTCTTGTCTCGAAGGTCATATGGGCCGACGCGATGTCCCTGGTTTTTCCAAAAAAGCACCCTCTGGCGTCAATGAAGACTATACGACTGAAAGACATAATCCCCTACGGCATGATACTCCCTGAGGCGGCAACGACGACCCGAAAGATGATCGCAGCCGCATTTGCCAGAAAAAAGATCGCAGCCAATGTAACCATGGAGGTGGCCTATATCGAGACGATCAAGGTGCTTGTCAAGGTCGGCCTCGGCATCTCGATCCTGCCTGACAAGGCAGTGGAGGATGAGATCAGACGAGGCACCATGGTCAAGGCAGAGATACTGGACGCGCAGTTTTCGCGGAACCTTGGCGTGCTTTATCTTAAAGACAAGTTTCTCTCCAGGCCTGCCCTGGAATTCCTGAAGTTCCTCGAACAGAAGATTACTGAACAGTAACAGTTCTTCGTGGAGGTCCTACAAAGTCGCACTGCCGGTTTGCACAGCATGTTGCAACCGGAAGTTCTCAGGGGTGGAATAACTACTTCACCGACGACTCCGCACTGTGGACATTTCGCTTCAGTAATAATTTCAGTTTCTAACCCGCGCACAAAGACCACTACTGAATCTGTGGCATTCAAGTGAAACTGTGGAGCGAACATTAGGCAGTATGCTTTGAAGGCAATTCTCAGGTGTTACTCTTTCAAGTCCGTGATGCTATTACATAGAACTGACGGCACCTGATTAAATTTACTATGTTTTCAGCAGTCGAAATAAAATGATATTATATCGTCCAAGGGGAATAATATGTTTAACATCGTTGCATATGCTGTAGTAGTTTTCATTGTAAGTATTTTCTTTCCGAGGGAAAGCTATGCTGATGGCATTTCACCCCTCCTGAACTTGTTTACCCGCGAAACGATATTTCCAGCAAGCATTGTAACGTTAGTAATAGTCCTAATTGAAGCTCTGATTCTAAGGTGGCGTATTCCAGAAATTAAATTTAAGAATCATCTCTGGCGTAGCGCAATCATAAATATTGCGTCCAGCGCTACTGGCTCGCTTATTGTTTTGGCGATGGCGATGGACCATTATTTTGTTTGGGAATCATTCTCGCTAATATTGCCACTTTTCGTCATAACTCTTATAACAGAAATCCCGATATTAAAGGCATTATACAAAGAAGTTAACATAGATTGGAAAAGAACAATAAAATTGTCAGTTGGTATAAACGTATGTAGTTATTTTGCAGTGATTCTTTTGGAGTTTGGATTGCTGTTTATTTTCGTTTTTTTACCTCCCATCACTCCAAAGAGTGCAGCTAAAGCATTAGTAGAAGGTCGCGACTTTGGCGACAGTGGCGTTGCTATGGCAAATAGATTTGGAGATACCGTTATAGAACAACTTATACAATATTCCAAAGAGTTTTCTTTATTGAATCGTTTCAATGCATCTCGGATAGCCGAAGTTCTTGGTACAAATAAATCAGTAAAATCTAATGAAATACTTGTATCTCTTTGGAACAGGGAGAATCCGTATGCTCGGTTAGTAGGCGCTATTGGATTGGCGCGTCATCATGAGTTTCCGAAGAAGCTTGATGCCGATTCCTTTTTAATACAACATGTTCAGGATTGGATAGAATATCAGAGTAGGAAACCTTCTACCGATTCTCCACAATTCGGCGAGTGGATGATGAATGAGGCGGAGGTAAAGTCAAAAGCTGACTTATCAATCCTGGCATTAGGCTACATAGGAGATTGTAAAGCAGTACCTCATCTATTGACAGTATTAAGATTAAGAGGTGTTGAATATTGGACTCATGCTACGGCATGCGAAGCGGTAGCTCGCATTGCATCCACGGATGCGATACCAGTACTGGAAGATTGCATGAAATCGCCAGACTTTAATGCATTGCCTGAGGCTTTTCGTGCGTTGATTGCGCTTAATGACAAGCAGGCAATTCCCCTTGCTATAGCTCGCGTGACACCAGAAATCAAGAATTACAATAGCGGTTTTGTTGTAAAAGAGCTTTCACATGTGACAGGCAAGGATTTTGGATATAATCGCGAGCACTGGCAATCGTGGTGGAAATCCAAGGAACAATCTTGGACTATTCCATCTGAGTATCGCAAACCATATGATGAGCAAAGGAAGCTATACTGAAGTGCTTTCTACTATAAGTACTGACCGTTTAATTCCGAAAGAAACTCATATCTGTATAAAAAACGCTTCAGTGTCGAGTACCAGGAAGGAACTGGGGAACAGATTTTGGCAGTTACTTTTGGTTATTCTTACTCGTCGAGATTCGTAGTTTTTTTGCGAAAGAGCAGGTATTTTATCCTGCGTCCATAATCAGGCGTTCTCACAAAGCAACGGGTGCAATTTATGCTGTCATTCCGGACAGGCCGACCGCAGGCAGGAAAGAGCCCCCGGAATGACAGCAAAACAGCAATTTTCTTTTAATATAAACTCGGAATATCTCAGATCGTGTCCAGTGCCTGCTGAAGGTCCGCAATCAGATCGTCCTCATGCTCCAGGCCCAGGGCGAGTCTGACCAGGTTATCAACCATGCCGATGTTCTGGCGGTATTCCTCCGAATAGTCGAAGAAGGACATGGCCCACATCTGGGTGACCAGGCTCTCGCTGCCCCCGAGGCTCGGCGTGATCAGAAAAAGTTCGAGTGCATCGATAAACTTCCTGGTTTCAGTATTGCCGCCTTTGACCAGGAAACTGATGACGCTGCCGAAGCCCTGCATCTGCTCCTTCCCTATCTCATAGTCAGGATGCGATGGGAGGCCCGGGTACCAGACCTTCTCGATCTTCGGGTGTGCCTCGAGCATCTGCGCCACGGCAAGGCCCGCACGGTTATGCTGCTCCATACGCATACCAAAGGTCTTCAGCCCCCGCTCGAGCAGGAAACAGGTGAGCGGCCCGGGGGTTGCACCAATCATCCGCTGCATCTTGTAGAGATCGGTCATCAGGGCATTGGAACCGAGCGCAACACCTGCCATCAGGTCGTTATGTCCGCCCAGATATTTGGTCGCAGAGTGGATAACCACGTCTACACCCATTTCAATAGGCCTGATATTGTACGGCGTCGCCAGCGTGGCATCGATGATGGTCAGAATCTTGCGCTCTTTAGCCACTTTCACAATGGCCGGGATATCAAGCACCCGCAGATACGGGTTGGTCGGCGACTCGGTAAAGATAATGTTCGTCTCCGGGGTAATCGCCTTTTCAATGGCCTCTGCCGTGGGATCAACGATCGAATATTCAATGCCGAACTTCCCGAGAAAGTTTATCGCAAAGTCGCGCGTCTGACGGTAGCAGTCGCCGGTAAAAATGATATGGCCCTTCGGCTTCATGAAGGTCATGATCGCCAGCAGGACCGCTGCCATGCCTGACGAATAGAGCACGGCCCTCTCTGCGCCTTCAAGGGCGGCCAGCTTGCGCTCGGTCTCCTGCTGGGTCGGGTTGCCGTACCGCGCGTACTCATGCTCGCGGATCACCTTGCCCTGGCCCTTGGCCCGCATGAAATCCTCGACCTCATCCGCCGTATCAAAGTAATAGTTGGACGTATGCATAATCGGCGTCGAGACTGCATGGTGGGCCTTGGGAAGCCTCTCCAATCCATGTATTGCAAGTGTAGCGGGGTGCCATTTCTTCCGGTCTGCCGTGTTCTTAGCCATTGGTCGTTCTCCTCTTTTCTAAAGCCTGCTCCAGCGCCTCTTTGACAGCATCGACGCGCGCAGGCAACTCGATCGGTTTATTGGAATAATTGCAGGGGAAGTCAAGTGCCCCCTCATGATAATTGACCTTAAAATCAGTGAACTTCAGGCCGTGTGCCGTGGAAATGACCACGACATGCTCGGCCTTGTCGATTTTTCCGGCCTTCAGCAGTTTGATCAGCGCAGCCAGGGCCACGCCGGTATGCGGGCAGTTGAACATGCCCGTGGTATCGCCGAGCGCGGCTGCGTCGGACAGTTCCTGCTCGGTGGCATCCACAACAATGCCGTTGAACTGCCTGATCGTCCGGATCGCCTTTTCGAAACTGACAGGGTTGCCGATCTGGATCGCACTTGCCAGGGTCTTCTGGGCCTCAATCGGCTCGAAAGACTCGAAGTTCTTCAGATAAGAGCGGTAGAGCGGGTTGGCACGCTCAGCCTGGGCCACAACGATCCGCGGCAGTTTGGTGATCAACCCGAGGTCGCGCATCATGAGCATACCGCTTCCGAGCGCAGAGACATTCCCGAGGTTGCCTCCGGGGATAATGATCACGTCGGGGACCACCCAGTCAAACTGCTGGACAATCTCGATGCCGACCGTCTTCTGCCCCTCAATACGCAGTGAGTTCATGGAATTGGCCAGATAAATAGTCTCGTCCTTGGTGATTTCGCGCACCACACGCATGCAGCCGTCGAAGTCCGTATCCAGGGAGAGCACCAGCGCACCGTTGGCAATCGGCTGGACCAGCTGGGCAATAGATATCTTGCCCTTCGGCAGCAGCACGATCGACTGGATGCCGGCAGCTGCGCAGTAGACCGCCAGTGCGGCCGATGTGTCTCCGGTGGAGGCACAGGCCACCGCCTTTATCGGCGCACCCTCGCTGATCATCTGTTTGACCTGAGAAACCAGCACGGTCATGCCGAGGTCCTTAAAAGAACCGCTGTGCGAGTTGCCGCAGAGCTTCAACCAGAGATTGTCAATGCCGATCATCTTGCCGAACCGCTCTGCCCAGAAAAGGTTCGTGCCGCCCTCGTAGAGAGAGACAATGTTGTCGTCGGCGATCTGGGGAAGGATCCACTCCTTTTTGCCCCAGACTCCGGAACCGTAGGGCCACTGGGTGGACTTATACCGGTCCTCGAAGAGCTTCATCCAGGCCTTGGCATCGCGGCGCCCAAGGGCCTCCATATCGTGCTGCACCTCCAGGAGTGAATCGCAGGCCTTGCAGCGGTAGATAATCGTATTGAGTGGATACTGTTCTCTGCACTGCTCGTTGATGCATTGAAACCAGGCTCGATATTGCATTGAATTCATCCTCGCTTAATAACCGGCCGTGCCGGGGTCTTTATCGTATTCTGTTGTATAAAGGGGAAGGATATCATAATGCTCTGCCGATGATCAAGACAGAGCATTTCCTCCATGTATTGAATATAGATCAAAGGGCCCACCACAGACCGGTCACCCTGAGCCTGTCGAAGGGCCGCCTGATCTCCTGGGTTTGTTTTTTATGCTGCCGTCAAGGTCATCGATAAACTGGCGGGCTGCCCTGCCCGAAAAACCGCCCTGGGAGAGCGTCCATGTCAGCGCCCGGCTTCTGAGTTCCTCCGGATTCAGGAGGATCCCCCTGAGCTTTGCATAGTTGCTGACGATTTCAAGATAAGTATCCGCAGTATAGTGTTCAAAGCCGAGCCGCAGACCGAAGCGGTCGCTCAGGGACATCTTCTCCTCCAGCGTCTCTGCAGGCTGCAGTTCTCCTGCTGACAAGACCGGCATATTGTCGACAGCTTTTTCAGGCATCAGGTGTCGCCGGTTCGAGGTGGCATAGATGAGCGCATTGTCAGGCCTCGTCTCAAGCCCACCTTCAAGAACGGTCTTTACCGGAACATAGGAGTCGTCGTCTTCGCTGAAGGACAGATCATCACAGAAGAGGATATATCTCTCACGTCTCGGCCGGATCATCTCCTGAATTTCGAAGATATGGACAAGCGCGTCCTTTGGTATCTCGATAATACAGAGCCCCTTTGCAGCGTAATGGTTCAGAAGGGCCTTGACCACCGATGACTTGCCCGTCCCCCGTGGTCCGTAGAGCAGCACATTATTGCAGGGCAGCCCGGCGATAAACTGCTCCGTGTTCGCCTTCAGCCTGGAAACTATCTCAGCAATTCCCCTGAGCTCTTTAAAGGTGACAGGGTCAGGGCACTTAATCCCGGTAAGCAGCGGACTGCCGCCATGTGACCGCACCCTGAAGGCCTTATAGTTGTCAAGGACCCCGAAGTCAGCCTCAGGGGCCAGGCGATCCGCCAGGCGCTGCATGGTCGCATTCAATTTTTTTATTTCGTCCAATAACGTACCCATAGGTATGGGTAATTGTACCTTCTGCAGTTCCGGCTTGTCCAGAATTCTGCATCAAGATGATATAATACGTTCCGATGAAAAAAGATATTCATACCTTTGCCGAAGAGCAGAAGAAGAATCTCACCAGAGTGACCGACGTCAGCGCGGGGATATGCCCGCTCGGCCCCTCAAAAAGGGTGAAGGCCGCCATCCGCAAGGCTGCCAAGGATATCGACCTCCCGGCTGATCAGTACTGCCGCAGACTGAAGGCATTCTTCGCCTCAAAATTCGGCATACCAAAAAACTGCATCTTTTTTGCCAATTCAGGCAGCGAACTACTCTACCGGTGCTGTCAGGCACTGAAACCTGCAGATAGTATCATGACTGAGCCCGCGGTTCTCCCCCGGGAGACTCATGACAAAGAAAAAACAGCAGACTCAATACTGATGGTAACTCTTCCTGCGCAACTCAGCAGCGGAGATCTCCTGATCGTATCCAACCCCGACCGGATTACGGGAAAGTTGACAGACAGAGAGGAATTGCGGGCAACGCTGAGCGCTGCAGCGTCAAAAGGAATTTTTGTGATTCTGGATGAAACGCTGCTCGAATTCACCGGCGATGACAGCTTTATTGAAGGGACAGGCACCCTCGATAATCTGCTCATACTGAGAACCACGGCAAACTTTTATGGCCTTCCCGGGCTGGAACTCGCTTATGCAGTCACTTCAGCGCAGACCATTGCCAAGCTGCAGGCAGTTCTCCTTCCGAATCTCAACCATCTGGCGATCGAAGCTGCAATAACAGCGCTGAAAGACAAAACGTATATCAAGACCACAAAAAAGTTCATCCGCGAGGAGCGGTGCCTGTTATTCCAAAATCTCAGGAAGATCAGCGGGCTTACGGTCTATGCGTCTGACTCGAATGTCTATCTCATGAGAATTGCTTCTCAACAGAAGGAAATTTCAGACCGCGTTACCCGGGCCGGTTTTCTGATACAGGACTGCAGTGATATCAAAGGGCTGGGCAGTAATTATCTGCGCATGTCGGTCATGTCGCATGACAAAAACCGGAAGCTTATCAGAGTTCTTAACGAGGTTATGGGAAAAGGATGATGATACACGAGGCGCAGATTTCTTCGTTCTTATGTCTCCTTGTCCAACATTTCCCTTATTTTGTTTAACAGCTCCCTCGCTTTCACCGGCTTATGGAGCAACGGCAGTTTTTCTTCTGTTATTTTCCTTCCCTCGATAACATCTGCGGTATACCCGCTCATAAAAAGCACTTTCATATCCGGCCGCATTGCCCTTATCTCTTCAAAAACCTCTTTGCCGCTTTTCCTGGGCATAATAACGTCAAGCAGCACAAAGTCTATCCTGTCCTTATTGTCATGAAATTTGTCTGCGGCCTCTGCCCCGTCTCTCGCCTCGATTACAGAGTAACCCTTCTGTTCAAGGAGCTCTCTGGTGAGCTTTCTGATATTTTCATCATCATCCGCTACGAGTATCGTCTCGGAACCGCCCTTCACTGCCTCCTGTATCACTGCTTCCTTTCCGAATATCTCCCCGCCGGCCAAAGGGAGGTAGACCTCAAAGACCGTTCCCCTGTTACGCTCGCTCCCGCAATGGACATAACCCCCGTGCTGATTGATGATCCCATACACAATCGACAGGCCGAGCCCGGTCCCTTTCCCCTGGCTCTTGGTGGTAAAAAATGGTTCAAATATCCTTTCACGAGTCTGCTCGTCCATCCCTGTCCCGGAATCCGAGACCGAAATCAGGGCATACTTTCCGGGCTTGCCAAAACCATTCCTGTGAATAAATTCATCGTCCATTTCCTGCAGATGTGTCTCTATGGTGAGCAATCCTCCGGCCGGCATGGCATCCCGCGCATTCGTGGCAAAGTTCATAAGCACCTGCTCCAGTTGCCCGTAGTCTCCCATAACCGTCAACTGCTCGGGCGACAGATTAATGCTCGTCTCGATATCCTCTCCGATTATCCGGAAAACCATCTTTTTCATGCCGTTCACCAGCTCATTTATGCTGACCGGTTTCATTTCGGCAATCTGCTTTCTGCTGAAGATAAGCAGAGACTCGGTCAGGCGCGTCGCCCGCTCAGAGGCAGCAAGGATCTCCCTGAGGTATGCGGCGTTTGGATCGTCTTTCGGCAGGCGCATCTCCATTATGCCGCCGTAACCCACGATAACACTGATTATGTTGTTGAAATCATGAGCAATACCCCCGGCCAGTGTCCCGAGCGCCTCAAGTTTCTGCGCATGCCGGAGCTGCTCTTCCAGCTTCTTCTTTTCAGTGACATCAGTGATCGTTTCGATAGCCGACACGATATACCCCGCCGCATCCATGAGCGGATAAGCCTTTATCTCGACGTGATATTGTTCACCCGTCTCGCTGATATGTCTGTGTGAAGCCGACTGGGGAATCCCTGTCTCAAAAGCCTGTTTCACACAACAGGCCTCTCCGGTTTCATAGCATGGTCTGTCGCTATGATGCGAAAGCTTATAGCAGAGCTGTCCCACGACCTGTTCCTCTGCCAATCGCGCGGAACTGCAAAACGCCTTATTTGCCGACAGTATCCTGTATCCCCGATCCACGACGATAAAGCCTTCATCCACGGTTTCAAGGATCTTTCTTACGAATGCCTCCGATTCCTCAATCCTGGCCTTGGCCACCTCGAGCTCCCGTATCTTCTCTTCAAGTTTCGTGGCGACGATCTGGCTGTACCTGCTGAGATATTCCCGGTCTTCCTCGAATATCTCGGCCTTAACCCCCTGACCGTTGCCTGCCCTGCATTTTTCGACGATAGTACTCAACTCATCCCAGAACACATCTGGTTCTTTGGGCTTGACGAAAAAGGCCTCTGCACCGAGAGATGCAGCGAGTTCTATTTCCCTGTCGCCGGTATACGTGGCGGAATAGAAGATAAAAGGGATATTCTGCGTCTCTTTCCTTTTTTTGAGTTCCCTCAGCAGCTGGAAACCGTCCATCCTCGGCATCAGGGCGTCCGAAACGATAATATCCGGCCTGCAGAGGAGCGCAGTTTCAAGCCCCTCCTGCCCGTCGCCGGCCTCTATCACGACACAGTCATGGTGTTCGAAGTTATACCGCATGAGCCTTCTGTCATCCGGATTATCGTCAATAACCAGTACCTTCATCGGATACCCAGCCTTTCATGGATTTTATCAACAATCGTAAGAGGATCTATGGGTTTCTCAAAATATGCGTTGCAGCCTGATTCAATGATGCGTTTCATGTCACCGGACATGGCATACGAGGTGATGGCGACAATCGGCATGTCTCCATGGGGTGCGGAGATCCTTATCCGTCTCGTTGTTTCAATCCCGTCAATCCCGGGAAGGTTTATGTCCATAATAATGAAAAAAGGCTTCTCCCTGATGGCGAGCTCCACGCCTTCCTCTCCGGTCAGGGCAGAAATGACCTGGTAGCCGCTCCGCTCAAGCGCGTAGGTTATCAGCTGCAGATTGTCTTTATTGTCCTCTATTACCAGTACCCTTTTCATTATTTATGTATGCTCACCGGGACAATTATTGAAAAGGCGCTTCCCTCTCCGTATCTGCTTGTGTAAAGTATAGCACCTTGAAGAATTTCTGCAAC
>PNOC01000076.1 GCA_013824615.1 Thermodesulfovibrio sp.
GCTCATTCAACGGGGTTAAGGTCCCGTGATCATCAAAGAAGGACATATTCTTTTCAGGGGAAGAAATAAAGTCTTCGGTTATGCAACCGCCGGAACTTTTTATCTCAATAAGGGCATAGGTGTTCTGCGCAAGGCCGGCCTCCGGAATAATATCGGAAAAGCCGAGGACCTGAATCGCTTCCTTATTGAGGAAGGTCAACGTTGCCTCAAATTGGCCGCTCTTAGCCTGTTTTGTCCCTGTTTCCCATGCTGTGCGTTTCGGGGTGGCGGCAAAGATTCTCTTTTCTGAAAATGCCTGGTAGACTTCCTGTCTGAAAAAGATGGCTGCCGTCAGCACCAGAAGTATGAGGAGTCCTATTGCAGCAGCCAGTTGTCTGCTCCAGAAACTGCGACCCGGTTTTTCTGATACGTGCGGAACGGCGTTGTAGACTGTCGGGAGGGCTTCGCGCATCATGCCGGAGGATATCTCCTCAAGCTTTTTTGCGAGCGGTAATCCCTCAGCTATGACGTGTTCGAGCCTTTCTGTGCTTTCGGCTATCATGGAGAACGATCGGTCGATATTGCTTTTCAGCGCGACGCGGTCAGCCATGCCTTCATCTTTCAGGGAATCCATTTTTTCGGAAAGACTCTTTATTTCAAGGGAAACGGCAGCCCTGATCTCTTCCAGGGTGGCAGCCTTCTGCAGTGCTTCAGCCAACCCGGCAGAAAGAGCCGCATTGTCTTGTTTGAGTCTGCTGATTTCTTCAAGCCGCAGAGAATCTTTCTCCTCGAGTTCTTTAAGTTTTTGCTGGTCGGGTAGTGCAGCGGAGACACGGTTGCGTTCGTCCTCCAGTGCTTTTTTGCCGCGGGCGAGGTCCTGAATCTCCCTGTCTTTGAGGCTCAGCATATGCCGAAGTCCGGCTTGTTCCTCTTCGGAGGTTTTCATGTCGTGCCGATGCTGCTCTTCAGCCCTGCTGTATTTTTCTGCCAGTTCAGCTGCCTCACGGCTTTTTGCCTCGCCAAAGATCTGCTGCCTGGCGAGTTGCTCGCTCAGTCCGGTGATTTTTTCACTGCGGTCGGCGGCCAGGACTTCAAGTTTGCTGATTTCTCCTTCCGCACATTCCGCTGCCATTCTGGCATCTGCGGCCTCCGTCTCCAGCTTTTCTGTGGCAGCCAACCTGGCCGAAAGAGTGTCGTTCTCGTGTTTGAGCCTGCCGATCTCTTCAAGCTGAACAGAATACTCTTCTGCCGGCCCTGCGAGATCTTGCTGATGGGCGAGTGCATCAGCGGCTCTGCCCAGTTCGTTTTCGAGGGCCTCCTTGCTGCGGGCAAGGGCCTCAAGCTCACGTTCTTTGAGACTGAGGATGCGCTGCAGTTCGGTCTTTTCTTCTGCGGAGGTCTCGATATTGCGCTGATGCTGTTCTTCAGCCCTGCTGTATTTTTCCTCCAGAGCTTCTGTCTCCCGGCTCTTTGCCTCGGTCAGCGCCTGCAGTCCGGCGAGCTGCCCGCTCAGGTCAGTGATTTTTCCCTCGCGTTCAAAGGCCATGGTTTCAAGTTGGCCAATCGTATCTGCGGCACGCTCTGCAGCCATTCCGGCTTCTGCGGTTTCTGCCTCCAGCTTTTGCTTGTCAGATATAAAGTGCTCGTGGAGCTCCTGAAGGATCATGTCCTTGCGCTGCATAGTATCTTCAAGATCAGCCCGGACTGCGCTTTCCTGTGCCAGTGCGGCTTCAAGATAAACGATTCTTTTTTCCGCATGGTCCAGTTTCTCTTCAAAGTCCTGTATATGACCGGAACTGCCCTGTCCGGCCTGCTCGATTTCATTTCTCAGCCTGCCTATTGCCTCCTCCTTTTCCTTGAGTGTGGCCAGCAGGTCTGCTGTTTCAGTTTTCAGGATTTCGTGCTCCTGCTCCTTTGTCCGCAGCGCATCGAGGATCGACTGGTGAAAGTCACTTAAGGAGAAGACACCCTTGCGGGCCTCCTCATCTGTTGCCCTCAGTGCCTCGAGTAGTGACCGGTGGTATTCCCTGAGCGAGAAGATCTCCCTCTGGGCATCATCCAGTTTCACAAGGATCTCTTCTTTTTCAGTGACGCCTATTTCTGAGGCCCGGGAGATTCTCTGCTCAAGCCCTAAAAGGGAATGCTCCATTTCCATAAGCGTATTTTCAAGCGGGCCGGGGATCTTGGCGGTATCTTCTCTTTCTTTTTCGGTCTCGGTCTGCTCGGCTTCAAGGGACTTGTTCTGCTCCTGCAGCTGTTCCATATTCCGGTGCAGCGTCTCTATTTCAAGGTCTTTTTGTCCGAGAGTTTCTTCGAATTCTTTCCTGATATCTTCAATCAATGAATTGCGGGGCTTTGCTTCATCCTCCGGCAAAGCCCCGTCCTCAATCTTTTCTGATGTAGTCCTGTTCCCGTATATTCCCGCATACTGCGCCTCGAGACTGGAGCATTGTTTTTCGAGATTTTTTATCCGGTCTGTGGCCGTACCCAGATACGAGCTTGTCTCGTTGATCATGAGCTGTTTTATTTCTATCTGCCGCAGGAGTTCCTGTATTTTATGGTCCTTGGCTGTATAGTCTTCGAGCAGAAACTCGTTTTCTTTTGTCAGCTCATCCCGCTCCATCGAAAGCGATTCGATGTCTTTTTTTAACTCGACCGTTTCAATGTTCATGCTGATATCAAGCTCTGCCAGCCGGTCGTGGAGGACCTTGTTCTCCTGCAGGACCTCAGCAAGCCTCTGCGCGAGCAGTCCCCTCAGGTTTTCAGGCTCTGCTCTGTTCTGCTCATGACCTGCAGTCGTGAGCTCTCCGGGATCTTCAGTATCCATATGCCTCCATCCTCATTGCAGTGACAGCAGGCCTTCCTGCGCCCTCCTGTTCGTCTTATTGATCTGGAGCGCTTTTATGAAACTCATCTTTGCCCTCAGAAGGAGTCCCAGTCTGACATATATATATCCCAGTTCGGCACTGAATTCATCGTTTTCAGGTGCAATTTTGCAGGCCCGCGACAGGGCCCTTTCCGCGTCTTTTAGTCTGTCGGAATCTCTCAATGCGAGGCCGTAGCAGAAGTGGTAGATCGCCTCGGTATTGTCAAGATAGATCGCTTCCTTGAAGTCTTTTGCCGCCTCAGCGACAGCGCCTCCGCTGTAATGGGCATGGCCTTCGTTAAATTTATTCCGCGCCAGTTCAGCCCGGGTAAAGGCCGGCTGTTTCCCCGACAGCGAGCGGTTGTATTCCATTCTTTTTTCCCGGCTGCTCAGGACGTTATAGGCCTTTATAAGATATGCATATATAGTGTGGAGCTTTCCCTTGATGTCAGCATCGAGATCAAAGTGTCGGTCCGGGTGGTATTCCCTGGCAATGCAGTAGAAGGCGCTTCTCAGTTCATTATCGGTCGCGGAGTCGTCAACCCCGAGTATGGAGTAATAGTCCGACACGGGGAATTTTAGATGCAGTTCTTCTATGCTGTCGATCAGCCCAGGCGGCGGCTCAGATCTGCTGATAATATATTCGAATGGGGCTGACCCCTCAGGCATCTGTCTGTCCACGGGTTCGATAATAGCCGTGTTCATCAGGGCCGACAGCGACCGACGGATCGTGGCGTCATCCAGCCCTGAGAGGACCCCGATGTCCCGGATGGTCCGGTTGCCGTCGATGCACGCAAGTATTTTTTTGTCCTCTTCATCAAAGGTAATATCCTGAAAAAGGTCGAGAGGATTTTGTGAGAAGGCTATTATGGTTCCGGCAGGGAGGTTGAGGTAATCCGTGAGCGCTTCAATGCATTCTGTTCTTTTCAGCCCGCTGTAGATTATTTGTCCACTGGGCAGTTTGAGACGGATGATCTTTTCTGCAGGCAGAACGTCTTCATGAAATTCAAAGGTGCCGCCGGACAAAGTGAAAAGGTCGAGCAGTATCTCCTCTACCTGATGCTGTACTGCCCAGGTAAGATCCTTTGGTTCCAGGGCTTTTATTTCGACAAGAAGCGCCCCCTGTCTTTTTCCTGTCATGGATATGAGCTTTGCGGTAATATCATATGCTGCCTGTGTTATACGTCCCTCGCGGAGCAGGATATCACCGAGCCGCTCCTGTTTCTGGTTGGACCGGGCGAATATGATATCCCCGTTCCTCAGATAGATATTTTTTTCAACAGGACCGTTTAAAATTCTGAGGGTCCCGCTCCTCAGGGACCGCTGCAGTCCGATGAGGATATCGGCAAGCCTGAAATTGGACAGGGAGCCGCTGAGAGGTGCCAGTTTGTGGAGGCCGAGTCTGAGTCCTGACGGGGTCACCGAGGCCCATTCTACTTCGCAGTCTCCATGGATGGAGAGTTCGTCGTTTTCAACGTTCAGGACATCTCCCTTGCTGATAGGCGCATTGTTGTGCAGCATGACGCCTACCCCGTCAAGCGAATAGTCCACTATTTCAACAGCATGGGCGTTCTTCCCGTTAGAGACTTTGCCGGAAAGCTTTTTTTTGTATCTTCTGAAGTACCTGTTTTCCCTGGATTGAATTCCCACGTTTTGAATTATATTTTAATAACGTTTAAATATCAATGCTTATTGCTTTGCCGGATCTATGGTTTCAGCGGCAGGCGTACGTCTGGACCAGGGAGAAAGCAGAAAAAAAGTGTCAGAGAGCGATGTCAGGGAATTGTTTGAGGGCTCTTTTCGATCAGCCGGGTCCCGGCCATATAAATGCCGCCGATGTTCCTGATCCACATCACAATACCCTGACTGCGTTGAAGCACTTTGCCCCTGAATTCCAGAACATATCCGGATTTCAGCGGGTATCTTGTTATGAAGCAGAGACCGGTTTTGGATCTGTTAATTGCTCTTCCGGTAAGATCCAGAAACCTCAGCTTTCCGTCTTTCAATGTCACAACCGTATACTCCACTAATTCGTGGCAGGCGCTTCTGTCGGAATTTCTCTCGGCAGGCATATCACCTCCAACTGATTCCGGAGATTTATAGCTATACAATGACTATTTCAAAACAAGCCATATATCTATATTATATTCCACGAACGCTCCGTCAGCCACTTAATTATTTTTAATCTGCCTGCTCAGGTAAACTATTGACATGGGTTTGCTATGAGACAAGTTTGCGTGTATATGTGCTGTTCGGAAAAAAGTCCGTCTGCCGCGATGAGAAGACCATGATTCCATGGGAACTCCTCGACAGAGCGCTGGTGCCCGGGGATGGCGGAGAGCTCCGCTTATGCAGACGGGGCAAGGAGTTTTCTATCAGGATTGATGGACAGGAACTTATGAACAGCTCTGCTCACGGGTCAGAGGATGCCCTGGCGGAACTCGCCTGTACGCGGGTCAGGAGCCGGTCTGGAGCCAGGGTGCTGGTGGGGGGGCTCGGCATGGGATATACACTGGCGGCGACCCTTCGCCTGCTGGGGGAAGGCGGCCGGGTGGTGGTAGCTGAGCTGGTGCCCGCGGTTGTGGCCTGGAACCGGGGGCCTCTTGGTGTTCTGGCAGGCCACCCTCTGCAGGATGACCGGGTTACTGTGCGTGAGGTTGATGTTGCGGAAATTCTGCAGTCAGAGCAGCAGGCCTATGATGCTATTCTCCTTGATGTTGATAATGGTCCTGACGGGCTGAGCCGGAAGGCTAATGACTGGCTATACTCAGGGGCGGGGCTGAAGGCTGCTTTCTCCGCGCTGAGGCCGGAGGGTATCCTGGCAGTGTGGTCTGCCGATCCCGACCGGGCTTTTACGCGCCGCCTGCGGGCAGCCGGCTTTGGGGTTGAAATAGTTCAAGCGCGGTCCCGGGGACCGCGCAAGGGCGGCCACCATACGATCTGGCTTGCCAGCCGCACCTCGTGAGGGCTGCAGGTGTGATGACGTTTCTGCCTGCAAAGCGGGGATTTAATGAAATCACCTGATAAAGACGGAAGATCAGCCTATATTACCCCCGAAGGACAGCGGCGTTTGAGTGATGAGTTGTCATATCTCTGGAAGGTCAAGCGTCCCCGGGTCACGCAGGCGGTTGCCGAGGCTGCAGCGATGGGGGACCGGTCTGAAAACGCCGAGTATATTTATGGGAAGAAGCTGCTGAGACAGATTGATTCCCGGCTCCGCTTTCTGACCAAGAGGCTGGAGGAGCTGATTGTTGTCGACAGGAAGCCGGGGGATGTCACCAGGGTCTACTTCGGCGCTTGGGTTGAGATTGAGGATTTGGACGGCTATACCTGCGAATACCGGATTGTCGGACCGGACGAAACTGATGCCGGGAAGAACTTTATCAGCATTGACTCCCCAATGGCAAAAGCCCTGCTGCGCAGGACTGAAGGAGATGAGGTGGAGGTGAGCAGACCTAACGGTACTGCGACCTTCATTGTTGTATCTGTCCGCTATTAGAACCGTTAATGAGTGTCTGCATATAAACTGCTGTTTTTGTTTTTGGCCGTCATTCTCGCGGAGGCGGGAATCCATTATTTTCATGATGTTCTGGATCCCCGGGTCAAGCCCGAGGATGACAACTTCTTAATTTATACACAGACTCTAATTAGCAGCAGCCTGCTCAGGGGATCGCAGCGTTTCGGAGCCTTTCGGCTGCATCTTCAGGTGAGACCGTGTTGACATAAAGGCCTGATCCCAACTCAAAGCCTGTGGGGATGCTCGTGCGCGGGCATATCTCAATATGCCAGTGATACGCAGGGGTGCTCTCCTCATACTCGGACCCATGCGGCAGGGAATGGAGAAAAAAGTTGTATTGCACGCCCCCCAGTACGGTATTCAGCCTGGCCATTGTCCGGCTGAAGATTTCTGCCAGGTCCGCGATGTCCGCCGGGCTGATCTCCAGAAAGTCGGCCTGATGAGCAAGCGGCAGTATATGCACCTCCCATTCATAGCGGCTGGCAAAGGGTTTTACCGCAATGAACCGGCTGTTCTGTTCGATCACATACTGGCCCACGCTGATCTTCCTCCTGACCTCCCCTGATGTTCTGTCATAGAGCGTGGCCTCAAAGGTGAGTGCCTCGTTGATAAGGCTGCAGAAAATGCATTGGCTGCGGGACTCATAGTAAGAACTGCTGCTCCTGACCTCGGCCTGGAGATTGTCCGGGACGACCGGCAGGGCGATTATCTGGCTGTGGGTATGACCGATGCTGGCACCGGCCGCAGGCCCGAAGTTTTTGAATACAAGGACATATCTCAGGCGGTTGTCAGTATGATAGAGCTGCTCCATCCTGTCCCGGTAGGTCGCCAGGAGAAGGGCGAGGTGAGCGGCGGTCATTTCGTGTATCCTGATGCCGTGCGAGGCATGATCAATGACCACCTCATGCCGGCCGTAGCCGTCGATCGCCTGCTGCAGGCCGAAGGAAAAGTCAGGGGCTTCGCGGTCATCCCCCAGGACAGGGTAAAGGTTTTCAACGATACGGAGCTGCCAATCCCCCTCTTCAGGGATCTCTGCAATCGGGGCCGGCGTCATGGACTCATTTCCCCGGCAGAAGGGGCAGGTCTCAACATGAGACCTGCCGTCGTGTGCCGCCTGTGGTTCCTCCTTTTTTGGGCGCATACTGCGGGCGGTTGCCACTAGTACGGATTCGCTCGGCACTATCGGATTTATGCGGATTTCACGAACAATTGCTGGTTTTGCCTCTTGATCGGGACTGCCCGGTTGCTGACTCATCTCTGTGATTCCCCCTTCGGTTCTTCTGTTTCTTCGCTGCAAATGGGACTATAAGAACAGCGGCATTATAATATGCCGTTGAGGAAGATTGCCAGGATAAGGAAAGATTGATGGCTGGGCATGACGAAATTCTGCGCCAGCAGTTATAATTCATGGCGCAGCAAAACAGAGTCTGCACTATGCCTGAAGCGGGCACACTACCAGAGGGAAGACATGTCAGATATCAGGATGTATGCCGTTTATGCGGTGTTATACGAACTCAACAAGCGTGAACTCAAAAGGAAACTCGACCTGTTCCCGGCCGAGATGCATTATTCCGTTGTCCTGGCGAACAGCATTATAGGTTCAGAGAATGCAAAGAGGGTGAAGGAGACCCCGGAGGCCGCGGTACAGCACGGCAGCGAGTTTGTCGCCAGGATGCTTGAAGTGGCCGCTCCTGTTTCAGATTCCGGACAGAAGGAGGTATTCAGGGAGATCCTCGAAACGCACCTGGTAGAGACAATAAAGGACGAACTCAGGTGCTGTTGTCCCAATTGTGCGAAATTCACCGCATGCCTTGATATCGGCGATCTGTCACTGGGCAGGCTTTTCCAACGGAGGGTCCAGGGTGAGGAGACGGACGAACTTAAAAATGAGATAGCCCTGGAGATCGAAAAGGCACTGCAGTCTACACCGCATATTCATACAGAGAATGCGTCGGCCTTGTGCAAAGATTTCAGGCACCAGTATACAGCTTCCGGTATAGGGGCGGTCTTCAGCCGGTATGCGGATATCGCGCTGGGGCTTCAGGAGGCCTTCGGCGTTGATTACCGAAAGATTCAGCAGGCGATGATTCAGATCAATATGGATTTTATAGCAGCGGCTGGGATACAGCAGAAGTGGGGTGAATAGTGGCGTTGGTGAGTCTGCAAGGCGTGAGTCTTGCGTTTGGCGGGCCGGAGGTGCTCGACAGGGTCAGTCTTCAGATTGAGCCCGGAGAGAGGGTATGTCTGGTCGGCAGAAACGGGGAGGGCAAGTCAACCCTGCTGAAAATTATCAGCGGCGAGATAAGCCCTGATAGCGGCGAGGTCCTGCGGCCACAGGGTGTGAAGATTGCTGCACTCTCTCAGGAGGTCCCTCAAGACCTTTCCGGGACGGTTTTTGAGGTCGTCTCCGGCGGGCTTGGCGGCATTGTCGGCCTGCTCTCTGAATATCATGCAGTGAGCAACCGTCTCGGCCATGAGAGCGGTCCTGGGCTGATGCCTGGGCTGATGGATGAACTGCTGCGGATACAGCACGAAATAGAGTCCCGGGGAGGCTGGCAGATTCAGCAACGGGTTGATACAGTACTTTCCCGCCTGAGGCTCGACCCGGATGTCCCTGTTGCCGATCTCTCCGGCGGTTACAAGAGGAGAGTTCTGATTGCAAGGGCTCTGGTCAATGAGCCGGACCTGTTGCTGCTTGACGAGCCGACAAACCACCTGGATCTAGAATCCATAGGCTGGCTTGAAGATTTTCTCCGGGAGTATAGCGGTTCGCTGCTCTTCATAACCCACGACCGCCGCTTTCTCCAGACGCTTGCGACCCGCATCGTCGAGATCGACCGCGGCCGGCTTACCGACTGGCCGGGTGATTATGCGACCTATCTGGCCAGGCGGCAGGCTGAACTTGACGCCGAGGCTACGCAGAATGCACTCTTTGACAAGAAACTCAGCCAGGAAGAGGTTTGGATACGGCAGGGTATCAAGGCCAGAAGGACCCGTAATGAGGGCAGGGTGCGTGCCCTCAAGGCATTAAGAAACGAGCGCCAGGCAAGACGTGAGAAGACCGGGAGCGCTGACATGCGGCTTAATGAGGCCGAGAGGTCCGGCAGACTGGTGCTTGAGGCCAAGGGGATTTCTCATGCATATGAGGGGCGTCCCCTGATACGCGATTTTTCGACGCTTATCATGCGGGGAGACAAAATCGGCATTATTGGTCCGAACGGCTCAGGCAAGTCCACCCTGCTCAGACTTCTTCTTGGCTCGCTGGAACCGCAGCAGGGTTCTGTCCGGTGGGGAACACGGCTGGAGGTCGCCTATTTCGACCAGCACCGTGCACAACTGGATGACGAAAAATCAGTCATGCATAATGTTGCCGACGGATATGAAAGCGTGACGGTCAATGGCAGGACAAGGCATATTATCGGTTATCTCGGGGATTTTCTTTTTCCTCCTGAACGGGCCCGTTCCCCCGTGAAGGTGCTTTCCGGAGGTGAAAGAAACCGTGCCCTGCTGGCGAAACTCTTTACAAAGCCCTCAAACGTGCTGGTGATGGATGAACCGACCAATGATCTCGACACTGATACCCTCGAACTCCTCGAAGATATGCTGGTGGAATATGAGGGCACGGTTCTTCTGGTGAGCCATGACCGGGAATTTCTCAACAATATCGTTACCAGCACGGTAGTCTTCGAAGGCGACGGAAGGCTTGCCGAATATGTCGGCGGCTATGATGACTGGCTGAGACAGCGCAGCCCCTTGCCGGCTGCAGAGGCCGGGAAGCCGGGGAAGAAGGAACGGGAGCCAAAACCAGGTTCGAGGCCAAGGCCTGAGCGTCCCCGGACCCTGACGTTTAAAGAGAACAGGGAACTGGAGACCCTCCCTGCCCTGATCGAGGCCCTTGAAACAGAGCTCGATGAACTTTATGCGGTTCTCGGTGACCCTGATTTTTACCGGACAGAGGGCAGCAGGATCCCGGAGACAAAGGCGAGGATCAGGGAGACTGAAGATAAGATTGCCGCTGCATATGCGCGCTGGGAGGCCCTTGAATCGGTCCGCGAGGGGTCTGACTGAGGCAATCCCGTGACCTGTTACCATGGCTTTAATATGCATGAAAAAACTATCTTGACGAACTGCCTGCGAACGTGCTATTGTACGAATAGAATTTTAGAAGTTTTTACGAGTACACAAGGCCACCAGGACTGTTACTCTGTGGCCTTTCTTCTTGAGGCCTTCTGAGATTTAGTTTATAGAGAAGGAGGTAAAAGAAATGGCACAAGGAACTGTTAAGTGGTTTAACGACAGCAAAGGCTTTGGCTTTATCGCAAGCGAAGACGGTACTGATGTATTTGTACACCATACGTCTATTCAGGGCGATGGCTTTAAATCCCTTGCCGAGGGAGACAAGGTCAGCTTTGATACTGAAAAGGGCCCAAAAGGCCCCAAGGCAATCAACGTAGTCAAGCTGTAGTATTACAAAAAAGCCCCCTCTGAAAAGAGGGGGCTTTTTTTATGTCTTCATCTAGTCCGGGACTGATATTTGCGCAGGAGATGCGCCCTTGAAATTCTTGCCTCCTCAAAGCTTACCGTACCATTAAAATATTCCACAGCCTGATTCAGGCCCCAGTCCGTGGTCGAGCGGAAGTATCCCTCCAGCTTTTCCCTTTTTTCCGGGTCCACGAGACTATCCAGACTAAGGTCTCGGCCATCCTGGATCAGGCGTTCTATATGGGTTGCTATGGTTGAAGGCGAAAGTCCGCGCAGTTTGGCGATATCGTTCAGGGACATCCCTCCCCTGAAGAGCTCATAGGTTTCTTCGATGGTCTCACCTTTTTTTCTCTTCTGCGTATTGCCTGCGGGTTCGTCTTCCTCGTCCCTTTCCGGGGCCGATATCCCGGGATTTTCTTCAAGGTATGTAAGTATTGCCGCGAGAAAGTCCTCACCGTACCGCTCGAGTTTCGCATCGCCGACCCCGCTGATCTTTCTCAGGGCCGGCAGGGTTGCCGGATACTGCCTGCTGATCTCATGCAGGGTCTTGTCCGAAAATATGATATAGGGCGGCACCTGCTGAACTTCAGCAAGCCTTTTTCTGGCAGCGCGAAGCCTATCGAAAAGCGCTTCATCATACTCTGCATCCCCGGCCGTTCTCCTGCCGGCTTTTGCCTTTGGTTCCTCTTTTTTTAGAGCAGTGAAATTTTCCCGGCCGAAGAGGATATCAGAACCCTTCGTCGTAATATTCAGCACCGGATACGGCTCACCTTCCTGCAGAAGGGCACCCTGTGCGATCAGCTCATCCATGACCGACCGCCAGTGCTTTTTGTCCCTGTCTTTGCCCGCGCCATAGGTCTTGATTTCGTTATGTCTGAGTTCCCGGATGCGTTTGGTGTCAGCACCGCTTACGATATCAATAATATGGCCGATGCCGAAGCGCTGGCCTGTTCTGGATACCGCAGACATGATGATCTGCGCGTCCGTCGTGATATCAACCTGTTCTGCCGAGCCGGTACAGATATCACAGCCGCCGCAATTCTCCTCCGGATAGTCCTCGCCGAAGAACGCGAGCAGCTGTCTTCTCCTGCATATATTGTGCGAGGCGAATCCCACGGTCTGGTTCAGCTTCTCAACTGCCAGGGACCGTTCCCGCTCGTCGGTCATCGCGTTGATAAAATAACGGATCTTCGGAATATCGCCCCGTCCGAAGAAGAGCAGGCAGACGGCCGGCTCGCCATCCCTTCCCGCTCGCCCTGTTTCCTGATAATAGCCCTCAATGTTTTTGGGGAGATCGGCATGAATGACAAAACGTACATTCGACTTGTCGATGCCCATGCCAAAGGCGATGGTCGCTACGATCACCTGCGCCTCGTCCCGGTTAAATGCTACCTGGTTCCTGCTGCGCTCTTCAGAGGGAAGTCCGGCATGGTACGGCAGCGCGGCGATCCCCTTTGACTGCAGAAAACCGGCCGTCTCCGTGACCGAGTCCCGCGTGGTGCGGTAGATGATCCCGGCTTCTCCGCGGTGGTCTCTGAGAAACTCAAGTATCTGGGATTCCACCTTTGATTTTGGCCTGACCTGATAGAAGAGGTTCGGGCGGTTAAACGACGCGCGCACGACCTGGGGGTTTCTCAGGCCGATCCTGTTAATAATATCCTCCTGGACCTTCGGGGTTGCTGTTGCGGTGAAGGCGGCAACCGGGACCCCGGAAAAGGCCTGGGGGATGAGCGAAAGCCCGAGATAATCAGGCCTGAAATCGTGCCCCCACTCAGAGACGCAATGGGCCTCGTCGATGGCAAAAAATGAGATATCGGCCGACTTCAGACTCTCAAGGAAATGCGGCATGGCAAATCTTTCAGGTGCGATATAGAGGAGCCGTATCTTGTTGTACTTTAGCAGGCGGTAGACTTCCGAGATTTCTGCCGCGTCCATCGAGCTGTTCATGAAGGCCGCAGGTATGCCGTTGGCCACTGCTGCGTCGACCTGGTCCTTCATTAGAGCGATGAGCGGGCTGATCACAACCGCAGTGCCCGGCAGCAGCACTGCGGGCAGCTGGTAGCATAAGGATTTCCCGCCGCCGGTCGGCATGACCGCAAAGACATCGCGGCGGGCAAGGATACTCTTGACTATGGATTCCTGGTTCGGACGAAAGCTCTGGAACCCGAAGACCGTTTTCAGGGTATCGAGAATTGCAGGGCTGTTGTTGTCTGATCGGGACATGGTCTTTATGGTAACACGAATATTGAGAGGGCCGCTCCTGCGCTGTTTCATCCCGGGATTTGCGACGTGCCCTTCATGGTACAATGAAGAATGCATGACAAGAAATCCAAGCTGGTCTACTCTACAGACCAGAACGTGCCTCGCAGGGAGAAGCCTGTCCATAAATCGTCTCCGGCAGCTGCGAACGCGGGAGCAGAGCGGGTGATTGTCCGGCTTGACCGGAAGTCCAGGGGCGGGAAATCGGTTACGGTGATAGAGGGGCTGCCGCTGTCGCCGCAGGATAGGGATGCCCTGCTCAAAAAATTGAAGACCCGTTTCGGCACCGGAGGTACTATCAATGATGCAGCTGCCCTCGAAATCCAGGGCGACCACCGCGACCCCATCATAGCGGTCCTTGAGGGTCTGGGGTATAAACCCAAGAGGTCAGGAGGTTGATCCGGCTTTCTTTTGTCTGCAGGCGTCTGTTCATGGTATTGTAAAAGGCGTTTATTTTAAGAAAAGGCATTGCATGAAAAAAACTGATTATCTTATATGGCTTGGGATTGCCGCTGCTGCGGGAACTGCTGCCGGCATGCTTTCGGACCGCAGGAACCCGGCACAGGGCGGGCTCATCGGTGCTGTTGCCAGTCTTGTTGCAGGATCAATCACCGCGGGTGTTTACCATTATATGACCGAAGAGAAGGTCCCGTATTATTCTACGTCGTCGCCGCTTTATGAGGAGATTGATCCGGTTTAGTGGTACTCTTTCCCCTGTGTTGCGGCAGACAGAAACACCTCAAAGACTCTGCAATGCAACAGGATCTGATTATGAATCACGTGACCGCAGGCATAACCATGAGGTAAAATCCAGAAGAAGGTTGGCTGGCAACATGAAAGGGCTATAAGGAGTTGCAGGCAGAGTCTTTTCAGTATTCCTTTCTGCCGGTAGGACTAGGGTTATGAAGCGGTCAGGTTTTCTTCGGGCCTTTTCCAGCTGGTCTTGATGGTCTCCGGCTTCCTGTTCCTCTGGACTTGTCTCCGCTACTGCTTCTGCCGGACGACGGCCTGCTGCTAGACCCGGACCTCTGCCCTGGTTTTTTCCCGTAAGGCCCTGATTCCTTGCTGCGGTAGCGCGTAGAAACATGTTTGTAGTCGGTGACGATCATTTCGTCTGTTACGGGGATGACCGGGATTTTCTGTTTTATATATTCTTCTATCTCAGGGAATGAGAGGACATAGTCTTCACAGGCGAGGCTGATCGCCTTGCCCGTAGCCCCGGCCCTTGCCGTCCTGCCGATCCGGTGGACATAATCCTCTGCATCCTGCGGGAGATCGTAATTAATAACATGGCTCACCCCGTCGATATGCAGACCGCGGCTGGCCACATCAGTGGCTACCAGGACCGACAGGGTGCCGTCTTTGAACTGTGAGAGGATCTTCATCCGTTTTTTCTGGTCGATATCCCCGGTGAGGGCTGCGCTCTCAAAACCGTTTCCATTCAGCAGGGCCATAAGTTTTTCAGCCGTTGATTTCATATTGCAGAAGATGATGAAATGTCCGTCTGCATTGCGCCTGAGAATTCCCAGAAGCATCCCGAACTTCTCTTCTTTCCCTACATGGTAGAGCTCCTGCTCCACAATGTCGACGGTCATCTGCTCCGGGGTTACTCTGAAGAGTTCAGGGTGGTTCATATGCTCGTAGCAGAGCTCCAGCACGCGATGCGAGAGGGTTGCAGAAAAAAGCATCGACTGCCGCTTGTCAAAAGGAGACATTCTCCTGAGAAGGAAACGCAGGTCGGCGATAAAGCCCATGTCAAACATTCTGTCTGCTTCATCAATGACCAGGAATTGGGTTTTGTTCAGGCTGTATACCTTCTGCTTGAGGTAGTCGATCAGCCGGCCGGGAGTTCCGACAAGCATATCCACTCCTTTGGCAAGGTCTGATCTCTGCTTGTCGTAGTCAATGCCGCCGAAGACCGGCAGTATTTTGAAGCCCGCAGCCCCGCCAAGGAGTCTCGCCTCGGCATCTATCTGGACAACCAGTT
>PNOC01000077.1 GCA_013824615.1 Thermodesulfovibrio sp.
CTCACCGGCGACCCCGGGACCCATCACCTCGCTCAGGCCGTAGTTGTCCGTGGCAACGATCTTCAGTTTGTCCTGGATCTCCTGCCGCATCTTCTCTGACCAGGGCTCAGCCCCGAAGAGACCGTACTTGAGAGAAAGGGTATTGAGGCTGATACCCATCTCCTGGATCGTATCGGCGATCAGCATCGCATAGCTGGGGGTGCAGACGAGCGCCGTAGACCTGAAGTCCTGCATGATCTTGATCTGTCGGGCTGTATTGCCGCTTGAAATAGGGATGACCGAGGCTCCGATCCGCTCTGCGCCATAATGCAGGCCGAACCCGCCGGTAAAGAGACTGTAACCAAAGGCGATCTGCACCACGTCATCCTTGGTAACACCGGCCGCAGTCATAACCCGTGCGACAAGGTTCGACCAGGTCTTGATATCGTTTTTCGTGTAGCCGACCACGGTGGACAGCCCGGTCGTGCCGGAGGAGGCATGGATGCGCACCACATCGCGCAGCGGAACAGCAAAAAGACCGTAAGGATAACTGTCGCGAAGGTCATTTTTCAGAGTAAAGGGAAGTTTTCTTACATCATCAAGCGAGCGAAATTCATCAGCGTCGATCCCGAGCTCATCGAACTTCCTGCGGTAGAACGGGACGTTCATATAGACCCGCGACAGGGTTGCCTGCAGCCTCTCAAGCTGAAGCTGCTCCAGTTCCTTCCTGCTCATGCATTCTTTATCAGGCTCCCAGTACATATGTCCTCCGGATTAATTGTAGGTGCAATTCATGAATTGCACCTACAGATTTATATTTTCACTTCAGCATCAACATCCCTGCCAAGGTAGGCCCTCTGGACATCCCTGTTCGAGAGCAGTTCCTCCGCGGTTCCCTGAACAATAATCCTTCCCGTTTCGATGACATACCCGCTGTCGGCAATCTTCAAGGCGCTGCGCGCGTTCTGCTCCACGAGCAGGACGGTCAGTTCATGGTTGTCCCTCAGCTGAACAATATGGCTGAAGATCTCCTTAACTATCGTGGGGGCCAACCCGGTGCCGGGCTCATCGAGGATCAGGAGTCTGGGTTCTGCCATCAAAGCCCGCCCGATTGCCAGCATCTGCTGCTCACCGCCGGAAAGGGTGCCGGCCAGCTGTTTGTTACGCTTCTCGAGGATGGGGAACATACTATACATTTTCTCCATGTCCTTTTTTATGAGAGTGCTTCTCTTGAGCGAGTATCGGTGATAGGAACCCAGAAGCAGGTTGTCCTCCACGGTCAGCGTCTTGAAGATATGCCGTCCTTCAGGCACGTGGGATATCCCCATCTTCACAATCGCGTCAGGATTGCGGTTCGTGATCTCGCTGCCTTCGTAGATAATACTTCCGCTGCCTGCCCGAATAAGGCCTGATATGGTCGAAAGCAGCGTTGTCTTCCCGGCGCCGTTCGCCCCGATAAGAGCGACTATTTCCCCCTTCCTGACATGCAGGGAGACGTGCTTGACCGCATGGATCTTGCCGTAAAAAACCTCGACGTTTTTCAGTATCAGCATCTATGCCTCTTCATCGCCCAGATAGGCGGCAATGACCAGAGGGTTCTTCTGTATCTCAAGGGGTGTCCCCCTGGCGATCACCTCGCCAAAATTCAGGACCGTTATCGCGTCGCTGATGCTCATCACAAGATCCATGTCATGCTCAACCAGTATTATGGTGATACCCTTTTCTGTCCGTATTCGCTTGATGAGTTCGCCAAGGTCCCGTGTCTCCCGCATGTTCAGGCCTGCAGCCGGTTCATCCAGCAGCAGAAGTTTCGGCTCTGTTGCCAGGGCCCGGCCTATTTCGAGCACCCGCTGCTCGCCGATAGGGAGATTTGATGCCAGGTCGTCCCGGTGATGGCTCAGCTTTATGTAATCCAGAATCTCCTCGCTTGTTTTCCGGCTCTCCCTTTCCTCCCGCAGCGCAAAGGGAAGCCTCAAACCTGATGCAAGGAATCCGGCCTTTGTCCTGGCATTCCTGCCTACGATGACGTTTTCGAGAACAGTCATATCCCCGAAAAGCTCGAGGTGCTGGAACGTCCTTGAAAGCCCTCTGCGCGCAATGGTCATGGGTGAAAGGCCGTTGACTCTTTCACCGGCAAAGACCACCTCCCCCTGGTCAGGAGGATCGATGCCGCTGATCGCATTCAGAAGTGTACTCTTGCCGGCCCCGTTCGGACCGATAAGGGCGCTGACGCTTCCGGCCTTCACCGTAAAGCTTACATTGCTCAGGGCCCTTACCCCGCCAAACTCTTTTGATATGCCGTTAAGCTCGAGCACCGGATCCGCCTTTGAGCCTTACGGCTTTTTCGATCAGCAGGGGCACGATCCCCTTACGCAAAAACAGGAGGGACAGGGTCAGGATCAAACCGTAGACGAGCACATCAAACTCCTCAAACTTTCTTAAAAGTTCGGGAAGTATGGTAATGATGATTGCGCCGGCCACGCCGCCCCAGACATTGGTTATTCCCCCGAGCACGACCATCATCAGGGCCAGTACCGAGTAAAAGAGATTAAAGCTGCTGGGACTGATAAACGTAACGTAATGGGCGTACAGGGCTCCGGCAAAGGATGCGTAGACAGCACTCAGGATAAAGACTTTCATCTTCAGCGCGACAATATCAAGCCCCATCGCAATGCTCGCTGTTTCGCTGCCATGTATCGCACGGAGCGACCTGCCGGTCCTTGAGTTCAGGATATTCAGGGAAAATATGATGACCGCCGCAACACATATCCATATGAAATAGAAATTGGCAGTTGTGGAACTCAGTGTGTAGCCGAAGAGTGTGAGGTGCGGGATATCACCAAACCCTGAAGGCCCCCCCGGTCCCCATTCATTCAACAGTACATTAATGATCTCGCCGAATCCGAGCGTAGCGACCGCAAGGTAATGCCCTTTGAGCCTGAGAGCCGGCACAGCGAGGAGAACCGCAGCGAACGAGGCGACCGCCATGGCGGCAATCATGCTCAGAGCAACAGGAAGACCGAATTTAATGCTCAGGACAGAAGATACATAGGCACCAATTCCATAGAAACCTGCCTGACCCAGGGAGACCTGCCCCGCTGATCCCATGAGTATGCAGAGCCCGATAGCAACAAGGGCGTTGATACCGGCAAAGATGCCGACCGTAAGCGCGTAACTCCCGCTTGTTAAAAAGGGCATGCCTGCCACCCCGAGCAGCATGAGGGCGAGCGCCATGAAATTGCCTCTGCCCATGCTCAGAACTTCCTCAGGCGCGACATGGCAACACTGCCGAAGAGCCCGGCCGGCCGGAAAAAGAGGATCGCAAGCATGATAACAAGGGCAACCGCATCCTTCATGCCTGAATGCAGGTATCCCGCGGTCATGGACTCAAGGATACCGATTGCAAAGCCTCCGATAACGGCACCCCTGCCCCTGCCAAGGCCGCCCATGATAGCAGCACAAAATCCCTTGACCGCAAGCATCGGACCTTTATCATATTCCATAAGCGATATCGGGGTAATCGCAATGCCTCCTATCGCACCAACCATCGCACTGAGAACGAAGGAGATCATCACCACCCTCGAAACATTAATGCCGACGAGCTTTGCCGCAGTCGTATCCACGGCGCAGGCCCGCATCGCCTTGCCCATCATGGTCTTATTAAAAAAGATATAGAGCATGACAATACAGCAGGCGGTTACACCGATGACCCAGAGCGTCTGCTGCTGGATAACGGCCCCGGCAACCGTAAACGGCTCCCCCTCGGTGAAAGGTGCATAGGTATACGGGTCCTTGCCAAACTTGAACATCAGAACCCCTCTCATGAGTATCGAGACCGCTATCGTAACCATGATCATCAGAAGCAGGTCAGCTGATTTAAGCGGTCTGATGGTAAGACGCTCCATGAGCAGTCCGACAAGCCCGGCAGAAAGTATTGTCAGCCCTGCAGCCAGAAAGAAGGGCAGCTTCACCGACTCCGTAAAGAACCACATGAGCAGTCCGCCGATCACGACAAACTCCCCCTGCGCCATATTGATGATCGACGTTGAGTTGTAGATGATATTAAAGCCCATACCTACCAGGGCATAGACAGCCCCAACCGTAAGGCCTGAAAAAAGAAACTGTAGGAATACCGTGAACAAACCTTTACCTATCCTCTCAAAAAAAATTCAGGAGCCAGGGCCTGCATCCATATAACCCCGACTCCTGAATGTGGTCAGCAACAGACTATTTCAGAATTTCCCAGTCGCCGTTCTTGACAATAACCATCTCAAAGGCCGACATATCAAGCCCGCAGTGGTCCTTTGCAGACATGTTGTAGATGCCGCCGGTCCCAGGCATTTTCTTGATGCCCTCGACATAATCCCTGATCTTCTTTTTATCAGGTCCTACCGCCTTTATGGCCTCGACAACCATCATCAGGGAGTCATAGGCATGCCCGCCAAAGGTTCCAGGCTCGCTCTTATATAATGCCTTATAGTCTGTCTCAAATTTTTTCAAAAGTGCCTTCTGGGGATGCGTGTCGCTGAGCTTATCCCAGACAACAAGTCTTCCGAGAGGTGCGATTACGCCCTCCGCAGCCTTGCCTGCCAGTTCGATATTCTTCTTGCTGCCCCAGCCGTGGCTGTGGTAAAGAGGAATTCCCATCTTGAGCGAATGCCAGTTCTTCGTCACGACAACCTGCCCCGGACCGACCGACCAGTTGATAACCGCCTGTGCTCCCGCTGCCTTGATCTTGGTCAACTGAGTTGTCATATCAGAATCCTTGGGGCCATATTTTTCGTCGGCAACGATCGTCATACCCATCTTCGGAGCCAGTTCCTGCAGCGCTTTTTTGCCGGCATCACCAAACCCGGTCGATATCGTAATAATGCCGATCTTCGTAATGCCGTGCTTCTTCATATAGGTATAGATCGCCTCAACAGCACTGGTATCGTACTGTGGAGTCTTGAAGATCCACTCCCGATCACCAACAGGATTGGTGATCGGGGCGCCTGCCGCACAGGAGACAAGCGGTGTCTTTGCAGCGTTCATGATAGGCACAAGGGCCATCGACTCTCCGGTCGTTGAGGGACCGACAATGGCGATTACGTTGTCCTTTTCGAGCAGCTTCTTGGCTGCAAGGACAGCCTGGGTCTCATCGCTTTTTGAATCCTCGATAATCACCTGTATGTTTTTTCCCTTAATGCCGCCGGCCTTGTTTATCTGGTCCTGGAGCATCACCAGGGTATTCTTTTCCGGCTCTCCGAGGAACGATGCCGGACCGGTAACAGAAATAATCGCCCCAATCTTGATCGTATCCGGTGCTGCCAGTGCCGTTGTCGCAAACAGACCGGCGGCAAACACCCCGGTCATGCCCAATAATAGACTTCTCTTCAGATTCATGCAGTATCCTCCTGTGTTTATTCCATGGTATTCATGGTCAGTCTTGTTAAATAGAATAAATCTCTTCACCGGGCAGTATTCTGACTCCGGCCTTCTGCAGGACTTCAATCGCCTTTTCAAGCTCGTCAAACCTGAATATGATAATCGCATTGCCGCCACTCTTCTGGACAAAGGCATACATATACTCGACATTAATCGACGCGTCTCTCATCGTGTTCAGTATATGAGCAAGACCGCCCGGCTTATCCAGGACTTCGACCGCAATAACCTCGGTCCTGCCTACCGTGAAACCGTGCTCTTTCAATACTTCTTTTGCCTTTGCCGTGTCATCGACGATCAAACGCAGTATCCCAAAATCGGTCGTATCGGCAAGAGAGAGAGCCCGGATATTAACACCTGCAGCTGCCAGGACCCCTGCCACATCGGCCAACCGGCCTGATTTGTTCTCAAGGAATATCGATATCTGTTCGACTTTCATAAATAACCTCCGGTTATGTCTGACGAGTTTGTCACACTGACAGCTGAATGCTTATTTTACAACTTTCTATTGTCAATTACCCGTTTTGCCTTGCCTTCAGACCTCTGAATCGTCTTCGGCTCGACCAGTTTAATCTTGCAGGAGATACCGAGCAGGTCCTTGATTTCGCGCTCTATCCTTTTACCAAGTTTTTCCAGAACCTTGACCTCGTCAGAGAAGATATTCTCGCTCACTTCAACCTGGACCTCGACCACATCAAGAGAGCCCTCACGATCAACGAAGATCTGGTAATGCGGCTCGACCCCCTCGATGCTCATAAGCACATGCTCGATCTGGGAAGGGAATACATTCACACCCCTGATGATCAGCATGTCGTCGGTCCTGCCGGTGATCCGTTCCATCCGGTAGAAGGTCCTGCCGCAGGAGCAGGGCTCGGCAATCAGCCTTGAGATGTCCTTGGTGCGGTATCGGATGACCGGAAAGGCCTCCTTGGTCAGCGTCGTAAAGACAAGTTCGCCGTGCTCTCCGAGCGGCATCGGCTCCATAGTCTTCGGGTCGACGATCTCGGGAATAAAAAAGTCCTCAAACACGTGCAGCCCGTGCTGCTCTTCGATGCATTCGCTGGCAACGCCCGGCCCCATCACCTCGCTCAGACCGAATATGTCAATGGCCTTCAGGTTCAGCCTCTTCTGTATCTCTTCCCGCATGTTCTCGCTCCAGGGCTCGGCCCCGAAGAGTCCCACCCGAAGCTTCAGCGACGCAGGCTCAACCTGCATCTCTTTCATGACATCCGCGAGGTTCAGCGCATAAGATGGGGTGCACATGAGGACGGTCGAACCGAAGTCCTGCATGATCATGATCTGGCGTTTCGAGTTGCCTCCGGATATCGGAATGACCGCAGCGCCAAGCCGCTCTGCGCCGTAATGCGCTCCGAGTCCGCCGGTAAAGAGTCCGTACCCGTAGGCGTTATGCACCACGTCACCTTTATGTGCACCGCCCGCCGACAGGGTCCTCGCCATAAGCTCGGCCCAGGAATCTATGTCATGTTTTGTGTAACCCACGACGGTAGGCTTGCCGGTCGTGCCTGAAGAGGCGTGGATTCTGACCACCTGGTCAAAGGGAACGGCAAAAAGGCCGAACGGATAGTTTATCCTGAGGTCTTCTTTGGTAGTAAAGGGCAGCCTGCTGAGGTCCTTCAGGGTTTTGATGTCCGCAGGCTTTACCCCTGCCTCGTCCATCTTGCCCCGGTAATAAGGAACGGCAGCATATACCCGCTCAATCTGGTGCTGCAACCGCTTCAGCTGAAGGGCCTCAAGCGCCTCGCGGGGAAGTGTCTCGAACTCCTCATTCCATATCATATCTGCTCCTTTGTCTGGCCCATAGTCTCTTTTATTGTCTGTCATTCCCGAAGTCTTTAATCGGGAATCCAGCCCTTCGATAAACTCAGGGTGACATAGTAACTGTCATGGTGAGCCAGTCGAACCATGGATCCCCGGGTCAAGCCCGAGGATGACAATCAGTATATTTATACAGGCAGACTCTTTTTTGTTTTTTTGCCTGCCAGCTTTCTGCTCGTCAGCTTACCAGCTTATTGCATTCTCTCTCTGCCCTTTATGAAGGCCTCTATATTGACCTTACGGATCTTCTCCGGTATCCGCCCCTCAATAATTTCCATGAATATCTTCTCCTCCACCGGCAGGAGTTTCGACAGGGCACCGACGAGGACCATATTGACCGCACGCTGCTCACCGACTGATGCCGCAATCCCAAAGGCATCGATTGCGTGGACCGCAAGGTCCCGTGACTGCAATTGCTCGATTGCATCCGGAGGATAAACCTCCATGCCTGTTGCTACGGGGGCAGGAAGGATCTTCTGGGTGTTTACGATGACGGTGCTGCCCTTCCGAAAATACGGAAGATACCGTAATGCCTCGAGGAGTTCGAAGGAAACCATTATATCTGCCGTGCCCAGTTCTATGAGCGGAGAATAGACCTTTTTGCCGAAGCGGACATGTGAGACAACTGAACCGCCCCTCTGGGCCATGCCGTGGACCTCGCTCTGCTTTACATCAAAGCCCGCCCTGAGCAGGGCCGACGAGAGTATCTCACTGGCAAGCAGGATGCCCTGGCCGCCAACGCCCGCAAGGAGTATATTACCGGACTGCATCGTCACCCCCGCCATCCGACTTGATAGCCCCGAATTTGCAGAGCGGCGCACACTGGCCGCAGCCGTTGCAGAGGGTCACATTGATCTGTGAAAACCCCTTCTGTTTTTCTTTATATCCGAGCTTCGTTGCCTCTTCCGGCGTCAGCGGTACCCATTCGATCGCAGGGCAGCCGATCCTCAGGCAGAACCTGCAGCCGGTGCAGCGTTCAACGACCGTCGTGTAGCGTTTTTTGTCCTTCCGCTTCTTCATCTCCGGAATAAGTACACAGGGGGCCTTGGCAATAATGACCGACGGCTCAGGCATTTCAATTTCTTCTTTCAGGACCTTGAGGCATGCCTCGGAATTATGCGGATCAACAACCCTTACCCGGGACACGCCGATCGCCCGGCAGAGGGCCTCGATGTCAATAGAGACGGTCTGGTCACCCGTGATCGTCCTGCCGGTCGAAGGATGCGGCTGATGCCCGGTCATGCCGGTTGTCCGGTTGTCGAGGATCACAATAGTCGAGTTCCCGCGGTTAAAGACGATATTGATAAGGCCGGTGATACCTGAATGGAAAAAGGTAGAGTCCCCTATCACTGCAATCACCTTGCCGAGGGCCTCGCTGCCAAGGGCCTTGGACATGCCGTGAGCATTACCGATGCCCGCGCCCATGCAGACACAGGTATCCATGGCCGAAAGCGGCCTCAGGGCTGCAAGCGTATAACAGCCGATGTCGCCGGTCACAAAGGCACCGAGTTTTGAAATCGCATAGAAGATGCCCCGGTGAGGACAGCCCGGGCAGAGGTTCGGCGGCCGCATCGGGATCTGGACAGGCTCGAAGACTGCCTTGCCCTTTTCCCCGGTGACAGAACTCCTGACGATCGTGGCATTGAGTTCCCCGGATGAGGGGATAAGCTCCTTGCCTTTGCATTGAATACCCATGGCCTTGACCTGGGTCTCGATAAACGGGTCGAGTTCCTCAATAATTATCAGCTCTCCGACTTTTTCGGCAAAATTTCTGACCAGTTTCTCCGGCAGGGGATAGACCATCCCAAGCTTCAGGACCGAGGCATCGGGAAATGCCTCTTTCACATACAGGGAGGTGACCCCGGAGGTGATGAACCCGCGTTTCAAATCTCCCCATTCCACGGTTGTCCCGGCAAAGGTCTCGGCATATTCCTTCAGACGCTCCATACGCTTTCCGAGTTCTACACGCCGCATACGTGCGTTTCCGGGCAGCATGACAAACTTCCCCGGCATCTTTTCGATTCCGGGCTTAACCGGCGATGCAGTCTGCTCGCCCAGGGTAACGATACCTTTCACATGGGACATCCGGGTCTCGGTCCTGAGCAGTACAGGGGTATCGAACTCCTCGCTGAGCTGGTAAGCGATATGGACGAACTCCCGGGCCTCTGCGGCATCCGCAGGTTCGAGCATCGGCACCTTGGCCGCAAGGGCATAGTTCCGGCTGTCCTGTTCATTCTGTGAGCTGTGCATGTCCGGATCGTCCGCAACAATTACGACCAACCCGCCGCGCACGCCGGTATAGGCAGCAGTAAAGAGCGGGTCAGCAGCCACATTCAGACCGACGTGCTTCATCGTCGCAAGCGCCCTGACACCCGCAAAACAGGCGCCGAGGGCCACTTCAAGGGCCACCTTTTCATTCGGTGCCCACTCAGTATAAACGCCCTCATACCTGCATAAATTTTCGAGGATCTCGGTCGAGGGGGTGCCGGGATATGCAGAGGCGACCTTCACCCCGGCCTCATATGCGCCGCGGGCCAGGGCTTCGTTGCCTGAAAGGATTACCGTATCTCCTGGTTTATTCATGATCTCGCTCTGACGGCTTTAAACCCCGTCCTGATTTTGTCCTCACGCGGGTCACAGACCCTTAATTTATTGAAAAAATAGGCGTTTTAGATTATCACACACCCCTGTTATTTTCAATCTGAATAATGGGAAACATGGTATTCCTTCAGCTGCAGGTTAAAAACCCATAACTCAATGGTTGCGGAAATATGAAAGGCAGAGGTTTTATTTTATGAGAACAGCCCCGGGACCATCACTTCAAACCGTACTTCTCTATCTTATAGAACATGCTCCTCATCGAGATACCAAGAAGTGCGGCGGCCTTTGTTCTGTTGCCGCTTGTCTCCTGGAGCGCCCGCTGAATAGCATTCCGCTCGGCTTCGGCAACCGTCTTTCCGAGCGGCTGGAGCTGTCCGGAAAAAGAAGCAGCCGGTATCGGGATTTTTTCGCACGGCATCAGCGGCAGGTGCTGCAGGTCGATCACCGTCTCCTGCGGCCGCATGGCTATCATGGCCCTGCCGAGGAGATTTTCGAGTTCGCGGACATTGCCGGGCCAGTCATAGGCGGTAAGGTCCTCGATAGCTGCCTCTGACAACTTCTGGACTTCCCTGCCGAAATCCTGATTCAGGCGGTATATGATATGCCCGGCAAGCGGCCGGATATCTTCGCGGTGATCCCTGAGAGGCGGTATCTGTATGGGGATAACATTCAGCCGGTAGTAGAGGTCTTCCCTGAAGGTCCTGGTCTTTATTTTCTGCTCAAGGTCCGCATTCGTTGCCGCGATGACCCTGACGTCAACGGTCACTGACTTTGTGCCGCCTACCCTGATGATCTCCTTTTCCTGGATAACCCTCAGGAGCTTGGCCTGGATCGAAAGGCTTATCTCGCCGATTTCATCGAGAAATATGGTTCCGCCGTCTGCCTCTTCGAACAGACCCTTTTTGCCACCCTTGATCGCACCGGTAAAGGCGCCTTCCTCATAGCCAAAAAGTTCACTTTCGAGCAGGTTCTCGGAAATGGCCGCACAGTTGACCCGTACAAACTGACCCTTTCTCCTGCGGCTTGCGTTGTGGATCGCATGGGCAAAAAGCTCTTTCCCTGTCCCGCTCTCTCCGCGCAACAGCACCGTCGCCGGGGTCTCGGCCGCCCTGCGGGCCTGCTCCTTCGCCAGTTCAAGCGAGGGGCTGCTTCCGATAATATCATCCCAGGTATAGCGGGCCTTCAGATGGCGCAGAAGTTTTTTCGCATGGGCCAGCTCATCCGTAAGTGCAATAATCTCTGATATATCATGGATGATGCCGACGCTCCCCTTGATCTTCGCATCGACATAGATTGGCGCAACATTGACGATCACGTCCCTTTTGGCAGGCCCGACCTTCATCCTGACATTACGCACCGCAGTACCGGTCCGGAGCACCTGTATATGCATGCTCTCTCCCTCGGCGATGTCGACCGTTACCGGCTTGTTCAACACTGCCTCCTTCGGCAGACCGGTTATGCGGGTATACGCAGGATTGACGATGATCGTATTGCCGTTCTCGTCAGCTACGGAGATCGCATCGTTCGTCGCCTCTATCACCGCCTCCAGCAGGCTCCTGACGTTCTCCTTCATTGTGGTGTCCACGGGGATCTTCAAACCGAATTCAGCAGTCTCTCTGCATTGTCTCTGAGAACAAGCTGCTCGACCTCCTGCCCGAGTCTGAGGTTCAGAAACAGTGACAGCGTTGCCTCCTGGCCGGTCCAGGGGGAATCAGTGCCGAAGAGGATGCGGTCTTTCGGATGCTTGAGGATGATCTCACGGGCCCTCTCTTTGGTGAGCAGGTCCAGCGCAAAGGAAATCTCCATATAAATGTTCTTTCCGGCCAGCAGGCGTTCGACCTCGTCCCAGTCGTCCCAGGCCCCGAGATGAGAGGTGACGATCTTCAGTTCGGGAAAACGGCTGACCACGTTGAGTATCTTCTGCGGGTCCGCGATCCTCTCGCGGTCAAAGGCAAAATCAAAACCAGTATGCATCAGGACAATCAGCCCGGCGTCGGTAATCTTCTCGTATATCGGGAACAGCCGTTCGTCATCGACAACAAAATCCTGGTAATACGGATGAAACTTGATCCCCTTAAAGCCTTCCTCTTTAATACGGAGTATCCGGTCCGCAAAGTCAGGGTCATCGGGGTGAAGCGAGGGGAATGGAAGTATCCGGTCTGACATGATCTTCTTTGACCAGGTGATGATCGAATGGTACTGGTCCGGCTTCGTCGCAATCGAGCAGACCACGCTTTTTTCGATACCACACCGGTCCATGGAAGCCAGCAGCGTCGAGACCCTGCCGTCGAGATGGGCATCAATCCCGCCTTCTTTCTGCAGCACCCGCATCGCCCGTCCAGCCAGTTCATCCGGAAAAGCATGCGTATGGAAGTCAATGAAATTATTCATTATCCACCTCTTTCCAGTTCTGTGGTTAGTATACGAAAAGAGCCGGTTATTTGCAAAAACAGAAAAAAATCTGCATACTATTCGGCATTAAGCGTTCTTATTGGTTTATTGCAATAAACTATTTGAACTCGCAGCCTCTGGGGCTTATTATCTCAGACTACATGATTATTGCAGCCATAGGATAGTTTCTCACAAAATTCTTTACCAAAACAGGAGGAAAAAGTATGTTCAGAAAGACACTCGTTGCCGTAATGCTGCTTTTGCTGGGGGTGATGCTGTATGTCCCGTTTGCAGAGGCAGAAACAAAATTTGATTATGGTGCAGCCTTCAGGCTGCGGCAGGAAAACTGGGATGACGTCGTCAACCTCAGCACCAGTGTCGTCACGGGTGGCGGCAAAGACAGGAACTTCTTCCGGCTCAGAACACAGGTATGGGGCAAGGCCCAGTTCAACGAAAACATGGGAGTATATGCCAGACTGGTGAATGAGGCCAAGTATTTCGACGGCCCGTTCTTTGCCTACAAGACCAATCCTTCAACCGACAGATTTGATCCTGATGAACTGAACGTCGACAATCTGTATTTCGATGCAAAAAATATCTTCGGACTTCCTGTGGATGTCCGGCTTGGACGTCAGGACTTCCTCGGCCCTGATATGTATGGCGAGGGGTTCCTGATCATGGACGGCACACCTGGCGACGGGTCCAAGACTTTCTACTTTAATGCCCTCAAGGCAAAGGTCCGCTTTAACAAGGACCACAGCCTGGATGTTGCCTACTTCAACAACCCCAAGACTGATACCTATATGCCTGCACTCCACCCCTCGGTCAAGGGCGGCCTGTTTATTGACCGCAAAAAACTGCTGACCGCTTCCCGCGAAGAAGCCGTTGTTGTCTACGGCAGGAGCAAGGTTACTGAAAACGTACTGATCGAACCTTACTATATACACAAAACTGAAAATGCCTTCGGCACGACAACCGAGCTGAAGATCAACACGATCGGTGCACGCGCCGTGGTAAATGTCAACAACTGGAAGATCGGCGGTGAATTTGCCCATCAGTTCGGCGATTATAAGAATGGTACTGACAGGACCGGCAACGGCGGCTATATCTTTGTTTCGCGGAAATATGATACGGTTAAGCTGAAACCGGAATTTGACCTCAGATTCGTCTACCTTTCGGGCGACGATCCTTCCACAACAAAGGTTGAGGCTTTTGACCCGCTCTTTTCAAGAAACCCGAACTGGAACGAGCTGACCATATATCCTCAGCTCAATGAAACCGCCAGGCTCGGCGGCGGCGGGCTGCCCGGCTACTGGACCAATACCGAAATCCTTAAGCTCTCCGTCAATCTGAACTTCACTCCGGAGACCAGGCTTAACCTTGCATACCAGTATCTCTGGGCACCTGAAGAGTCCGGCATTACGACCGGAGCCCTCTACTCCAACGACGGCAAGGTCCGCGGTCACCTTCCTTCAGCAATCCTTTTCCACAAGTTCTCCAAGAACCTCGACGGCATGGTACAGTTTGAATACTTTGCCCCAGGCAACTACTATAAGGATGCCGCTGACAATGCCTCCTTCTTCAGGTGGCAGCTTCAGTTCCGGATCTAAGTCTTTTTTTCACAACAGTACTCAAGGCCCCGTCATTGCTGACGGGGCCTTTTTTTTGTGTATAATTAGAAACAACACAAGGGGGTGTATGGTATGAAGATAAAATTTCTCGGCGGCGCCCGCACCGTCACCGGCTCATGCTTTTTATTGAATACGGGCAGTCACCGGATTCTGGTCGACTGCGGCATGCACCAGGGACTGGGTGCAGAACAGAGCAATCGCAGACCCTTTGACTTTGATCCGAAAGAGATCGAATGCCTGTTTCTGACACACTCCCATCTGGACCATGTCGGGCTCGTCCCCAAACTGGTAAATGAAGGGTTCAGAGGTAAAATCATAACCACGTCTGCTGCTGCTGATATAGCTGAGCTGATTCTGTATGACTCTGCCCATATCCAGGAATCGGACACTGAGTGGTATAACCGCAAAGCTATGCGTACCGGGACAGAACTGCGGGAACCTCTCTATACCCGCAGGGATGTGGACAGGGTCCTGCCCCTCATGCACCGCAAGCACTACGCCGAAATCGAAGAGCTCTGTGCAGGGATAAAGTACCGCT
>PNOC01000078.1 GCA_013824615.1 Thermodesulfovibrio sp.
ACATCATTGCTATGGCAAGCCCCTGGAAGATCGGATCAAAGAGCATAACAAGTGAGCCGACCACCACCGCCGCAGCCGTGAGGGCAATCGGCCGGAACCGCACAGCCCCTGCCTTCAGTAATGCCTCTCTCAGGTCACCGCAGTCACGCCACTCCATCTGGACAAAATCAATCAAGAGAATCGAGTTCCGGACTATGATGCCGGCCAGTGCAATAAACCCTATCATCGACGTGGCAGTAAAAAACGCACCGAGCATCCAGTGGCCGGGGAGTATGCCTACCAGTGTCAGCGGGATTGGGGCCATGATAATCAGCGGCGTCACAAAGTTTCTGAACCATGCCACAACCAGGATATAGATTAAAACGAGCACTGCCGCAAAGGCTATTCCCAGATCGCGGAAGACCTCATACGTGATATGCCACTCGCCATCCCACTTCATCGAATAGCGGTCCTCAAGCCACGGCTGGACCGATGAGTACTGCTCGAGTTCATAGCCCTCTGCCAGTTTCAGCCCTTTTATTTTATCCTTCATCTTCAGGATGGCATAAGCCGGGCTTTCAGCAGAACCGGCCACATCTCCGGTGACATAGACGACCCTTTTGAGGTTCTTATGGTATATCGTCTTGTCCTCCTTCCCTGCCCGGACTGTCACGAGTTCAGAAAGAGGAATAAGTGCCCCTGAAGGAGAGGCGACAGTCACCTGGCCCAGCGCACTGACATCCGAACGGCCCTGGAGAGGCAGTCTGAGGGAAATCTCTACCGGCTCTTTCTCCTTTTCAAAATGGACAAGACCTGCAGGCATGCCTGACAGGGCCAACCGGAGACTCTGTCCAATGGCCTCAGTCGTTATACCGTTCTGTGCGGCCTTTTCACGGTCAACCTCAAACCCAAGTTTCTGCTGATCGTCCTCTACATACCAGTCAACGTCAACAACTCCTTCGGTCTGTTCAAAGATCTTCTTTATCTCCCCGGCAATGGCGGTCTGTCTGTTGATGTCCGGCCCATAGACTTCCGCCACAAGAGTACTGAGCACCGGCGGACCCGGCGGAATCTCGGCCACCTTTATTTTTGCCTGATAACGGTCGGCCAGCTTCTTCAGTTCAGGTCGGAGCCTCTTGGCTATATCGTGGCTCTGTTCACTCCGCCGGTCCTTGCCGACAAAGTTGACCTGGATATCGACAACATTACTGCCGCTGCGCAGAAAGTAATGCCTGACAAGACCATTGAAATTATACGGCCCCGCAGTCCCGATGTAGGACTGAAAGTCGGTAACCTCGGGCACTGTCTTGAGGTACTCGCCCAGGTCACGCGCCAGGGCAGCGCTCTCTTCGAGCGTCACTCCTTCGGGCAGGTCGACAATCACCTGCAGTTCACTCTTGTTGTCAAAAGGGAGCATCTTCAGTTTCACACCCTTCAGAGGGATAAGGACAAGCGATAGTCCGAGCAGCAGCAGAACCGCGGCCAGGGCCAGCAGCCCCTTCTTCTTATCATCGAGCAGCGGACCGAGCAAATTCCTGTACAGGCCGAGGAGCTTTCCACCCTCCTCTTCATGACCTGAGGACTTCACCTTCCTGAGGACTTTGTAGCTCATCCACGGGCTGACAATGAACGCGATCAATAGTGAAAAAATCATCGCTGCCGAGGCGCCGACCGGTATCGGGCGCATGTACGGCCCCATCAGTCCGCTTACAAAGGCCATCGGCAACAGTGCAGCGATGACCGTAAAGGTCGCAAGGATGGTCGGGTTGCCGACCTCATCGACTGCCCTGGCTGCGGTATTCTCATCGACTTTATGCAGCTTGAAATGCCGGTGTATATTCTCAACCACGACGATAGCGTCATCGACGAGAATGCCGATCGAGAAGATCAGGGCGAAGAGCGTAACCCGGTTCAGCGTATAGCCATAGAGGTAGTTGATCAGCAGTGTGAGCGACAGAGTGACCGGAACGGCAACTGCCACAACGATTGACTCGCGCCAGCCGAGGGCAAGGGCAACGAGGATTATTACGGATATGGACGCTATAAGGAGATGCTCCAGAAGCTCGTCCGATTTCTCCTTTGCCGTCTCACCATAGTTCCTTGTCGTGGTAATCTCCACGTCTGAAGGGACCAGGCTGCCGCGCAAGGCCTCGACTTTCTTGATGGCCTCATGCGCAACCACGCTCGCATTGGCACCCTTCTTTTTCGAAACAGTCAGCGTTACGGCCTCATACTGGCCCGACGCCCGAAGTTCAGACCGGATGCCCTTTTCAGCTGCAGCCGGCCCCAGACCCATGAAAACATACTGGGCAGGCTCCTCAGGACCGTCTGTGATGAGGGCAACATCCCGCAGATAGACCGGTTTCCCGTCTGAGATATTGACCACAAGACGGCCGATATCAGCAGCGCTCTTCAGCAGCGCACCCGTGTCAACAAGAAACTCTTTGTTGTTGGATGAAAAAGTCCCTGACGGCAGCATAAAATTAGCCTTCTGGAGTACACCCATCAACTGGAAGGCCGACAGACTGTAAGCCCGAAGCCGTGCGGGATCCAGCTGGACACGCACCTGTCTGCGCTGGCCGCCGATCACGCCTGTCTCGGACACGTCTTTTTCCTTCTTTATTTCATCGGATAATTCCTGGCCAATACGTCTGAGTTCATAACCACTGTAGCGGTCGCTCCAAAGGGTCATAGACAGAATCGGCACATCGTCGATCGACTTCGGCTTCACCAGGGGCTGCGATACTCCAGGAGGGATCTGGTCATAGTGTGACATCAACTTGTTGTAGAGCTTGACAATGCTTGTTTCCATCTCCTCACCGACATAGAACCTGACGATCGTAAGATTCATCCCCGGTTTCACGATCGAATAAACGTACTCCACCCCCTTGATCTCCCAGAGGAACTTTTCCATCGGCTTTGTTACACGTTCTTCCACTTCTTTAGCGGTGGCGCCCGGATACTGCACCATGACATCGATCATCGGCACCACAATCTGAGGCTCCTCCTCACGGGGTGTCACCACCACGGCAAACACACCCAAAAGGAGCGAAGCAAAGACGATCAACGGCGTAAGCTTCGAAGTTATGAAGGCCTTTGCTATCTTTCCTGATATCCCGATTTTATTCATATAGTCACCATGCCTCGTATCAACCGCTACTGCTGGATTACGGCAAGACCGCCATCCACGGCTTTGTCCAGACCTGAAACGATGATTTTGTCGCCGGGATTGAGTCCCGTCAGTATTTCTACGCTGTCATCAGCACTATTGCCAATCCTGACCAGTCTATAGGTAATAATATTTGCAGCATTTACGGTATAGACTCCGGTTAATTGCCCCTTCTCAACCACAGCTCCCTTGGGGACCGAAAGCACATCTTTTCTGCCGACAGGGATTTTGACCCTGGCGTAAAGGCCGCTGTATACCTGATTATGAATCTGTTTATAAGCATTCTCATCGCGCTGACTGTCAGGCTGCTTATCTGGCTGCACTGGGTTTTTCAACGCTATTTTGACCAGAAAACTCCGGCTTGCAGGGTCAATCGACTGTACGACATCAGTAATAACTCCCTTTATCTCTCCTGCCAGGGCCTCAATCCTGATCCTTGTCTCCATTCCGGGCCGAATCCTGCCGGACAATTTTTCATCGGCATTGACCTCAATCCTGTAGGCAGAGGTATCTTCAATGGTCAGCAAAGGCATTCCCGGTACTGCCATACTTCCGGTCTCGGCTTTTTTTCCGGTCACCATACCGCTGATTGGCGCCTTTACCCGGGCATAGCCCTGATAGATTTTTGCCTCGCTGACACCAGCTTCGACCCTGTTAACGGCAGCCTGCGCACGCTCGAAGTCAAGGGCCGCAACTTTCTTCTGTGTCTCAATCTGGTCCAGTTCCTGGCGGGACAGGGCCTTTTCATCATACAGTTTTTTATACCGTTGCCAGGTTATTTCCTTCAAATTTCTGTTCTCCCTGGCAGCCTCGAGAGCCCTTAGCGTCTCCTGGTGTCCCTCGCTCGCCCCTTTCACCTTCATTGCAGTATCACTATCGTCAACGGTCAGAAGCAGTTGCCCCGCAATCACCCGGTCTCCCTCTTTGACCTGGACAGAGGTGATAGTACCCATCATCCTGCTTGCCACCGTACTGACGGTCTTTGCCCTGACAGTCCCGGACGTCTCGTAATATTCATCAATTGGGGCAAGGGTGACTGTCCGCACGCTGATACCACTCACCTGCTCCCGCTTGACTGCCTGGACACCTGGCTTGACCTTCTCACCACAGCCCGACAGAATAACTGCAGTAACCATAGCAGCGACAACCATTAGAATATTCTTCTTCACCTATCTTCCTCCTTTGCCTGCGATGCCAAGTTCATTCAATAGTGTGCCACTCTGAAACCAGAGGTCAGCCACTGATGCCAGATAGGCTCCCTCTTTGGCGACCGTGCCGGCACGTGAGGCATCCAGGCTTGCCTGCATATCCAGCAACTCTATCATCGAGGCCAGAGAGTTTTCGTACCTTGTCCTGACGATTCTCATCCCTTCCTCGGACGACTCCAGTGCGGATCGGGCAAGTTCCTGACCATCACGGGCCTCGCCGACACCCAGGAAGGCATCATACACCTGAAATGCGATCTCCTTTTTCATCCCTGCCAGATACTCCTCAGCCTCGGCTATCTTATACCGGGCCTTGGTCCGTTCATGCTCACGCTTTGTACCGTCAAAAAGTTCCCAGCGCAGAAAGGCCATCACCTGCCAACTGTCTCCTTCTGCACCCAGAGGCCTCTTATGGTCATTAGCCTGAACAGACCCTCCGATGCCGACGACGGGAAGATAGCCGGAATTTGCCATCCTGAGCAGATTCTCCGCATTACCTGAACGCTGCTCCATTGCCTTCAAATCCTTCCTGTCGCGTGAGGCTTCGTAATAATACTCAAGCTCCCTGACGGCAATAACATGCTTTTCAGGTATGGTATCGATTGATTCAATAAGGCCCAGCATAAGTCCCAGGACACGTTTGGCAGTCTCAAGATTTCGTTTCGCAGAGACGCTCCTTTCGGCAGCTGTCGCAACAGCTACTCTTGCCCTTAAAACGTCGGAGTAAATTCCCAAACCTTCCTGGTATCGCAACTCCGCAACTCTGAGATGCGCCTGCGCGTCAGCAATCCCGGCCTCAGCCGCAGAAACAAAGGACTTCGCTGTCTGTATTCCAAGAAAGGTTTTATAGACCTTTAAGGCAACCTCTTCCTGATTACGGTCAAACTCCCTCTCCCTCGCCGTCAGCTCCTTCTTTGCCATGTCAATGCCGATAGAGGCCTTCGGAGCAAAAAGAGCCTGCTCCAAGGACAGGGACGTCTGAAAATCACTAATCGGCGCCGGCCGGTTAAAGGTATCCGGTGCACCCGCCAGGTCCTCTCCTGAGAAACGCTGCTGGTTCATCTTGATCGAAAAGGCATAAGCAGGGTTGCTCGTTCTCATAAAGCGCTCTTCAGCAATAATCTTTGGCAGCAGGTAGCTTCCGGCTATACCGACATTCTCCCTCTCTGCCAGAATGGACTGCCCCAGAGCTCTCAGTTTCGGATTCCCGGTCATGGCCAGCGAAAGAGTCTCCTTAAGCGACATGGCCCGGTCAGATGCCATAGCAGTCAGTGGAACAAAACTAAATAATATAAAAAACAATACCCCGACAATCAATCTGATTACTGAGGAAACCTTCATCATCTGCCTCCTGAAATCTGCCATGCTACTTTTTCTTCTTTCTGTTCATGAACTCTTTGAAGGTCTTCATGTCGCATGTACCTGCCTTCTTTCTGAACTCCTCACATTCCTTAAGCGATTGCAGATCCATATTAAAAATCGTATCGCCTTTCAGCTCATCAGTCAATAAGGCAAGAAGACTCCGCTGCAGAGACGTCATTGACTTGCTCAGTGCATAATAGACCAGTTTGCCCTCCCTCCGCTCCTCAAGAAAACCGGCAGCAGCAAGTTGATGGAGATTCTTTGAGACGAGCGACTGAGAGATTTCGAGAACACCCATAATCTGACATACGCAGAGTTCTTTTTTTGCCAATACCATAAGAATACGCAGACGATTCTCATCGGACAGGAGTTTCATGGTCTGTACCACATTATTCATATCAACATATTATCATGTGTTGATATGTTTGTCAAGGTCAGACACAACAGCAATCTATTTCTGACCCGAAACAGCAGGACAACGCTGGCGCCTAACGTTTATACTACGTAGACTTCCGTATAGGTGAAAACTATTCTCAAGGTATAAACCCATGATAGAAACCAACGTCATCAAGGATAAAGCTGCGCAGGCCAATGGGCTCTGGAACAGAGTCGGAGACCAGACCAACCCCTCACGGTGGAATGGCGAAAAATGGCGGTCATTTGTTGACCACCTCAACTCCCGCGGGGTGATTGTACATGAAGCTCTGCCGGACGTTTCTGTTTTTGTTTCTGATGCAGGCGGGCTTGCGCTTGGTATGCCGCACGGTATAGTCAGGCCCTTTTCAGCAGATGAAATCGCTGAGGTTCTCAAAGCAGCCCAAATCTATGCAGTGCCGGTTACTACACGGGGGGGAGGTCTGACCACAGAGGGTGAATCCGTGGCCTTTGGCGGACTTCTCCTGGATATGAGCTCCATGAACAGGGTGCTGGCGGTTGACCCGGTAAATCTGACCGTAAGGACTGAGGCCGGCATATACTGGCACCAACTGGCAGAGACACTGCGTCAGGATGGACTCGATTACCTCTCTGCCCCCCTTAACCTGACATCATCTGTCGGCGGGACCCTTGGGGTAGGCGGCATCGATATCAATTCCCCCCGCCTCGGCTGCAGTGCTGATCAGTGTCTGGCGCTCAAGGTGGTTACCCCTACCGGAGAGATTATTGAATGTTCTACGACAGAGAACTCTGCGTTGATGGAGCGTGTACTCCTTGGCTACGGACAATTCGGCGTGATTGTCGAGGCTACGCTGAAGATACGGCTTTTTACCCCTATTATCATGAAATACTTCTACTATTCATCTCTGAGGACCGCGATGGAGGACCTGAAATATATAGCACATGAAGACGCTGCAGACTATTCAGGCATACTGACGATTATGGACCGTGCTATCAACCTGCTCGTTGCCTTTGATTCTGATGAGCGGGAAAAGGAATTCAATCTCCGCTGGAGACGACACCTGAGAGGTTACGGCGAAGCGAGTTTCGGGCTGCGGATGGCCGGCTACTACCTCCTTCATCCGTGGAAATTCAGGGAGGCTGCCTATCTGATAGGCCGGAGGCTGACGCTTTTCCCGGAGTTCTGGAAACCGGAATATATGCATAAGGGGAAGATCGTAGACAGGACTGTCGTGTTTTCCAGGGCTGTCTGGAAGTTCTGGGGAGGGAGAAAAATGGTGATCCCTGACCTTGCCGCTTCAGAGGAGAAATTCATCGAAGCGGTGGAACGTGGCAATCAGGTCTGCCGCAAATACTTCCGGCACTATACCCTTTACTGCGTGGGGATAAAACTTTTCAACAGCCGGGAGCGATACGAAATGTCCTGCATCCCACCGGACGCCGGCGACATCGCCTTTGGCTGTGAGTTCGAACCCATGCTGCGGGATACGGATTATAGTCGCGATTATCTCCAGTCATTCAAGAACGAGATATATGATATAGGGGTTGATATGGGGTTGAGCTATTACCGCTTCGGCGGCATGATGAAGGGGTATATCCGGAAGGCCTTCGGTGATGACCTGGTCGACAAACATCTTGCCCTGAAGCAGCAGGCGGACCCTGCCATGATACTGAACAGGGACGTGATCTTTTGATCTTCAATAAGAACAGAAAAAAGAAGGGCTATGAAGCCTGCAGCGGATGCGGCGTTTGCCTGCTTTCATGCCCTGTCTGGCACAGGACCCGCACCATGTCCTTTACGCGAAAAGCTCGGGCCAGGGCAATGCAGGGCGGTGGCACCTATGAAGAAATAGCCCCCGCCATAGACTCCTGTTTATTATGCGGTGCCTGCGAAACAGCCTGCCCTGAGGGGATAGAACTTGCTGAACTGAATATACATCAGAGGCAGGAGCTGAACAGACAGAGAACAACATATCCGCGCTGGTATCCGGCTGATAGCAACGGTATGATCGACAGTGGCCGCAGACCGGACGAGCAGACACTATTGCTGGCAGGCGGGCTCCTCGGCAGTAAACAGGCCCTGTGCCTCTCGCTTCTCGAACAGCTCGGGACAGCCGGAAAGACTGCGCTGGCTCGTGATGATGGACAGGACATAGCAAAGATCATGGAGGCAGGCCTGCCGTTGTCCCCGGAAAGGGTCGAACGTTTTGTCTCTTCTCTGCGGTCTGCACGGACCCTAATCGTTGCCGAGGGATTGCTGCACCGTCCCCTGCGGGCTTGGCTGCCCGGAACAAAAATACTGGGGCCTGGAGAAGCCCTCCTGTCAGACGCTTCTCTCCGGCTGCTGCTGCGGCCTGAAGACCTCTACATAATCGAAGGCAGAGGATATCACACGGACCATCGCCGGCTGGCTGGCTTCTACCACAGACTCAGGCATGAGACTGGCTGCTATACGAACCTCGATCTTCAGCGCACTGCCTTTTCTACGGGCGCTGCAAGCCTGCAGGGAAGAAATAACATCGCTGCAGCGGGCTGCATTGAAAACGCAAAACGCATACTGAAGGGGAAAAAGGCCGGCCGCGTCGTTGTTGAGGACCTGGCGGATTCAGAGGCGTTCAGGCTTGCAACAGACCTGCCGGTTATCCATATCGCCCAACTCAGGAGAGGCAAGCTGTCTTATGAAGACTGACAAAGCCATAGCCGTAGATGTCCTGATCGTCGGGGCCAGCCTTGCTGCCTCTGCTGCTGCAAAACGCCTTGTCGACGCCGGCCTTGACGTCGTGGCCCTGGAGCGCAGGACCCTTCCCCGCGACAAGGTCTGCAGCGGGATCCTGTCACCCCGGGGACATCGCTTTCTTGTTGAAAATTTCGGCCCTCTGCCCGAAGAAACACTCCATAATCCTGTCAGCTGCCGGGGAGTGACCTTTCATTTTCCGAGCATGATCTCAATACCGATGGACTTCGACGGGGGACCGACTCCTCATCTTCATCGTAAATTTTCAGACTATTGGACAATCACGCAGAGCGGGGTGACCATCCATGACAACACAACCTTTCTGGAGCTAGAAGACACGGGAAAAGGGGTCCTGATTCGTGCGAGAAAAGAAGGCCGGGAAATACGCTACACTGCCCGTTTTGTGATCGGCGCTGACGGGCCGAGATCGGCTGTCACCAAAGCGCTGTATCCTGACTATCAAAAAAGCATCCCGTGGTTTATGGTCGGCCAGAAGTTCCAGAAGATCATCGCCTGTCCGCTCGACAGCGACTATTTCCATTTCTGGTTCCACCCCGGACTTGGACACTATACCTGGAGTCATGAGCGCAATGCGCAGCAGATTGTGGGCGTTGGGTTTCCGGCAGGCGGAAATCTGCATACGATGCACGCAAATGTGGAAAAGTATCTGGAGGAGAAGCACGGTGTAAAACTGGAACCTGCTGAACGGCTGGAGGGCTGCACGCATAATTTCGGCCCCTCTCTTATCAACCGCTATATCTTCGGCAAGGGGAATGTACTCATCACAGGACAGGCCGCAGGCTTTTTTAATATGTTGGCTGAGGGCATGAGCTGTGCCCTCCATTCAGGGGCGATTGCAGGAGAAGCAATAGTAGAAGCAATGCAGCGGAACCGGCCTGTTCAGGAAGTTTACCGGACCTTAATCGCCTCAGAAGTAAGGCGCTGTACAGACCAGTGGAACCCTGTCAAAATAATATTCGGCAATCCCCACGAGGCAGATTTCAAAACCGCATTCGGTAAACTGAGCAGAAAAGAAAAGGTCACGGTCATCAGGGACCTTGTAGATTTCCTGAAGATATATGCCCCGTATAACTGGGGCCGTCAGATACTTTCACAATCGTGCATCAGGCTGCTCAGGGGAGAGTATCCCTCCAATAGATGGCTGTAACCTGCGGGGACGGACGCCCCAAAGATATCCCTGAAAAAAAATAACGCAACCTGACAGATCATTCCTGTTCAGGTTGCGTTACGTAATAAACGTTTTTATTCAGCAGGTACTTCGGGCTGCTCTCTGCTTTCCTGTGCCACGGTATCCCGCTCTCCATCCTGAGAACTGCCCGCAGCACTTTCTGCCCCTGCTTCAGGCTTCCTGCCCCTGCCTCTACCCCTGCCCCTGCGCCTGTATCTGCCGCGTGATTTACGCTTCGGCTGCTCCTGACCGGCCGCAATCTGCTCTTCCCCTGCCACTCCCGGTGCAGACTCGCCATCTGTTACGGTCTTTTCCAGGGTAACGGCACCAAGGCCGCTCTCAGTAGGCTCTCCGCTCTCGTGCATCACCGGTTCATCGTGTCCTGCTGTCCCGCCGGGAAGCAGAGCATCCTCTGCCGTCTGCTCTTTTCCCTGGGGTTCAGCCTTGTCCCGGATCCTGCCCCTTTCCCTGCCTCTGCCCTGGGCCTTAGGCTGCGGCTTATCCCCAGACTTATGCTCGGGCTTGTGTTCGGACTTTTCAGTGCGAGGTTCGTGCCGGGGATGCCGCTGTTCAGGGGCCTCCCTGCTCCCGCCCTGGGCCTTCTCTTTTTCTTCGGCCTTTATCGCTTCTTCAGTCTTCTCGACATCAATCTCATATTCTCCGGAAAGCTTCCGGTCGGCACGGATCGAAATCTTGATTCCGTAGTCTTTTTCAACGTTCCAGAGCTCCTCGTGCTTGTTGTTGAGGATATAGTTAAGACTATCTACCGGCATTCTGCAGGAAATTGACTTGACTCCTCCACGGGAGGCACGCGCATGAATGTTTCTGAAGGCCGTGACTGCAATCGTCTCATCGGATTTCACAACCCCGGTGCCGCCGCAGGTATCGCACTTTTTATTGATGGCCTCAAGAAACGCGGGCCGCATCCGTTCTCGCGTCATCTCGACGAGACCGAATTTGGATATGCCGCCTATCTCGGTATGGGCCTTATCCCCATCAAGGGAATCCTTCAGGAGATGCTCCACCTCACGACGGTTCTTGGATGATTCCATATCAATAAAGTCGATGACGATCAGCCCGCCGATATCGCGTATCCTGAGCTGCCGTGCGATCTCCTCTGCAGCCTCCATGTTTGTCCTGAGGGCTGTCCCCTCTATGTTCTCTTCTTTTCTGCTTCTGCCGGAATTGACATCAATCGCGGTAAGTGCCTCAGTCTTGTCAATGACGATATAGCCCCGGGAAGGCAGATAGACGTGGCGGTCGTGAATCTTCGCGATCTGCTCTTCGATGTTATGCATCGCAAAGATCGGTTTTTTGTCCTTGTACTGCTTTATATTGATCTTCAGCCAGGGTGTTGTTTTCTTCAGGAAGTCTTTGGTAATCTTGCAGGCCACAGGGTCGTCGATCAGCACCTCAACGACATCAGACGTCAGGTAGTCCCTGACCGTTCTCACTGCTATGTCCTGCTCCTTATAAATGAGGACGGGGGATTTCCCTTTTTTAGACTCCAGCTTGATCTTGTTCCAGAGTTTGGTAAGGTACTCGAGGTCATGCCCCAGCTCTTCGCCGGTCTTGTCGCTGCAGGCGGTCCTCAATATGAACCCCATATCCTTCGGGAGTTTCAGGGAATTAAAAATCTCCTTGAGCCGGTCGCGGTCTTCCCTCGCCTCGATCTTTCTTGAAATCCCGACCTTCTCCTCACCCGGCATCATAACGATATACCTTCCGGGAAGCGAGATAAAGGTCGTAAGGCTTGCCCCTTTCGAATCGCGCTCATCCTTCTCGACCTGGACGATCAGTTCCTGCCCTTTCGATATAACATCCTGGATCCTGGGTCTTTTGCTCTCATCTTTCTGCTTCTGGAAATATTCCTTCTTGATCTCTCGAAACTGCAGAAAACCGTGCTTCTTCGGCCCGAAATCCACAAAGGCTGCCTGAAGACCCGGTTCGACCCGGACCACGGTCCCCTTGTAGATATTTCCCCTGAGATGCTCCTTCCCTGATGACTCTACATAAAAATCAGCCAGGGTCTCACCCTCGATAATCGCAACCCTTTTCTCTTCAGGATGGATCGCGTTGATCAATATCCTTTTCTTCATCAATCTCTTTCCCCTTCTTTCTCTTTATCGACCACGGTCGTAAACTCCTTCTCCGGCTTCACCGGCTCATCCGGTTCCACATGCACATACGGCAGTGATTCTCTGAGCGGAAGATCAGGGTATTGCATAATCGCCTCAATAACCTCCCCGACAGGAAAAACCCCCATATGGCCGTCCGGATACATTATTCTGAAATATTTTCTCTTCAGCAGGAAGCAGCGTTCGCTCCTGCCATTCTTACCCCTAAGGGGAATAATAATATGCTCAATATCTTCATCAAGTCCGTAGCGCTCTATGAGCTCATGCAGCTCTTTATGTTCTTCCATACGTGACCGCCCGTGTCGCAACCTCCGGTATAATTCGTGGCATCAGGTATGTATACCACTTTTCAGATCATACATCAAATCAGAAGTTGATGATATTATACCCGATATATGACTTTCAAAGCTTTTTATATTGCTGTATGAAACAGAACCAAAACAGCGAGATTCTTGAGATCGTGGATATATATGGCCGCGTCATCGGCCGGGCAGAGCGGGCCGTGCTGCATGCCGACCCTTCCCTGATACACCGGGTGGTGCATGTCCTGGTCTTCGACAGCAACGGCAGGCTCCTGCTCCAGAAGCGCTCGCTGAACAAGGATGTCGCTCCAGGCAAATGGGACACCTCTGTCGGCGGGCATATAAATCCGGGCGAAGATCCCCCTGCAGCGGCTGCAAGAGAGATGGAAGAAGAGCTCGGGGTATCAGGCTGCAGTATGGAATTTCTCTATACCTATCTTTTTTCGAACCACCGAGAATCTGAACTGGTCTATACGTTCAGGTGCTTCTACGAGGGGAAAATAGACTTTAATCAGGAGGAGATAGATGCCGTGCGGCTCTGGACCCTTGCGGAGATACAGGACTCCCTGGAAAAAGAAATATTCAGCAACCACTTCGAGCAGGAGATCTCGAATTACCTGAAGATATTTGAATGAGTTCAGTTCCCTGTTTCAGCTGCTTTGTACGATCTTCAACTCTTCTTTCGATAAAATTCCCCCGATTCACCTAAACTCAGAGTGTCACCCTATCTCCTCATTTCCTTGGTGTCATAAACTGGTCGTTAGGACAGGTGTGCACGCCATCAGTTTATGATTCCAAAATCAGAAAGAATTGGGTAACACCTTTCCGGCGACGGTAACGGGCAGGCAGGCTTTAATTCCGGAACTGAATGCACCAACTCCGTTTGATGCGTCGGGCAGCAACTGCGACAGGAAATCCTTTATGCTCTGCCAGTACTGGTCATGAGAATCCAGACTGTTATGGTCAGCACCTTTAATGACCACAAACGTCACCGGCCCGGCCCAACTCTCAGCGAGACGCTTTGCGTGATGAGGCGGAATGATCGTATCCTCTGCTGCGACGAGCGCAAGCATGGGCTGCGTGATCAGGGGTGCAAGGGAGAGGGAATCAAAGCGGTGTCTCAGGAGAAGAGAGACAGGCAGAAAAGGAAATTTTTCCTGGGCAACGCGGATCATGCTATCGTAGGGTGTAATCAGCAGGAGACCTTTCACCGGGCGCTTATGGGTCAGATAGACCGCAACTCCTGACCCCAGGCTCCGACCCATGACAGCAATCTTCTCTCTGTCGATATCGGAACGTGCAGAAAAAAAATCGTAAATGGACAGGGCATCCGCCAGCAGCTGCCTCTCTCCCGGCACACCCTCACTTGAGCCGTAACCCCGGTAGTTAATGAGGGCCAGTGCCCATCCCCCAAACCTTTCAGCTTCATCAATGAGCCAGGATACTTCCTCGGCATTGCCACCGAAGTATATGACAAGCGGCAGCTTTGCTGAGTCTGTTTTTTTTACCAGCCATCCCCTCACGATGGTGCCGTCCCCGGTCCTGATGCTGATCTCTTCTGTATTCTTTGCGTTGCTTCTTATGCGGTTAAGGGTCTGCCCGGATACAGGTTGAGGAAAGAAAATCATCTTCTCCTGACGGAGATAAAGAATAAGCAGAAAGAAGCTCATGCCGACAATTACCGCCAGCAGCATCTTCAACCCCGCTGAATACCAGAGCTTATGGCGGTATGTGTTTCTTCTTTCAGCCATACTATCCGCCCGCGGCTGCTACACG
>PNOC01000079.1 GCA_013824615.1 Thermodesulfovibrio sp.
GCAGCACCGGCACGCGGGTCCCGTCCTTGCGGATGAAGGTCCACTCATTTTCCTCCGGCAGGTTGCGCCGTGCGCGGGCCGCGAACACCTCGAATCCGGGCGTGATCGTTTCGTCCAGTTCCCCGGACAACCGGAGGGCATGGTGCGTTACCTCTTCCGGATCGTGCCAGTACGCCGGCGTCTGTTTGCCGACCACCTCGCCTGCCGTGTAACCCAGCAAGCGCTCGGCCGCAGGATTAAAGCTGGTAACAATCCCTTCGGGAGTCGTGGAGATGATGCAGTAAGCCGCATTTTCCAGAATCGTCCGTTGGAAAAAAGTGAGCCTCTGCAAATCATCTGCCCGTTCCTGGATCACCCCCATCATGGTATTGAACGCGCTCTCCATCACGACGATGTCCTTTGGTCCCCGGATTTCCGCACGCACACCCATTTCTCCCGCCGACGCCTGCCCCATGATCTTCGCCAGGCGACTCAGCGGCGTGGTCAGGCGCCTGGTCATGGTCAGCAGCAGTAGCAGAAACCCCAACGCAAATATGCAGGATACAGCAAGATTGGTCCGAAGAATACCCGCCTCCATGGTCTTGAGCGTGGTCTTGCTCATGACCAGCCGCACGAAACCGATCAATTCGGTCTTTTGCGGTGCGGCATCAAATGGTGAGACGTTTTCACCGGGGCCGCGGCGCGCAAACACCGGTGACACAAAATACCAGGCCAGCGCCGTTTCCCTCTCCATCGTCAGCTTTTGCGGCCACACCGGTTGCTCCGGCATTCCCTCTCCCCTGCTCAAGAGCAGCGCGCCGTCCACGCCATAGATCGCCACGCCGCGCACATCCGGAAAAGCCAGGACTGAACGCACGGGCGCCTCAGCGTTTTCTTCGCTGAAATACAGCAGTGCAAGCGTTATTTGATCGGCAAATGTTTCCGTTGCCCGCAGCCCCTGCGCGACCCATCGCTCCCGAACGATCTTGTACGACAAGACGGAGATGGCCAGAGAGGAAAGCAGGGACAGACAAAAAATCCCGAATACAAATACAAGAACCAGTTGCTGTAGAAAACTGGTATTCCGAATGGAGAACAATGACCGTATTCGCATCGAAGTCCTCCTCCTATGGCCTTGGTGGAAAGGTCAAGCCGAATTTACGTATGGCGGTACTGGAAAAGCTTAAGCCGAGATGTTCCGCGGTACGGAGATTGACGGCAGTCAGCACATCCCGCAACGGTTCAATGGTGGCGACTCGACTCGACAAGCCCTGGGCGCGGCTGCGGGCCATTGCCGCCAGACTGCGTCCCATGCCGAAATTGTCAGGGTACAGTGAAAACAGGGCGCCCTTTCTGACATGATCGAGGTTGCTGGAAAAGACCACGAAGCGCTTGTCCCAGGCCTCTCTCAGCACCAAAGGTAGCATGGCTTGCTCATCCATGGCCGCATTGTGCTGCGGCAGCCAGATGGCGACGGAGCTGTCCCCGATATCCAGCAGCACCTTTTGATAGATAGCGGCTGACTGGCGCAAGTCGGTCGACGGCAGGGCATGCAAGGTCAGACCCATGGTCTGCGCTGCTTTTTGTGCCCGCGCGATCTCCCCGGTTTTATGGTTCGGATCGTAGATCACCGTGACATCCCTTGCGTTGGGCGCCAGATCCTTAAGACGGGCGAACAGTATCTCCGGATCAGGCGTAAGGCTGATGCCGGACAAACCTTGTGTGTCCTGACCGGGTGTGAGTAATACCGCGCCGATCACCACGGGCAGCACCCTGGAAATGGATTTGGCAGCCGCATAACCGGCCCGTCCCAATGTAACCACAACCTGTATGCGGTCGTTTTTCATCCGGGCAATCAGATTGTCGGTCGAATTCGGCTCATCGGTCAACCGATAGTGGACCACCGGTTGACCGAGTTCCTCTTCCATGCCGCGAACGATTTCAAGAAAAACGCTCCTGTAGGGCTCCCGGACGTCCGGATACAGAACGGCAACAGACGCCGTTTTTGCATGCGCTGTACTGCAGCACAGCAGGCAGCTCAATGCAAACAGCAAAGGCAGGAGCCCATACCTCATGAGGCCTTTGCTTCGGGGCGACCTGCCAGGAGTATTCTGCAATGCCCCCGTGAGGGTTAGGGCTTGAGGAAAGTTGTCACCCCTGCGCTGACAGGCATGACTAGAAATCATAGCGGATCTCCGCATAAAAACTCCTGCCTGCCAACGGCAGATCGTAGGGAATGGCACTTGTCTGTATGTCGGGCCGCGTTGATGGCCGTGCAACGTATAAAGAGGGTTCAAAAACGCTGGTATTGAACAGATTGAATATCGAGGCAGAGATGCTCCACCGATTCTTGCTGCGAATAGTGCGCGCGGTGATGTCTACGGTAGTGTAGTCCGCCACCTTTGGCCGGGTGTCGCCTGCCGCACGACTGCGATCCGCAACCCAATTGACCTGCGGACTGAGCAGCCAGTTGTCGGCAAACCGCCAGTCGCCCCTCGCATAGACGTGGTGGTGAGGAGCATATCCCGCGTCGGTATTGGTCGCATCGTCTATGGACTGTTGCCAGGAATAATTCCCCGTCAGACGCAGCGTGCGGCCGGCATCCCACACCGCCTCCAGCTCGACGCCGCTGCCGTGACGCTTGCCGGTATTCTGGAAAGTCGCTCCGGTCGTAGGGTTGGCGTTGGTCACCGCAGCGATAACGTCCTTCATGCTGTAGTAGAACAAGCTCAGGTTAAGCTGAGTGCTTTTGTCTGCTCGCCAGAAAAACGCGGCCTCCAGCGTCCTGATGCTTTCCGGTTTCAGATTCGGATTACCCATAGCGGAGGGGTTGACCCCGTATTGCTCATTCAGAGCCGGTGCGCGGAAGGCTTGTCCATAGAGGAGCTTGGCAGTAAGGTCCAGGGTCGCGTCCCATACCAGCGCCAGACGCGGGTTGGTGGTGCTCCCGAAATCGGAATAGTTATCGAAACGCAGGCCGGCGGTCAGCCTCCAGTCGCGGGCGAATTTCCATTCGTCCTGCGCGAAGACGTAGTCATTAAAGCGCCTGTGCGTTAATTGATGCTGCTGGATGGAGGAATAGTCGATCACCGCGCCGGTGGGAACGGGAGTGCCGTTAGAACTCAGCCAGAAATTCTTGACTGTCCTGATCTTGTACATATTCAGGTCTTCGTGGCCCAAGCCGAAACGCAGACTATGGTCAACAAAACCAGAATAGGTGGCGTAACCGGATAGCCTCGTTTGCCGTTCCCATCGCCCCGGTGAACCAATCATGCCGGCGGCGGAGAATTGCCCGGAAACAGATGTGCCGACAGGTACACCCAGTAAAGCGGCTACAGCCGGATCGGTTACTATAGAATTCGGGAACCGGGTGTTGGGAGGGAAAAGTTGGTAGTTGGTCATGTCCTCAATGTGCTGAAGATAACTGACGGTAAATCCCAGCCCCCAGTTTTGGCTGAATTTCGGGTCACTCCAGGACAAATCGGCATTGAAATGCCTTGTTTTTTCCTTACCCACAGGATCGAGCGCGTAGGAAACACCGGCGCCGGTACCCACATCGTTGCGCAGTTTGTAGCCGGTGCGCAAACGCCAATTGTCGTAGCCAAGATCAAGACCAACATCAACCGCTTTGTAGCCGGTATTCACCGATCCCGGCGCCAGACTGGAGGGAGGGTTGGTGCCCATAATGTTGTTGAGGCGCGTTGCAGCGTCTGCCCGGATAATTTCCTTATGACCATCGCTGCTGCCTGCGCGCAGATAGGCAGCGACATCGATCCCGCCCAGTCTGCCTCCATGCTGCACCCATGCATCCCGGGTGTTGAAAGAGCCGCCCCTCACGCCGGCCTCGGTTCCTGGTATATCAGCTGCCGTCTTGGTGATGATATTTATCACACCAGAAAAGGCATCGGCGCCATAGAGTGCGGAACCGGGTCCGCGAATAATCTCGATGCGGGAGACGTTCTCCAGGGGGGGGGCGCCCATGGACTGCCCCCTGTCGCCGCGATAGAGGGAATTGGTCGGGATGCCGTTTTGAAGCATCAGGACCTGAGGATTTGTCGGGTTGCCGTAGATGCCGCGAATGGTATAACTCGAAAGGTACGATATTGCCGAGCGGGAGACATGCACACCCGGCACGGACACCATAACCTCATCGAGATTGCTTGCGCCCATGTTGGCGATGTCCTCGGCAGTAATCACGGTCGCCACTGCCGGTGCCCGACGCAGATCCTGTTGACCGCCGGTGGCAATGCTGACCATCTTTTCACTGCCATACACCTGCAACAGGGCCTGCTCCTCTTCCTGGGTCGATACCGTCTGAGCCTGTGCGGGCGGGCTGAGGCAGAGCGCCAATGCAACGATAAACAAGTGAAGAAACATGGGGTCCTCCTTATAGCCCGTAAATAGAGACCGCCACCTCATCACGCCTGCCGGTGGAGCCAGACCCGCAGGAGCGAGAGGAGTTTTTCGATTTTGACCAGTTCAGACTGCGTTACGTTCATCTGGCCCCGGTATTCCTGTTCGTCGCAGTTTCAAGCTGCGCGATGCGTTCCTTCAGCTCGACCATGCGCAGTTCGCGTCCGACAAAAAGCTTATTCATCCGCTCCAGCTGGTCATTCTTCTCCTTCAGTTCGGCTATCCGCTGTTGCACGCGCTGTTCGAGCTCTTCATTCAGACTGTGCAGTTCTTCCTCGGCCTGTTTGCGCTCGGTAATATCACGGACAAATGCGCAGTTGTATTCCTGCTCGTTGAACTCGACGTGGTTGGCGGTTATTTCGACCGGAATCCGCGAACCGTCTTTCCTCACAAGGAATGTCTCAAATCTGAGGAAGCTGCATTTTTTGAGCTCTGTCCAGTGTTCCTGCCAGACAACACCGGCATGCTCGGGATTGAGATCAAAGGTCCTCAGACGCAAAAAATCATCGTCAGAATATCCGAGTAATTCACAGGCCGCCCTGTTCCAGTATGAATACGATCCGTCCGGCCTGATCCAAAAAATAACATCAGCTGATCGGTCGACCGAAAACTGTGTGACCAGAAGTCTTTCTTCGATGCGCTTGCGTTCTTCGAGCTCAAACTGCAAATCTTCGTTGGCTTTATGCAGTTCTGCGGTCCGCTCGATAACCCTTTTTTCAAGTTCTTCATTCGCCTTGCGGAGTTTATCTTCGACCCCTCTGAGTTCCGTTACATCGCGCATAACAACAACGGCACCAATCTTTTTTCCGCTCTCATCCCTGATCACGCTCCCATTCGCGAGTATAAAGCGTGGGGGCCGTCCCCGGGCGACGATCGCCATTCCCGCATCAACGACGATTTCGCCCTTGAAGGCCCTGGCGAGCGGTATCTCCTCTGTCATCAGGGGGGTGACTCCGTCCGATCGATAAAGGTTGTAGTGCTTCGCCCATTCCTCGCGTGGCAGCCTCATGGGGTCCATACCGTGCCATTCCCTGGCGCTGCGGTTGAAAAGGGTTAGAGTGCCCTCGGCGTCACAGGCTACCACGCCGTCCGCCATACTCTCAAGCAGAGAGCGGCTGAACTCGCGCTCCCGGATTAACGCCTCCTCCGCCATTGTGCGTTCTGCAATCTCACGCTCCAGTCCCGCATTCGCCATGTTCACTTCGTCATAGGCCTTTTTGAGTTTCGTGTAGCCCAGAATCTCGTTTTTCAGGATCAGGGCCGCATAATTAAAAAATACCGGCAGGTAGGCCCGCAGGTCACGCATCCCCACATGCAGGTTTACCATCTTGATCGCCCCGATAATTTCACTGCCCACTTTAAGGGGGAATACCCACGTCCACGCACTGGTGAACTCCGGCGTTTTCATCAGCGTTTCTCTGAAATCATGCTCATGTTCGATGACCGCGCCTGTCTCCAGCACCCTCTTCAGCATGGTGTCGTCCAGGGAGTCGAGCGTCCGCTTCTTGCCGAATACATCTGCGCAATACACAGTGCCGTCAATCAGGTAATACACGATAATATTAGTGCCGCCGACACTGTCGAGAATGGTCTTGAGCATGTTCTCGATAGTATTGTCGAGGCCCGGCGCCTCGCTCAGTTTTCCCAGCATGTGATTGATGAGCTGCAGGTGGGATTTTTCCCCGGCCAGTTTCTTTACACGCTCTTCCAGGTTCTTGAGCGTATCTGCAGATATGGAGATCATCTCAGACATGTACAACCGTCACTGACTTTTACATCTGCCGAATTCATAGGCAGCCTCAAGCATGGTCCGTATATTTTCCTCCGGGATGGCATAGGGCATGACCCCGGTCCCGAACAAAAAACGGCCGCCGGTCATGCCTGCCTCGATGATTCTCCTCACTTCGTTCCGGATTTCGTCCCTCGACCAGTCGATGAGTTTTATATCGTTGATAACGCCCCCGCAGAGAGCCCGTCCGGCAATGATCTTCTTTCCCTGTTCTATGTTGTCCAGCGGACTCAGGTAATAGGTCCCTATCCCGGTCTTCTCGAACACTTCTTCTATCGTTGCCGTCAACCGGGCCATGCCGCAATAATACACGACACCCTGCGTCCCACCCGGGTTAAGGTCTTTTTCCATCCAGGGCACTGAAACCTCCCTGAATATCCGCATCGGGACAAAATCAGTCGATCCAAAGGCGTTGGCATAAATCAGGATGTCGGCCCCTGCCTCCCGATAAGCCAAGATCTCTTTTCTAAAGAAATCGGAACACTTGGCAAGCAGCTCATCCCGCACGGCAACCGGTCCTATGAGCAGCAGTTCAAGCCACTTCTCCATGCCCATCAGCAGGGCGGGCAGGGTCATTGAAGCGGTCACGTAGGCACAGATCGGGTACTTGCCCCCGGCCTCGCCTTTCAGTATGCGCAGGCATTGCAGCTCCTCCTGAAAGGCCGGATGCCCCGCAATATTTTCGGGGACCACGAGTTTGTGTATGTCGTCATATGTTTTTATGACGAAATCCTGCACGTTCGGCGGACCGTCCTTCGCAAACAGGATCTTCCTGCATCCCAGCAGTTCGGCTTCCTTGCCTACGTAAAACAGGCTCCAGAGGTTGTCGTACCCATATTTCTCACGCATCTTCAGCTGGGCCTCAGCCACATATTCGCCCCTGGAAAAATATTCCTCGATCGACATGCCGAGTTCTCGGGAGCCCTGATCGCTCATGTTGCAGAACACCGGTATGCGGTCGGATGCCTGACCGTTTATCGCAGCCGCAAGCCTCTCCATCCCCGTAATCATTAACGTACCCTCCTTATGAGATCCTCAATAACCCTGCCTGCCGTGACCCCGTCTTCGGCCCATGCATCCGCCTGGACCACCTTGTAGAGGTCATGGGCAAAGTGATACGGGGCCCCCCCCACCACAATCTTGATCCTGGTATCCAGGCCCCGTTCTTTCAGGAGCTGACGGACCCGCAGACAACCGTTCTCACCCCTGGCTGTATGGACCATCATCGCCGATATGGCGATCACTCCGGCGTTGCAGGCCACGGCCTCGTCGACAAACCTTTCAGGGGAAACATTCACGCCGAGGTCCGTGACCTCGATCATGCGGGCCTTCAGACATCCGATGACAATCCTCTTACCGAGGGAGTGCATGTCACCCTGAGCAGTCCCGATGACAACACGTCCCGCCACCGAGGGGACTGCCCTGAATTTGGGGATCATCTCCTCCGTAACCTCCGTGGCGATCTGGGCGGTCATGAAGTGCTGGGCCAGATTGGCGTCAAAGTCTTCGCTGATGGATTTGATCATGGATTCCATTGCCGGAAGGACCACCTTAAAAACAATGTCTTCCGGTGTAACCCCCGCTGCCACTGCCTCATGGACGACCTTCAGCGCTCCGTCACGGTCGGTGTCGAAAAGCGCCTCGTTATAAGCCTTCATAATGCTTTGCAGCGGATCCATTTCAATCTCCCTTTTGCCAGAGCCTTAACTCTCTACCGGCACTTCATAAAGCCGGTTTGACAGGCTATCATTCCCGAAGCCTTCCCTGGACAATTGCTGGAGCACGACAACCCATGAATATGGGGAAAGACTCTAAGCAAAGTCTACCATTGTCTAGGCTGTTTGCATAGGTTGCAGATACAGATTTTGTATAAATTTGTCTTCGAACAGGGAATCTCCGGAAAGGTTGATCATATGCGCACTGCTTCTCAGCGGTGCAAGCGTTTCAGCCCCTTCCCCGGCAATAAGCAGGAGTTCGCAGCCTGCCAGCGCTGCATTGCCGTAGAGCTCTATCTTTGCCGGTGAGACATCAGGTATGAGGCCTATGCTGCAGGCGTTGGCAATATTGAGATGCTTGCCGAAGGCCCCTGCGATGCATACGCGCCGAAGATCACGCAGCCGCATACCTGCATTCTCCAGGAGGCAGAATACTCCCGCACCGATGGCGGCCTTTGCGCGCTGCATGGAGTCCACATCCTTTTTTTTCAGGACAATATCCTCCCGGCCCCTGAATAAAGAAAATCCATCCTTGCCGATGCCCGGAGAGAAATTGCCATTTTTTTTCAGGATTCCAAGCTTCAGGAGGCAGGCGATGCCATCCACCAAGCCCGAACCGCAAAGCCCCTGAAGCTCTTCACCTCCGATTACGTCAAAGGCAAAGTCATGAGGAGAGTGCCCCGGAGTAATCCGATAAATCGCCCCGGGACCGGCCGGCATACCGCATGTGATGCCGCGGCCCTCAAAGGCCGGGCCTCCGGCCGCTGATGTTACCCATAATTTGGCTCCATCCCAGAGGGCGATTTCAGAATTCGAGCCGAAGTCAATAAACAGTGCCCCTTCCGCCGCGTCTCCTGCCGGGCAGGTCAGATTTGTCGCAAGGACCCCGGCAAGCAGGTCTGAGCCGACGAAACCTCCAAGGGGTTGAATAATATCAATGGCAGCGTCATTGGCAAGCCCCCAGTCCGTATGCCACTGTCGTGTATCCTCCGGCCTGCAATCGATTTCCCTTGACCAGTATTCGGGTTGAAGCAGGAGTGAATAATTCTTCAGGGAAAGAAGGCTGAGCATGGCCGTATTTCCAACGATCATGATCTGTCCGATGTCTCCTGTCCCGGCAGATCCCCTTGAGGCGAGAAGCCTGAGGGCATCACCAATGGCATTGCCGGCCATACGGGAGATTTCGCGTGCGCGCTCCTCTGACCTGCAAGCGGCAGTCAGCCGCATTAAGATATCTGTGCCGAAAACAGCCTGCGGATTCATACCGCAGATTCCCGCGAGGCGCTCACCTGTCCTTCTGTCCCAGGTCGAGATGCGTATCTGTGACGTCCCGAGATCTACGGCAGCGCCGCAGGCACGCCCGCGCTGCAGAGCGTCATACGCCGGCCCAGGCCCCGTATGGATGAGCGGCGTGTAATCATCAGGTGAAAGCGGCCTCCATGGCTGAGCATATCTATTGCGCACCGTGTCCCGCACTCCCTTTCACTGCAGTAGTATTCATCGCCCAATCTTCCCGGCAACAACTGCCTTTTTTTTCATACGCATCTGGAAGTCTTTTGTCCATAGTACATCAATACAAAAGCGGGCACAACCGGGAAAAGTAATGGGGGAATAACTCTTTGATACGGGGAATGACACGGAAGAAAACGTCAGGACAAAAATCCTACCTGATCACCTCTACCGTAAATCTGAAGAGTTGGGCATCGGTCCAGCCGTCCGGCCGGAGCCCGGCCTTGACCGAGATTTTTTCGAGAAAGGTGTCAAGGTCCCAACCCCCTTCATCGGCAACCTGGGGAAGCAGGAGGGCAGAATGGGTCCCTTTTACCAGGTAGAGTCCGTGCCTGCCGATCTTAATCTCGTCAAGGTCTCTGACCGGCTCGAAAAGTGACAGCACAGACACCTCAATCCTCAGGTCACCGAGTTCCTCCTTTTTCACCGGCTCAAAACGGGGGTCCTTTGAACTGGCGGCCACCGCGTTCATCATTACCGACTTATACAGAGGCATAGGATTTCTTACATTGCCGATACACCCTCTCAAAACCCCGTTCCGGGTGATCGACACAAACGTTGTCCCGTGGGTGTTCAACCAGGGGGCACTAATCTCCGGCTCCATGGCACTGCCAAGGGTTATATATTCTTCAACGGTTTTTTTGGCCAGGGAGAGAAGCAGTGACTTCTCCTCGCTGTTGAGACTCTTCCGGTAGAGGCCTGCTGCGGCATAACCGACAACACTCTTCCGTTCCCCGGTAACATCCCCGGTATTGCTGTACTCATACACCTGCCCCATGCCGGCGCCCAGCCGACCCGCAATCGTCATGGCAAGCAGGAGCGGGGCCCTGCCGCACGCTCCTGACTCGCCTGTTGCGAAATACTGTTCGGCATCTGCGACCGACATCCGCTTTATGGCATCGAGCATCTTCGCATCCATTTTCGCCGCAGTATCGTAATCGTGATAATGCGACAGGTCCGTGCTGACCAGGAGCATCACCCTGTCGTCATTTCTCATAATCCCGGACAACATCTTCACCATATGGTCAAAGGCATCTGTTGAGAGTGTTCCGGTCAGGACCGGCACGATCATCATATTTTTGTTAACACCCTGAATCAGCGGCAGCAGCACTTCGATTGCATGCTCTTTATCGAAAAACTCGGGCCGGGCTATAATTCCGCTCTTTGGGGCAAGGATTGCCTGCGCAAGCGGCTCATTCACTCTGAGGGTGCCAAGCGGCGTCTTCATCCCCCCCTGCGTATAAAGCGCTGCGCCGTTATATGTCTGGTAGTGGCTGGCCCCCAGGATGATCACGGTATGGATCTCCCTGCCGGTGATATGCTTTATCGCCTTTGCAGCGGTCTGGCCGGAATACCGGTACCCGGCATGAGGTGCAATCAGGGCAACCGGCATCCCCTCCTCCCTGACAGGGCCGGCCTCAGCAAGCATCCGGCTGACGGTCTCTGCCAGTTCATACGTATCAGCGGGATAAAAGGTCCCGGCATGGGACGGTTCCCTGACATTCTGCACACAGCCGGACAGCGCCAGCAGCAGAAGGCAATAGAATAGTATCAAACGCATATGTTTATATGTTACTACATTAATATAGCCCTGCCGCCATATCCCCGGGATCAGTCAACTCGATTAAGCCGCTCGGGCAAACCCCTGCATCAAACCCATCAGGCAATTTTCCGTTAAAGCACGGTCAATCCAAAAGCAATGATGAATATGGTAGAATAGCATTCACAAACTTTCAGGTGAGTAAGGCCGGATGTTCTGTTATTCACTGTTTTTTTGCAGTCTGCGGGCGGCCCTGCGCAACAGGTGTGTGTGAATTTCGTCAGGTCCGGAAGGAAGCAGCGATAAGCATTTCTCCTGTGTGCCGCAGCAAGTCGCCCGCGGACTGCAAAAAGACAAACACAACGATAACCCCAAACTATGAGTTACCTTGTATTAGCGAGAAAATGGCGGCCAAAAGGCTTTGAAGACCTGGTTGGTCAGGGACCCATTATGCGGATCCTTTCCAATGCCCTTACCCAGGGCAAGATAGCTCACGCCTACATATTCTCCGGCCCGCGCGGCGTCGGAAAGACCTCGTCTGCGCGGATCCTCGCCAAGGCGCTGAACTGCATTGAAGGCCCCACCCCAACCCCCTGCGGCATCTGCAATTCATGTGTATCCATCGCCGACGGTTCCTCGGTCGATGTCATCGAAATAGACGGCGCCTCGAACAACAGCGTCGATGATATCCGCGATCTCAGAGAGCGGGTGAAATATGCCCCGTCTTCGGGGAAATACAAGGTTTACATCATCGACGAGGTTCATATGCTCTCCGGCTCCGCATTCAATGCCCTGCTGAAGACCCTGGAAGAGCCGCCGCCGCATGTCATCTTTGTCCTTGCGACAACCGAGATGAAAAAGATCCCCGCAACCGTGCTCTCCCGCTGCCAGCATATGCCGTTCAGACGCATATCGACCGGCGAGATCAGGGCGCGGCTGCAGCATATATCAGAAGCGGAAGGTATCAACATAGCACCTGCGGCCCTGGGGCTGGTTGCCCGGGCAGCAGACGGAAGCATGAGAGATTCCCTGACCATCCTTGACCAGATATCCTCGTTCACATCAGAAATCACTGAGGAGGACGTCAAGAACCTCCTGGGTATCACCGATTTCGGACTGCTGGCAGCAACCTCAAAGGCCCTCCTTGCGGGTGACCGGGTGGCGATACTCGATACTATCAACAACCTGACTGAGCAGGGTGCGGACATACGCACCTTCACGAAGGAACTCGTGCAGTTTTTCAGGGACCTGCTGGTGGCAAGCGTGGTAAAAAAGCCCGAGGACGTGCTCGACCTGAGTGAGGACGAAATGGTGACGGTGCGGGAGATAACCGCAACCGCAGGGGAAGACCAGATGACCTTGATGCTCTCTGAAATCATGAAGGCAGATGCCGACGTCCGTTATGCCTCCTCGCCGCGGTTGGCCCTTGAGATGGCCCTCATAAAGGCAAGTTTTCTGAGCAGCATGAAGCCGCTTAAAGAGGTGATCGAAAGACTGGGCAGATTGAATATTCCGGAGCGTGAGCTGTTGCCCCCGGCAACAGAGAGTGGCAGAGATAAGCCTGCCCCTGTTGCAAGGCCCCTGCCGCAGAAAGCAGTGACGCAGCCTGCACAGAAACAACCTTCACCGGTAATTGATGACAGACAGGGTGAAGAAAAACCGGTGGAGGTGATTCAAAATCAGCAGGCACCTGCCCTGCCCCCTTCTGCGCCAGCAGCAGACGAACAGGATGAACGGGCGGCAGACAGTGCACCTGCTCCTGACGCCGTACACCATAGCGGAGAGAGCACCGGAGACATCGCCAGGGCATGGGAGCAGTTGCTCACACATCTTGATCCTCCGCTTGCCTCGAAACTCTCTCAGATCCACTATGAACTGAAAGACCACGACCTGCTGCTGACCCTCAACGGAGGCCAGGCTGTTTTTGAAGACTCAATAAAAGAAAGCTCGAAAGAAATAGAGAAGATACTGTCTGAACTCTACGGCACAAGACTGAAGGTCAGACTCGGGACAGCCCCAAAAAAGGCGGCAAAAAAAAAGAGTGATCTGAAAGAGAAGGTGATGGGAGAGCCGCTGATCATGGAGGCCCTGGAACTTTTTGACGGACGGATCGTCGATGTAACGCCGATCGATACTGCAAACAAATAACTTATTAGATGGAGGAGACCATGTCAAAGAAAATGCTCGGGGATTTGATGAAACAGGCTCAGAAGCTGCAGGAGGAGATGCAGAAGACCCAGGAAGAGGCAAAAAAGAAGACCGCCGAGGCAACTGCCGGGGGTGGCATGATAACCGTGGTTGCCAGCGGCGCAGGGGAACTCGTTTCGATCAAGATCGAACGCGATGTGGTTAACCCTGACGATGTCGATATGCTCCAGGACCTCATCCTCGCAGCAGCAAACGAGGCGATCCGCAGGGCACAGGAGATGGTAAATGACGATATGTCCAAACTGACCGGCGGCCTGCAGCTTCCGGGCATGGGCGGCCTCGGCAATATGTTCGGGAGATAACAGCGGGATCCCATGCACGGCATTATTGACGACCTGATCAGCGAACTTACCCGCCTGCCCGGCATCGGCAGAAAGACAGCCCAGAGGCTCGCCTTTTTCATCCTCTCGATGCCCGATGCTGAGGCGCTCTCGATAGCCAAGGCGATTGAGCGGGTGAAGGAAAAGGCCAGGTTCTGCAGCCGGTGTTTTAATATCACGGAAGAAGAAGTCTGTAATATCTGCAGCGACCCTTCCCGCGACCGCAGCAGGATATGCGTCGTGGAGGAGCCGAGCAATATCCTCGTTATCGAGCGGGTCAAGGGGATGAGCTGCCTTTACCATGTTCTGCTGGGGGCACTCTCGCCGATAGACGGCATCACGCCGGACAAGCTGAAGATCCAGGAACTGCTGGAACGCGTCAGGGGCGGAGAAGTACATGAAGTAATTTTGGCAACAAATCCCAATACCAAGGGCGAGATCACGGCCCAGTACATCAGGGAGATACTCGCCCCGACCGGCGTCAGAGTAACCAGAATCGCCTACGGCCTGCCGATGGGCAGCGACATCGAATTTGCCGACGAAGTGACCCTCGGCAGAGCACTGGAAGGCAGACGGGAGCTGTAGTCCCGTAACGGGGTCAGAATCTCAAGCCAGAAGGCTTGCTGACACAAGTACACCGACGAGTCCGCAGATATCAGGAGTTGAAACTATTGCCGTTTTACAAGAGTAAACTAACGATCAGTTAAGCGGGTTCCCCGC
>PNOC01000080.1 GCA_013824615.1 Thermodesulfovibrio sp.
GTACCTTCTCGCGGATAGAAGGTGAGGATGAAGCAAGCAGGGTGCAATCCTCAAGACATTTATTGTCTTGAGGATTTTTTTTTGTAAAAAATAGCTACTAAACGCAGGAGGAAAGATGACACAGCTGGAGAGAGCATTAAAGGGAGAAACCACCGACGAAGTCAAAGCAGTTGCAGCAGCCGAAGAGATTGCGGTCGAGCTGGTTCGTGAGCGCGTAGCATCGGGAAAGATCATTATCCCCGCCAATAAGAACAGGAAACAGAACATTGTCGGTATCGGCAAAGGGCTCAGGACAAAGGTAAACGCTTCGATTGGCACCTCGACAGATATTGCTGAAATTGCCATGGAGGTTGAAAAGGCACGGATCGCCCAGCAATACGGAGCGGACACCCTGATGGACCTGAGCGTCGGCGGGAATATTGCCGGAACCAGAAAAGCGGTCATGGACGCCATCAGCCTTCCGATCGGGACTGTTCCTCTTTACGAGGCATTTGCGATTGCTATTGAAAAATACGGCGCTGCAGTGAATATGCCGGCCGAACTTCTCTTTGAGATCACCGAGAAGCAGTGCGCTGAAGGTGTTGCCTTCATGGCGATCCATTGCGGTATCAACCGCAAGACGGTCGAGATGCTCCGCAAGCAGCATTATCGGTACGGCGGCCTTGTCTCCAAGGGCGGCTCCTATATGGTCGCCTGGATGGAACATAACAACATGGAGAACCCTCTCTACGAACACTTCGACCGTGTTGTCGAGATCATGAAAAAATATGACACGGTGCTGAGCCTCGGCAACGGGTTTCGGGCTGGGGCAATTCACGATGCCTGTGACAGGGTCCAGATACAGGAACTCATCATCAACTGCGAGCTTGCTGAAATAGGCCGCGAGATGGGGTGCCAGACCATGGTGGAAGGACCAGGACATATCCCGATCAACGAGATTGAGGCGAACATCATCATGGAGAAGAAGATGAGCGGCGAGTCGCCATTCTATATGCTCGGGCCGATAACGACAGACATCGCACCGGGATATGATCATATTACCGCGGCCATAGGCGCAGCGCTCTCCTCGTCGTTCGGTGCTGACTTTATCTGTTACGTGACGCCCTCAGAACACCTCGGGTTGCCTTATCCCGAAGATGTCCGGGAAGGGGTGATCGCCTCAAGAATAGCCGCGCATATCGGCGATATGATAAAGCTCGGCAAAACAGACAAGGACAGGCTGATGTCAAAGGCCCGCCGGGATATGAAATGGGATGCACAGTTTGCGCTCGCCATTGATCCGGAACGCGCCCGTGAGATTAAGGCCAAGAGAGGCAACGGCAGCGATCATTCCTGCACCATGTGCGGCAAGTTTTGCGCCAACGACATACTTTCCGGAATGTTCGAGCAGAACATGGTAGGTTCCGACAAAGCCAAGTGAATAATCACCAGGGCATGAAGGTGTTTGTCTTAGGCGGGGCACGGAGCGGCAAGAGCGCCTTTGCTTTGGCGCAGGCTTCCTCCCTCCCCGGCAGGAAAGCCTATATTGCAACGGCACAGGCCTTTGACGACGAAATGAAGGTGCGGATAGAGAGGCATCGCCAGGAGCGTCCTGACGGTTGGGATACCTTTGAAGAACCTTTGGACCTTCCAGGGCTTCTTCTGAAAATCAAAGATTCGCATGACGTGATCCTGATAGATTGCCTTACTCTCTGGCTTTCTAACCTGATGCTCGCAGACAGGGATATCCCGGCGGCGACGGAATCTTTTATTTCCGCATTAACAAGCGTTGGTGGTTCAGTGTTCGCAGTGTCCAACGAGGTAGGCTTCGGCATAGTTCCTGAAAACGAGATGGCGAGAAAGTTCCGGGACCTGGCAGGGACGCTGAATCAACGGGTTGCAGCGGCTGCAGACCAGGTCTATCTTGTCGCAGCCGGCATCCCGATAAAAATCAAGGAGGTAACAGATGGGCCGCATTGAGTCTATAATCGCAGCAATTCGTCCGGTCAGCGAGGACTGGTCTGTCGTGGCACAGGCGCAGCTTGATAATCTGACAAAGCCCCCTGGTAGCCTGGGAAGACTTGAGGAATTCGCCCGGCGTATCGTGGCAATCACCGAAGACAAAAACCCTGTCCTCGACAAGAAGGTAGTATTTACCTTTGCCGGCGACCATGGCGTTGTAGACGAAGGGGTTTCTGCCTATCCCAGAGAAGTTACAAGCCAGATGGTCTTTAACTTTCTCAGGGGAGGTGCCGGTATCAATGTGCTTGCCCGCCATGCAGGGGCTGAAGTTGTTGTCATAGACATCGGTGTGGACTATGAATTCAACGGCCTTGAAGGCCTCACATCAATGAAGGTTGTAAAGGGAACAAAGAACTTCATGCGTGGACCGGCCATGACGCGGGATGAGGCAGTAAGATGTATCGAGACGGGGATAGAACTCGCGGAGAACTATGCGAAAAAAGGCTATAAGATTTTCGGGACCGGTGATATGGGCATCGGCAATACCACTCCGTCAAGTGCAATCGTTTCCACGATCACCGGCAAACCCGTAGCAGAGGTTACGGGCAAGGGAACGGGAATCTCGGATGAATCACTTGCCAGAAAAATCAAGGTAATCGAAGAAGGGATTCGCATTAACCAGCCTGATTCGAAGGATGCGATCGATGTCCTCGCAAAGGTGGGAGGGGCCGAAATTGGCGGCATTGCCGGTCTCATCCTTGGGGCAGCTGCGCACAGAATCCCCGTGGTCGTGGATGGTTTCATTTCAACAGCCGGGGCTTTGATCGCCTATGGACTCTGTCCGACAGTATCCGAGTATCTTTTTGCCGCCCATAATTCTGTAGAGCAGGGTCACCGGGCAATGCTTGAGGCCATGAGCTTGAGCCCTATTCTTGATCTGAACCTTAGACTGGGTGAAGGCACCGGGGCTGCACTTGCGATGACGCTGATCGAGGCGGGCCTCAAAATATACAAAGAGATGGCCACGTTTGGAGACGCAGGCGTGACAGGCGAGATCATCAACTGATGAAGAGTCTCCTGCTGGCAATGCAGTTTCTTACGATCATCCCGATTTCCGTAAGCGGCAATATTACGGCCAGGGAGATCGGCAGATCTGCTGCCTTCTTCCCTCTGGTCGGTGCTATGCAGGGATTGTGTATGGTGCTGGGGCTGCTCCTGTTCAGCAGGGTATTTCCCCCGGATATTACGGCCGGGCTGCTTGTTGTGCTGCTTGCATTCAGTAGCGGCGGGTTTGATCTGGACGGGCTTGCGGATACCGCTGATGCCCTGGCCGTCAAATCATCTGGTAACAAGGAGACTGATATTGAGAAAAGATTGTTGGTGATGAAGGACAGCTCGATCGGCTCGATAGGCGTTGTTGCTCTCATCTTTGTCATCCTCCTTAAATTTCTTTTCATGAGAAGTCTCATTATCGATTGTTCTTTTTCCTCCGTAGCTGGAATTCTGTTCCTCATGCCTGTATTCTCGAAATGGATCACGGTCCCCCCCATGTTTCACGGCACCTCCGCAAGAAACGACGGGCTCGGGAAGATCTTTATCGAACATGCAGGTATCCAGGGTCTCCTGATATCGTCAGTGCTGATGGCTACTCTTTGCTCGGTGGTTGTTCTGGCAGGTTTATTCTCCGGAACAGCAGGCACCTTTGTATCAGGAGACTCTGGCCTCTATATTCTTGTTTTTATTTTGTTCTATTTCCTCAGCCTGATTTCGGTGAGATTTTTTCACAGCAGATTCGGCGGCCTTACCGGTGATCACTTTGGTGCACTGACCGAGATTTCGGAAATCATCTATCTGGGGGTGGCATACGTATGGTTACGACACTCTTTTTGATACGGCACGGCGAGACAGAAGGCAGCGAGACAAAGCGGTATAAGGGCAGCCTGGATGTTGCGCTCTCTGATAAGGGTATTGAGCAGGCCGGGAAAGCCGCGCTATTTGTTCAGGAGTATCTTAAAAAGACTGCTCCAGACCGCGATAAAAGCTACCTGAGGGATATCCAAAAAAATACTGACAGACCGGACAGGCCCGCGGGAACTGCAGTGCTCGAAGCTGTTTATTGCTCTGACCTCAGTCGGGCGATAAAGAGCGCCGAACCGATTGCGAGTCTTCATGGACGTAAACCGATCAGGGTCCCTGAGCTGAGAGAAAGAAACTTCGGCATATGGGAGGATATGAGTTTTGTTGAGATCCGGGACCAGTATCCTGAGGAGTTCAATGCCTGGGCAGACAACCCGCTTCAGTTCAGTCCCCCGGGCGGTGAAAGCACCTTAGACCTCAGAGACCGGGTGCTGCCATCATTCAACCATATTCTCGATAGTCATTCCGGGCAGTGCATTGCGATCGTCGCCCACGGAGGAGTAAACAGGGTGCTTCTCTGTCATATTCTCGGCATCCCGCTCGAGAATATCTTCAGGATAGAACAGGACTATGCTGCGGTGAATGTCATAGAGTTCTGGGACAGATACCCGGTTGTCAAATGTATGAACCATATTTCTTACGAGGACTACAATAATGGCTAAGGCCTTGATGATCCAGGGGACAGGTTCCGGGGCGGGGAAAAGCCTTATTGCCGCAGCTCTCTGCAGGATATTCAGCGATGAGGGATTGCGGGTTGCCCCTTTCAAGGCACAGAATATGGCCCTCAACTCCTACATTACGCGTGACGGCGGGGAGATCGGCCGGGCACAGGCGCTCCAGGCAGAGGCCGCCAGAGTGGTTGCCAGCACAGACATGAATCCCGTACTCCTGAAGCCTACTGGAGAAACAGGGTCCCAGGTGATCATTCAGGGACGAGCAGTGAAAAATATGAAGGCGCAGGAGTATTACGCGTACAAGAAGGAGGCCTGGAAATCGGTTGAAGAGTCTTTCAGCCGATTATCGCAAAATCACGATCTGATCGTGATGGAAGGGGCCGGAAGTCCTGCTGAAATCAATCTCCTGAGCGTGGATATAGTCAATATGGCGGCTGCAAAGATGGCCAAGGCGCAGGTCCTGCTCGTCGGGGATATTGATAAAGGGGGGGTCTTTGCATCCCTCTATGGCACGGTGAAACTGCTCGGCAGGGACGCCAGGCATATAAAAGGATTCATCATAAATAAATTTCGCGGTGATATTGAGATTCTTAATCCCGGGCTGGATATGATTCTTGGAAAGACTGGTAAACCGGTCATCGGGGTATTGCCCTATGCTGTTGACCTGGGACTCCCCGAGGAGGACGGACTTGCACTTACAGAAAAGAGGATGACGGGACGGCAGGGAGCAATACGCGTCGTTGTCGTACGACTCAAGTATATTTCAAATTTTACTGACTTTGACCCTCTCAGCCATGAGCCGGGTGTTGAGCTGATATATTCCCGAAACGCTGCTGATATTGAAAATGCTGATCTTCTGATTCTGCCCGGCACCAAAAATACAGTTAAGGACCTTCTTTTTTTGAGAGAAAGCGGCATAGATCAGAGCATACTTCGCGCATACGCAAAGGGCATTGAGGTTATGGGGCTCTGCGGAGGATACCAGATGTTAGGCAGTCGTATCTTCGACCCCCTCGGTGTCGAAAGCGGCCACAGGGAGGTTGACGGCCTCGGCCTCCTGAATATAGAAACCACGTTTGAAGCTGAAAAGATGACCTGTCAGGTCGAGGCAGAGATACGGGAAGAAGGCTGGCCGGGTTGGAACGGCAACGAGTTTTTTGCCCTTGGTGAGACCCTCCACGGATATGAAATTCATATGGGCAGAAGTACTGGGGAGATCGGGCTCTTTAACGTAAAAAGGTTGTCCCGGACAGAAGATTTACGCGGACTTGACGGATCGCGCAATGGCAACTGCTGGGGAACCTACATGCATGGTATTTTTGAGAACAACTCCTTTCGAAGGTCCATACTCGATCAAATAAGGAAGCAGAAGGGGCTCGACCCCCTGGGCACTTCTGTTGACTACGGTCGCGACCAGGACAGGGCGATCGACCGGCTCGCGGACCTGGTCAGAACAAATGTAGATATGCAGTTTATTAAAAGGATCCTCGGATTATGATAACCCCCCTGGAGCTTATCTGTGCCTTTCTGGTAGACCTTGCGATCGGCGATCCGCGATGGCTCCCCCATCCGGTCAGGGTTATCGGCGGCGCGATCACAAAGCTGGAACAATTTCTGCGGCGCTATGCGAGACATGAGACTGAACGATTCGCCGGGATGCTTCTCGTCGCCGGTATCGTCCTGCCGGTTGCAGGCGGCACCTATCTTCTGCAGAGACTTCTGCTGAGCTTTTCCCTGAAACCCCTGCCGGTTATCGGCACGGTCATCATTATCTATCTGATTTCGACAACAATCGCTGTCAGGGGCTTGACTGATGCTGCACGACTTGTAATCTCAGCAATTCATGACTGCAACCTTGAGGCCGCAAGAAAAGACCTTGCGATGATTGTAGGGCGCGACACTGCCGACCTCTCCGGTGAGCGGGCACTGGCTGCAACAATAGAAACCCTTGCCGAGAATCTTTCGGATGGTGTCATAGCACCGGTCTTCTATCTCGCTGTCGGTGGACTTCCCCTTGCCATGGCGTATAAGGCTATCAATACTCTTGATTCGATGGTCGGCTATAAAAATGACACCTATATCCGCTTCGGCTGGGCTGCTGCGCGCCTTGACGACCTCGCCAATTACATACCGGCGAGACTCACCGGACTGTTTATTGTTGCAGCCTCGTTTATTTACTCTTTGCTGAGACACCGGAAGGGCCAACGTCAGATGGCTGTCTCGGCCTTTGCCATTATGCGGCGCGATGGAAGAAACCACTCGAGTCCGAACAGCGGAATACCTGAAGCCGCCATGGCGGGGGCGCTTGGAGTGCGTCTTGGAGGTCCTTCCACCTACGGCGGCAGAATCGTAGAAAAGCCTTATATTGGGGACAATCCGGGCAATGATTATCTGATCGCCTCCAGGCAGGCAATGACCCTCGTTTTTGTCAGTTCCACGCTCGCAATAACTGCTGCAGCGGGAATGCTTTTTGTAAGGTCTCTGCCATGATGGACCACGGCGGCAACATACAGGCTGCGTCACGCAGAACCGGTATACCTGAAAAAAGGATCCTGGATTTCAGCGCCTCTATCAATCCTCTCGGTATGCCAGAGGCTGCCAGGCTTGCAATGACGAGACAGGTTTCACTTCTTGGCCACTATCCCGAACCTTTCGCAGATGGACTGCGCGACCAGATAGGTCGTATGCTCGGACTGAATTCTCAATCCATAATTTGCAGCAACGGGAGCACGGAACTCATCTATCTAATCCCGAGAGTCCTGAAACCCAAACAGGTACTTGTTACAGCGCCAACGTTTTCGGAATATGAAAAGGCCTGCAGAGTGAGTTCAATGGCAAAAGTTGTTCATTTAGAGCTAGACAGAAGCAATGGGTTTGATATAGATGCCGATAATTTTATAGCACACATGAAAGGGCTTTCCAAATCCACAACAACGAACGCTAAACAGAACAGCAGGCTTGCATTCCTCTGTAATCCCAATAATCCGACCGGCAGAATTGTAAGGAGAGATGCCGCATTGCGTATTGCAGCGGCTGCGAAGAAGCTGAAATGCCATCTCGTCGTTGATGAGGCCTTTATTGACTTCTGTCCTGAAGAGTCCGTGGCCTCTGAGGTGGAGAGTAATCCTTATCTCATAGTGCTCAGATCCCTGACCAAGTTTTATGCTCTGGCAGGCCTGAGACTTGGTTATGGTATTTTTGCACCTGCACTTGCTGACAGATTCAGAGAACAGAAAGAGCCCTGGACGGTTAACAGGCTGGCAACAGCAGCCGGCTCAGCATCGATAAGGGATATGGCATATCAAAAACGTACTTTAAAAACCCTGCATGCAGAAAAATCATTTATGGCTGAGGAGTTTACGAAGCTGGGAATATGGTATCTGCCCTCAGGAGCCAATTACTATCTGCTGCAGATCAGAAATGCTCCCCGGATAATTGCTGCGCTGAGGGAAAAAGGTATTCTCGTTCGGGATTGCTCAAACTTCAGTGGTCTGGATAAAACCTATATCAGGGTGGCTGTCAGGTCGCGCAAAGAAAACAGTCGGCTCATCAGGGAGGTCGCGCGGTTATGCAGGGGATGATCATCGCAGGCACACACAGCGGATGCGGCAAGACAACGGTTACTCTCGGAATACTTGCTGCACTAAAGAAGAAGGGGCTCGTTGTGCAGCCGTTTAAGGCCGGTCCTGACTTCATCGATACAGGTCTTCACCGCATGGCCTGCGGCCGGACATCGAGAAATCTCGACCTCTGGATGTGCGGAGACGACTACGTGCAAGCCTGCTTTCAGCGGCATGCCGCTGCTGCCGACGTTTCGGTTGTCGAAGGAGTCATGGGACTTTATGACGGCGGCACTGCAGGTCTTGCCTCTGTGCTGGGTCTTTCCGTTGTTCTTGTTGTCGATGGCTACGGCATGGCCGAGAGCGCCGGCGCTGTTGTTGAGGGGTTCAGATCCTTTGGAAAGGGAGCCGTCACTATTGCCGGTGTCATCTTTAACCGAGTCGCCTCTTCAAATCATTTCAACCGGCTCAAAGAAGGCGTTAAGGATATCCCCGTCTTCGGGTTCCTGCCACGGGATCTGAATTTTGAGATACCGCACCGGCATCTGGGTCTGATCACTGCGGAGGAAGACCCACTCACCATGGAAAATCTTGACCGGCTGGCCGACACAGTAATCTCGAGCATTGATATTGATGCCATGCTTTCGCTCGGGTGCCGAATGAATGGGCTGACAATAGGCGGGGATCTGCCGGACCTGCAGACAGCGCCTCAAACACCCCCGGTCTGTCGTGTTGCGGTGGCTTACGATAAGGCCTTCTGCTTTTATTATGAAGACAACCTTGATCTTCTCAGAGAAGCCGGAGCCGAGATCATACGCTTCAGCCCTCTTGTCGACGAGGCAATTCCGGAAGGCGCTGACGTGGTTTATATCGGGGGCGGCTACCCCGAGATTTATGCGGAGACTTTGTCTCAAAACAGATCCATGCTGGGCTCTATCAGAGACTGGGCCGCGACATCAAGACCCATATACGCTGAATGCGGCGGGATGATGTATCTTTCTGCGGGACTCTATGATCAGGACAGCCGCTATTTTCCCATGGCAGGCGTTTTTCCGTTCAGAACAAAGATGCGCAAGGGTAGATCCCGTATCGGTTACCGGGAGATTATACTGAAGAATGATGGAATCCTGGGGATGAAAGGCGAGTCATTCCGGGGACATGAATTCCACTATTCCGAGATAGCCGAAGACCTCCCCGACTCAAATATAGAATTGAACTATAAGATTACGGACCGGGCTGGCACGGCACTGCCGGATGAGGGGTATCAGTACAAAAACACCCTTGCCAGTTACATTCACCTTCACTTCGGAAGCAGGCCGGATTCTGCCGAAAGGTTTATTCACAGTATGCAGCAGGAAAGGTAATGAACGAAATGGAACAGATTATTCTCATAGGGCATGGCAGTCCACGGAAGGAGGCCAATAACATAGAGGTTATCGGAAACCTCCTTCACAATACAATCCATCCCGGATGTGACAAACAGTGCGTTCGGGTATCGTACCTGCAGTTTGGCGAGCCGGACATAGCAGAGACAATACGGATATGCAGCGAGTCAGGTTCAAAGCGGATCATCCTTCATCCGTTTTTCCTCAGTTCCGGTATGCACGTGACAAAAGATATCCCTGAAATGGTTGACCAGGCGCGGCTGCAATATCCGGGCATAGAGTTTATCTACAGCGATCCCCTCGGTCTCCATGAAGACCTTGTAAAGATTGTAATCGACAGGATCAGATCTGCCACCTTCAAAGTGCCGGAAGATATTGAAAAAAGAAGTTTCGAGATCATTGGCGACGAGGAAGATCTGAGTGGTATCCCGCCTGAACAGCAGCCGGTCGTCACGCGGGTTATTCATGCCACCGCTGACTTTGAATTCAAAAATACGCTGGTCTTCCATCCAGAGGCGATAGCTCAGGGTATCGCGGCGCTGCGCGCAGGCAAGGATATACTCACCGATGTCGAGATGGTCAGAACCGGAATAAACAAGAAACTGCTAAGCTCTTTGGGCGGGAAGGTGATCTGCAATCTCCCGGAAAAAAGCAGCACTACAGTCCTGCCTCCGGGGATCACCAGGTCTGAAATCGGGATAGAAAAGGCGTTAAAGGAAAACAATACTATCGGCATCGTCGCCATAGGCAATGCCCCTACTGCCCTGCTCAAGACCATAGAATTATTGAACAATAGTTCCCAAGGTCCTCTGGTTGTGGGGGTGCCAGTCGGTTTTGTAAAGGCGCTTGAGTCCAAGTCACTTCTTGCGACCCAGAGCTTTCCGTTTATAACGAATCTGAGCAGAAAAGGCGGCAGCCCTGTAGCAGCAGCCATAATAAACGCTTTATTAAAAATGGCAACCGAGAATAAATGAAAGTCTTGCATTCAAAGTCTGCGGTACAGGGCTTGTATCTTTTAGTGGTCACTACTAGTTGTATAGTGCTTACTGTTTGCGAAGCCCATGCCATGCATATCTCAGAGGGCATTCTGCCGCTCAACTGGGCCGCACTCTGGTTTGTTGTTGCGGCTCCGTTTGTCGCCGCCGGACTGCAGAGGTTAAAGAAACTGTCGGCTATTGACCTGTCGTTCAAGCCTCTTGTTGGGCTTATGGCTGCTGTCGTGTTCATTATTTCCTGCATGCCTATCCCCGTTCCGTCAGCTGGAACATGCTCCCATCCCTGTGGAACAGGGATGTCAGGGATACTTCTGGGTCCCACAATCAGTGTATTGATTGCTGCCGTGGCCCTGTTGATTCAGGCGCTGTTCCTTGCCCACGGCGGACTGAGCACGATGGGTGCTGATATCGTATCCATGGGCGTTATGGGCTCCTTTGCCGGGTATCTGACGTTCAAGGCCCTGCGGTTCATGAAAGTGAATTTGTCGATTGCGGGTTTCATGGCCGGGCTGCTTGCGGACTGGGCGACCTATATCACGACATCCGCCGAACTCGCCTCCGGCATCAGGGGAGACTCGGCCTTTGTTCCTCTCTTTTGGAAGATCCTTATCGCCTTCATCCCAACACAGCTGCCGCTCGGGATACTTGAAGGGGCGATGACAGCAGGGATGGTCGTCCTGCTTTATAAAAAAAGGCCCGATCTTCTGGTGAAAATGCGCGTTCTGAAACCTGAGGAGATAGCGATTTGAGCGGTCAAAGATCTATATTCGGCAATCGGCAAAGACGCAGCAGAACTTGGCTTATGTTTCTTCTTATATATACTGTATTCTTTCTGTTCCCGGCCTTCAGCCTCCAGCAACACTCTTGTGGAGCCGAATCCGAGAAGTGGCAGGGCATCGATGAGTCTGTGGTGAAGAAGTTTGCAAAGGAGCATGGCAGGGAGGCAAAAGAGCCTCTGATCAATACCGATCAGGGGGACCTCCTCCTTTTCGTCTTCCTCCTCGCCGGGACTATTGGGGGGTTCGTAGGGGGTTATTACTGGCGGATGCTCGCCGAGCAGAAACAAGATAAGAGTGCAGATGGCACAGGAAACGGACATGGAAATATTCACTGAGCAAATAAGAAAAGAGCATTTTCTTTCGAGGACCGACGCCAGGGTCAAGATCATCTCGTCCCTGATGATTTTAGTCATGGTGTTGAGCTATAGAGGCATTTTTTTCCCCTTCTTCGTGTTCGTCTCGGGCATGGGGCTTTGTTATAAAATGAAAATACCCCTGAAAAGATTTCTTCTGCGGTTTTCAGAACCTCTCTTCATCGTTTCAGTTGTCCTGATACTGAAGCTTTTTTTTTCCGGAAAAGAGACTCTCTTCTCCTTCGCATGGTTCGGCATCACCGTCATAGGGCATTCGGACGGACTCATGGAAGGAATACGGATAGCATGCAGGATTATGGGAGCTGTCTCAATCGTCGCTGTGCTGGGGTTCTCTACGCCCTTCAATGAAATCATGGCCGGCCTTTCGTGGATGCGGGTTCCCCGGAGTTTTGTCGAGATATCGATGTTCGCCTACCGGTATATCTTTCTGCTCTTCGAAGACGGGATGGTTATCTATAACGCACAGAAAAACCGGCTCGGTTACACAAAAATCAGACGCGGGCTGAACTCTTTTGGTGTGCTTGCTGGATCATTGACGCTCAAGGCATTTGACAATAGTCATAACACGACCGTTGCCATGGTACAGAGAGGATATGACGGTACCATGCCGCTTTTGAAACAGAAACCTTTCAGGTTGGCCGAAGTCTCGTTGTCTGTTCTGGTTATTGCGGTGATGGGGATCATATGGACCCGGTGATCAGACTTTCTGTCAGCATTGACTTATTCACGTATCCTGACGGAACTCGTGCCATGTCAGATATAGGTCTTTCGGTCCATAACGGAGAGTTCGTTGGCATACTCGGTTCAAACGGATCAGGCAAAACAACGCTCCTGCGGCTTATGGACGGGTTACTAAAAGACTTCAGCGGCAGTATCCTGCTCGATGGCAGAGATGTCCGCAGGCTTTCAGCAAGGGAAATCTACAGCAAAGTCGGCCTTGTTTTTCAGAGCCCGGATGATCAGCTTTTTGCCCCTACGGTGTTCGAGGACGTAGCTTTTGGTCCTTTGAACATGGGGTTCCAGGAGAGTGAGGTCAGGGAGCGGGTTTTTGCTGCACTGAGGGATGTTGATATGAAAGGCTATGAGAACAAAGCGATTCATAACCTCAGCTACGGACAGAAGAAAAGGATCTGTATAGCAGGCCTGCTTGCTATGGGACATGAGATTTTACTCCTCGATGAGCCGACCGCAGGTCTAGACCCTATGGGGGAGTACCGCATGATGAGTCTGTTGACTTCATTGAGTAAGGATAAGGGCGTAACCATAGTCATGGCTACTCACAGCGTTGATCTGGTGCCGCTCTTCCTTGACAGGCTTTACATCCTGAGCAAGGGCAGCATCGTAAGGGGTGGCACCCCTGAGGAGGTCTTCAACACGCCGGATGATATGACTCAGGTAAAGCTGAGACTACCGCATATCGCCGAAATGATTTACAGACTCAAGCATGACGACCACCTCCCATTCTCAAAAGTACCGCTTACCGTCGGCGAGGCGCGGAGGGAGATTATCAATCTCTTCAACAGGACAGATGCGTAGAGGCTACGTTCAGGTTTATACCGGCAGCGGCAAGGGCAAAACTACCGCGGCGCTGGGCCTTGCTTTGCGTGCTGCAGGCGCTGGCCGCAGGATCTTCATTGCCCAGTTTATTAAAAGGAAAAAGTGCAGCGAACACCAGGCGCTTGAACGGTTTGAGGACTGCATAACCATAAAGCAGTATGGCAAAGGCCTTATCCTGAATCGCCCGGTGACCACCTCGGATATTGCAGCGGCCCGGAAGGGACTGAAAGAATCCCGGGATGTTATGCTGTCACGCGACTATGATATTATTATTCTCGATGAGGCGAATGTTGCTGTTAAGCGCGGACTGATCAGTGTTGATGCCCTGCTTGAATTGATCAAAGACAAGCCGACGGGGCTTGAGCTTATAATCACGGGAAGATATGCAGATGAAAGGGTCATCGAAGCTGCGGACCTTGTCACAGAGATGAAAGAGATAAAACATTACGGCAAAAAAGGGGTAAAG
>PNOC01000081.1 GCA_013824615.1 Thermodesulfovibrio sp.
AAATCATTAATCCGGGACTTTATTGCGGCATCGAGAACCGCTCGGTTTACCGGGGCAACCTCAAAGAGCGAAAGAAGCTTTGAAACTTCTTTTCTCGCACCCTGGCGGCCGACAACTTTTGTGGCCAGATAAAAAATAGTCGTTACCGTCGACGCACCGAGAAAACCGGACAACTCTCCCTTCTCGACCAGCGAAAAGAGAATGCCTGCAGGGTCCGAAAATGGCCTGCGGTCAAGCAGCACGTCAAGTACCACATTGGTATCAATAAGGACTTTCACGAATGCTTCTTCTCAATATATGACCAGTAGTCTTTTTCAGAGACCTTCGCATTCTTTAGAGCACCGCGCAGGGAACGTACCACAGGAGTATTTTCTTTTGAATAATCAGCATGGTCTCTGCCGATCAAAGAAAAGTAGTCTCCGACAATCCTTGAGACCGATTTTCCTGTTTCTGAGGAATATTGCTTTGCGCGCCTTATCAGTTCTTCATCCATACGCAGCGTCAACTTGGAACTCATCCCACACCCCCAAAACATGACGTATATATTATTCATAATTATACGTCACTACACTATGCATGTCAAACAGGATACATACGATTTTCGCTCTATACACCTGAACGGCGGCGGGGAAAAGAAAGAAAACAGCTGGGAATAAGAACAAAAAAAGGGCAGGAAAATTCCTGCCCTTTTCGTCCTCGTAAAGAAACGCTCAGGTAGATCTTACCTCGCCGCCTGTCTCCTCAAAAAATAGATTGATCCGAGTCCTGCCAGGAGAACAAAAAGGATCCTTCCCCATTCCGATACCGTAGGCACCGGGGTCGCGGGGGCAGCAACGACCGTGAACTGGGCCGTCGTACACTCAGGGGGAAGAACCGCTGCAGGTGCAACATTGGGGACCGGGGGGGCCGCCTCTATCGTGGTAACATTCAGACAGACGGGGTTCGTTATAACAGTGCCGGGCGTCACATTACTGTTAATGGTTGCCGTATACGTGACCGTACCGCTGTATGCTCCCAATGCAAACGGTGTGGCCCTGAGCCAGGTGAGCGTGGATGCCCCCCACGTACTCGTCGTAAAATTGGAGTCATTCACCCGTGTCACGAGAGACAAAGAAGAGGGAACAACATCAACGAGAGTTGCATCAAGCTCAGTTGTCAGCGGGTCAGTTCCGGAATCAAAACTGTAATTGATCGTGTAAACAACGGTACTTCCCGGATACGGGGCCCCGGACTGGTAAGCTGCTGTTTTTGTTATTGCTGCGTTGGCCTGCACAGAAAGGGCCACCAGGAAGAAAAGAGTCAAGACGAGAAAGGTGGTGATCCCGGAATATCCCCCCCTGCATTTTCTGACTGTCAGATACTGATTCATAATGCTCTGTTTTTCCATAATCCCCCCAAAAAAATAGTTGTAGTTGCGACAGCAAAATGCAGCCGTTCGCTTGAATCAAGATTGCTCAAGTTTATAGAAATTCTCTCTCCTTGTCAAGGGATTGGATTCTCCCGGGTCAACGAATATTGTTAAGGCTCCGTTCTGTTTCTGTTCAGATCACCAATTTTATGCATAACCGTTTCAGTGCACGCGGGGCATATCCCGTGACTAAAGACTGCTTCGGAGTGCTCGGTAATGTACGCCTCCAGCTGATGCCAACTTTCTTTATCGTCCCGAATTTTTTTGCAGTACATACAGATCGGTATGATTCCTTCAAGTTGCCTGACCGTCGAAAGAGCCTTTTCCAGTTCATCATTATGCCGGGCTAATTCATCTCGTTGTATTCTCAGCATTTTTCGACTTCTCACTAATTGAACGAAGCTGACAATCAGCGCAACCAGAAGCGTCGAGGAAATGAGCATGAGGATTGTAAACCGATGAGCCCAGAGAAAAGGAGGCGGTTTATTTATGACGATGCGGCCGGGAGGCAGCAGTTTCTCCGAAACACCAAAGCGTCTCATCTCTGCATAATCAAACATATACGTGTTCGGGCTTGGAATGACGCTTGCAGGTATGACGGGCCACTCGCCATTCAGTATCCTGATAGCCAGCTTCGCCGAAAGGACTCCATGCTCGTGGAGGTCGATCAGTCGTCCGCCAACAATGCCCTTGCCCAGATTGAATTCCCATCCGCCGTATATCGGCACGGGGCTGGCAGCGGCAATAGTCTGCAGCGACTCCCCGCTTGAAATACGCTCGCCACTGCTGTCTTCTGCAAAAGATGCAAAATATACAATAACGCTGCCAGGTTGCAGCAACTTCACGCGACGGACCAGCTCGTCCAGACGCAATCCGCTAAGATATGAAAACTTCGCCCGCTTCTCAAAGGGTGCCGCCGCCAATCTGAATTCCCCGCTATTGAGCCGCCCCGTTATAGAATCGTCATGAATAATTACTATATTTCCGGTTGCAGGGTGAATCTTGAAAATCAGGTCAAGGGTATCAGAAAAGCTTGGGCGCTCGTCGATGCCGATTATGCCGGTTTTCCCAATGAGTCTGGCACTATCAAATGAGTTTGTACCGCAGAAGACGACAGGGGTTTCCCCGAAGATGATCTTCCGGTGCCGGTCAAGTATATCGAAAGCGTAATCATCAGTGGAGATGATCAGGTCGAAGTGTCGCCGTTGGTACTTGAAGCGGAGCAGGTCAAGAATCTTGCTGTCAAAATCATTCCCGTTGAAGTGCTTGGAATCCAGATACTCTATTTGCATCTCCGTTTCGGGTAACGATGTAAAGAGCGTGTCCCTGAAACCCTGAACAATATCGTCGGAGCCCTTGTACCCCGAATGATAAGAATTAAGAACAAGCACTTTCTTGTTTCCGGGTCCTGCGGCATCAGCAACCAGGACAGAAGTCAGCAGGCAGGCAGAAATCAATATGCCAAGAGATAAAAGCCATTTAATTCTCATAGTTGTCACAAACACTACTCCTTGCCCTAACCAGTGATGAGCCCGGGGTCTCCCTAGGGGAGGAAGGGGGCCTTTAAACTCCCAGGTATTCCTTCAGTGCCTCTTCCCAGAGGCGGGCCGGCTTTATGCCTTCCAGCCGGAGCATGGTATTGCCCAGGACCGAGTTTGCGGGCCGACGGGCAGGACTCGCGAATTTGTCGGAACTGACCGGGTTGATCTTTGTTTTACTTTTTTTGTACTCTGCGATCTTCTTCGCAAACTCATACCAGGAACAGTTCCCGCTGTTCGTGATATGATAGGTCCCGTATCCCTTCTCCATCAACTCCCGCAGCTTCAGGGCCAGGTCGAAGGCAAAGGTCGGGCAGCCCCTCTGGTCATCAACCACATCAAGGCTCTCGCGTTCATCAAGGAGTCTGCTGATCGTCCCGACAAAATTTTTGCCGTTTTTTCCGCAGAGCCATGAGGTCCGGACAATATAGTATTTCTGTGTCAGTGAGGATATGAACTGCTCTCCCATGAGCTTCGACAGGCCGTACTGGTTCACCGGGCTGGTCCGGTCCCACTCGTTATACTGGCCAATCTTCGTACCGTCGAATACATAATCCGTGCTTATATACATGATCGGGCAGCCGAGTTCTGCAGAGGCCATCGCAAGGTTCCGCGTGCCGACACCGTTCACCAGGTAGGCCTTCTCCGGGTCTGTTTCGGCCCCGTCCACATCAGTGTAGGCCGCGCCGTGAATCAGGAGGTCCGGCTTCAGTTCCCGCACGGTCTTCATGACGGCAGCCAAAGAGGTTATATCAAGACGCTCCAGGGTCAGGCCGGTCAGATCAGTTTTTGATGCCGTCCCGGAAAAGACGCTAACGATGTCCCGGCCGAGCATGCCGTCGGCGCCTGTCAGCACTACTTTCATTTACCGAGCCTCTGGCCGTATTGGGTCTCATAATATTTCATATACTCACCCGACAGGATACGGGACCACCAGTCTTTATTCTCGATATACCACCTGACGGTAGCAGCTATGCCCTCGTCAAAGGCTACCTCGGCCTTCCAGCCGAGTTCGGATTCGAGCTTCACGGGGTCGATCGCATAACGCCGGTCATGCCCTGGCCGGTCCTTCACATAGGTGATCAGACCGTTGAGTCGTTCAGGGTCAGTCCCCTGTATCTCAGCCACGACCGAGAGGATCTTCCTGATAATATCGATATTCTGCTGCTCGTTCCGTCCGCCGATATTGTAGACCTCGCCCGCCCTTCCCTTGTGGAACACAAGGTCAACGGCCCTGTTATGGTCATGGACATGAATCCAGTCCCTGACATTCTTACCGTCTCCGTAGACCGGCAGCGCCTTCCCGGTCATTGCATGGGATATCATCAGCGGGATCAGCTTCTCAGGAAACTGATAGGGGCCGTAATTATTCGAGCAGCGGGTGATCACCACCTCAGTACCGTAGGTTTCATAATATGCACGTGCAAAGAGGTCGGACGAGGCCTTGCTCGCTGCATAGGGACTGTTAGGACTGAGAGGAGATGCCTCGGTAAATAGGCCCTGCGTAATCGACCCGTAGACTTCGTCGGTCGAGACATGGACCATTCTGCAGCCCCGGCGACGTGCGGCCTCAAGCAGGTTCTTCGTCCCCATAATGTTCGTCTGGAGAAACGGGGACGAGTCGAGGATGCTGCGGTCTACATGGCTCTCTGCAGCAAAGTGGATGATCGCGTCGAACTGTAGGTCTTCAACAACTCCCGCATCGCAGATATCGCCCCTGACAAACGAATAACAAGGATGGCTGCTGAGATCTTTCAGATTTTCAAGATTTCCGGCATAGGTAAGCAGATCGAGATTTATGATCTTATGTTCCGGATGCTGCTGGAGCAGCAGCCTGATAAAATTAGAGCCGATAAAACCGGCCCCACCCGTAACCAGGATTTTCATCAATCTACCCCCATCAATCTACTTTGTAGGGCGATTCAGGGTCATTCTCGTACCGCACCTCGTCGACCGGTAATGCCTTGCCCTCGCCTCTGAAGAGCTGATCGGGCAGGTTGATTACCAGTGCATCTGCCTGGCCGATATTCTTATAGGCATGCACAACGCCAGGCGGGACGATCGCCACATGAGGCTTCTCTCCGCAGTCAAAAACCATCTTCGCACCATAGGTAGCAGAAGTTTTGCGGTTGTCCCAGAGAAGAAGCCTGAAATTGCCGAAAAAACAGAAGAGGTCGGTCTGCTCCAGATGCTCGTGAGGACCGCGCGCTATCCCCGGCTTTGTCATTGACACGTAGGACATCGCAGGCCGGTAGGAGGTCTCGTCATTGCGGAATATCTCTACGAGCCAGCCGCGCTCATCGCAGAATTGGGCAAGCTCCTTTATGACCACACCCTCCACGTTCAAACCTCCATCACCGAGTCATCGCCGAGCATCAAACGCAGGGCCTTATGCCCGCTGTTCCTGAAGATCCTTACCCTTCTGCCGATCAGGCTCTCCTCCAGCCGTTCTATGTCAATGACCTCGCTGCCGTTCATGATGACCGAATGCTCCACTGAGGAATTAATGATCCGTACATCGTCGCCTATGCTCGTATGGGGACCGACAAAGGAATGGTCAATAATCGTATTTTCTCCGATCACCACCGGCCCGCGGATGGTACTCGCCTTTATCACCGAGTTTTTTCCGACCTTAACCCTCCCCAGCAGCTTCGACGCCTTATCGACCGTTCCCCCGATCTCTTTTTTCCCCCATTCATCCAGCACAATCGCATTGGCGGTCAGGAGATCATCCTTTTTCCCGGTATCCAGCCACCATGAGTCAAGGACAAAGCTTTTGACTTTATGCCCCATCAGGATCAACTCCTGGATCGCATCCGTAATCTCAAGCTCCCCGCGCTTCGATGGCTGAATCCTGTCAATCGCCTTATGAATCCGTGGGGAAAAAATATAAACGCCGACCAGCGCAAGGTTGGACGGCGGGTTCTCCGGCTTTTCTATCAGCCGCACGATGCTGCCTCCCCTGGTCACCTCTGCAACGCCGAACTGCCGGGGGTTATCGACTTCCTTGAGCAGTATCAGGGCATCGGAATGCTTTTTGGTAAAATCAGAAACAAACTGCCGGATATCCCTGCCGATAAGGTTATCACCCAGGTACATGACAAACGGTGAGGCCTTGAGAAAGGGGCGGGCAACCTTTACCGCATGCGCAAGCCCGGCCGGCTGGTCCTGCAGGATGTAGGTAATTTTTGCATTCCAGAGTTTGCCGTTGCCGACAGCCGCCCGTATCTCTTCCCCGGTTTCAGGAGAGATGATGATGCCAATCTCCTTTATCCCTGCACTGACAAGATTATCGATACAGTAAAAGAGGATGGGACGATTGGCGACCGGCACCAGCTGCTTTGCCCCTGAATAGGTCAGCGGTCTCAGCCGGGTCCCTTTGCCGCCGCTTAATATGAGTGCTTTCATAGGCATTATGATATCCTAACAAACATATTAATTCAATGAATCGGCTGACTGCTGTTACTGCAGTTTTATCGAGGAAGGCTTTTTTTTCTGAGGCTCGATATAGGGCAGTTCATCAACATCATTCTCGCCCTCATCGTCATGAACAGGCTCGGGTTTTTTAGGCTTTGCAGGAGGCTGTTCCGATGAGCCGGCCGTGGGCAGTGTCTGTCTGGACGGTAATATCAGCCGGCGTTGCGGTGGCGGATTTTTCTGGACTCCGGAGACAGTACTTGAAGATGCCGGGTTCGCCGGCTGTGCCGGTTTCTGCAGGGCCCTGGTCGGCGCCTCAGGACGGGTATGACCTCTGGCAGGAGCCGGCGCGGCGGAAATTTCAGCACCGTAGACCTCCAGCGCATTCACCCTGCCTGCAGTATCGTACCGCAGTGTATAGTTCTTCTCCTTCATCAGGGTCATCAACCGGAGAATACCTCTCTCAAGTTCGATGCCGGAGAATTTTGTGGTAAGCTTCTTCTGCTGTATGGGTCCGGACATCTCCACCTTGATGCCTGCCCTGGCAGCAACCGTTTTTATGACGCTTCCGAATTCAGCATCCACCAGATCCAGGCTCAGGAGGTCGTCCTTGAATTCAATATGCATACGGGACTCTGCTGCGGGAACAGCAGTCTCTGAGACAACCGCCGGCGCCGGGGCAGGTTTTGTCACCTGTCCCGGCGTCTCGGCAGAAACAATAACAGCACCAAAAACTGCCGCACTCACCAGCAGCGCGGCAAAAAGTCTAGGCATGCTTCTCCTGCTTCTGGGCCTGGCGCTCTGCAATGACCTTCTGGGCCTGATGCGACGGCATCTCCTCGTAGTGAGAAAATTCCATGGAGTAGAGCCCCCTGCCCGAAGTCAGGCTGTGGAGCTGGTTGGCATAGGTCAGCATCTCGGACATCGGCACGGTCGACATGATCTTCTGGTTTCCGCCTGCCTGGGGCTCAACCCCCTGTACCTTGCCCCGCTTTGAGTTAAGGTCACCTATGACCGCACCGAGCGCCTCATCCGGGGTCGTGATCTCGGCCCGCATGATCGGCTCAAGCAGTATCGGCTTTGCCTCCAGCGCAGCCTTCTTGATCGCCATGGAGCCGGCAATCTTGAAGGCCATTTCTGAGGAGTCTACCGTATGATATGATCCGTCAGTCAGCGTCACGCGCAGGTCCACGAGCGGGTACCCGGCCAGGATGCCCTCATGCATGGCATCGATGATGCCCTTTTCTACGGCAGGGATATATTGGCGCGGGATAGCGCCGCCGACAACCTTGTCGACAAACTCAAACCCGGAACCGCGCTGCAGCGGCTCGACGGTTATATGACAGTCACCGTACTGGCCCTTGCCGCCGGACTGCTTCTTATACCTGCCCTGGACCTTGGTGGAGGCCTTGATCGTCTCGCGGTAGGGAATTTTCGGTGTCTTCATCTCGATCTCGACACCAAAGCGCCTCTTCAACCGTTCGAGCGTCACCTCGATATGTACCTGTCCCATACCTGAGATGATCATCTCCTTTGTCTCTTCATCCCGGGTAAAGCGAAGTGTGGGGTCTTCCTCGAGAACACGGTGGAGCGCGATGCTCACCTTCTCTTCATCTCCCTTGTTCCTCGCGGCCATGGCGTAGGAAATAATGGGGTCTGCAAACTTGACCTTGTCGAATATAATCGGCTTGGCCTCATCAGAGATCGTGTCCCCGGTATTGGTGCCCTTCAGCTTTGCAACAACCCCAATCTCACCGGCAGACAAGGCCTGGACCGGCACCTGTTTTTTTCCCTGGAGATAGAAAAGCTGCCCAATCCGCTCCTTTGAATCCGAAGTCGAGTTATAAATCATTGAATCAGCCTTCAGCGTACCGGAAAGGACCCTGAACAGGGAAAGTTTGCCGGCATACGGGTCGGCGATCGTTTTGAAAACATAGGCGGCCAGTGGTTCATTCTCAGCCGGTTTTCTGATCACCTCCGACTTGTCTTTCAAACTCTTACCGCGAATCGGGGAGATCGTGGCCATCTCTGCAGGTGACGGCAGGCAGAGGAGAATCGTATCCAGCAGGTTCGGCATGCCGATATTTTTCACCGCAGACCCACAGGTGACCGGGATGAACTTTCGTGTGAGGGAACTCTCCTTGATCCCGTTGATGATCTCCTGATCAGACAGTTCGCCGCCCTCAAGATACTTTTCGAGCAGGGCATCATCCGACTCGGCGATTTTTTCGATCAGCTTCTTCCGGTAGATGTCGGCTGCATCCTTCATGTCAGCCGGGATGTCGGTCATCTCGGTCTTGCCGCCCTTGCTGATAAACGCCTTCATCTTGACAATATCTATGACACCGGTAAAGGTTTCGCCGGCGCCGATCGGGATAAGCAGCGGGACCGCCTCGGTATCAAAAGATTTTTCCAGTTCGCTGACCGCCCGCTCGAAATCAGCGCTCTCCTTGTCCAGTTTGTTCACAAAGATAATACGCGGAATTTCGACCTCGCAGGCATACTTCCAGATCTTCTCGGTCTCTGCCTTGACCCCGGAAAGGGCACTGACAATAATGACCGCCCCATCCACCGCCCTGAGGCTGCCGCGGGTGTCCTCGATGAAATTGATAAAGCCGGGAGTGTCAATAAGATTGATCCGGTGTTTGTCCCAGTTGCAGAAGGCAAGGGACGAGGTGATCGTGATCTTCCGGTCGATCTCTTCAGGTTCGTAGTCAGTGATCGTCGTACCATCCTGAATATTGCCGAGCCTGTCGGTCATCCCGGAATCGAAGAGAAGCGCCTCGACAAGCGAGGTCTTCCCCGCACCTCCGTGTGCTATTACCGCCACATTTCTGATCTTCGCAACATCAACGTTCGCCATGCATGCCCCCTGGTATATTTATTGAGAGTCTTAACGTATGCGTATGTCCCCTACAGTATCTCTTCAATCACCGGTTTCGATTCTAACGTGCTGCCGGCGTTGTGTGACCAGAGCTTAACCAGTGCCAGTGTAATACCAAACAAAGCAAAGCCGGCCATAGCCGATAGAATATCAGGGTCAACGCTCTTAAAATAACCGCTTAATACTTCCTTGCCGAGTACCGCCCCTATCACCAGACCCAGCGCCGGAAAACCATAGACAATCATGGAGCCTTTCATATAGACGGAGGACTTGATGGCAACCCGCACGCGCTGACCGGCCTCGGCGCCAACCCGGTTGACCGCCTCGATCTCCATCGACTGCTCTTCCTGCCTGCAGGTCCCGGCAGTACAGCCGTCGCAGGAACTCTTTCTGGGGACCGAAACGATCGCCATCATCCCGCTGGTACTCCTGACCGTACCGGTCTCTTCAATCATGGTAGCATTTTAACACAGGAGGTCGAAAAAGTCTTGACCCAAATCCAGAAGTAATGGCCCGGTTTTCAGACGGCCTTTGCCCGTGTATACGCCAAAAGGCCGCCCTGTTTGATAACGTCCCGCTCCCGTTCATTCAATGTTGAAACAACCGTGAACATATATCCTCTGGTCCTGTTCTCCACGGTATAGTGCTGGGTGCTGTCAAGGCCGGCCGCAACGCTGCTTATGCTCAGAACGTCGCCGTTTTCTATCCGGTCATAATCCTCAGACTTTTCGAACTGCAACGGCAGAATGCCGAAGTTGATCAGGTTCGAGCGGTGTATCCGCGCAAAGGACCGGACCAGGACCGCCTGTATGCCGAGGAACATGGGAGCTATCGCGGCATGCTCCCGTGAGGAGCCCTGTCCGTAATTCTCACCGCCGACGATAATGCCGCCACCCTTTGTCTTGGCCTCCTGCGCCCGGCTGCTGAAGGTGTTGTCGATATTCGTGAAGACAAACTCCGAGATCGCCGGGATATTCGACCTGAAAGGAAGGACCTTCGACCCTGCCGGCATGATATCATCGGTCGTAATATTGTCGCCCAGCTTAAGCAAAACCTCAGCCTCGATCCGGTCACGGAGCGGTTCCTTGACCGAGACCTCTTTGATATTCGGCCCCTTGATGACCTGGATGCCGGACGTGTCCGCCTTCGGCGGTATGAGCGAGCTTCTGTTGATCAGGTATTTCTTCGGCTCCTTAAACGGTTTCACCGCCAGGCCTGCCTCGCGGCCGTCCACCATCTCGCCCTTCACCGCAAAGACTACGCAGGAAACCGGACTGGCGAGAAAAACCTGTGCATCCTTGGTCCCGCTTCTGCCCTTGAAGTTCCTGTTGTACGAGCGCACCGAGACCTGTCCCGAAGCCGGGGCGCCACCCATGCCGATGCAGGGGCCGCAGGACGCCTCGAGCATCCGGGCGCCGGCCGCTATCATGTCCGCAGTAAGCCCCTCACGGGAGATCATTTCGTAGACCTGCTTCGAACCGGGGTTTATCAGGAGATTCACCCCTTCAGCAACCGCATTGTCCTTCAGGACCGAGGCCACCGCCTTCATCGCCTGATAGGACGAGTTGGTGCAGCTGCCGATGCAGACCTGCTGCACCTTTGTCCCAGCCAGACTCCTGACCGTGACCACACTATCAGGACTGTGAGGCTGCGCGATCATCGGCTCGACCTGGCCGAGGTCCACCGTGATCACTTCGGCATACTTCGCCCCTTTGTCCGCCTCCAGCTCAATAAAGGCCTCCGGCCTGCCGACCGCCTCAAGATAGAGCTTTGTCCTGCGGTCACTCGGGAAGACCGAGGTCGTGGCCCCGAGTTCAGCCCCCATATTCGTGATCGTGGCCCGCTCCGGCACACTGAGGTCCTTTACCCCGGGACCGCCATATTCCATGATCTTTCCTACGCCGCCCTTCACCGTAAGCCGCCTCAGGATCTCAAGGATAACGTCCATCGCCGTGACCCAGGGCCGCTGCAGCTTTCCCTTGAGGTTTATCTTCACCACCTGCGGCATGGTCAGTTCAAAGGCAGATCCTCCCATAACCGTTGCAGCGTCCAGGCCGCCCACACCAATAGCGATCATGCCGATACCGCCTCCGGTCGGCGTATGGCTGTCGGTGCCGAGCGCTATTTTGCCGGGGGCCGAGAACTGTTCGAGGTGGACCTGGTGGCAGATGCCGTTGCCCGGCCTTGAAAAATATGCCCCGTATTTCGCGGCAACCGTCTGGAGGAAGCGGTGGTCATCCGGGTTCATGAAATCAGACTGCATCATATTATGGTCGACATACGAGACCGCCAGCGGCACCCGCACCCGGTCAAGCCCGATCGCCTCAAACTGCAGCCAGGCCATCGTGCCGGTCGCATCCTGCGTGTAGACCTGGTCAACCTTCAGCCCGATTGGGGAACCGGCCTTCAGCTCGCCATAGGCGCAGTGCGCCTCAAAAATCTTTTCAACAATGTTTTTTCCCATGTAGACCTCGCCCGCGAAATTTATTGATGTATATTGGTGCAAATGCAACGTGTCTATTTTAACCGGCTGTATTTAGGCGAATCAAGGAGCGCTGTCTCTTTTATTTCATAGTTATGAGGCGAGTTCCTGCAGCAGTCTCAGCGTCGTGACATCCCGTGCTCCATGACAGTACCGGTCAAGGGCCGCGGAAAACAATGAGCCGGGGCCTGCTATGTTCTCAAACAGCGTCATTGAGGATTTAAACTTCATATCATCGGGGTAGCCGAAGATTTCCGAAACAGATGCTCCCCTGAGAGCATTTACCGCTTCCGTGCATTCCCGCAGTCTCTTCCCGAGGACAGGATGATCAAGGTACTGCCGGGCCTCGTCGAGGCTCTTGATCGCGTAGCGCTTCGCCGTTGGGCTGTGTCCCAGCCCGTCGATCTGCGGGAACACATACCAGATCCAGTGCGTACGCTTCTGACCGTTCTTAAGTTCGGCCAGTGCCCTTTCGTAAACCCCCTCCTGGGCATCCAGAAACCGCTTCAGTTCATGGGGATCGTTCTGATTCATGGGTTCACCACTCAGCCCTGTGCGGAGAACCCGTCATGAAACCGGACCATGCCGCGGGGCACCTCTGCGGTAAACGGCAGGGCAAAGAAGACCTCCGGGGGAACTCCCTCGCACCCGAGTTCAGGGAAGTTCCGGAAGCCTAACTTCTTATAATAGTCCGGATGCCCCACCAGAACACAGCCCCTGCCTCCCAATTTTTTGAGCAGGAACAACCCTTCACTGATAAGGGCCTTGCCGATTCCTCTTTTTTGATACTCCGGCAATACAGACACCGGGCCGAGCCCGTACCAGCCTGCTGCACTGTCAGATATCGCTACCGGCGAAAAAGCAATATGGCCTACCACCTGCCCATCAATCTCGGCGACCAGCGAAACAGTCAGCGCATTCGCCTCGCGCAGCGCCCTGACGATGAACTGCTCTGTGTGATGGCTGATTGCAAGGTCTCTGAAGGCCGCAGCGGTCACGTTTGTTATTGCTTCAATATCTGAATGCGTTTCATTCCTTATGATCACGGGACATCCTCTTTCTTAGCGGTTATTAAAGCGACGAAGCTAACCCGGGTGAATGATGAAGCGGAGCGGAATAAGCATCGGTGTTTAGCGCCTTGTCAGGCAATAGTCTTCAGCATTTTTATGATATGCTTCGAGAGATTTTCGTTTATTTCATTATGACGGGGAATAGGCTGAGCAACTTTTGTCGTTGGATTCTGATACCAATCGTGGCTTCCACCATGCCTGATGAACGTACAGCCCATTTCCTCAATTTTGCTGATCAGGTCTTTTCTTTTCACGCAACTTCCAGCTCAGCAACTCGTCGAACGCAAGGAACAGCGCCGCCGGCCAAGTCTTTATATAAGTCTCTTAAGTTTTCCTTTAGTTCTTCAAGATTAACCCCTTGAGTCAAGTAATCAGGATACTCCTCGAGATAACCGACCCACATGTTCTCATCTTGCCAATGAACAAACTTAATGGTTTCCATGGTCATCCTCCTTTTGTTCTATTCTGTCATTTTTATTATTTTTTTGCATGCCTAACGCCGCGGCGCAGCTAAGACGGGGTCTTGTCAATAGGTGTGTAAAAAGGCATCAGGCGGCCAACCTTTCGACAACACTTTTTTCTGAATGCCTTTATAGTCATGGTCATAAAGACGTATCGTAATTCGCTTGTCCTTAATTATTGTCTTTCTT
>PNOC01000082.1 GCA_013824615.1 Thermodesulfovibrio sp.
GTATATTATTAGTGTCATCAGTATTTAATTGGCATTCAGCTTAGAAGCAAAACATACAGAGGTAAATCAACAGGCTTTTATCCATTTGGGGAAGGTGGCATAGATTCCCGCTCTTATTCTGGCCGGGATATACAGTCTTGTCCATCCATCCATATTTCACAATGTTACTTTTCGTGAAATTGCACGGGTAATGGTCAAAATTCAGTTATTCACCGAGTCCGGACATATCCAGTCGATAAAAACGAAGGTGGAATCGCGCAACTTCAATATAACTCCCTGAAATACAATGATACTTGATCGTATATGCATATGAAATATTGTTTTGATATTTAACATAATATATCTTATCAGACACTACATCTTAACAGTAATTGTTAATATACTGTTAAGATTGATGTGAATAAAATCGATCTTGTGGTTCTGATGCAGGCTTCTTCGTATCTGATTACGGATTGAGCAGTAACAATATCATGTAATTCTCATAGGTTAAGGAACTTTTACAAGATGTCCTTCGAGCATGTTGTTTCGGATGCCCACAAGATGAGCAATTTCAACGCTTCCCCTGTGTTGTTCATATAAAGGGACGGCTACTTTCAGGTAGTTACTGGATGTTCCGACCACCATCCCGTGCACTTCGCCTTCTTCCATAATAATCTCAAGACTCTTCCCGATCTGTTCTTTCATGAAAGTTGTTTTTTTAGCGTTCTCAAGCCATTTGAGCCTGTCTATTCGCTCCTGTACTTTTTGAAATGTTGGCAGCCCTGTCATTTGTGCTGCATCAGTATTCAATCGGGGCGAGTAAGGAAAGACATGCATATAAGTGAAAGGCAGGTCCTCTAACATTTGGTAGGTCTCCTCGAAATCACGATCACTCTCTCCGGGGAACCCGACAATTATATCTGTCCCCAGCCCAATCCTTCCGAGCCTTTCAGCAACGGCTTCTATTTTTTTTCTGAATTGTCCAGCATTATAACCGCGACGCATAAGCCGGAGCACCGCATCACTGCCACTCTGCAGAGGAATATGCAGATTCTCGCATAACCGCTTATCCTCCACGACTTCAAGCAGTTCATCATTAATTTCGTTCACTTCCAAAGAACTTAGGCGTATTCTGTGAATTGATGTCTGCAATAGCAGGGTTCTCAGAAGGCCTGAGATACTTGCCTGGTCAGGCAGGTCCTTTCCGTACGTACCCAGGTGAATACCGGTAAGAACTATCTCTGAGAAGCCTTTTTCAACTATTGCTGCGGCACGCTCGATAAGCAGCTCAAGGGGCTCGCTTCTTGATTTCCCGCGGGCAAGAGGGACCGTGCAATAGGAACAACTGAAGTTACATCCGTCTTGTATTTTAAGAAATGGTCTGGATCTGCTGGATGTGGCAAATACAAGCTTTGAATCAGTATTATGAGTAATCAACCCTACGATGTCATATTTATTTTTAATGTCAACGATTTTAACAACTCCTGGCAGCCCAGCTACCTCCTGCTCATTCAATTGAGAGTAGCAGCCGGTGACAATGACTTTAGCCCCCTGTTTCGCGGCCTTCCGGATGAGCTGACGGGAAGTATAATCACTTTTCCGGGTAACGGTGCAGGTGTTGACTATGCAGAAGTCAGGAGAGTCGTTTAAAGTCACGGTAGTTACACCGCTAAGCTCAAGTGATTCTTTAATTATATCGCTTTCAGACTGATTGGCTCTGCAGCCGAGAGTAACAAAGGCTACTTTCATACAATGTGCGAATTTATGGCAAGATTTATTCCTTCTAACGTATGCATATGCGCTCTCGTCACTCGAATCCTGATGATTTCCCCTGCCCTTTCCCCATTGTCGGCAAAAGATACTATCTTGTTTGCCCGAGATCTGCCCATAAGTCTGGCAGGATCATTTTCAGCAGGCCCTTCAACAAGGATTTCAAGTTCGGCGTTTTCCAGGCACCTGTTCTTATTCTCGGTTATCTGCTCCTGTATCTTCAGCAAATTATTTAATCTCTCTGACTTTACCGATTCCGGCACCTGGGAATCGAGAGAACTGGCCTTAGTTCCCTGTCGTTTGGAATACATGAATGCAAAAAGTCCATCATACTCAATCTCCTGTATCGCGGAGAGTGTGGCCTGATAGTCTTCGTCCGTCTCTCCGGGAAAGCCAACAATGATGTCACCGGTAACAGCTATGCCTGGTATTTCAGCACGCAGCATGGCAATCTTATCCCGGTAATCAGCAAAGCCATATCCCCGGTTCATCAGAGAGAGGATGCGGTCCGAGCCCGATTGCATCGGCAGGTGAATATGTTCACAGACCGACGGCAGCCCTGCAAGCGCTGCCACCAGTTCACGGGACATATCGCGGGGGTGGGATGTCATAAAACGCACTCTGGCTATGCCAGTGGCATCAATTTTTTCAAGCAGACCCGGAAAATCAGTGTCACTCCTGTAGGAATTGACATTCTGGCCGAGCAGGGTCACTTCCTTGTAGCCGAGTTTATGAAGATCCCGGATTTCCTCGACAATGTGATCTGAAGGCCGTGAGACCTCTCTGCCTCTGGTATACGGAACAATACAGTAGCTGCAATAATTGTTGCAGCCGTACATGATCGCTACCCAGGCGCGAAAGCTGCTGTCTCTGACAATATCAAATTCGCTCTCAGCAAGCCCGGGATTATCTGCTACTGCAAGCTTTCTCCCCTGGTCCAGAAGCTGGTTGAGAGAATTAATGTTCTGAGGCCCGAATACAATGTCGACGTAGGGAGCGCGGCTGAATATCTTCTTCTGGGTCTCCTGGGCAACGCAACCTCCTACCGCAATCTGAAGGTTTGGGTTCCTTCTTTTGAGGGGCTTCATCCTGCCGAGCTGGCTGAAGAACTTCTGTTCTGCCTTGGCCCTTATCGCGCAGGTGTTGAAGATGATCAGGTCAGCCTCTTCGGGTGAGGTGACGTTTTGATACCCTCCCTGAGAGAGCACGCCGAGCATTTTTTCAGAATCGTGCACATTCATCTGGCAGCCAAACGTATAGATAAAGACATTTTTTCCCATTGCATTAATGTACCAGTATTCAAGCGATTACTTCAACGAGGGAGTCTCCTTTTATGCGATCTGGCGCAGGGTTGCGGGAGTCTGCTGTAACAGCTTGAAATACATGGATTTCTTGCATTATTGATATGATTCATTTAATATGTATGCACTATGCTAGGAATACTGAAAAAACTAATAGGCACAAAAAACGATCGTGAAATCAAGAGACTCATCCCTGTTGTTGACCGGGTGAATTCCTTTGAGTCGGCAGCGGCGTCCCTCACTGATGCTGAACTTAGGGGCAAGACCGATGAATTCAGGGAGCGGATTGGACAGGGCATTGCACTTGACGAACTGCTTCCTGAGGCATTTGCTGTTGTCCGCGAGGCCTCGAAGCGGGTCCTGAAGATGAGGCACTTTGATATGCAGCTCCTCGGCGGCATCATTCTGCATGAGGGAAAGATTGCAGAAATGAAGACCGGTGAAGGCAAGACCCTGGTCGCCACCCTGCCCGTCTACCTTAATGCCCTCAGCGGAAACGGCGTCCATGTTGTAACGGTGAACGACTATCTTGCCAAGAGGGACTCTGCGTGGATGGGACAGCTGTACAATTTCCTGGGCCTCAGTGTTGGCGTGATCGTTCACGGCCTGACTGACGAGCAGCGCCAGGCCTCTTATAATGCGGACATTACCTATGGCACGAATAACGAGTTCGGCTTTGACTATCTTCGCGACAACATGAAGTACGATGTCTCCCAGTTTGCGCAGCGTGAGCTGAACTATGCCATTGTCGACGAAGTTGACAGTATTTTGATCGATGAGGCGCGCACGCCGCTTATTATCTCCGGGCCTTCAGAGGAGTCGACTGATAAGTATTACAAGATCGATAAGATCATACCAAAGCTCAAGAAGGATGAAGATTATACCATTGATGAAAAAGCCCGCTCGGTCATTCTGACTGAAGAGGGAAATATAAAGGTCGAAGGCCTTCTCGGTGCAGGAAATCTGTATGACCCTGCGAATATCGACCTGGTACATCATGTGCTCCAGGGGCTCAAGGCCCATACCCTTTTCAAACTTGATGTAGATTATGTTGTTAAAGACGGCGAGGTGCTCATTGTCGATGAGTTTACAGGCCGTCTCATGCCTGGCCGGCGCTGGTCAGACGGGCTCCACCAGGCAGTTGAGGCCAAAGAGGGTGTGAAGATCGCCAGTGAGAACCAGACTCTTGCAACTATAACCTTTCAGAATTTCTTCCGGATGTATAACAAGCTCTCAGGCATGACCGGAACGGCAGAGACTGAAGCAGAAGAGTTTGCCAAGATCTATAGCCTGGATGTTGTTGTCGTACCGACAAACCGTCCGATGATACGAGCTGACCATGCTGATATGATCTACAAAAGCGAAAAAGGCAAGTTCAATGCAGTCCTCAATGAGATAGAAGATCTGAATAAGAAAGGTCAACCGGTCCTGGTAGGAACCATATCTATCGAAAAATCAGAGCTGCTCAGCAGTCTTCTCAAGAAAAAGGGTATCAGGCATGCGGTGCTGAATGCGAAATATCATGAAAAAGAGGCAGAGATTATTGTTCAGGCCGGCAGAAGTCAGGGTGTCACCATCGCAACAAACATGGCAGGAAGAGGCACGGATATTATTCTTGGCGGCAACCCGGCAGCTATTGCGCGCGATATGCTGAGGGACAAGCCTGATTATACAGAGGCCGAATGGGAGGAGACGATATCTTTGGCCGAGGCCCAGTGCGCTGCAGACAAGGAAAAGGTCATTGCAGCAGGCGGTCTTCATATCATAGGCACCGAGCGCCATGAGTCACGACGGATAGATAACCAGCTCAGGGGCCGTTCCGGCCGCCAGGGAGACCCCGGCTCCACCCGGTTCTATCTTTCTCTCGAAGACGATCTGATGCGGATCTTCGGGTCTGACAGGATATCGGGGCTGATGGGGCGGCTCGGCATGGATGAGGACATTCCGATCGAGAACTCTATGGTGTCCAAGGCGATCGAAAATGCGCAAAAACGTGTTGAGTCCCATAACTTTGATATACGCAAGCACCTGCTTGAGTACGACGACGTAATGAACAAGCAACGGACGGAGATCTATGCCTTCAGGCGTGAAGTCCTTCAGGGGGAAGAGCTTCGCGAGCGGGTCACCTCGATGACCGAAGACATTATCGAGGACTTTCTTGCGCTTTACTGTCCCGAGGACAGCGGGAGTCACGAATATGACCTGAAGGGCTTGAAGGACGCCATGTACGGGGTTTTCGACCTGACGCTGGAGTCTTTCCCTGATGACCTCCGTCAGGTCAAGGGCCTGCTCCTGGAAGCCGCAGTCACGGCGTATAATGACAAGGAGGCAGAAGTCGGCGCTGACATGATGCGCTATCTCGAAAAGATGATTGTCCTACAGGTCGTTGACTCCCAGTGGAAAGACCATCTGCTTGCCATGGACCACCTGAAGGAGGGTATTGGCCTCAGGGGATACGGACAGAGGGACCCCCTTGTCGAATACAAGAGGGAGGCCTTTGATATGTTCACGGAGATGTCCGGACGCATATCCACCGAAATCGTGACACGTTTGTATAAAATTCAGGTACAGCGGAACGAGGAATCTGTCATGCGCACCCAGTCGCGCAAGACGAACATGACGTTCAACCTGGGCGGTGATGAAGGAGGCTCTCAGCCTGTTTTAAAATCCAAAAAAACCGGACGTAATGACCCCTGCCCCTGTGGCAGCGGAAAGAAATACAAAAAATGCTGCGGGGTAAATGAATAGGGTATTTCTGGTAGGGGCTGAACGGCTGGAGCTTGAGGACCTGCTCGCACCAAGCCTTGCGGTGAGCAAATTTAAGTCAATAGCCAATCTGATGAACCGGAATGACGAGATGCCTGATGCAGTTGTTATCAATAAAAACCAGCGCACAAAGCCGGAATTCAAGGCGTTCATAGCCCGCTTCAAAGATGTGCCGAAGATTGTCTTTTCTGAAACCGATTCTTTTAAAGGACTTGCGTCATGGATGAAATATCCACATTCCTGCCCGGTCACCCTGCCTACGGGGAAACAGCTGATATTTCTTATCAACAAGGCGATCCAGGAAAAAAGACTGGCCGACGAGAACCATATTCTGCAGAGGCAGCTTGACAATGTCAGAAAAGAGCTCTATTTTTTTGACTCGCTGAGCAAAACAATGACATCGGCGCTCGATCTCGACAATATGATCAGCGAGATCATGAAAAAAGCCAAGCGGCTGATAAAGGCAGACGCATGGTCAGTGTTTCTGATCGATGAGGCCACCGGGGATCTGGTTCTCGAAAAAACTTCCGTCAAAAAAGACAAAGCGGGCAGACGCAAGAAAATACGCCTGAAAAGCGGTGAAGGAATAGCGGGTTGGGTCGCACATGAAGGCATACCGATCGTGCTTCCTGATGTGTCTCAGGACGTCAGGTTTTCGCGGCATATTGACAGCAACTCCCGTTCAGCGGCCAAGTCGCTTATGTGCGTGCCTATCCGATCCAAAGGAAACGTTCTTGGAGTTTTCGAAATCATCAATAATACCTCCAGTTCATCTTTCACCCGGGATGACCTCGCCCTCTTTCTCCGGCTGGTCGATCATGCGGCAATCGCCATAGAAATGACAACGATCTATCAGAAAATGGCCGAGGTCGCGGTTACCGATGACCTGACCAAACTCTTCAATTCCCGGTATCTCAACCGGACCCTGGAGATTGAAATCACGCGCTCCAACCGGTACAAGACGTCTCTGTCCCTCATTTTTATGGACATTGATCACTTTAAGCTGGTCAATGACAACTATGGCCACCTTGTCGGCAGTAAACTGCTTGTAGAGATAGGACAGATACTGATACGGAGTCTCCGCACCATAGATATTGTGGCACGGTATGGAGGTGATGAATTTGTGATGGTGCTTCCGCAGACTGCACCCGGCGGAGCACTGGTAATTGCCGAAAGGATACGCAAGGCTGTTGAACAGCATGTTTTTCTGAAAAAAGACGGTTACTCACTGCACATGACTGCCAGTTTCGGGGTGGCGTCATATCCGGAGAGTGCAAAGTCAAAAGAGGACCTTCTGAGACTGGCAGACGAGGCCATGTACCGTGTGAAAAATCAGACACGGAACGGCGTTTATGCTATAGTATAACCTATGGCCCTCTTTAATTATGCGACAAAGGAAATAACCTTAAAGATCGTGTATTACGGTCCTGGCCTCAGCGGCAAGACCACAAACCTCCAGCATCTTCATGCGGTGCTGAACCCTGACACCAAGGGCAAACTTCTCTCTCTGTCCACGGAATCCGACCGCACCCTCTTCTTCGACTTTCTGCCGATTGAACTAGGCAGAATCCGCGATTTCTCAATACGGTTTCAGCTTTATACCGTACCCGGCCAGGTCCGATATAATGCAACCAGAAAGGTTGTGCTGAAAGGTGCTGATGCGATTATTTTTGTCGCCGACTCGCAGAAGGAAATGCGGGAACAGAATATCGAGAGTTTTTCAAATATGCGTGAAAACCTCTTTTCAAACAATATAAACCCTGACGAAATTCCGGTAGTACTGCAGTACAACAAGCGTGACCTGAAGAATATCTCCACCATCGATGAACTGAACAGCACGCTGAACCCCTATACGTATCCGGTTACGGAAGCGACCGCAGTCAATGGTAACGGGGTTGAAGAGACATTCAAACTGGTCACGAAGCTGCTGCTGAAATATATTTCAAAAAAACATAAAATAGAAATTCAGCCTTCAGCGCAAAAAGATGAGCCTCTGCCTGATACAACTACTCCCGGGTCGATATTCCCTGATGCAGCCACTCCTGAAGCAGAAGGCGCCGAAGCTGCGATTATGGATGCAATCCCGGTTGAAGCAGAAGAAATCCCTGAAGATCAGGTAGCTCCGGCTTACGCTGACAAGTATGAACTCGTCCCGGAATACGCCGATGTCCGGGATTCTGAGCCCAAGCCCCAGGGACCGGTGACCGCTGCTCAGGAACCTTTGCCTGCTGCGGTGTCTGCTCCTCAGGTTTCTGCTGACAGCAGGGAGGAGTCTTTACCTGACATCGGTTCAGTGTCTGACAGGGGAATGGAAGCAACGGGAGTGGTACTTGCAGCCCTTGCTGAGAAAATCACTGGTATTGCGGATGAAATCTCTCTTCTCCGTCTGGGCATGAAGGAAATGCAGCTGGCTGTTCAAAAGCTTGAGGAGAACCGAAAGCCCACCCATGAAAAAGAGTTAAAGGATATCAGGGAAAGTCAGTTGGAAATGTCAGGGTATGTGAAAGACCTGGCGGCGACGCTTGAGGGACTCAGGGAAAAGAAGTCCTGGTTCAAGCTATGAACACATTGCAGCAGAGAACTACAGCAGATACTCTGCAAGGCTGATCTTGTATTTATTGGGGTCCATGGTGCGGATGATAGTCCGCAAATAGTCCCCTTGCTCATTTTTTTCGATCAGATCAACAACACTGCCCTTAACCCGGGTTCCCTCCTTGTCGATAATGACCATGACTCTGGGCCGTGAGCCAAACAGCTGATTGCTCTCATAGACCAGTCCCAGTTCCCTGGTATTCATCATCACCAGCGTACCGATAGGAAAAACACCGACCATATTGATGAAGAACTTGATGAGCAGAGGGTCCAGTTGTGCGTTTGCGCGCTCCATCATAATGCTCAGGGCCTTATCCGGCGCCAGCGGCACGCGGGAATAAACACGGGACGACGTCATGGCATCATACTGGTCAGCTAGGGATATTATCCTGCTGAAGAAATCAAGCTCGATTTTTTTGCGGAGTATCGGATAACCCGAAATGTCATAGTTCAAGTGATGCTCGAAGGAAACGATCGCCGATTTAATCGTCACATCATCAAGTTTTTTCAGCTTGAGCAGGGCCTTGACACCCCACACGGGGTGCTTTCTGACCAGATTCCATTCATCATCGGTAAAGTTTGTCGGCTTGTTCAGGACTTCATAAGGAATTTCCATCTTGCCTATATCATGGAAGATAGCCACGATGCCCAGTTCGGTCAGCATTTTGCGATTCAACCCAAGCCGCTGACCGAGGGCGATGGACAGAATACTGACATTCACCGAATGGTGATAGGTATATTCATCGTAATCCTTGATCGCCGTCATGCCCAGGAGCCATTGCTCCTGCTCAAGGACCTGATCCACCATCGACTCCACCACCCTCTTCGCCTTTCTGATGTTAACCTTTTCACCACTCTTTATTTTGTTGATAACCCCCTTGGTGAAGGAGACCGCATTAAAATAAGTCTTCTTTACCATCTTGCGCGGCTCAAGAGTGTCATTTTCAACAATTATTCGGAGACGCTCAATCGAAAAACTGTTTACATCAAGGAGATTCTCTTCGATCGTTTCAAATGGGCGCTGGGCCCCGCCACTGGCGTTAAACACCCGGACAAACGTTGTTAATTCCGCCGCAGTTGTCCGCTCTTTGAATACGATACCGCCCACCACTCTTTTTTTGAATTCCCGTGCCAGGTAATCAAAGTTCAGAAGATATTCAAGCGTATAGCGTATCCGCGAATCATTGATATAAAAGAAATCTCCCCTCAGTTCAAGCGTAATCGTCCGTTCCATCGCTATCAGACTGTTGATCATGGACGACAGTTTCTCTATCAGTGAAGAAACAGCAACATTGTTGGGGTCGTGTATCTGAGCAGTACGAAGGATGACCGAGATCTGGTTGACCACATCCCTCGCTATCGTATTGAGGGCTACATCATCGCTATTGTGCATCATGCATTATCCGTTTTACGGCGAGCAGGACAGCCTCACGCAGCAGTTTATTGCCGTCATTACGCAATTTCTGAAGTATGGGGAGCGCATCCTTTCTCCCCAGAATGCCTAGAGCACCGGCGGCGCATGCCCTGTTTTCATAATTCTTTGACCTGCCGAAAAAGACATTCTGCTTGACCGTTGCTATCAGAAAGTTATAGATCTCTTCATCTTTCCACCGGGGTAACGCCTCGAAAAATTCCTTTTTTTCCTCAAATTCCTTATCTTTAAAGACCTTGTCATTTACTTTATTCAAAATAATTCTCTTTGAGGCCTCAGAACCCATATTGCACAATGCCTTAAGGGAAGCTGACCGCACCTGAGCGTCGGTGTCGTCCAGGCAATCCCGCAACGCCTGAAGAACGCCGCCTCCGCCCAGTTCCCCAAGAGCGCGTATCACTTCTTTTTTTACTCTGACGTCACCATGGCGCACTGTCTTAAGCAGGTAGTCAACCGCCCGTTTGTCTCCGATTTTTCTCAGGATATAGATAATATTGCGTACTACGTACCAGCGTGTATCCGTTAAGCCCTTGGCCAGCAAAGAGATATCCTTCGTGCCGAGGAACACCAGAGCATCTATAACAAACTTGCGGGCATGGATACTTTTGAGTTCGCCCAATACCTTCATTAAGGGGACTATCGCGCTCCTGTCGAGGTATTTGATAAAGTCCTCAAAAATCTTTTCCTCTGACTCCTGGCCACTATCAAGGACCTCACCCAGGATGATGATGATCTGCTCACTGCCGGCAAACATCATCACCTTTCGGGCGAACTTGCGGACAATATCAGCATTGGCAGCATCTTCGACGATCCCCTGCAGTCTTGACTGCGTCTGGACCAAAAGATGAATCTCTCCCCTGCCCGCTATATACTCGATGGCATTTTTGAAGAAGTCCAGGAGATCTTCAAAGTCTTCAGCACTCTCCGACAGAAAAATCATCTCAAAGAGTATTTGAATAAGTTTCGGTGTCTTGTCAGCATTGTCATCATCCAGCTCTTTTAACAGCGATTGAAGATCCTTGTCGGTAAGGGGGACGATCAATACATCCGTTAATTCCTCTGTCTCTTTAAATGCATCCTCATAGGCCTTAAGAATATTGTCATCACCGGCTGACTCTTCTTTAGCCTCAGCAACCGCCCGCTCTTCATAATCCTCGTCATCCGAGAGAACAACATCGTCAACGACATACTGTATTTTCTGAAAGTCCCGCTCCCAAAACAGCGTTACAATATCGTCGTCAAGAACATCCCGGTTGAAATCGAGAGAGATGATTTTCAGAAATGCCTCCAGTTCCTCCGGCTGCAGTCCTTTCTTGAAAGAGATCTCTCTGAGGCCGTCTTTAAAAAAGAATACAGCCAGGTTGTCTTCCTTCTCGGCACTGTAATAAACCTGTTCGCCATGATAGATGATTTCGTTCTGCTTGACGGTGAGAACCAGATCATCCTGGTAATAGAAGAAATCCCTGAACTTGTTATAGCATTCCTCAAGTGTATTTACATAAATCGGATTGTTCTCAGGATACATCCGCAGAATTTTTCGTGCTTTCAGCACCGTCTGAATGACGTCTTTTACTTTTTTTACGTCCTCACTGCCCTGAACTGCCTGCATCAGGAGAAAGACTTTCTGTGAAGGAAATAGTTCATCGTCTTCTAGAGCAACGCTATCCGGCGTTCGCGGGCAAAATTCCGGATAATCATGACAGCCGAGTAGAGGCGCTGAAGTCTGACATTGCGGTTTCTGATGGCCAGAATATCACGCGTGGGAAACTTCTCTGACCTGATGTCAATCTGGATCTTGGAAATTTCATGGTAAAAATCCCTGAGCAATTCCGGCTCAAAGGACTTCAGAAACAGCGGATTGACAGCAACATACCCCTCTGCCACATCTCTGATCAGCGCTTTTATGCTTTTTCCCCGTACGCCGCTAGCCATTTCTGCCTTTCCGGTAAAGTACCCTCGCCAATAGTATACCAACTTCATACAGGATTATGACAGGGATTGCCATCAGCATCTGATTGAAGGCATCGGGCGTCGGGGTAAGGATGGCCGCTGCGATAAAGGCAAAGAGTACTGCGTACCGGCGATTTTTTGCAAGCGTTGCCGGGGTCATGAACCCGAACCGTACCAGGAAAATAATAACGAGAGGCAATTCGAAAATAGCTCCGAAAGCCAGTATGAACTTCAGACAAAAATCCATATAGCTGCCTACGGAGAGCATTGGGGTTATATGCTCAGTTTTATAGCCCAGCAGGAAGGTCATGGCAAAAGGCAGAATAACCATAAAACAAAAAGCCGCCCCCAGCAGAAAAAGCATCGTAGCGGTGATGATAAAAGGCAAAATATATTTTTTCTCTTTTTCAACCAGACCCGGGGAAATAAACTTCCACAGCTGATAAAAGATCACCGGCAGCGAGACGACAAAGGCTGCAACCAGAGATATCTTCATATGCATCCAGAAGCCTTCTCCCGGCGACAGGAAAACAAGCGGAACGGCCTTTTTTTCGATCAATTGAAGAAAAGGTCTTGTCGTGATGATTTTCAGTTCAGTATTGAGCGGAAATACAAGCAGGCTGAAAACCTTCTCGGAAAAATTAAAGAGTACCGCAAAGGCGACTCCGAGAAAAGAGAACGAAATCAGCAGCCGCTTGCGCAGCTCTGCCAGATGTTCTATGAGAGGCATCTCGGTGCGTTCCAACTACGCCTGTTCCTTTTGGTCGTGGGCTTTGTCCTCGCCAGGTTCTTCCTTTGGCAATTCCTCTTTTTGAGGCGCACCGGCCGCAGCGTCCACATTTTTGAGCAAGCGGTTCACATCGTCTTCAACCCTGGGGTCGAGCTCCCTGAATTCGCTTTCCATCTGCGTCTTGGCTTCGTGTACACCCTTGCGGATTTCTAAAACCCACCTGCCAAGTGTCCTGCTGATTTCCGGAAGTTTTTCCGGACCAAAGACCAGCAGGGCCACGACAAAAATAA
>PNOC01000083.1 GCA_013824615.1 Thermodesulfovibrio sp.
TGCAAGCGTTGCGATGAAGATACCGAGCGTGACAGTCCAGAAAATGTATGAAGCCTCATTCTTCTGTTCAGATCTGACGATGAGATACATGAGCCCTGTACTGAACGATACGGAAAAAAGCGCATAAGCGATAAAGCTCATCATGACATGCACCAGAAGCCAGTTGGACTGGAGTGCAGGCACAAGGGGCTGGATGTTCTTCGACATGCCAGTGAGATCTATGAAGGCAAGGGCAAGGGCAGCTACAGGAGTTATGAAAGCGCCGAAACTCCTGTTCTTGTACTTAAACTCAATCACAAGATAGACCAGAATAAGGCACCAGACAAAGAATATAAGGGATTCATAGAGGTTCGTAAGGGGGACTCCACGGAGCCAGCCCATCCCACCGATCTCCTTGAACTCAGCCCATCTCATAAGGAGCGCCAGGGTCTGTGATGCGAAACCCGCAACAGTTATTGTCGTTGCAGCCGTGCCGACAGCGCTCTTCCTGAAGGCGAGATAGCCTATATAAAGTATCATGGCGAAAATATATGCTATGGTTGCTAAGCCAAAAAAGACAGAACTGGTCATGTTACTTTCCTCCTTTGTGACCGGCGCTGATTGCAGTTGCCAGCTTCTCGATCTTTTGTTCCAATGATGCCCTGTTCTTATTGGCAGAGGCACCGATCAGAATCTTTACACTGTCCTTCTCTTCAGTCAAAGCAACCCAGACCCTCCGGTGGCTCATAAAAAACGTCATGTAGAGTCCGATCGCCATGATAATACACCCAAGATAGACGAGGAATACGCCCGGGTCCTTCCTTACCTGCATGCCTGTGTACTGAACACCCCAGAGGTCAACGAACTCGACGCGGCTGCCGTCAGGCATATTCCAGGTTTTGGGAAGGCGCTTCAGCAGCCAGCCGGAATATTTTTTAACTCCCTTGTCAGAAAAATCTACATAAATCGCAGGGTTCACCATCTGCTCTGCAAACGTGAACGCTTTGCCGTTTTCATCAAAAGAGAGCGCAGGGCTGAAATCCAGCAAGTTACCTTCAATGGTAGTTCCGGGTATAGTGAACTTGTCACCGACCTTGAGGTTCAACTGTTGTACCTGTCCGCCCGAAGCAGATGCCTTAACAATTACAACGCCTTTGCTGAAGCCATCAGGGTGCATTCCAAAACTCGACTGGTAGAAGGTCACTCCTTCGAACGTGAGCGGATCATTCACCACGATCGATTTTTTCATGACCTCCTTGCCGTTCTTCAGAACCGTGAGCCAGCTCTTGTATGCCTTCGGCATTTCCGTATTCGGATAATACTCAACCTCGAAATTATCACAGCGCAGGTCAAAGCCGAGCGGGATCTCGACACCCTTGTCCTTATACGCAACGGAAGAAACCTCACCCTCCGGAAGATTCAGAAAAGCATTGTAGCCGAAATAGATTCCTATGATCGCGCCTGCAAGAATGATCAGGATGCTCAAATGTGTGATATACACACCAAGCCTGGTGAAGTTACCTTTTTCAGCAAATAGCTGAACTCCGTGCTCTCCGGAAGATTCGAGAGGTTTAAATCCGATGCTGCTCATCGCAGCAACTGCAAGGTCTTTTATTTGTGAAGCCTTGCCCTTTTGTGAAAAGGTCTTCTTAATGGACATTTTCTCTATATGCTCAAGTGGCAGAGGCACCACTATTTCCTTAACTATCTTCAGTACCCTTGGAAGTCTGTCGAAAGAGCATATGATCAGATTGGCTGCAAACAGAAGCAGTAGGGCAAGAAACCACCATGAGTGGTACATATTTGTGAAGTGCATGCTATCGAGAGTTCCCAACACGCTGTGAGCAGTTTCATGACCGAAGCCGAACATTTTCACCAAGACCTTGACGTTCTTTTCCGGTTCAGCCTGCTGTTCAAGAACGGTTCCGACAACCGACGTAGCGGATATCAATGCGAATATGATAACCGCAAGCTTGACAGAAGCAAAGAGATCCCAGGTTTTATCTATAATCGTTTTATCATTTCCCTTTTCCAATGCTGTCTCCTTTAGGTATATTCCTCCTGTCTAATTCAGAGGATAGCTCACGGTGAAACTGTTCATCACGAGCAGCATCACCGTGAGACCATGCACTTACCACATTATGCTATCTTGCCTTTCCCTATTTTCACGGCGCCAATGACATCAAAACATAAATCTTTCCATCGCCCCGCAGCCCCATCAAAGTGCCTGCGGCTAAATCGCATCCTTTCCTCTTTCATTTGTTCTTATCTTTACTGTTTCTTCAACATTGAGCACAAATATTTTCCCATCGCCGGTATTGCCGGTATGAGAAAATTTCTGGATCACGTTGACAACCTTATCGACCATCTCATCATGCACAACAACTTCCAGTTGTACGCGTGGAATAAATTCCACCATTTCATAAACAACCTTATCTTTTGCGTTCTTCGCCCTGCCTTTGCCGAATCCTTTGATTTCCGATACAGTCACGCCAGGCAAGCCTTCAATTTCATGAAGTTCTTCAGTTACCTCCAATAATTTGGACGGTCTTATTATTGCTTTTATCTCTTTCATACAATTCTCCTTATGAGCTTTCGTTGATATGCATGTTACGCATAGGACCAAATCATTTACATCTCTGCTTCGACCCTTCTCTTCTCAAACCAGCTGTAAACCGAAGGAATGATCAACAACGTCAGCAAAGTTGAAGTAATCAGCCCTCCCACAACAACCGTCGCCAACGGTTTTTGTATTTCAGAGCCTGCCCCGCCGGCAAGCAGCATCGGTATCAAACTGAAAATTGATATTGATGCGGTCATCAATACCGGGCGTAATCTGTCAAGGCTTCCCTTCCTGATCGCTTCCTGCAAATCAAGTCCCTCATCCCGCAGTTGCGAGATGCGCGATACCAGCACCAGTCCGTTTAACACCGCAACCCCAAACAGGACGACAAACCCCACAGACGCCGGAACGGACAGATACTGCCTGGATATGAAGAGAGCGAAGACTCCGCCGATTAAGGCAAAGGGCAGATTGCAGATTACCAGCAGCGCCAGGCGGATCGATCTGAACGTAACGTACAGAAGAAGCAGGATCAATCCGATAGCAACAGGTCCGATAATCATCAGTTTCTTCATGGCACGCTGCTGGTTTTCAAATTGTCCGCCCCAGGTAAGATAATATCCGGCAGGCAGCTTAACGCCCGCTTTTATCTTCTGCTTTGCTTCTGCAACAAAACTGCCGATATCCCTGCCGCTTATATTCATCTCAATCCCGATTCTTCTTACTCCATCCTGGCGGCTTATCTGGACCGGTCCTTCGATCATTTTCACTTCGGCCAGTTGTTCGAGCGGGACATTGATGCCGGTTTTTGTGGTGATCATCAGATTTTTGATCGCCTCCAGGGAGTTCCTCTTTTCTTCAGGAAGACGGACCGTTATGTCAAAACTCCGGTTCTCTTCATAGAATTTCGAGGCGGATTTGCCGGCAACAGCTATTTCGATCACATTCTGAACGTCGCTGATATTCAGGCCATACCGGGCTATTTTTGCCCGATCAATGTTAACTGTCAGATAGGGCTGTCCTGAAACTTTTTCAGCATTTAAATCGGTCCCGCCCTTGATCGTTGAAAGCACTTTTGCAATTTCAGCTGATTTATCACTCAGTACATCAATATCATCGCCAAACAGCTTGAGAATCAGCTGAGCGCGTGTGCCGGCTACTAGTTCATCAATCCGGCACTGAATCGGCTGACTGAATCCAAAGGTTATCCCGGCTACCGATTCGAGGGACTCACGCATTTCATTGGTCAAGGCTTCCTTTGAAATATCCCGTTTCCATTCTTTCTTTGGCTTGAATATTCCGACATACGCGGTTTTATCAGTGCCCCTGGTATCCAGGGCAACACCGGTCTGTCCTGTTCGGCCTACCACCACATCCAGTTCATCAAACGCTTTCAGTTTTTCCGCTGCACGTTTGTTCACTTCCACTGATGTCGCAAGGGAGACCCCGGGAAGCATGGACACATCCATATCAAAGGAGCCTTCATCCATTATCGGTATGAACTCAGTCCCTAATCTTGTTGCGAGAAACAGGGACGCTATCAAAAAAACACCGGCTATACTCAGTACTACTTTTTTATTGTTCATTGCATATTCCAGAAGCGGCACATACCGTTTCTTTGCATGCTTCATGATAAAGCTTTCCTTTTCAGGTTGCGGTTTCAAAAACAGTATGCAGAGGACCGGAATAACAAATATGGAAAGGAACAAGGACGCCAGAAGCGCAATCGCGACTGTTAAGGCCAGCGGGCTGAACATCTTCCCTTCGATCCCTTCCAGGGAAAGGATCGGGATGAAGGTGAGCGCGATGATAAGCTCGCCGAAAATGCTCGGCTTTCTGACTTCCATCACAGCTTTTAGCACTGTGAATAATTTGGGATGCTGCCTTCCCTCTTCACTTAAATGTCGCTGCACGTTCTCAACCTGGATTATGGTCGTGTCGATGATCATTCCAATTGATATCGCTAGCCCACCGAGGGACATCAGATTTGCGCTTATCCCAACAAGCCTCATCACAATAAATGTAGCCAGCAGTGAAAGGGGTAACGCAATAAGGACAACAAAACTTCCCCTGAAACTGTTCAGCAACAGATACAGCACGATCAGTACCAAAATAGAGCCTTCAATCAGCGCCTTGTTTACCGTGCTGACGCTCGCCCTTACAATATCGCTCCTATCGTAATAAGGGGCTATTCTGATGCCTTCCGGAAGAATATTGTTTTCATTGATTTCTTTGACTTTTTCGGCCACCCGGCGGACCACGTCGCGGCTGTTTGCCCCGCGCAGCATCATAACGATTCCGCCGACAGTTTCGTCTTTGCCGTTCTTCATGGCAGCGCCCATACGGACGGCCTCGCCGATCTTCACCTGGGCGACATCACGTATGTGCGTCGGCGTTCCATGTTCAGATTTCAATACAATGCTTTCTATGTCGCTTACATCTTTTATCAAGCCGACCCCGCGGACAATATATTGATCAGTGCCCCGTTCGATAATGTTACCGCCAACATTTTCATTATTGCTGCCGATGGCTGAATAAACATCGTCTACTGTCACTGCATACTGCAGCAGTTTTGCCGGCGATACGATTACCTGGTATTCTTTGAAGTATCCTCCGAAAGAATTTATTTCGTTAACCCCGGCGACACTTTTAAGCTGCGGCGTTATAATCCATTCCTGGATGGTTCTCAGGTTCGTAAGATAGGCAATTTTTTGCTGCGGATCTTCCGGCATTTTCCCTTCAAGGGTATATTGGTAGATTTCGCCCATTGCCGTGCCTATCGGGCCCATGGCAATTTCAACGCCTTTGGGGACCTTTTCTCTCGCCTCGGCGAGGCGTTCGAATACCAGCTGCCGCGCGAAATAAATATCAACTTTATCCTTAAAAACGATTGTTACGATTGAGAGCCCGAACTTTGTAACCGAACGCATCTGCTCGATATCAGGCAAGCCGCGCATTGCCATCTCAATCGGGTAAGTTACGTTTCTTTCTATCTCTACGGCAGACAGTCCGTTGGCGTGGCTGACTACTTCAACCTGAATGTTTGTAACATCCGGAAAGGCATCAATCGGCAGGTTTATATATGAATAAAAGCCGATTATTATAATCAGAAGCGAAAGAAATATGACCATTCCTTTCTGCTTTAACGTATATTCAATCAATTTTTCTAACATGCGCTTATCTCCTGTTTATTAAGCGTAATTTACTTGCCATGGCCGTGTTCGTCGACGATTTCGCCTTTCTTTAGCTCTGATTTGAGGATGAAGGCCCCTTTGACGGCAACCGGTTCACCTTCTTTTAGGCCGCTTTTGACTTCCACCCGGTCCCCCAGTGTCCTTCCCGCTTCTATCTCTCTCTTTTGAAACTTGTCCGGAGCGGTCTGAACAAAGACATATCTCTTCGTCCCGTCGGCAAGGACCGCCTCTTCAGGGACGGCAATAATACGTTCGGTCCCGCCGCTTGTGGCCTCGGTCAGCACGGTTGCAAACATGCCGGGTTTGAGCAGGCCGCTTGAGTTGTCTATAGTGACCCGCGCCTTCTCGGTCCTTGTCTTTTCGTCGACCACATCACTGATATAGGAAATCTTCCCTTTGAAGGTCTTCTCAGGAAACGCCGTAACCGACACATGTACTCCGGTGCCGAGCCTGAGACGGGAAATATCTTTTTCATATATATCTATCACTACCCAAAGAGTCGAAAGGTCGGCAACAGCAAAAAGTGTCTTTTCAGAATTGACCATCTCTCCCTGAGTGACTGTTTTTTCGAGTACCACCCCGCCCACAGGCGTGGTGACCGGGACAAGAGGGTGGTCCCCATTGCCCTTTGAAGTTCCGAACTGTGAGACATTCACCCCGAGCAGTCTGAAGCGCTCCTTTGCAAGGTTGAGGTCAGCCTCCGCCTCTCCCAGTTCCTGCTTCGCCTTCAGTACATCTTTTTCAGGCGCCACCTTCTTCTCAAACAGGGTTTCTTCCCGCTGGAGGTTCTTCCTCACAAGTTCGACCTTCCCCTGTGCCTTGATATAGTCAGCCCAGGTTTGGTCAAGCTCCACACTGTCGAGATAGGCAAGGGCCTGTCCTGCCTTCACCCTGTCTCCCTGTGCTGCCATGATCCTGACCGCCTTTCCTGTCACCCTCGGGCTGATCTTCGCAGACCTGTCCATGTTCACCTCTATAACAGCAGTTGCGGAGAGGGGAACAGCCGCATCCTGAAGCGCAACCTTCCTGACTTCTATTCCCGAGGACTTCTGTTTTTCAGGGGACAGCATCACAACACCGGGCTCTTCACCTTCATGGTCATCTTTGTGTTCTCCGGCATGTTCATCTTTGTGCTCATCCTTGTGTTCACCCTTGTGTTCTCCGGCCTCTTTCTTCTCCCCGGCCACTGCCGGCTTTTCTTCTTTTGCAGCCTCTTTCTTCCCGCATCCCGTGATCAATACTGCGACGCCCAGGACAATAAAAATTAATGCAAGCAGGCTGTATTTAGCTTTGTCTTTCCGTATAATCATTTCACCGCACCTCCTGTGGTCTTTTCAATAGCGTTGAGCGCGAGCTGCGCCCGCGTCTGTGCTTCAATATAGGCAAACTGTGCTTCGATGGTGTCCTTCTGCGCGAGCCGCACTTCAAAAAAGCCGATTTTACCTTCCTTAAAGGCCAGGTTTAAAAGTTTCAGGTTCTCGGCTGCTTTCAGCAGTATTTCTTTCCTGAAGAGCGAAAGCTCCTCGATGGCGGATGTAATATCGCTGAAAGCCTGATCGACCTCCCGTTCTATGGTTTTATTCAGGCCAGCTGCCTTTATCTTTGCCCCTTCTGCCTTTGCAAAGGCCTCTTTCTTTTCTGCCTGCTTCCTGTCAAACAATGGAAGCGGAATTGATATCGCTAAGCCTACGGCATTTCGACGTTCATCTCTGTCATAAAACCCGGACAGCGTTATATTTGGCACGGCTTCCTTCTTTATCAATTTCAGCGCGGACTCTGTTTTCTCCCTCTCAAGTGCTGCTGCATTTGAATCAGGGCGATGAGAAAGGGCCAGGGTCTTCAGGGTTTCTTTGTCAGGCATCCCCGGCGCTTCTGAAGGCAGTTCGCCTTCTATGGCAAAAGACATGTCAGGTGCTGAGCCGAGGAGACCCTGCAACGCAAGAAGCGATTCCCTGTATTCCCGCTGCGCCAGAAGAAGAGCCTGCTTTGCCTTGCTCAGTTCAACCTCTGAAAGATTAATATCAAGCCCAGAGACATCTCCGGCCTCAAACTTGATCTTTGTGTAGCCGAGGAGCTCTTCATTTAAGCTGACAATCTCCTGCGCAAGGCCGCTCTTCTTTTTCAGCGAGAGGGACTTGGTAAATGCGTCTTTTACGTCTGAAATCAAAAGCCGTTCTTTATCCTTGATTTCTGATTTCACTCTGGAGAGTTCTTTTTCGGCAACCTCAATCCGTAAACCACGCTTGCCCGCGATCTCGAATTCCTGCGAGAGTTTGAACCCGTAGTTCGTAAACTTTCCGCCGCCTTCCCCTTCCGGCTTGTCCTTCTTCGAGACATTGCCTTCAATAGTCGGGTTATTGATAAGCAACAGCCGCGCCTTTTCATTTTGCCCCTTTGCGATTTCTTCTTCGAGTCTGAGGGTCTGGAGGTCGGGGTTTTTCTCAAGGGCAATTGTAACTGCACTTGCAATAGTCAACTCTTTAGTTTCAAGCGCGACGCCGAGCGAAATATTCATGAATAATGTGAACAAAATAATTACAGCTGCAAAAATACGATACATAATAATAAAGGCCTCCTTAACAAATATTTTTTCCTTAGCTTGCGGTGAATGTTATCTATGTTCCTTCCACATCTTCCCTTGACAAAGCTATTAGTCTTTGCATAAATCCACCGTTTCCTGCGTTCTTCATGCCTCAGCTTGCACCTTTGAGTCCCGCCCAAAATAAATCAGGCTATTAATCGTTTTGTAATGTCTCTATTTCCTCGTTGATTGGGTCCCTCTCCGTGTTTCACTTGCATAGTTAACTTCCTTCCTTTTGAATGAAAAGTTCCTATATTTTAGCAGCCGTTTCTGTTCCTCAACATCAACGACTTTATTTAACTCCTCGCCGCCATAGGGGGCAACCTTCGCAATATCGGACTTGTTAATGCAGACTGTCCCCCCATTCATATAAGTGCAGTAGTGGTCCCCAGAAAGCTCGTAATAGCCTGTAACTTCATTGCCATTCTTCATTGTAAGTTTCACTCGATCTTCGGCATATGCGATATTGGCGGCAAGAATAAGAGCCAACACAAGAATTGATTTTTTCATGTTTTCACCTTTTACCCATGTCCTCCAGGTGTACCCTGGTTAAGAAAATTTTTATAGTCGTCAGAGGATATATAACGAATAAAGACAGAGGTCCCTATCCAAATAATACGGGACAGGGAAAGGAGCGTATCAGATCAGGAGAACTACGGATTTAAGGCTGGCAAGAGTCTTGTAGTGTGGCTTTTCAGGCAGACTTATTGGATTATTGTAATGTTCATCTAATGGCAGCGATGGAGTAACCCGAGACAAGGAACCCAGAGTATGTGTTTGTGTGTCAGTATACTGTAGCGTCCTGTTGGTATAGGCAGGACTGCTTTGAAACTGTACATCCTTGCAGGGACCGCAGGCATCACTTCCTGCTTCTGCAACTTGAGAACTGAAATCCAAACCATTGCAGGCATTAACGAATTCTATTGCAACATGTCCGTCCTCGCCGAGGCAGAGAAGGGCACCCTCGAAGCTAAAGACAGAGAAACCAAGAAACAGCAGCAGCATAAAAACAGCCGACAACTTCTTTAGAAACAGCGCTTTGCTCATAAAATACTTTAACGGAATGCTTAATAAACTGTCAATGAGTGCGTAAACACCAAGATTAAACCGATTCAATGAAATATATGAATACGATATCTTTGGCAGCCGATTCTTTTCGAGCATGACTCATAAGGTAGGCCACTATTTATTTCTTTTCCAGGTCGGTCATGACCTTTTCCCCATAACTTGCAGGTTGCTTTCCATCCGGCTTGACGACAGCAGTCCAGTATCACGGCCCGATTCCAAATGGAAAGCTTGATATGCAAAATTGGCTTGGTCGGAGCGCAAAAACCATAGACGAAAGACCATAAATCCTGAGAAAATAGGTAAGAGAGATTATTTCAAACCATTCAGAAATAACATGCATGAATCCTTCTACCCCGACCAACAGACGTCCCTTACCTCATATTACCTTATTTGATTACGAAACTGTATTCGCCATTCGTCTTGTGTCCGTCCCTTGATATAACGCTCCAGATTACAATATATTTCCCGGCAGTGCAGTATAGGGGGAGATTTACTTCAAGGAGTTTGGAGTCTGACGGATTAACACGACTGTCTCTGAAAGTAGGATATCGTCGTTATATGGTTGATAATCATCCATCTAATGGTTAATAATACAGCATGATATATCGTAATATCACACCCCAAATCAAAGATGCGCTGTCTGACAGTCCTGTCGTTCTTTTAAACGGAGCCAGGCAATCAGGCAAGAGTACTCTTGTGAAAAAGATCGCCTTTGAGATCCACTCCTCGCGGTATCTTACCTTGGATGATGCCGGGGTGCTGGCAGCTGCGAAACACGACCCTGCGGGGTTTATTGGTGGATTGGATGGGGATGTTGTTATCGATGAAGTTCAGCGGGCCCCTGAGTTGTTTCTGGCAATAAAGGCGGAAGTGGACCGTGACCGCAGGCCTGGCCGTTTTCTTCTGACCGGGTCAGCCAATGTGATGCTTTTGCCAAAGCTTTCCGAATCCCTGGCCGGAAGGATGGAGATCCTGACCTTATTTCCACTATCTCAGGGAGAGTTGGAAGAAGTGAGGGAAGGCTTTATCGATGCGGTTTTTAGCGATAAGCTGCCTTTACCGGCAAAAAGCGGGGAAGACAAGGGGCAGATAATTAAGAGGTTGATGCTGGGGGGATATCCTGAAGTGACAGGACGGACAATCCTCGCAAGGAGAAAGGCATGGTTTGGATCCTATATAACCACTATTCTGCAGCGGGACGTTAGAGATCTGGCCAATATTGAAGGCCTGACGATACTCCCCAGAGTGCTGTCTCTGATAGCAGCAAGAACCGCATCTCTGCTTAACTTCTCGGAGCTTTCAAGAAGTCTCGGGATACCTCAAACGACACTAAAGCGGTATATGAGTCTCCTGGAGACGACCTTTCTTCTGCAGCCGTTGCCGGCATGGTCCAGTAATCTGGGAAAACGACTGGTGAAAGCCCCCAAAATTATGTTGAACGACACAGGCCTCATCTCCTATTTGATCGGCATATCGGAGGCGAGTCTGGAGGCTGATCAGGGAATCATTGGATCGCTCCTTGAGAATTTTGTCGCCATAGAGCTAAAAAAACAGGCAACCTGGTCCAGCGAGCGACCTCAGATCTTTCATTCCCGTACCCAAACTGGGCAGGAAGTCGATGTCGTTCTCGAAAATGCCTCAGGAAAAGTAGTTGGCATCGAGACTAAAGCCAGCAAAACAGTAAACGCTCATGATTTTAAGGGACTCGATGCAATGTCCGAATCCCTGGGTGACCGCTTTCACAGGGGCGTAGTACTTTACACGGGGAGTGAAGTTATTCCTTTTGGCAAGAGGCTGCACGCCATGCCGGTCAGTGCCTTGTGGACTCTGGCAGCCAAAAAGCTGCCGTAGTAAAAAAGTAGTAATATGCCATCAAAATTGGTCAATTTGCCTGATACCCAGAATGTTACTCCTGATAATTGACAGAGGATTGGCACGGCTACTTCTATTGATGATAAAGATTTATTGAGCGATCAAGCTCGATTTATGCTTTTAAAACACATGGATAAAGCCTTGGTGCCCTGACACACGACAGGGCACCATAGGACCTTGTGCCTACTGGAGGGTTATCTTATTGATGAGTTTGCCGGAAAAATCAACGATGTACATATATGAGTGCGCATTAGAGTTGCTGAAGTTGTAGTTGCCGTACATCATATTAAATACATTGCTCCCGTCCATCATGCCGCTGCCGAAATCAGATGTCACTACATAGATGTTGTTGCCTACAATTACGGGGGATGAAGCAAACTCTCCATCGAGAGATAGCGCCACAGGGACTGAAGAAGATGTCAGGGGCAACTGAACCGCATACAATATCGCCTGACTGGAGAAATTAGTCCCTAGATTGCCAACTACGTTGAAGTTTGTAGTGTCGGGAAGTGAAGCGGTTGCAACGAGATATCCATTTGCAATGACCGGCCGCGATACTATCCCTTTAAGGGTGAGCGTCTGGATTACGCCTGCCGTTGTGACTGAAGATATTGTCGACTGAAAGACATTACTGCTGGGGGTCGTGCCGGCCGCAGCAGTCGCATTGAAACCCATGATAAAAGCCGTTCCGTCAGTTCCAACCACCGGGGCACTTGACAGTCCGTTCATCATGCCGAATCCTCCGGCATTTGTCATCATACCTATGCCGTTACTCATCATTGTGCCTGGGCCGATTCCGCCGCCCATCATTGCCCCAGGTGTAAAATTTCTGCCGCCCATCATGGATGCCTGAGCACTTCCCATAAATGCAAGCATACCTACCAAGACTGTAATCATGAGTATTTTCTTCATCTTAACCTCCAAAAAAGTTTTTATTTTTTCTACTGGGGATATTCAAAAAATGAAATTTATCCACGTTCTGACACAAAGAATAATGTTGAACTTCACCTCCTTTAATGCTTCTTGCACATTAGCGTTCGCGCGATGTCATTAGTTGCCCAACATCCAGTTATGAGGGTTCGGTCCTCCCTTCATGTTCGAGTAG
>PNOC01000084.1 GCA_013824615.1 Thermodesulfovibrio sp.
CATAGGCAAAGACAAAATAGTTGTGCTGCTGCATAAGGACAATCCAGTCACGCAGCTCTCAAAGGACCAGCTGAAAGGTATGTTTACCGGGAAGATAACCAACTGGAAAGAGGTTGGCGGCAAGGATCTTCCGGTCATTGTTGTCTGGGGCAAACTTATCCCGGGCACAAACAGTCTCTTTGTAAAGAACATGCTCGATGGTGAGGCCCTGGTCAAAGACGTCCTCGATGCAACGACTGCAGAGGACGTCAGGCAGAATGTGGCCTCGAACCTTGAGGCGATCGGGATCGGGCCGGCAGCGGCTATTGACAAAACGGTCAAATCTCCTGCCTCGCCTGAAATTGCGCGCCCCATCACCCTCCTGACAAAGGGGGCTCCATCTCCCGGCATTCAGAAACTGATCGATTTTATTAAGGGCGAAGGACAGAAGTATATAAAACAATAATATTCGAAATATCCGAAAGAGGGGGAACTATGAGAAAGATGCTTGCTGTAGTGCTTGTGGCTGTCGTGATGTTGGTAGGGGTTGTGTCTGCGGATGAGATAAAGGTGGCAGGTGGAGGCGGGCCGGTCGAAAACATTCTGAAACCGGTAAAAAATGCCTTCGAGAAGTCCAGTGGAATGAAACTGACGATCATAGCGGCCGGTGGTACGAATGCCTTTAAGGAATTGGCGAAGGGTAATATTGATGCGTCGACCGCCGGCTTCAGCTTTGAAGATCTTGACAGCGCCCTGAAAAAAGAGAACTTCACGGTAAATATGGCTGAATATCAGTCAGTGACGATAGGGAAGGGCGGAGTATTTGTGATTACCCACAAGGACAACCCTGTTGTCAAACTGACCAGAGAACAGGCCAAGGGACTATTTACCGGGAAGATTCAGAACTGGAAGGAGGTTGGGGGCAAGGACCTTCCGGTCATCGTCGTTATCGGAAAACTGAACCCTGCGACCAATAACGTTTTTAAGACAAAGATGCTGGATAATGAGCCGTATGTCAAGGATATCCTTGAGGCGACAACTGCCGAGGATGTGAAGCAGAATATCACCTCAAATCCTGAGGCTGTCGGGTTCGGTCCGTCCACGCTTATTGACGCGGCGGTGAAATCCCCCGAGACCCCTGAGGTCTCGCGTCCAATCATCCTGGTGACCAAGGGCAAGCCATCTGCGAATGTCCAGAAACTTCTCGACTTTATCGCAGGCGAGGGCCAGAAGTATATCAAAAAATGAAGTCGCAGCGCATGTACGCATAGAGATAATAAATTGCAGGTTCCGGAGGAAGGGTCGATAAGGCATGAAAATAAAAACTAAGCTGACTCTGAATGTTGTTATCGTAATGGCAATAATCAGCGCAGTTACTGCGACGAGTATCATCGGGCTCGGTTTTGTCAAGAGCAAGCTCTTCTATCTGACGGAGAGAAGCACGCCGTTTCAGATGAGGACGGTCGAATTTCAGCGGGCCATACAGGGAGTGACCGCTGATCTTATAAAGGTGAGCTCTTCTCATACGCAGGAGGAGTTTGCCGGATATCGCAAAGACGCAGAGAAGGCCCTGTCAGAGGTGAAAACTGCCCAGGCGTCCCTCGAGGAGTTGGCCGGAGGGGCAGCACTCGAGACGCATAATGAGCTCAAGAAACTGGCCGATGAACTTTTTGTTATAACGAATGACCGGATTAAGGCCGAGGAAGAAACCCGGGCTGCTGATGCACTGATCACCCAGAAGACCTCAGAGGCCGGCAGCCGGCTCAGGGATCTGGACAACCGGATACAGTCTCTCCAGCTGACCAGGCAGGGGGCCTTTGTTACCTCTCTGGAGGATGTCGGGACTATATCAGCACGGCTCAGGAATATTGAACTTCTCAAGGCAGTGCTGAAAGACATACAGCTTGCTGTCTTCGAACTGCGCAGGGCCCAGGACAAGAAGGGTGTCATCATTTCACGGGGGAAGCTGAATTCCATGGCATCCAAGATCCAGCAGAACCCGTATGTGAAAGAGATGCCGAAGGTTGCTGCCGATGTTAAGGCTCTGGCCGACAGGACCGATGAACTGATCAAGCTCTATATGGCACCACCCGAGGATTCCAAAATTCTTGAGACGCTGAACCGGGATGTCGACGAACGGCTCTCCGTTATGCAGTTGAGCATAGAGCAGGAGGCTGTCAATGCAGGCGAGAAGACCGGGGCCGAAACCGAAAAACAGAACAGTCTGATGTCACAGTCGAGCATTGCAACGAATATTCTCATGAGCAATGCCCAGTTGCTGACGCTCGGGATGACGATTCAGGGGCTGGCCTCGCGTCTTTTTACTCTCGACCAGATAAATGATGTCGACAGCACCGGGGGTGAGATAAGGAAGAGTTTTGAAAAAATAGATACCGTGACAAAGACGTTCGATAAAGGCCTGAACAAATTGAACGAAAAGGATGCATTGAAGATTCTGCAGAATGTGTCAGGCTCACTCAACGCAATCCGGAATATCCTTCTTGCCCAGGACGGGGTTGTCGCAAAGGTGCGGAACCGGATAGAGATGGAAGAAAAGGGCAGGCAGGCGAATGGGAAGATCAGGGCGATTGTTCTCAAACAGGCCGAAAAGAGTAAAGAGACCGTGACGACTGCACGCGGCGATCAGGAGAAGGCTATCGGCACGGTCAATAAGATGGTGAGATTCAGCACGGTCCTGATTCTTGCTATCAGTGCCGGTGCAATCGCCTTCGGCATCATCTTCGGCATCTGGATATATCACTCGATATCCCGTCCCCTGGCGAACCTGATTCTTGCTTCGAACGAAGTGGCCAAAGGCAACCTTGCCTACAGGATGGCCGCTGAGACGAAAGATGAGGTTGGCCTTGTCCAGACTTCCATGTCAGCGATGGTTACGAACCTTCAGGACATTGTCGGCAGGATGAGGACCGCCACCGGAGGGCTTGCAAGCAGTTCTGAAGAGCTCTCCGCCACGGCGGATGTCCTTGAAAAAGGGTCGCAGGGACAGACCCTGCAGATAGAGCAGTCGGCGACCGCCATGACCGAAATGTCGCAGACAACTGTGGATGTCGCCAGGAACGCTTCCGAGACGGCAGAGGCTGCACAGAAGATGAAGAAAACCGCGCTCCAGGGGCAGGATGTCATGAATGTAACGCTGGAGGAATTGCATAAGTTCGCCGGGACCTTCAAGGAATCTGCGGGAAAGATAGAGGGCCTCGGCAGGAAGTCTGACGAGATAAATAACGTGGTGACCCTGATCAGGGAGATTGCGGACCAGACGAACCTGCTGGCGCTGAATGCCGCGATCGAGGCGGCCCGGGCCGGAGAGCAGGGCCGCGGCTTTGCGGTTGTGGCAGATGAGGTGCGGAAGCTTGCAGAGCGGACAGCCCAGGCAACAGACGACATCGGGGTCACGGTCAGGACCATGCAGTCCGAGGTGAAAGAGTCCGTGGACTTCATGAAAAAAGAGAGGGACTCGGTCGAGATCGTCCTGGAAAAGGTTAAGGGCACGAAGAAGTCGATAGAAGACATTGTGACGTATGTCGAGCAGGTTGCTGACATGATCCAGCGGATAGCAGTCGCAACAGATGAGCAGTCTTCGACCTCTGATATGGTTTCGCACAGCATGGAAGACGTGGCCGTGATTACCCGGCAGCTGAGCAGTTCGATTCTGGAGATTAAACGTGCCTCGGGGGACCTTTCACGCCTGGCTGCCGAACTGAATACCATGGCCGGTTGGTTCAAGACATAGATGTTCTTCTCGGTGCGCATCCTGTTCACGGCATCTGGGCTTATGTCCAGGGCTGCAGAAGGGTTTATGCTGCCACTGGCCCTTATTTGTTATGTCCTGACAGCGGTGTTCTGCTGCACGGGGGTCTGCAGCGCAGAAGCTCCCGTAATCCGCCTGCACGGCTCGACAACGGTAATGAAAAAAATTCTGGAGCCTGTGTTGCCCGCTCTCGAAAAGATCACCAGCAGCACCCTGGTGCTTGTAGGCAACGGAACCGGCAGCGGATTGGAAGACCTTGTCCGGGGACGGTGTGATGCAGCAATGGTCTCTGCTGAACTTGCTGATGCTGTACAGATTATGGCCGAAATATCAGGTCTGGAGGCTCCTGTCGACTTGAAGGCACACTTTCTTGCCAATGATCCGATACGCATTATTGTTCATCTCTCAAGCCCCGTGAAGCAGCTCACGCTGGAGCAGCTGAAAGACCTTAACACGGGGAAGATTACCAATTGGAGAAAGGTTGGCGGTAAGTATATCCCGGTCGTTGTAATCACCTCACATCCTGGTTCAGGCACCAGACGCGCATTCCAGAAGGTGGTTATGGGAGGCGAACCCTATGTGTCAGGTGCGCTTGAAGTGGAGACCACCAGAAATGAAATAGATGCGGTTGAACTTTTTACCGAAGGTATCGGGGCGGTGAGCCAGACTTTTATAGACCTGAAGGGCAATAAAGAAAAAGTGAAGGTCCTTGACACCCCCGAGATTGCCCGTCCCCTGATGCTTATCACCAGGGGCGATCCTTCCCCGGCTGTCGGGAAACTTATTGAGCACCTCACTGCCGGCTCGAAAAAGCAGGAAGGGAGCGGCCGGTGACGATCAGGAAAAGACTCTATCTGAATATCGTCATCGTTACTGCCGCCATTGTTCTGATTATTGGCTTAAGCCTCTTCGGGATGAGGTTTGTTCGGGAAAACCTGTCGATATTGACCGAGCAGTCTACTCCGTATCAGCTGCGCACCGTGGAGCTGCAGAGGTCACTGCAGGAGCATACCGCGAATCTTCAGTCTGTTGTTTTTTCATTCAGAGCAGATGATTTCAGTCGTGCCAGGACTGAGGCTGAGAAGTCTCTCGCCGAGGTCAAAGCTGCCGAAGAAGCCCTCCACAGGCTGAAGGGCGGCTCCGGTGCTGCAGGCATGAAAAATAGTGACATTGCTGTAATTACCGGTGAAATTATTACGGTCACCGGCGAGCGTTTGGGTGTGGAGACCGCAACAGGTGAAGCGGCGGTTCTCATGAGAAGCAGACTTTCTGAGTCGTCCCGGAAGCTCAGGGAACTGGATGCTTCAGTAAGAAAAATACAGAAGACCTCTTCCGAAAGTCTGGTGAGTTCCTCCGCGAGCTCCCGGTCCATAGCGCAAAAACTGAAGCATATCCAGGCTGCAGCGCAGGCTGTAAAAGGTGTACAGGCAGGCATTCAGGATCTGCAGACCGCAACAGAAGCCAATTCGTTTATTATTGCCCAGAACAGGGTGCAGGCCTCCCTGAAGAGCCTGCTTTCCCAGATCAGTCAGCTCAAGGCAGCAGGCGATACAGAATTTTTACGAAAACTGACTGCTGACACCGCTGATCTTCAACGGCTGGCTACTGGTGATGATGGACTGATCGGACAGAAGAAGATGCTGCTGGAAGTTGCGGTGCCTCCTGCCGGGACAGAGGAGAAACTCAAGCAGAACATGACCTATACCAGGCAGAAGGCTTTAAGTATAAGTGTGCTTATCCAGGATGAGATCGAGCATTCCTCGGAGAGGTCGGTTGCAGATAACCGGAATCTGGATGATTCCCTGAAGAATTCGACTCATGCGGGCGATATCCTCGTCATGAACAGCGAGTTTCTGACGTCCGGCTTCAGGATCGAGAGTCTGGCCGGACGCCTTTTTGACGCCAGGACAGAGGAGGAGTTAAGGGCGGCCGCCAATGAACTGAAAGGGGCCTCGGATGCTGCCTCAGGTGTCTCACGCCGGCTGCGGGAGGCGTTGCAGCTTGCCGGCCGCCAGGAGGAAGCCAAACGCATCAAGTCTGCCTCTGATACGGTGGAGGAGATACGGGGACTGCTTTTTGGCAGGGATGGAGTGATTGACAAGATAAGCAGAAAGCTTTCGGTTAATGCCAGGGTGCTCGTACTGGGTGAAGAGTTGAAGAAGATGGTGGGGGCGCAGAAGGAGGCCGGACGAAAGGGGGTCTCTGCGGCGCAGTCCCAGCAGGAAGAATCAATTTCTTCGGTGAACAGAGTAGTCAGACTGTATCTGGTCGGGGTGCTTATAGCCGGTACCCTGGTGCTGCTGATTGTCATCGTATTCAGCAAGATGCTGGAACGCTCTGTTTCCCGGCCGGTAACGGAGTTAGGTACTCTGGCCGAGCGCTTCGGGACTGGTGATTTTGCTTTAAAGATAAACGAACAGCGGACGGACGAGTTCGGTCGACTCGGACACCACTTCAATAAGGCCTCGGGCAAGCTGCAGGATATCGTCGTGAAAATGAGGACCGCAACCGGCGGTCTCGCAAGCAGTTCCGAGCAGCTTTCCGCCACGGCGGATGTCCTTGAAAAGGGGTCGCAGGGACAGACCCTCCAGATAGAGCAGGCGGCAACGGCTATAACCGAGATGTCTCAGACCACCATGGATGTAGCGAAAAATGCTTCTGAGACAGCTGCGGCTGCACAGAAGATGAAGACTTCTGCCCTGGAGGGACAGGAGGGCATGGAGGTGACGGTGGCGGAGTTGAATAAGTTTGCCGACACCTTCAGGCAGGCTGCGCAGAAGATAGAAGGCCTCGGCAAAAAATCTGACGAAATCAAAAACGTTGTAACGCTGATCAAGGAAATTGCGGACCAGACGAACCTGCTTGCACTGAATGCAGCCATAGAGGCGGCCAGGGCGGGAGACCAGGGCAGGGGGTTTGCTGTGGTTGCCGACAATGTCAGGCAGCTTGCAGAACGTACCGCGAAGGCGACCGACGATATCGGGACTACGGTCAGGACGATGCAGTCTGAAGTGAAGGATTCTGTGGACTTTATGAAAAAAGAGAAGGACTCTGTCGAGATAGTCCTGGAGAAAGTAAAGGGGACGAGGAAATCTATTGAGGACATTGTGATCTATGTCGAGCAGGTGGCGGATATGGTCCAGCGGATTGCCGTGGCAACCGAGGAGCAGTCGTCGACCTCTGATATGGTCTCGCACAGCATGGAAGATGTGGCCGTGATTGCCCGGCAGTTGGGCAGTTCCATTTTCGAGATTAAACGTGCCTCGGGGGACCTTTCACGCCTGGCTGCAGAACTCAACAGCATGGCCGGCTGGTTCAAGACGTAGCATATCCGGCTGGTTAAAACCTAAAATGTAAAGTCTTTTTTTATGTCACCCTGAGTTTATCGAAGGGAAAACAGAGTATAGGCATATGAGTGAATTAGAGGTATACTGTCAGATAACGCAGTGAATAACTACTTAATTTTATGGAGGAAGTACAATGGCATTCATAGACTGGAAAGATGAACTGAGCGTGAACATCAAGCTGATCGATGACCAGCATAAGGAGCTGATTAAGCTGATCAATGAGCTGAGCGATGCGATGAAGGTCGGCAAGGGCAAGGATGTTATGGAGAAGGTGCTCTCAAGGCTTGTAGATTACACGAAGATGCATTTCGGCACCGAAGAGCGGCTCTTCGAGACGCATAAATATCCCGGGTATATTGCCCACAAGGCAGAGCACGACAAGCTGACGAAACAGGTGCTTGATCTCAAGACCAAGTTCGACAGCGGTCAGTCGGTCATCACCGTCGAGGTGATGAACTTTCTGAAGGACTGGCTCCAGAAGCATATCATAGGGACCGACAAGAAATATTCACCATTCCTGATAGGCAAAGGCGTTTCGTGAACAGAGGGCTTTTCAGGGCAACGTCATGGTAAAAGTCCTTATTGTTGACGATTCAGCCTTCATGCGCAATGCGCTCACGGCCATGCTTTCTTCCGACCCCGAGATTTCGATCATCGGGACCGCCCGGGATGGCCAGGAGGCTGTCGAGAAGGTGGCGCTGCTCAGACCTGACGTGGTGACCATGGATGTTGAAATGCCGCGGATGGATGGTATCACTGCAGTGAAGCATATCATGGCGGCGACGCCGACGCCGGTGATCATGGTAAGTTCGCTGACCGTAGACGGGGCAAAGGCGACACTCGATGCACTCGACAGCGGAGCCGCAGATTTTATTCCGAAGAATCTCTCGGAGCTCTCGGTCAATATTGTGAAGATCAAGGAAATGCTGATCGACAAGGTCAAGCAGATCGGCAAACAGGGAGCGAAAAGGCGCGCCATGCGTCCTGCTCCTGCACCAGGTATGGCTGGAAGGCCGGTTGAGCCTCCGAAGCCTCTGGTGGTCAGCAGGCATACCGGCCAGCGCAGGGTGACGATCGTTGCTATTGGGACTTCCACTGGAGGGCCGCGGGCGCTTCAGGATGTCATTCCGAAGCTGCCGAAGGATTTTCCTGTCCCGGTGGTGATCGCACAGCATATGCCACCGAACTTTACCAAGCCTTTTGCCGAGAGGATGAACTTCCTCAGTCAGATGACGGTCAAAGAGGCGGAGGACGGTGAACTGGTCCAGAACGGGGTTGTCTATATCGCCCCCGGCAGGGGCCATATGAGACTGACGAGAAGGCGCGGCATTGAGACGGTCATCAGCATATCAGAGGACCGTGAGACCTTCATCTACCGACCGTCGGTCGACGCCCTGATGTCCTCGGTTGCCGAGTTTTTTCCCGGCCGGGCGCTGGGTGTTATCCTGACCGGCATGGGGAATGACGGCGTGAAGGGCCTGGCAGATATGAAGAAGGGCGGTTCACGCATCTTTGCCCAGAATGAGGAGACCTGCGTTGTCTACGGTATGCCGAAGGCGGTGGTGGATGCGGGTCTGGCAGATAAGATCCTGGCCATCGAAGAGGTCGCCGGAGAAATCGTCAACTCGGTCTAGCGGGCTGTTGAAAAAGTACTATTCGACGTCTTTTCGTCATTCTCGCGAAGGCGGGAATCCAAGGGCCTTTGCTCTCAAAACAATGGATTCCCGATTACTACCTCGGGAATGACAGCCAAAGATATTCGAACTTTTATAAAGAAGCGTTGGACTCACTATACCAGAACCCATATTTTCTTAAGTTTTTTCTTGTAAATGCCGATAGTTAGATATATAAATGTATAGCTGAATAAATATCTTTAATATGTGCAGTAAAAGGAGGAGTGTATGAGCGCTTCTGTTGCAAGCTCAGTAATTTTACAATTGGTGACCTTCAGGTTAGGCAGTGAGGAATATGCGATTGATATCCTCAAGGTGCAGGAGATTAACAGGATGGTGGATATCACCTCTGTTCCGAATTCTCCGGCTGACGTGGAAGGGGTGATCAACCTGCGTGGCAAGGTCATTCCTGTCATCAATCTCAGGAAGAAGTTCGGCCTGGGTTCGAAAGACGCCGATGCCCAGTCCAGGATTATGGTCGTGGATGTTGGTATTACGGTTGGTCTGATCGTAGACTCGGTCTCCGAGGTCCTGCGGCTGGCATCAGACACGGTCGAACCTCCGCCGCCGATGACCGGGGGGATCGGTTCTGAATTTATCCGCGGCGTCGGGAAACTGCAGGACAGACTGCTGATCCTGCTTGATATTGATAAACTCCTGGGGCATGACGAAATTCATGCCGTGGCCCAGCTGACATAGACATAATTATTAACATTATTAATTAAAGGGGATTTATTTATGACACTTTCTAAAAAGCTGTATGGCGTCGTAGGTCTGGTGCTGTTGTTGCTCGTGGTGGTCGCAGGGATGTCGTACTGGATGCAGGCGTCTACCGTATCCGGGTATGACCATCTGTTGAAAGAGGACATGTTACAGCTCGAAAAGGGTATGGACGCGTCGATTCAGCTTGGAGAGTCGGTTCAGTCCTTCAAAAACTATATGATCCGCAAAGATGAAAAATACCGTGAGGATTTCAAGAAGAATATTGAAGAGATCCGAAGCGACCTGAAGAAATACGAAACGGTCATAGAAGGCAATGAGGAAAAGGAGATGCTCAAGGCAGCTTATGCCAAACTTGACGAGTATGCCCCTTCAATAGAAAAACTGGCAGAGGGCATCAGGGAAAAAAAGGATATAGAAACCCTTGACAAGTCTTTTAAGGGGCTTGACCGTCCTTTGAGAGAACAGCTCGATAATATGGACAAGTTAGCCATGAAGAACGCTGAGGAAATTCAGAAGGCCATCCAGAAGAAGGCCTCTACCATGTCGATCGTGCAGATTCTGGTTGCCCTCATTGCTATCGTCCTTGGGGCCATCCTCAGCACCATGGTCATCCGGTCGATCATCGGCTCACTCCAGAAAGTTGTTGAAGTCTCTACTCAGGCCTCCAGCGGCGACATGACGCGGGACGTTCCGGTGACCAGCAGCGACGAGGTCGGCCAGATGGCCGGGAGCATCAATACTATGATGGCTGCTATGCGGGACATGGCCAGGAAGATTACGGACATGACCAATACCCTTGCCAGCAGCTCAGAGGAGGTCTCGGCCACAACTGCCCAGATCAGCACCGGCATCAATGAAGAGGCGCAGCAGATGGAGCAGGCCGCAACCGCCACGACCGAGGTCTCCCAGACGATCATGGACGTTGCCCGGAATGCTACCGAGGCCTCGACTGCTGCCCAGGATTCGGTCGGGATCGCTATAGACGGCAAAAAGGTGGTCGAAGAGACGGTGGCCGGTATGCAGAGCATTGCCCGGACTGTTGATGAGTCTTCGGCCATTGTAGAGGAACTCGGCAGGTCGAGTCAGCAGATCGGCGAGATCATCAATGTGATCAAAGACATTGCAGATCAGACGAACCTCCTGGCGCTGAATGCGGCGATCGAGGCCGCCCGGGCTGGGGAGCAGGGACGCGGTTTTGCCGTGGTGGCGGACGAAGTCAGAAAACTGGCCGAGCGTACGACCAAGGCGACCGGCGAAATCTCCGGCATGATCACGAAGATCCAGCACGACACCGAGACCTCGGTCAAGTCGATGTCCGGAGGCAAGGCCAAGGTCGAAGATGGCGTCAGATCTGCTGAAAAGGCAAAGGAATCCCTCGACCGGATCGTCGGCGCTTCAGAGCGCTGCCTGGATATGGTCAGGCTGATCGCCACCGCTACGGAGCAGCAGTCTACCGCTATCGAAGAGGTATCGACCACCATGGAAAATATAGCCAGTGTTTCGAAGTCGAACCAGTCCTCGGTGGACCAGATCAATATTGCGACCAACGAACTCTCGCGCATGGCCGGCGAACTCAAGTCGCTGATTTCATGGTTTAAAGTGAATTCATAGTAAACAGTATTTGTTGTCTTTTCTGAGGAGGGCGGTCTTTAGACCGCCCTTTTGTATTTTCGGAGGGACTATTTAGAGACTGTGTATAAACTGCCATTTTTGTTTTTGGCTGTCATTCTCGCGAAGGCGGGAATCCATTGTTTGCAAGAAGTTCTGGATCCCCGGGTCAAGCCCGAGGATGACGACTTCTCACTTTATACGCAGACACTATTTAGAGTTTGTAAAAGTAACAATATTGTCATCCTGACTTTATCGAAGGGCTGTTTCCCCTCTCGCTATCATCAAAGGTAAAGTTTCAGATTGACTTTGCCGATATATATAGATATATATGGTGTCATAGGGCAGGTCGGGTTTTGAAAAAAAGAATTGAGGAGTGGGGAATATGGCGAATACACAATGCTGGGAATTCATGAAATGCGGCCATGACAAAAATGCTTCATGCCCGGCCTTTGTTCAGAAGGCCGGCAGAAGGTGCTGGCTCGTAGCTGGAACGCTCTGCGGCGGTAAGGTTCAGGGGGACAACGCGCAGAAAATTGCAAACTGTAAGCTCTGTGACTTCTATAAGAAGGTCAAGGCTGCACAGATCTGATCTCTGATGTCATTGAGGAACTGGGCAGCATCCATATTCACGAAAAATATACAGCCAGGGGAAAGCGCTCCTACGGCTGTTTTGCCGACAGATGCTCCGGTTATTCGTGCTGACGGAGATTATTATCATACCTGGAGTCCAAAACTGCTCCGGATGGCAGACGATATCAACAGCCTTTCTGCTACCACCGAGCGCGAATTTATGGGAGTAGGCGAAAAGCTGCACTCTTTTGCCGAACGTTTTAATGAA
>PNOC01000085.1 GCA_013824615.1 Thermodesulfovibrio sp.
GATGTGGTCGGCTCCTTTGGCAAGGCTACGGATACTGCTGAGGTTAAGGCCCACAATTAATAAGCATTGCTCTGTTCAGGCGTAAGACTAAAGAGGCAGGTCTATAGATCTGCCTCTTTTTATTAGCAGCATTTTAACCTTGGCAGCTTGCTCGCTCTCAACGTGGTTGTATTCGTTTCTGCAGACACCAGGCAGTGTGCAGCCGCTACACAGGCCGGGTTGAGGGTCGTGCCGGTATAGTCCATGCTGAAGATTGCAATAGCATGTTGATCATCGGGGGTTATTTGTTGTTTTGTGGCTTTTTATTGGGCTGATTAAATTGAATCAGCAACTCAACCAATCTTCATAGACCGCATGGATATAGAACCCAGCGTGATCTTATCAGCAAAAAAACTAATATTATCATCCTTATGCTTTAAAGCAAGTATGTAGAGCAGCGGCAGGAAATGTTCATTTGTAGGAATCGACTGAGCAGCTATCCTGCCAAACTTCTCATAGTTAACTATTGAATCATGGTCGCCTGACAGGATTAACTGCTTCAGCGTTTCATCAAATTCAACTGCCCAATCATAAGCGTTGTCTTCCCATGATAATGTCCCGAGATTGTGTACCATATTGCCACTACCTACGATTAGCACTCCCTTGTTTCTGAATGATCGCAATTCTGTCCCTATATCATAGTGTGCTTGTGGCTTCTTGTAGCCATCAAGACTCAGTTGAACAACGGGAATGTCAGCATTAGGAAACATGCGGGACAAGACTGACCATGTGCCATGATCAAGCCCCCATTCAAAATCCATTTCTACCTGTGTTTTTTTAATGGTTTCCTCTGTAAGACGAGCCAAGGCAGGAGAACCTTCGGCTGGATACTTAACATCATAGAGTTCTTGGGGAAAACCGCTGAAATCGTGGATTGTTTTCGGTTTCCCCATAGCTGTCGCTCCTGTCCCCTCTGTCACCCAATGGGCGGAAATGCAGAGAATTGCAGTTGGCTTTGGCAGTGACTGACCTACCTCTGCCCATGCTCTGCTAAACTCATTATCTTCTATGGCGTTCATGGGACTCCCATGACCCACAAACAGGGCTGGCATTGCGGTTCCAGTATCAATGAACTCAAATAGATCATTCATAACGACAATAAATGTACTGCAAGCCCATATAATTAATTATCCAGGCGACCTGAATGCAGGATATCTTCAATCATTTTATCAACAGTGTATTGACCGCTATACAGAGCACTGAGAGCTGCCGACATGAAAGCTATCTGTCTATCGACAGGACCTACCCCTCCGACCCAATCTTCAACAATTTCCTTTGTAATGCCTCGGTTTGCTGTCTGTGCTTTTCTAGTAAGCGTACTATAGAGATTATCCAATGTGATCATTGTTCTCCTCCTGTGTGCTGCATACTTTTATTAGCAGTAGTGGCTGCTGATTCTCAGTCCCTGCTGTCAGTTAGGCTATATTCATACTGGTGATATTTTATCACTCAACTGTGAACATCGTTTGAATTTCGGGAGAGGTTTCTGAATCCTAGCTAATTTCGGAGATGAAGCGACTCACACTCATTTCCTAGTGGGTATCCGATTATAATCGGGTATGGCGGATCTGAAACAAGTTAGGATATAATGACAGGCACGGGACCAATCTATGGCAATAAAGAAAAGCGAATTATACAGTTCTCTCTGGAAGTCCTGCGATGAGTTGCGTGGCGGGATGGATGCCTCGCAGTATAAGGATTATGTGCTCGTCCTGCTGTTTGTTAAATACGTATCGGATAAGTACTCCGGTGATCCCAATGCACTGATCGACGTTCCTGCCGGCGGGAGTTTTGCCGACATGGTGGCGCTGAAGGGTGACAAGGAGATCGGCGATAAGGTCAACAAGATCATCAATAAGCTGGCCGACGCCAATGATAGCCTCAAGGGCGCAATCAACGTAGCCGACTTTAACGACGAAGAGAAGCTCGGCAAGGGCAAGGAGATGGTGGACAGGCTCACCAAACTGGTGGCTATCTTCGAGGGGTTGGATTTTGGCCGCAACCGGGCCGAGGGCGACGACCTGCTGGGCGACGCCTATGAATATCTGATGCGCCACTTTGCCACCGAATCCGGCAAGAGCAAGGGCCAGTTCTATACCCCGGCTGAAGTCTCCCGTATCATGTCCATGGTGATCGACCTTGGCAGGGCAACCAGCCCTTCCCAGAGCATTTACGACCCTACCTGCGGGTCCGGGTCACTTCTGCTGAAGGCCCATGACGAGGCCAAAAACCGCACAAGTCTTGACCTCGCCATCTATGGGCAGGAGATGGACAATGCAACCTCAGCCCTGGCACGTATGAATATGGTGCTGCATGACTGCCCTACAGCAGAAATCTGGCAGGCCAACACTCTGTCCAGCCCTCATTTCAAGAAATCAGACGGTGGTCTCAAGACCTTCGACTTCGTGGTGGCTAATTTCCCGTTCTCAAACAAGAACTGGACCAGCGGCATTGATCCGGCAAATGACCTTTATGGCCGGTTCGCGTATGGTATTCCACCGGCAAAGAATGGCGACTATGCTTTTCTGTTGCATATACTCACTTCACTCAAGAGTACCGGCAAGGGTGCGGTTATTCATCCCCACGGTGTCCTGTTTCGTGGAGGTGCCGAGGCGGTGATCCGCAAGAGTATCGTAAGGCAGGGTTTTATTAAGGGCATCATCGGCCTGCCTGCAAACCTGTTTTACGGAACCGGTATACCTGCCTGCATACTGGTGGTGGACAAGGAGGGCTCAGCTGGCCGGAAGGGCATTTTCATGATTGATGCCTCGAAGGGCTTTATAAAGGACGGAAACAAGAACCGCCTGCGTGCACAGGATATCCATAAGATCGTAGATACATTCACCCGTCAACTGGAAACACCCAAGTATTCACGCATGGTGCCGCTGGCTGAGATTGAGACGAACGACTTCAACCTGAACCTGCCGCGGTACATCGACAGCACCGAGCCGGAAGACTTGCAGGACATCGAGGCGCACCTCAAAGGTGGCATTCCTAACCGTGACATCGACGGCCTTGCCGCATACTGGCAAGTGTTCCCCAATATGCGCCGTGAACTCTTTGCTGACGCTGATAGGGCTGGCTACAGTCAGCTCAAGGTGGAGGCCAGCCAGATTAAGGCTGCCATTTTCGGCCACCCGGAATTTACCGCTTTCAATCAGCAGGTCACCAAGGTGTTCAGCTTATGGAAAGCGGCCAACACCCCGCTGCTCAACGGCATCAAACAGGGTGACCGGCCCAAGGTGCTGATCGAATCCCTATCGGAAAACCTGCTGGAGACCTTCCGCATTTCAGATATTATTGCCTCCCTGATCGACCCCTACGGCGTGTATCAGCACCTGCTGGACTATTGGGCGGAGACGATGCAGGACGACGCCTGGATGATCGTCAGCGATGGATGGCAGGCCAGGCTGGAAGGTAAGCCCAACACCGATCTTATTCCCAATACACTGATCATTGCCCGCTATTTTGCTGCCGAGAAGTCCGCTATAGAGCAACTTGAAGTCGAGCGCGACGCCATCAGCCGCGAGATGGAGGAGATGGATGAGGAGCACGGCGGTGAGGATGGATTACTGAATGACGGTAAGCACGACAAGGGCAAGCTCACTAAAGCCAGCATCAAGGCACGCCAGACTGAGATTAAGGGCGACAAGGATGCCAAAGACGAACTCAGGATGCTGGAGGCCTATGCAGCCCTGATCGAAAAAGAGACCGCCGCCGGCAAGAAGGTAAAGGAAGCACAAAAGGCGCTCGATGCCAAGGTCGTCGCCAAATACAGGCAACTGAGCGAGGCCGAGATTAAGACCCTGGTGGTGGAAGACAAATGGCTGGCCACATTGGCCGCCAGCGTGCAGGGCGAACTGGATCGTGTTAGCCAGGCGCTCACCGGCCGCATCAGGCAACTGGCCGAACGATATGCCATGCCGTTGCCGGGGTTGGTTGACGAGGTGGGCACGCTTTCCAGGCGTGTGGATGAACACCTGAAAAGGATGGGGTTCGTTTGGAAGTGAGGCCGGGATACAAGCGTACCGAGGTAGGGGTGATTCCGGAGGATTGGGATGCCACTAGACTTGTCGAAGTCTGTTCAATGAAAAGTGGAGAAGGGATAACTAGCACTAATATTGATGAAGGCGCCCAATACCCCTGCTATGGAGGTAACGGGCTGCGAGGTCTTACATCACGTTTCACACACGATGGAAACTATGCCCTAATTGGTAGACAAGGGGCACTGTGCGGTAATGTTTTGGGTGTATCGGGGAAGTTTTTTGCATCAGAACATGCCGTCGTTGTGACTGCATTAGCAAAAACAGATATTAGCTGGCTAACCTTTGTATTGGGCAGAATGCGACTCAACCAGTATGCTGAGTCTTCCGCTCAACCGGGTTTATCTGTTTCAAAACTCTTAGAACTGAGATTACCTCTCCCCACTTTCCCCGAACAACGCGCCATCGCCACCGCGTTGTCGGATGTGGATGCCCTGCTCGCCAAGCTCGACCAGCTCATCGCCAAGAAGCGCGACCTCAAACAGGCCGCCATGCAGCAACTCCTCACCGGCCAGACCCGCTTGCCGGGGTTTAGCGTGGAGTGGGAGGTAAAGAGGTTGGGGGAGGTTGGAAACTGTCTGCGCGGTGTAACGTATAAAGGCGACAGTGACCTTTCACCCTACGACACAGCACACACGAAGCGGCTTCTTCGCTCAAACAATGTCCAGAACTCCACTGTTGTGACCACGGACATTCAATTTGTAAATTCTGAAAGGGTGTCAGAGAAACAGTTGCTCCGAGAGTGCGACATTCTCATATGCATGGCAAATGGCAGCAAGGCACTGGTCGGCAAGGCTGGATTCTTCAGCATAAGCGATGGCTACGAATATACGTTCGGAGCATTCATGGGGTGTTTCCGTCCCAGTATTATTAACGCCAATACTACGTTTGTTTTTTTTCTATTTCAAACAGGGCGTTACCGAAACTACATCAATAATCTGCTTGCTGGTTCGAGCATAAACAATCTAACGCCTACCAGCATCGAGTCGCTTGAGTTTTCAATTCCTTCTCTCCCCGAACAAACAGCCATCGCCACCGTCCTCTCCGACATGGACGCCGAGATCGCGGCCCTCGAAGCCCGCCGCGAGAAGACCCGCTCCCTCAAGCAGGGGATGATGCAGGAACTGCTGACCGGGAGGATACGGCTGGTATGAAGACCAAGCTGAAACATGATGCTGGCGGAAGGTCCCGACCACCTTGGCCTGCGGATTCAAGGATTACCTCGGTTTTTTCGGAATGCGAACAGTATCGCTATAAGCTTATTGAGATTTGGGACGATACGAAGCCCCTTGTTTTGTGGATACTTATGAATCCAAGCGTTGCATGTCTGGAGTACAGTGATCCGACACTCCGCAAGACAGGTACGTTCTCGCGAAGATGGGGCTATGGTGGACAGATGATAGGTAATGTTCACGCTTACAGGGCTACAGACAAGTATCGATTACTGGAGGTTGCAGATCCTGTGGGTCCAAGCAATGACCGATCCATTCAGGAAATGGCAAAGCAAGCAAAAACGATTGTCATCGCCTATGGCAAACCACCGGGGAAGTTATGCGCTCGGGGGAGAAAAGTGATTGAAATGCTGAAAGACCATTTCGGTCTTTCTTACCTGAGAATGGCAGCGGATGGAGTTACCCCGTGTCACCCGCTCTATCTGCCTGGTGATTGCATCCCTAAGTCCGCCGCGACAAGACTCGCGCCCTCAAGCGGGGGATGATGCAGGAACTACAGATCGGGAGGATTAGACTGGTATGAGCGAAGTAGAGATATTTCAGACACCTGATGGACAGACTACGTTAAATGTAGCTTTTGATCACGATACTGTTTGGTTGTCGCAACAGCAGATGACGGATCTGTTTGAACGCGACCGAAGCGTGATTACCAAGCACATCAATAACGTGTTTAAAGAAGGCGAGCTGGAGAAAAAAAGCAATGTGCAAAAAATGCACATACGCCCCAATATGGAAAAGCCCATATGATCAACAGGGATAAAAGCACTAACAAAAATTGGAGAGGGTTCATTGTTCTGGTACCTACAGTTAAGTCCTCATCAACCAGGTGCGTCCCTCAGCGTGCCGATGTCTGCATCCTTCCGCACATCGACCATTCAATATATTATTTATCAATTTAAAGATAATTATTACATGAAAATTATGTAATATATTGATTTAATTGATGATATTGGCATATATTAAAGATATTTCGTATTCATGTCATAGAAAAGGATAGAAATGCCTGTATTTCATCACCATGATCTGACTCTGCTCAATCCGTCATTTGACTCGCCGTTGGTGGATGTCTTGACGGAGCTGGAGCACTTGCGCCGTCTGCACTTGCAAGGCACCACTCCAGCCCCTGTATTTTATCAGCTCAAGCATATCTTCCATATGCTTGAAAGCTTGGGGTCGGCCCGCATCGAAGGGAATCATACCACTCTGGCCGATTATGTGGAAAGCAAGATTGAGGGTACCCGACTGTCCACTTCGGATCAACTGTTGGAGATGGAGAATATCGAAGCCTCGATGGCATATATTGAGGATGTGATGCATCCCGGTGACGGACTGACTGAACATTTTATCCGTGAGTTGCACGCCATTACGGTTAAAGGGCTGGAACGTGAGGGTGATACCACTCCAGGGACGTATCGCCAGAGCCAGGTGAAAATTGCGCAATCGGAACATCTGCCGCCCGAGTTCATACAGGTGCCGCAATACATGCAGGAGTTGGTTGCATTCATTAATGAAGCCCATCCCCCGAAATATGACCTCATCAAAGTGGCTCTGGCGCATCATCGTTTTGGCTGGATACACCCGTTTGGCAATGGCAATGGCCGTGTAGTGCGGCTGCTCACTTATGCGCTACTGATTAAATACGGGTTCAATGTAAAAGCAGGGGGGAGGGTGTTGAATCCGACGGCTGTTTTCTGCAATGACCGCGATCAATATTATGCCATGCTGGCACTTGCTGATACCGGAACTGCGGAAGGAAGTGAGTCATGGTGCATATATGTCTTGCGAGGTGTTCTGGAGGAACTGCGCAAAGTGGATCGACTCACTGACTTTAGCTACCTCAACGTCAAGATTCTGATCCCAGCGCTGACGTATGCAAAGGAACGGCAGCTCATTACTGCGATGGAAGAACAGGTGCTTCATATTACCGCTCAAAAAGGGGTTGCCAAGGCAGCAGATCTTTCAGCGGCTATGAATGCGTTATCGTCTTCCCAGCGCACCTATCAGATTAAAAAATTGGTCGAGAGAAAAATGTTGCTGCCCATTAAAGAAGGGGCACGCCAATACACGATAGGATTTAGCAACAATTATCTGATGCGGGGTGTGATTCGAGCCCTGTCAGATGAAGGCTTCATACCATCGGTGCTGAATCGTGCCGAGAACTGACACTGATATGACAATACAAGAGAAGTTCTGCTGCAGCTATATTGGCATGGTGGAGTAATTGATGCCTACCGTCGGCCAGATCGAAAAGAAGACTCAGGCTCGTATCGTCGCGCTGTTCCGCGAGCGGCTGGATTACGACTACCTGGGTGACTGGACCGAGCGTGAAGGGTTTGAAGGTAAAGGCAACCGCAATATCGAACCGGAACTGTTACGCGCCTGGCTTAATAAACAGAATGTCTCAGACGCACTCATCAACCGGGCGCTTTATGAATTGAATAAGGTTGAGGGTGACGCCAGCAAAAGCCTTTACGACCGTAATTATGAGGTGTACAGGATGCTACGGTACGGCGTAAAGGTGAAGCCGGAGGCGGGTGAAAACACGGTTACCGTCTGGCTGATCGACTGGAAGCAGCCCTTAAACAATCACTTTGCCATTGCCGAAGAGGTTACGGTTAAGGGCCAGAATATGGTCAATGGAACGCAAGCAAGCACCAAACGGCCGGACGTGGCGATCTATGTGAACGGTATCGTACTCGGGGTCCTTGAGCTGAAACGCTCCACGGTGTCAGTTGCCGAGGGAATCCGCCAGAACCTGGATAATCAGGAAAAGAAATTCATTGAGCCTTTTTTCTCTACCATGCAGTGGGTGATGGCAGGTAATGACACTGAGGGCCTGCGCTATGCCACCATCGAAACTCCGGAGAAGTATTACCTGAAGTGGGTGGAGGAAGGCGGGCCTTTCGCTGCTGAGCCGAACCTGCTGGATCGAAACCTGTTGCAGGTATGTGCCAGGGAGCGGCTGCTGGAGCTGATTCACGATTATGTGGTCTTCGATGCTGGAATAAAGAAGGTATGCCGGCAGAACCAGTATTTCGGCGTCAAGGCAGCCCAAGAGTTCGTCCGCCGACGGGAGGGGGGAATCATCTGGCATACCCAGGGCAGCGGCAAGTCTCTCACCATGGTCTGGCTTGCCAAGTGGATACGCGAAAATAGAACTGATGCCCGGGTACTGATCATCACCGACCGAACGGAACTGGACGAGCAGATCGAGAAGGTGTTCAAGGGAGTCAACGAAAACATCTGCCGCACCACAAGCGGAGCTGATTTGATCGACAAGCTCAATCGTACTGAAGAATCCCTGCTCTGTTCTCTTGTTCATAAATTTGGCAGCAGGGACGATTGGGAACAGGCAAGCGTCGAAGGCGCCAGGACATTTATCGAGGCCATCCAGACGCTCCCGCCGGATTTCAAGGCGAAGGGTGATATCCATGTGTTTGTGGATGAATGCCACCGCACCCAGTCGGGTGAGCTGCACAAGGCCATGAAGGCGCTACTTCCCAATGCGATATTTATTGGCTTCACTGGCACACCTCTCCTGAAGGTGGACAAGCAGAAGAGCATCGAGGTGTTTGGCAGATACATCCACACCTACAAGTTTGATCAGGCAGTACGTGAGGGCGTGGTCCTGGATCTTCGCTACGAGGCGCGGGATATCGACCAGTCTATTACATCACAAAAGAAGATAGACGAGTGGTTTGAGGCCAAGACCAGGGGGCTGAATGATCTGGCCAAGGCGCAGCTGAAGCAGAAGTGGGGCACCATGCAGAGGGTTCTCTCCAGTCAGTCGAGGCTGGAGAAGATCGTTGCCGATATCCTGCTGGATATGAGCACCAAACCCCGCCTGATGGACGGATACGGCAATGCCATGCTGGTTGCAGGCAGTATTTTCGAGGCGTGCAAGTTTTACGAGCTGTTCGCAAAGACCGAACTCAAGGGCAAATGCGCCATCGTCACCAGCTATACGCCCAGTGTGGCTGATGCCAAGGGTGAGACCACCGGCGAGGGCGAAACGGACAACCTTTTTAAGTACGAGGTCTATCGTCAGATGCTGGCCGACTGGTTTAACGAGCCGGCGGAGAAGGCTATTAACAAAGCTGAGAAGTTTGAGCTGGAGGCGAAGAAGAAGTTTATCGGCGAGCCGGGGCAGATGAAGCTTTTGATCGTGGTGGATAAGCTTCTCACCGGCTTTGATGCGCCCCCGGCCACCTATCTCTATATAGATAAGAAGATGGAGAACCACGGCCTGTTCCAGGCGATCTGCAGGGTGAACCGACTTGACGGCGAGAGCAAGGATTACGGCTACATTATAGACTACAAGGACCTGTTCAAGAGCCTCGAAGGGGCTGTAACGGATTACACCAGCGGGGCGTTGGACGGCTACGACAAGGATGATGTGAAGGGCCTGCTTGAAAACAGGCTTGAGAAGGCGCGCGAGGACCTGGAAGATGCCCGTGAGACAGTTAAGGCGCTGTGCGAACCGGTCGAGGCACCAAGGGATTCTGCCGCCTATATTCGCTTCTTCTGTGCCAAGGAGTCGGGCAACGCTGGGCAGCTCAAGGACAATGAGCCGAAACGGCTCAAGCTGTATAAATTCACGGCCTCTCTGCTGCGCGCCTATGCCAACCTTGCCAATGAACTTGCCGCGGCGGGGTACAAACCGGAAGAGATTGAAATGATCAAGGCAGAAGTGGATCTATATACCAAGGTCCGGGACGAGGTGAAACTGGCCAGCGGTGACTATATCGACCTCAAGGCTTACGAGCCGGCCATGCGTTACCTGATCGACAAGTACATCCGCGCAGAGGATAGCGAGAAGATTTCGGCATTCGATGATATCAGCCTGGTGCAGCTCATCGTTGAGCGCGGTCCGGATGCGGTGAATGCGCTTCCCAGGGGGATCAGGAAAAACGAGGCGGCTGTGGCCGAGACCATCGAAAATAACGTTCGCAGGCTGATTATTAATGAGTCCCCGGTAGACCCGGCTTACTACGCGAAGATGTCCAAACTGCTGGATGCCCTGATTGAGCAGCGACGCAAGGGTGTGATGAGCTACAAAGAGTATCTGGAGAAGATTGCAAAGCTGACAAAAGACGCGACGATGCCGGGTGGTGGGCCTGGCGGCTACCCTGCAAGTGTGAAGACGGCGGCACAAAGGGCACTGTATAACAACTTGGGCAGGGATGAGGCCATTGCCTTGGCAGTGGACGAGGCAGTCCAGGGCAGCCGTCAGGACGGTTGGCGCGGCAATGCGATCAAGGTGAAGAAGGTAAGACTTGCCATCAAGGAGGTGCTGCAGAATCCCAACATCCAATCTCCCGAGGGTGCCGATCTGAGTAAAGCGGATAGATCAGGAGAGAACCCGGCAGCATCCTATATGGGTGTTCCGTTAGATGAGCGGGTTGATCGCATCCTCGAACTGGTAAAGAATCAAAGTGAATACTGAAATACACAGAATGAGTATCGGCGGCGTATCCGTGGAGGTCGTGCGCAAGAATATCAAAAATCTGCATCTTGGAGTTTATCCACCACATGGACGGGTTAGGGTGGCGGTGCCGCTGGTGGTTAACGATGATGCAGTGCGTCTGGCGGTGATCGATAAGCTTGGGTGGATCAAGCGACAGAAGGCCAAGTTTGCTGACCAGCCACGCCAGTCGCAGCGCGAGATGGTCAACGGCGAGAGTCACTATTTTCTTGGGCGGCGCTATCGCCTGCGGGTGCATGAGCAGGAGGGACCGGCCAAGGTCGCCTTACGCGGTATTGCCTCCATCGATCTTTTCATTCGCCCGAGTGCCAGTATCAAACAGCGTGAAACTGTCTTGCTGCGCTGGTATCGGGAACAGTTGAAGGCTATGATCCCACCCCTGCTGAAAAAGTGGCAGAGGACGATTGGAGTTGCTGTCTCCGACTGGGGCATCAAGAAAATGAAAACTAAGTGGGGAGGCTGTAACACCAAAGCCCGTCGCATCTGGCTGAACCTCGAACTGGCAAAGAAGTCCACTCACTGCCTGGAGTATATCATCGTGCATGAGCTGGTTCACTTGCTGGAGCGGAAACATAATGACCGGTTCATGATAATGATGGACAAATTTATGCCAAAGTGGCAGAGCTATAGAAAGGAACTTAACAAATCTATACTCAGCCATGAAAAGTGGAGCTATTGATAAGAGGTGAGGAAGCGCAAAGCTGTTAATCAGGCAATCCCTGAAAGACAGGCTCTAATCCTGACCGGTTACAGATGGTTACAAAAAGGTTACAATCGGTAAGAGTGAGGAATTGACACATGGGCTGGACAACGCGTAACCCTTTG
>PNOC01000086.1 GCA_013824615.1 Thermodesulfovibrio sp.
TTTTAAAGTGGTGCGGAAGAGGGGAGTTGAACCCCTACGAGTTGCCCCACTGGATCCTAAGTCCAGCGCGTCTGCCAATTCCGCCACTCCCGCGTGATTGATTTTAAAGGATTATCCTGCGTTTGGTCAAACGCCCTGAGCCTTCAATGTAGTAACATTGAAGTAATGTGGTGCTATTTCAACGCTTGATGTGAGATTTTCTTTTTCTTTTTTTTCTTTTGATCTTTTTGCGGTGCGGCAACTTTGGCCAGTAAGGTTGCGTTTTCTATTTTCAGTTTGTCTATCACCAACTGCAGATTGATGTTCTCTTTTTTCAGTTCTTCATGGTCGCTTTTTATTTTCGCCATTTCCTGGTTTGCTGTTTCCAGTTCAAGTCTGATTGCCTCGGTTCTTTTTTGATCCAAGTTTGCCGGGGCATCTGGTTCAATCCTGGCAGCATCGGCCGGTACAGCCTTTTTTTCGATCCGGGACAATATCGTTGCAGTAAGCACCAATGTCTCGGAGGCTTTTTCCCAGATCCTGGCCAGGCAGTCGGTAATCCCGACGGTATACTTCATTTCTCCGGTGAAAAGATTTTTTGAGCTTACCGATGCAGCCCGGTACTCATGCACACATCTATAGTAGGAGCTCCCGAGATATTTATCGGTAATGAAATCGGTGACCTCATGGTCCGCGTATTTTTCGGACCATACATCATGAGCTGCATCATAATGCTGAAGAGTACTGACAAGCGCTGCAGCAAACTCAGGGTTGTTTCTTGCATCCGGGGAATCCAGAAATGACCTGACCGGGAACCTGGCTTCAGACAGAGCAGGAGCAAAGTCGCTATATGCAGTGCCGTATTTAACTTTAATTTCCAGGTCCTTTAATGCATTGAAAGCCTCTCTTGCAGATTGGGCAAAAGACAGGGTCGGGGCACAAATCAGAAACAGGGCAAAAAAAAGGGAATATCTATTCCTGCTTGTCATGGTAAACCCATGGTTTCATTATACCATGGAAGTGGCGAGATTCAGATTCCAGGCTCCATTATTTGGCACCAATTAAGGCTGGTCAATGCTAAAATATTATATACAGTATTCGGGAGGTTTCGATGCAGAAATACAAGGGCATTTTCGGCAAGTCTTTTTTTGCGGTGAGCCTGCTTGCCACTCTTTTTATTATTACTGAAATGGTTTTTCAGGCATTCGGGAAAAGCATCTGCCAGACCGGAGGCTGTCAAATGGTGACGGAGCATACGCGCTTTGGCGACTTTTCAGTCCTTTTCATCGGCCTTGGCACCTTTGCAGTTTTATCTCTGTTGTCCTTTCTTGTTATATATAAAAACCGGCCAGGGCTGGAATGGTATATCAACAGTATTCTTATCATATCTCTTGCTGCGGAAGGTTTTTTTGCAGGGTATCAGGCCTTCAGGCTTTCAACGGCCTGTATCTTCTGCTTGATTACCATGGGATTTTTTATGCTGCTGGGTGTATTGCGGCTCCTCTATGGAGAAAAAGAACTGCTCAGCGGATTTGGAGCCTTTGCCGGAATCTTTGCACTCTTTTATCTGATTCTCCCTGTCGGCAATTCCGTCAGACTGCCTGAAGACGAACTAGTCCTCTTCTACAGTAAAGAGTGTAAATTCTGTACTGAAGTTATAAAGCAGCTGGATGATAAGGGGCTGAAGGTTGCACACGTTCCTGTTGGGATGTACTCCGGTTTTTTGCAAAGCATGGGCATTGAGCATGTCCCTACGCTCTATGTGAACAGGAAGAACCAGAAGATATATCTCACCGGAAGGGAGGCGATCTACCAGTATCTGGACTGCAGTCAGAAAAGTGAGCCTGCGGTGAGTGTAAGCCCTGGGAAGAGAAAAGAGGTTAAATCCGGAGAAGCCGGAAAGAAAAAAGATCAGAAGGCGGCCCCGGCTGTCCCGGAAAACAGCCCTAATGATTTGAATAAATTACTGGCACCTCAGGAGAATCAATTTAATCCGTTTGCAAAGCCGGAAGACCCTGGTATGTGCAAACAGACCGAGAAGTGCGATTGAAAAACGGCTATTGATCAGGAGTTGACCGAAATATTTATTATGGATTAAGCCACCGCCAGCGCCTGTCTGATTCTTCGGTCTTCAGCGTCCCGTCAGTATTGAATTCCCTGATTAATACGGGTTCTCCGTGTTCGTAGAGTACTTCCGCTGTCGGACTTCCCGAAATATCATATGAACGGTGAAGGCCGTGCCGCCTGCCCTGTTCATCGAAGCGCTCTTCCATGACCTTTTCTGTTTTGCCGGAGGCATTCCAATAGGTTATGACAACCCGGGGCCTGCCGCCGGCATATTTTTCAGTAACAACCCGTTGATGTTCTGGATGCAATACCCCTGAGGCTTTTTCTTCCCTGGCCTTTGCAGGTATTCCGCCCGGTTCGGCCCGCGCCGCATCCCTGGAGATTGCCCTGTTTCTTGCAGCCCCTCGCTCCGGAGCTGCAGCAGGCCCCGGGGCCGGAGAAACTGTCGGGGAGGCTGCCGGCGCAGCTGTGGGTACTCCCTGCAGAAGCCCCGCAGGGAGCTGTTGCGGGGAAACAGAACTGTTTTCTCGGCCTGCTGTGGACCGGCCTTCAAAGATGCTTTCACCCGCACCTTCTGATTTCTTGAGGGCTTTGCCGGAACTTTTTTCCTTCAAAGCGTTTTCATAAGGGATCGGCGCGGCAACAGTTGCCGGGCTGTCTTTCGGTATAGTTTCAGCGGCTGGGGGCGGCTTCTGCACGGCTGACTGAGTCTTAAGCCTGGTTTCGTCTTCAGTTGCATTCTGTGCGCTTCCTCTGCTCATTTCTGTCTTTGGCAGTACCTCCTGCAGGGGAGCTCTCGCCTGTGCAGGCGGATGGGGCTGCTCTGTTGCGGTCGCCGGCATGCTTTCCCGTATCTGCGGTTCCATGCTCTTCATGAGGACGACAGCGGTGACGGCAATGACAAGCGTTGCAACTGCGGTGGCCGGGAGGTTTGCCGGAATCCACCCGTAGAGGCGCGCAAAGAAGCCTTTTCTTTCACTCTGCTCTGCCTTGATCCTCGTCATCACCTTTTGAGTAAGCCAGGCAGGAGGCTCAACCTCCTCCAGATTATGCAGCAGATGTACCGTAAGCTTTAATTCGTCAAGGGTCCTGCTGCATTCAGCACATGAAGCGAGATGCGCTTCAACTTCTGCCCTCTCCTTTGCGGGGAGCATTTCATCCAGATAGGCATTCAGGCCTTTTTTTATCCTGTCGCAATCCATATCAGGCCCTCCCCAGAAGTTTTTTGAGACAGTTTTTTATTGCTTCCCTGGCCCTGGAGAGACGGGACTTGACCGTGCCGTCCGCAAGCTTCAGCATGGAGCCGATTTCGTCATAGGAGAAACCCTGTACATCCCGGAGCACCAGGACTTCCCGGAATTCAGTATCCAGGCCGCTGATGCACTGCTGAACCCGAGACTGGACTTCCCGCTGCTCCAGTGTCTCAAGGACAGAGGGCTCGGAGGATGCGGGTTCGGTCCTGATAAAGCCCTCTTCAGAACTGATCGGCTCATCCAGGGAGTACTCGGCACGACTCGAAACCGTGCTGGCCTTTTTCAGGTGGTTGCGGGTCTGGTTCAATACGATAGTATAAAGCCAGGTTCCGAAGCGCGCCCGCTGCTCAAACTGCTGTATGGCCTTGTAGGCAGCAACAAAGGCATCCTGCACCACCTCACAGGCGTCTTCATAGTTTCCCGTCATTCTGAAAGCCATATTCAGCATCTTTTTCTGATGTCTCCTCACCAATTCCTCAAAGGCATCCATATCGCCCTTTTTGCATAGCGCCACAAGGGGCCCGTCATCATCAGGGCTGATGGGCTGTTCTGTTGTCATGAGATAAGACAGGATATTCCGATTGAAAGTTCCACTCTATAACTTTACCAGATTTTTTTGACAATCCGGGAACAAAATTCTCCTCAGCGCTGTCTCATTGGGTAAATACTATCACTGAAAGGAGAAAGAAGATGATCAGGTTGGCAGCAGTTCTACTGGCAGCAGTCTGGTTTATGACGGCAGTTCCGGGGTATGCAGATGGAGGTGGCCTGGTGGAGGTTGAGATTGTCTCAGATCGCGGAGAGGTCATGCAGGCGATACCACACAAGAGTTTTGAGGCAGGCAGAACATGGGTTGTAAAGAAATACCTTGAGGCGATGAAAAACCGAAACTACCGCATCATGATCCGGAATAATTCCTCCGGCAGGATAGGCGTCGTGGCTGCTGTTGACGGCAGGAATATTATCAGTGGCAGAAAGTCGCACCTGAGAAGCGATGAGGAAATGTATATCATCAATGCGTACGGTTCCATAACCCTGGATGGCTGGCGGACGGATGAACGGACTACCCATCAGTTTTATTTTGCTGAGCAGGCGGATTCATACTCAAAAAAGACTTTTGGTGATACGTCGGCCATGGGGGTGATAGCAGTGGCAGCATTCAATGAAAAGGAGAGGTATGGATATCTTTATGAAAGGTCCCTGCAGAAGGCCCCGGCTCCGGGAGTTTCTGGTGCAATGACCGGCAAGGATGCCGTTGCAGGGGCATCAGTGCAGGCTCCGGCCCACGGATCAGCCAAACAATCAGCCCGGAAATCCGAAAGAGAGGCCGGGACCGGGTTTGGGGAGGAGCAGTATTCCCCTTCAATCAGGGTTGCATTCGAGCCGGAACCGCTCCCCGTAACCCGGACCCTTATCAAGTACGAATGGCGTGAGACGCTCTGCCGGAAAGGCGTCCTGAGATGTGCCCCCCCGGAACATAACCGGCTGTGGGATGAGGGTCGCTATGCCCCCTTTCCTCCGGGGTATTCTTATCGGCGTTGATGCGACGGGGCGCTCAGGGATGACCACACCACGGCCCGGTCATCCCTGAGCATGGTTGTTCTGGCCATGAGTCTGGCCATGCGCCTGGGTTCGGATCTGAGTTTCTTCTGTTCTGTTCATTTATGATATACTTAAAGCAGTTAGCACCATGAGTCGAGCAGAACCTGAACGCATGGAAATCTCATATATAACAAGGGGGACCGTTGGCAAGAAAAGGAGCCTTTAAGAGCGAGAAGCGCAAGAAAGAAGTCATCAGGCAGAAAAAACAGGAAGAGAAGAGACAAAGGCGTCTTCATAAAGATGCAACGCCCGGAGAGAATCCCGAGTCCGGTGCTGAATCCGACGCTGAGACTGGAATTGAGCCGGGCACTGAAACGGCCCCTGCAACAGAGTCAGAGGGTGTCGAGAAACAGCCTGAACCTTAAGTCGCTGGTATGTCTACCGGCCTTAAGGCTCAGGCCTTAAGGCTTTGTTGTTTACTTTAATTCCTTCCCGTAGTTTAATCTCCGAGCAGGTCAATACCGTGTGTCGGCTTCTTCTGCTCTGATTCCGTAGAAATTATCCTGAGGAGGGATGCCTCTTTTTTCTATGGAAACGTTTGTTGCTGAAGCTGATCTGTTACTCTTGCGATTGTGGGCCACCAGAGCCCTTACCACATCCCAGGAGACTTTTCCTCCTTCTGCCATTTTCGTTATCTCCTCAAGGGCTGTCCGATTGTCGTAACAGGCATTCCGGTAAGGCCTCGGAGAAATCAGTGCGTCATAGACGTCGCAGATAATGACAATCTCTACCAGTTTATTTGACAGCAGCGCTCCCTGTGGCCAGCCGGAGCCATCTGTTCTTTCATGATGATCTCTGGCCACAAGTGCTGCCGGGTGATTATGGTCTCCGAAATAGTAGCTGAGCAGAATATAGCCCGCAGTCGTATGGTGTTCCAGCCTTCGGCGGTCGGTACTGGTCAGCGGGGTTGTCTTCTTAAGAATATCGAGCGGCACACTGATTTTTCCGATATCATGAGTGGGACCGGCGGAGATCTGCCTGATCCATTCGCCGGAGTCCTCGGTAAGGTCCCGCGCAATGAGCGTGGACAGGGCAAAGACCATCAGGGTATGGCAATACGTGTGGTAATCATGCTTTTTGAAATAATCCAGAGACTGCAGAATCGGGGAAGGCAGGCTGATCTTCCCGGCGACCATCATGATGTCATCGATTTTCCGCTGCCCGGAAAAAATAGTGTTATAGGGAGGCCGGTTGAACTGGTGAAGCAGATCTGCCTGCACAGAACCATAGGTCAGTAAAGGGAAGGTCTGGAACGACTGTCTGCAGTTTCTGGCTGTCAGTTCAGTCAGCACGGCTTCGGACAGCTCTCCCCCTGCCGGCAACAGCTCCCGGTTGTCAAGACTATGTACAGGATAGCGCAGCGTTATTGTTTCCATCTGAATATAATTACAGGCTCATGAGCGGGCGCCGGGGCGCCATGCAGATACAGTGAGAGTCTGATTAATTTCCCCGATAGGCATGTCCGCATACTATTCTCTCTCCCCATTGATATGAAATGCCTGCATCTATGTGGTACTCTGAAAAATAATATCAGACTTTACTATAAAAAGAACAGAGAAAAAATTTCGGTTGCCGGTTTCCGAGTTGCCTGGCTGTCTTTACTGGATGATCCCCCGGGAGAGGGCAAACCGGATCAGTTCCGAGCGGTTGTTCAGCCCCAGCTTTTCCAGGATGTTGGTCTGATGGACAACGACGGTTTTGGCACTGATCTTGAGCATGTCCGCAACCTCTTTGTGCGCGTGGCCTTCAGCCACCAGTTTCAGGACCTGTTTTTCGCGGTCGGTGAGTCCGTCATAGCCGTCTTCGCCTGCCATGCTTTCCTTGCCCAGAAAATTGTTCACCACTTTTGAGGCTATTGCAGGGTACAGATAGGTGTCACCCTCTCTGACCGCGCGGATGGCTGATACGAGATCGCTGCCGACTGCCCGTTTCAGCAGATACCCCGAAACCCCCGCCTTCAGGAAACGCGATATGTATTCCTTGTCGTCATACTGCGTCAGGACCAGGATTTTGATGGACGGATCGGTTTTCCTGATTTCGACCGTCGCTTCCAGCCCGCCCAGTTTCGGCATGGAGATGTCCATCAGGATGATATCAGGCCTTAGTTTGAGGGCCTTTTCTATAGCCTCCAGCCCGTCGGCAGCCTCGCCCACCACCTCGATATCCTCTGTGCATTTAAGAAAAGCCATGATGCCTTCCCGCACCAAAGAGTGGTCGTCGGCAATCAGTACCCGAATTTTGCTAGGCATAAACGCCCTCCTCGCCGTGCAGGGGCACGCTCAGGCAGACTCTGGTTCCCTGCTGAGGGGTTGACCGGATTCGGAGATCCCAGTTCAGAAAAGCCGCACGCTCCTTCATGCCGAGCAGTCCGAGGCCCCGGGTCGACGTATCACTAAGGTAGGCGGCGTCCGGGTCGAAGCCGCAGCCGTCATCCTCTATCTCTATGACGAGGTCGCTCTGTCTGATTTCAAGAAGTACAAATACATTTTCGGCTCCGGCATGCTTCGAGATATTCACGATGGCCTCCTGAATTATCCTGAAAAGTTCGATCTCGACCTGCGGCTCGAATTCCAGGTTGCTGATGGTATTATAAATGGTAACAAAGCATTTTATGCCTTTTGATTCGAGATGATGGTCGAGCAGCCAGCGGATGGCGGCTTCAAAACCGAGATCATCCAGCACCGACGGCCTGAGGTTCTTGATAATGCTGTAGACTTCATCGATGCTTTTTTCAATAATTTGTTTGACCTCATCAATCTTTTTTTCCGTAATGCTGTCGGGGAATTGTTTACAGAGATCGATTTTTATCAAAGAGGCGGCCAGGTCCTGCATAAGTACGTCATGAAATTCCCGGGCGATCCTCCTGCGCTCCTCTTCCTGAGACGTTATCACTTTCTTAAGCAGTTCCTTGATCTTCCGCCGGTTGTCGCTTATCTGCTGGGTACGCTCTGTAACCTTCTGCTCCAGTTCAAGCGCATGGCTGTGCAGGTCTTCAATAGAATCTGCCAGTTTTACGCGCATTACTTCAAAGCTGCTGCTGAGTTTCCCTATCTCGTCCATACCGCCAAAGGCGACGGCCTTGCTCATATCCCCGCCGGCTATTTTGACGGTGGCATCAATCAGTTCATGGACCGGCTTGACGATCGCTCTGCTCATCCCCAGCGCGATCATCAGGGCCAGCCCGATAAAGATCAGGCTCACAAAAAGAAACGACCGTTTCATGGTGGCGATGGGTGAAAGGATATCTTTTTCCGGCTGAATAATGCTGACGCCCCAGGACGCCAGTTCGAGCGGGGCATAGGCCATAACATCATCTGACCGCTGGCTGTGTTTTGCCGGCTCCTCTGCCGTGGCGGTATGACAGCGATGGCATTTGGTGATCATCGCTTTTTTCCCCGCGATCAGTTTCACGAGGAATTGGGAATGTCCCTCTGACTGGTCCTTGAACATCCTCTTCGGATCACTTGAGGCAATAACCACGCCATGGCTGTCGACGAGTTCCATAAAGGCATTCTTCTCGGACGGCAGGGACCGGATGATCTCCCTGAAATTCTGGGTAGCGGGGTCTATCTCTGCGCCGACTGCACCTGCTACTGCTCCATGCCTGTTTTTCAGCGGTACCAGAATATAGATCATCTTTTTTCTGGTCGGTTCGATCGTAAAAATATCTGAAATAAACGGTTTGCCCTCGGTGACCGTGGCACTGACATTCGGCCGGGAAAGCAGGTTCACATAATTCAGGGGCTGGTAGGGATAGTTATAGACAACATTGCCGGTCTTGTCCAGAATAAAAAGGCCGTCCGAAAATATCGAATAGTCATAGGCCTTTTTCAGTGCTTCTTTCTCAGGCCCCCAGTTGCCATCGTCGAGATCAATCGTACCTGAAAGAGATATGTCATAGAGCCGTTTAAGGCTGCTGCTCAGGAGCAGGTCAATGTTTCTGGCAACGATCTCAGACAGTTCCAGCTTGTGCTGCAGCGTGTGGTCGATGCTCTCCTTGACCGCGATGTAGCTGATGATACCCAGGCTGCCGGAGATGATAACAACAGTCAGAAGTATAGCTATAATAATCTTTTTCTGCATGTCTGCATATTAGCTCTCCCGCAGCCATAAATCAATACCCCAATACCAGATGCCTGCCTCAGCCTGTCTCAGATGGTTGGGCCGGGTGCGGTTGGTTTGTCCGGTGTAGCCGACTGATGCCCGTTATCATGGCCCTGGTCGTGCTCGGGGACCACTCCGAACATGCGTTCATATTCGAGCGGATGTTCATGAAGCATGCGCTTTTTGGAGATTTTTCCTGTGAAGATGACCGTGTCAATAGGCAGGACTTCCGGGCTGAATATCGCGTTGTAGATATGCCAGATCGCGATGACGAGGAAAGCGAGCAGGGCCTCGTTTGTGTGCATGGCCTTTGCCACGGGAATGAGCTGCCCGGGAAGATATTGCGTTACCGTGATCGGGAACCAGAGGGCAAGCCCGGTCGCCACCATCAGGATGCCGCCCACCACGACGCCCCAGTATTCAAATTTCTGTTTATAGTCAAAACGGTCGCAGCGTGCCGGATGCTCGGTAAGTCCCATGTAATAACGGATATTGTCAATGGCATCCTGGAAATCCTTCAGGTGAATAACCATCGAGGGCTGCCATTTGCCGAAGAGTATGCCGGCCGAGGCGATGAGAATATGCTGTGCGGTCAGAACTGCCAGGGCTACGCCGCTGTAGCGATGCACGAGCCGGGTGGCGTCGATGCCCCCCATCAGGGTGACGGTCCATTGGGCAATTTCATAGGTATGAAATTTCTGGGCAAGGCCGGTGATGACCAGCAGGATAAAAGCCGCTGCGTTCAGCCAGTGCTCAACCAGTCTTAGTGGTCCGAATCTTTTTATGTATTCCTGTGATGTGTTTGTGTTATTCATGTCAGTCTCCTTTACCGTTACCGGTTCACCGAATATCGCCACATATGAAGCAGAATCTGCAAAAGCAGTCCTACAATCATAAAGGGTATAAACAGCTTATAGATCCAGTCTATTATAAAAACAAGGGGTGCTTTCTTGAAGTTCGGTTCGTAATGCGATATCCAGCTGTCAGGGAACGACGAGGTCGCCCCAACGTGACATTTCTGACAGCGTTTTACGAGGTTAGCCTTGATCATCGTGGAGTTAACGCCTTTTACTTTGGTAATGTCGTGGACCCCATGGCAGTCAATACAGACCGCAATCTGTTTCTCGGTCGTGCCGAACTGCTTATAGAATTTCATGGTCACCCCATGAAAGTCCTGCAGGTAGGTGTCCACAACCCTGGTGGACAGCCCGTATTTCTGCATGACCTCTTTTTTTGCATGGCAGCCGGCGCAGATCTGGGGGACCGATATCCTGAAGTCGGCAGTGTGAGGCCCTGCATTGTCATGTGCCTTGTGGCAGTCGGAGCAGATGGGGACATCTTCGATATTCTCACGGATGAGGCCGGCACCATGGACACTCTTGGCGTAGACAGCGTAGATATCCTCATGGCATTGCTGACAACGCTTGGCATTAGCCAGTTTGTCTTTCCGGGCCGAGGCTATGGCATGGGTCCCATGACAGTCGGTGCAGAGCGGGGCCTTGTTATTCCCCTGGGAGAGAACCTTGAAGTGGATGCCTTCCAGGGTCTTGGTATATTTGTCAAAGTGACATCTGCGGCAATTTTCAGCCATGGCGAGCGAAAAATCCCGCCTGCTTCTGAAGTCCCTCACCGGATGGGATTCGGCCGAGACGCGTACATGGCAATCGACGCAGCTCAGATTTTTGTGGACTGAGGCATTCAGGACCCCTTCCTTAACAAGAATCTTTCCTTTTTCTCCGCTCCGGTATTGGACATCAATCTCCCGGTTATGACAGGTCAGGCAGTACTGGTTCCCCTTCGCAAGTTCACGGACGCGCCTTACGTTATGAGAACCGTGGCAGTCAGTACAGATTGCTGTTGCTGATGAACCGGTTGACAACTTATCATGGATGGGGTTGTTGCGCAGTGAATGGCATTGCGTGCAGCGTCGCGCACTCAGGGAGCTGTATTCCCGTCTGTTTTTATAGGTTTTTTGCGGATGGTTTTCAGCCGTGAACCCGTGGCAGGCGGTACACCCGATGATGCCATGGACCGAGTTGTCGATTTCCTGCCGATTGACCTTGAGGACGAATTTTTCCCCATTGCTGAATTTCATCGTCTGCTCAGCATCGTGGCAGCCGAGGCAGGCCTGGTCAGCCTCGGAAAGCGCTGCTGAGGAGGGCTCTGCGAGGAAAAACCCCGCACCAAGTAATGCGCCCAGTAGTACGCATAATGCTTTGATGAATGCTGTATCGCGACTTTTTTTCATACTCCCTCCGGTTCCTCATGAGTCACGGTGCTGCCGGCAACTCTTGTTTAAGTTGACTACATGGTAACAGACTGCATACGGCGGGGTAATTGGGAATAATACCTAGTTTTAAGGGAAAGATGTCTTAGG
>PNOC01000087.1 GCA_013824615.1 Thermodesulfovibrio sp.
GCCGGTCATCAGCCGACCCGGCCACGGGCGATAGGGTGAAAAACACTCCCGGTTATTCCCGGTCGGCTCGATGGCGTTGTACGCTGTCTTCTATTATTTGTTCTGAAGTTCTTAATGCTGGATGTCTTTCATAAAAGCCTTCCAGATCTTCTAATGTGCTGCCGCACTTTGGACACTTAAAAACTTTTATCAGATCAAATTGGAACGGTTCGTGACAATTCAAACAAACAACTGTTTCAGGTTCTGTTCCGTAGTCATCTTTCATTAGAGCAAAGAAAGCATGAAAAGCCCTATACCAGGCATAGGGAAGAATCATCACAGCGACAGCGGCAACAAAATATATGAAGTGCTTCGCATTATCAGCTGATAAAGCGCTGTATGTAGTCGCTTTAGATACGCCTAATATTCCGGCACCAACGATAAAATGAGGCACTGATAGAAATACAAAAACAGTGCCCATTGCATCCCGCTTTGATTTATATTGACGTCGTTTCAAGCCAAGCACAATTCATCCTGTATACCTTTGTGATCCTAAATTTGCTTAATTATTATTTTATATATTCGTACGCCGGTCATCAGCCGACCGGGCCACAGACATGGGCTGAAAAGCACCGAGGGCTAATCCGGGTCGGTCTCGATGGCATTGTTATGGCTCCGTTGTTTTTACTGTTTGCCGTGAGTTTTTTTCAATTAAAGCCTTGAGCTCTGCAATATTAATTTCTTTGCTGATGCCTCTAATTATTTGATTGCCTTCATAATACCATTGCAATAAGATGTCTCCCTGTCGGGTTGATTCCATTTCTATTGCAGACATCTTACTGTATAAATATTTTCGAAGTCTACGGTCAGAGTCCCACAAACGTATCCCGTCCTCGAAAACATCTATTCGTGAACTGCCATAATAATAAACAACAATGACATGTAAAACGGCAATCAAGATCACGACAAGGAAGATCACGGGTAAAAAAAACCACGGTAAACGGATGAACAATGGAACAAGAACTAACATGTAAACGCTAACACGCAGCCAAGAAGTATTTCTTAACTCTGAAATGAGTTTTTCCTTTCCTCTCGCACGACAGATCGCTTTCGGCTCATTCCATGATATTTTGATCTTCTTGCTGATAACATAATTGATGATTGACCAGACAATAAGTCCACCGGCAAGAGCTGTATGAACACTGCGGCGACTTCGTATTATTTCAAATGGTACGAGATTAATAACGGCAATATAAACAAAAAGGCCGATAATAACCTGTACTGTGAATTTCGTTAGTTTCTTTTCATTCATTGCCATAACGACCATGCTAACCAGCGAGCGTACAGGCCATAAATGAAAACCAAACCGCGATTATCGCGAGTCTGGTTGAGCAGCTTGTTAAGCACTTTACCATTCAATAGCTTTGATTTCACGACCTTCATTCCAGGTCTTTTCTTTCAGTTTCGGGGTTAATAATGTCGTTGCCGTGTGATTAGCCTTTTCTATGAATTGAATCCATATGGCAGGTAGTTTATCGTCTTCCCTGAATGCAACCTCGTCCCATTTATAAAGCTGATGAACAAAGAAACTGTGTGATTTCTTATCTATACCGCTGCCTTGGCGAAATGATGTACGGATTAGGCGAAAGGTTTTACTGTTGGGATCAATAACTAAAGACGATGGTCCTAAGCCCATTGTCCACAGCCGCGTGAAACGGTAGCTATCACCCGATGAAAAAGCAAATAGGCCAACGCAATATTCAGCTGCAAGACCGTTTCCAGATCCTGGCTTGATCGCGACGAAGTCTGGGATGCCGTCGTTGTTAAAATCACCAGAATAGACTTCGGCGAGATAAGGCCCAAGAACTAAAGCATTATACGTTTTAAAACTGCGACCATCAGGCAATCTGAGCACAACGGTTGCAAAGTCGTTATAATCGTCCGCATGAACTTCCTCCAGTGTCGGAAATTTATTAGGAGTTGTCGGGTGCGTCCATATGCCTTTTTTGTTTTCGATATATCTTGTGACTTTGAACTTTGGCCAAGGTTGCCCATTCAGATACGGGAGATATTTCTCCATAGAATCGCCGAAAGATTCACCCCAAGCGGTTGCTGAGAGCAGAATCATTATTATGGCTGGTAGTAATTTATTCATGTGCTTAACGCCAAGCATCAGCCGCACGGGAAGCCACCGCTGGTAATATCAAAAGACGATTAAACCGTGTCGGGCTGGATGAATTTGTTGTACGCTGTTCTCTCATAGTCTCATGCTTTCGACGCTTTTCGATTGTAATGTAGTCTTATCTCTTTATATAGAAAGAATAGTCCGCCGATAAATAGCATGCCTGCTAAATATGCGGATGGCACACCTGTTTGCGTGATCGAAAGATTCCTTTTTTCAGGATCGGTTAGAAATAGATTGATTTCATCGACCGTCTTCTTTTCCTCTGATGGCGATTTTGACCCCGCACCGATTGAAATATCATTACCATCTTTAAGTTTAATTTCTGGCCCATGATACCCTTTTACGAAACCGCCATAAGGATCATAATGAGCATATTTGATGTATGAAATAGGTAGAAACTCAGTTTCAGTCCGTGTTGAGCTCCATCTCTCAATGGTACACACCTTCTTATTGCGGTCACATTGAAAAAGAACATAATGCGGCAATGACATGTACAGCACAAGAAATGAGAGGAAGGGTAAAAATAGGGCCGCCGCCCAGTAAGGGTATGGTTTTTTATATGATTCGTTCATATTATTGCGTACAACGAGATGGCTCACTTGCCGGGCCAATAACCGTTGCACTTCAAACAGAGGCTATTCCCGGTCAAGTGGAGCCTGGTGTTATCCGAATCAGTAATTTTATGAGGATTGGCCATATTTTTAGAATAACAAGTAGTAGGATGCCGAATATAATTGTTTTCGACATCCAATTCCCGAATAATAATGCGTTGCGGAGGCTTGATTGATCCTGAGGTGTGCAAAAAACCTCCGGTCTAAGAAATATTGCATAGTTTGAAGCGGGATCCAGAACAAGTTCCTCTGGATTGCAAAAAGCGCGTTCAAATAAGCACGTGCCAGTAGGTACAGCATCAAAACCGCCAAAGGAAATACTTATCAGTTTTCCGGATTGAGAATCTCTCACACCTATTGGCCCCCCACAGGCGGATGCTGAATTAACAGCCAGCAGTAAAGTTAATGAAATTATATAGCAGTCTATTTTCCCCATTTTAATATTCTATATATATGGATAACGGGATGCGTCACCCGCGCGGAGACAGATCTTTGACAAAACCAAACCCGCTTTATTCCGCGTCGGTGTGGACGCTTTTGTTCTGTGTTTTTGTTTCATATTCCTTCTTGAATTCTTGTGCCCAGGAAATCCAGATACGATCTTCTTCATCAAGGCCCAACATTTCTTCAACATAATCGTCAGGATTACCGCTATAGATAAATCGAGCGACTTTCCTGGTAAAGTTGGCGAGTCGTGGTGAGTTTTCTGCCACCGTACGTGGGATATTGGAGAGTGCTCGTATGACATACTCGTATGATAATTCGTCTTTTTCTTGGGCTATAGAAATAGATGCCATTAATTGCAGTGACCTGAAATGATTAGGACTAATTTCTATCGCTTTTTTTGCCGCTGTTTCAGCGGCGTCCTGATTCCCAAGCATATATTGGCAAAAGCCGACACCCCAGAAGGCGTCTACATAGTCTTGTCCTGATTTGATGATTTCCTGATAAGATTCTAATGCCTTATGATAGTCCCCCTTACAGCTTTGTGCCCGCAATGCCTTGAAAAGCAAGCACATGGTATGCATGGCGTCTTTATCTTCTTTTTTCATTATTTATTTGCACAGAACATATTACTATAAGAAGGTCCCCTTTACGCACGAATTTATCACATAGGCCCATATGGGGTCAATAAAATAATATTAAAAAACAAGCAATCACCGAAATTTGCTCTTGACTTGAGTTCTTATATTCTGGAAAATATGGACTTATAGGGAAGTTCGTATAGCAAAGGGGAATTTGCTGATGATTGCAAACGGGGTCTTGCAGGAGTTTCAGGAGTTTCTTGTTTCGCACAAACTTGCGAAGGAAAAGTACGTACCATATCTTGCGCATTGGGCTAGCCAGTTTCTTGCTTATTACAATAAAAAGATGCAACCGGCCGACCTTAATCTGGCCATTGCAGAGTATCTCAATGCTCTTGAATCCAGCGACAAGATAGAAGATTGGCAGGTCCGCCAGGCCGGAGAAGCTGTGCGCCTTTACATCAATCACTTCAAGGGTGGTGATGCTTTAACTGAAATCCAGGAGCCACCTAAACTGCCAGATGGTCTTGCGAACGAGCAGCAGCTTCTTGCCGAGATGAAGAGACTGATTCGCCTTAAGCACTTTGCTTACAACACTGAACTTTCTTATCTTGACTGGGCTGAGCGTTTTTTCAAATACCTGCGTGAAACTGGAAAAAGCAGCAGATCTGATGAGCTCACACCGGAGTCGGTTCAGAATTTTCTCAGCCATCTCGCAATCAATAAGCAGGTTTCTTCCTCGACACAGAATCAGGCGCTCTGCGCGCTTGTGTTTCTTTTCCGCAATGTACTCGGCAAAGACCTTGGTGACATTTCCGGGATGATCTGGGCCAAAAGGGGAAAAAAACTGCCGGTAGTCCTCGGGGTCGAAGAGGTCAAGGTACTCCTCCAGCACCTCTCAGGTACATCTCTGCTGCTTGCGCAGCTTCTATACGGTTCCGGCCTGCGCGTCAACGAACTCTGCCGGCTGCGAGTCCTCGACGTTGATTTCGAAGGCAGCCTGATCGTTGTCCGCAACGGCAAGGGAGACAAAGATCGGTCCACGGTACTATCGGAAGCCGTCAAAGAGCCGCTCCGGCTCCATCTACTGAAAGTAAAAGCTCTGCATGACAGGGATCTGGCGGCCGGGAACGGGGAGGTTTATCTCCCAGGTGTCCTGGATAGAAAATATCCCAAGGCTCCAGGAGAATGGAAATGGCAATATGTGTTCCCTTCGGCCAATCTTTCTGTTGACCCGCGGAGTGGAAAGATCAGGCGGCACCATATAAGTGATAAAAGTATTCAGACTGCGTTTAGGGGAGCGGTAAAAAATGCCGGCATAATGAAGCACGCAACAGTCCACACTCTGAGGCACAGTTTTGCAACTCATCTGTTAATGAAGGGAGTTAACATTAGGGAGATCCAGACTCTCCTTGGACATAAGCATCTTGAAACAACGATGATTTATACGCATGTGATTCGGGATCTGCAGGGGGTTCCGCAGAGCCCTCTTGATCTGCTTATGAAGGATTCCATTCCTGCTGAGCGGAAAGGCGTCACTCTATCCGACTGATTGTCTGGCCGTGAAAAATTACCCCGAAACTGACAAAAACACACAGCTCCTGCAGGCCTCAGGATCCCTATTCCCTTTGCAGACGCCTGAGATGCCGTGGTGGCAGAGGGCGAAGTCGTATTTCAGAGGGTCTTCGGGGTCGAAGCGCTTCAGGGCCTCGGTGATCTCCACCGCCATGCTCCAGTCCTGGGTCTTTCTGGCTGTAAAGGCAAGGCACCGGGAAATCCTCGCAATATGCGTATCTAAAGGAATCACCAGCCGGTTCTTGGGGATCTCCTTCCAGATGCCGAAGTCTATGTCGCGGTCGCGGATCATCCAGCGGAGAAAGAGGTTTGCCCGCTTGCAGGCGCTTCCCTGGGCGGGTGACGAAAAAAATTGCTGCAGCCCTGCGGGCCTGAGGTTCTTTCCGTAGACAGCAGAGGTATTGACAGCACGCGCTGTTTCCATGATTCCGACAAGCCCGCTCTCAATGGTGCTCTCCCCACTATGATCATGCGCTCGAAAAAGTCGATACAGCGATTCATGCTGCCGGAGTATCTGTTTGAGGATGTAGAACAGGCAGAGGATATCTTCATTTTCATTGAAGCGATATTTGATCCCGGCAAAGAGCTTCTTCTGTTTTGCAACGCCGGTTGAGAGGATAAAGTCATGAGGACTTGATCCCATCTTCGAGAATAACTGCTCAAGCACTGCCTTGAACAGCTCCACCTTCCCGTAGGCCAGGCAGGTTGAAATAAACCCGACTATCTCAATATCCAGGGAATCTTTATACCGGTGCGGAAATTCTATGGGATCATGCAGCAGGCGCGTCTGAAAATCGTAGTCGCGGTAAAATCTGTCGAGGGTCTGTCTGAGGCTTTTCATCCGTTCCTGCTGCCAGGGCCTCTTACTTACCTGCTAGCCTGGCCTGCTCGATAAACTGTTTCATACGGAGATGGTCCTTCTTTCCGCGGCCGGCCTCCACCCCGCTGCTGACATCGACTGCATACGGCCGGACATGCCTGACAGCCTCACCGACATTCTCCGGCGTCAGACCACCGGCGAGAATTATCCTTCCGTACTGCTTCGCCTCCAGGGCGATGTCCCAGTTGAAGACCTGGCCGGTCCCGCCGTAGGCACCGGAACTGTATGTATCAAGCAGAAAGGCCGACACATGGTCTTTATACTGTCCGAATTCATCAAGACTGTCCAGAGACCTGACCCTGAAGGCCTTGACCGCCCGCCTGGATACGGAGAGTGATTGGCAAATATCGGGGGATTCCTCCCCATGGAGCTGGACCACGGTAAGTCCGGCAATGGAGGCCGTCTCTTCGATAGCAGAGGCGGCTTCGTTGACGAAGACGCCGACGGTTGCCACAAAGGGCGGGAGGCGTCTTATGATCCGGCCGGCATCCTCTGCGGATACATACCGGGGGCTTTCCCGGAAGAAGACGAACCCGAGGGCATCTGCCCCGGCATCAACTGCAGCGGCCGCATCGTCGTAATTCGTTATACCGCAGATTTTTACCTTAACCATAAAAAGGGAACGGGCGAACCTTATCCGTTCGCCCGTTCAAACCTAAAAGTAGGGACATGAAAGTAATACAACCCACCCCTTCACCCTCCCAAGAGGGGACTTTAGAGATAATCCTTAGTGACAGACACACAGCCCTACATGCCGACTTAATCGGAAACGTTTAGATAACCGGGAGCTCTTTCAAAGCCTCTTTGATCTTCTCGTCAGGGTATTCATAGTCCACAAGCTTGCCGGCCAGATAGTCCTGGTAGGCGGTCATATCAAGGTAGCCGTGGCCGCTGAGATTGAAGAATATCGTCTTCTCCTTGCCTTCCTCTTTAGCCTTCATCGCCTCGTCGATCGCACCCTTTATCGCATGTGAGCTTTCAGGGGCCGGGATTATGCCCTCGGTATTTGCAAACTTGATAGCAGCCTCGAACACACCGGTCTGGCCAAGGGCAACAGCCTCGATCAGCTTGTCGTGGTAGAGCTGGCAGATAAGCGGAGAGTCCGCATGATACCTGAGTCCTCCGGCATGTATGCCGGGAGGCATGAAGTTATGGCCAAGGGTATACATCATCATCAGGGGAGTCATGCCGGCAGTATCGCCGAAGTCATACCTGAATTCGCCCTTGGTCAGTGTCGGGCAGGATATCGGCTCGACCGCGATCACCCGCAGCTCTTTGCCGTTGATCTTGTCCTGCAGGAAAGGAAACGCAACGCCGCCGAGGTTGCTCCCGCCGCCGCAGCAGCCGATTATAACATCAGGATAGTCTCCTACCAGTTCAAACTGCTTTTTCGCCTCAAGGCCTATGATCGTCTGATGCAGCAGCACATGGTTCAGCACCGAGCCGAGGGCATAGTTGGTATCGCTGTGCGAGGCCGCATCTTCAACCGCCTCGGAGATCGCCATCCCGAGGCTTCCCTGGCTGTCGGGATCGGCCGCCAGGACCTGTCTGCCATAGTTGGTTACATTCGACGGACTCGGATGCACGGTTGCGCCCCAGGTCTCCATCGCTATCCTGCGGTAGGGTTTCTGGTTGTAGCTGACCCGGACCATATAGACCGTCACCTCAAGACCGAAGAGGCTCCCGGCAAGGGCCATGGAGGAGCCCCACTGTCCTGCCCCGGTCTCGGTTGCGATCCTTCTGATGCCTGCGGCCTTGTTGTAATAGGCCTGCGGGATAGAGGTGTTCGGCTTGTGACTGCCTGCGGGGCTTACCCCTTCGTACTTATAGTATATTTTGGCCGGAGTTTTAAGTGCAGCCTCAAGCCTGTGCGCGCGATAGAGCGGCGACGGCCTCCAGAGACTGTAAATGTCCAGCACCTCCTGGGGAATGTCGATCCACCGCTGGGTGGAGACCTCCTGCTCGATCAGCGACATCGGAAATATGGCGCTCAGATCATCAGGACCGATCGGCTGCTTTGTTCCCGGGTGCAGCGGCGGCTTCGGCAGGTTCGGCATGTCTGCCATAATGTTGTACCATTGTTTTGGAATTTCTCTATCAGGCAGGATCACTTTTGTTTCTCGCATTTTATTCCTCCCACAGGGTTTTGTGCTTGATCTCAGCTTCACGGGAGACGCTTAAAGCGTTTTACTCCCCGGCACTGCATATTCAGGTTAAGATAGCATACTTGCGTCTCAAAAATGAATAAGGAAACTACTGCCAATGTTGTATATGGTATAATTTTTTCAGACAATCAACTGGAGGTTTTATGAGGCTTCATAACGATGTCCTGTCTTTGATCGGCAACACCCCTTTGGTTAGAATCAGAAATATGGCGGGAGATGATTCTGCGGAAGTATGGGCCAAGCTCGAGGGCTGTAACCCGGGAGGTTCGGTAAAAGACCGAATTGCCCTGGCAATGATTGAGGCGGCTGAAAAGGAAGGGAAGCTCGCGGCAGGGGGTACGATCATAGAACCCACCAGCGGCAATACCGGAATAGGGCTGGCCATAGTCGCTGCGATCAGGGGTTACCGCATGGTCCTCACCATGCCGGAGACCATGTCGATGGAGCGCAGGCAGATGCTGCAGGCCTATGGAGCCGAGATTGTCCTGACAGAAGGCAAAAAGGGAATGAAGGGGGCTGTTGAGAAGGCGGCGGAGCTGCAGCAGGAGAATCCCGGATATTTTATGCCTCAGCAGTTCGAGAATTGCTACAACCCGGAAGTACATATGCGCACCACTGCGCTTGAAATCCTGAACGACCTCGGCTCTCTGCCGGATGGATTTGTTGCAGGCGTCGGCACAGGGGGCACTATCACCGGAGTCGGACGGGTCCTCAGAGACAGGAAACCGGATGTATGGATCGCCGCAATAGAACCGGCCGCCTCTCCCGTACTTGCTGGGGGCAGCCCTGGACCGCATAAGCTGGCAGGATTGGGCGCCGGGTTTATTCCCGGTGTTCTGAATTTAAAAATCTATGATGAAATTATCCCGGTCGGCGACCTGGATGCCGCAGAGACAACCAGGGCCCTGGCAAAGCAGGAAGGGATCCTTGCCGGGATCTCCTCAGGTGCAGCCTTGTGGGCCGCGCTGAGAGTAGCTGCAAAGCTCGGCAAAGGCAAGAAGGTGGTCGTTGTATTCCCTGACAGGGGCGACCGGTACCTCAGCACCGGGTTATTTGCTTCTTAGAAACCTGAAGGTAGATCAGGCGTGGACAGAAACCCCTCAAAGACTCTGCAATGCAACAGGATTTAATTATTAATCACGTGGCCGCCGGCAAAGCTGTACGTTAAATCCGAAAAGCAGGCTGGCAGGCCCCTTGAAATGACTTTAAGGAGTTGCAGGCAGAGTCTTTCCGGTCTTCCTGTCCACGCCTGTTCATAAACGCTGATATTTATATTCAGGAAACGGAAAAGACTATTAATCAGTGGCCGGCCAGCCCGGTTTTTTTTGCCACCTCTGCCACAGCATGAGCAACCGCCGAGACGACCCTGCGGTCAAAGATACTGGGAATGATATAGTCTTCATGAAGCTCATCGTCTTTGATCGTATGGGCGATAGCCTTTGCAGCTGCAAATTTTACAGCCTCATTCACCCCGGTGGCCCTGACGTCGAGCAGGCCCCTGAATATACCGGGAAAGCCGAGCATATTGTTGATCTGGTTAGGATAGTCCGACCTGCCGGTGGCAAGAATCCTGACGAGCGGAAGTGCCTCTTCAGGAGATACCTCTGGCTCCGGGTTCGCGAGGGCAAAGACCATACGGTTTTTTGACATCTTTTTCAGGTCTTCGGCAGCAACAACATTCGGCCCTGACAGCCCGATGAAAACATCGGCGCCTTCCAGCGCATCGGCAATGCTCCCCTTGATCATCCGGGGGTTTGTCTTGCTGGCAAGGGCCTTCTTGTAAACATTCATGCCGTGTCTTCTACCGCGGTAGATGGGCCCCGAGCGGTCGCAGACAATAATATCTTTAATACCGTAGACAGTCAGCATCCAGGCATTGGCCAGACCCGCAGCGCCCGCGCCGGCGATCACGATTTTGAAGTTCCGAATGTCTTTCCTCAAGAGACGCGACACATTTATAAGAGCGGCAAGAACGACCACTGCCGTGCCGTGCTGGTCGTCGTGGATAACGGGTATATCCAGCTCCTGCCTCAGCCTGCTCTCGACCTCAAAGCAGTGCGGGGCGGCAAAATCCTCCAGGTTGATCCCGCCGAAGGCAGGCGCAATATTTTTTATGGTCTGGATAATCTCTTCCGTATCTGTCGTAGCCAGCGCAATCGGAAAGGCATTGATATCTGCAAACTCCTTAAAGATCATGGCCTTGCCTTCCATGACCGGCATGGCTGCATACGGCCCGATATTGCCGAGCCCCAGTACTGCGGTCCCATCCGTAATCACAGCAACGGAATTTCCCTTGATCGTATATTTGTAGGCATGCTCCTTGTCGGCGTGAATGTCCATGCAGACCCTGGCAACGCCCGGCGTATATACTTTTGAGAGATCATTCCTGTCACGCACGGTTATCTTGTTATGGATCTCGATCTTGCCGCCAAGGTGCGCAGTAAAGGTCTTGTCCATGACCCTCAGGACCCGGACACCCTTTATCGAACGGACAGCTTTGACAATCTCTTTTTCATGTTTCTCATCGCGGGCATTTACCGTTATGTCCCGTATGATTTTTCCCTTTTCAGCCTGGACAATATCGACAGACCCGAGGTCACCGCCGACCTTGCCTATAACCGTAGCAATCCCTGCAAACATGCCTATTTTGTTCTCAATCTCCGCCCTTAAGGTAATGCTGTAGCTTGGACTTGGTTGATGCTGCATAGTGTTTGGTCCTTTCTGTTGGGTTTATCGTTACACAAATATGATATCCTGTTGCATTGCAGAGTTTTTACGGTGTTTCCGGCTGCTGCAAAGCACCCTTACGTGAATGGCGCTAATTTAAGGACTATTCCAATACAGTCATGCCCCGAGCCTTATGTTTTGTCATTCCACGGCTTGACCGGGGAATCCAGTCTTGAGGCCCATGGATGCCCCGATCAAGTCGGAGCATGACGATTGATTGT
>PNOC01000088.1 GCA_013824615.1 Thermodesulfovibrio sp.
TGCAGAAGTGGCGGCCCGGTTTACCCTTGACGCCATGCCCGGGAAACAGATGGCGATTGATGCAGACCTCAATACCGGTCTTATCGACGAGACAGAGGCGCGGAGGCGCAGATCGGTCATTGCCCAGGAGGCGGACTTCTACGGGGCAATGGACGGCGCAAGCAAGTTTGTCCGGGGAGATGCGATTGCCGGCCTGGTGATTACGGGCATCAACATCCTCGGCGGCCTTTTGATCGGGGTCCTTCAGTATGGCATGGCCCTTAAAGACGCAGCGAGCACCTACACGATACTGACGATCGGTGAAGGTCTGGTGGCCCAGATTCCGGCACTGCTGGTATCGACTGCTGCCGGTCTGGTCGTCAGTCGTGCCGGGAAAGACACTGATCTCGGCAGCGATATCACGACGCAGGTCCTGGTCAACCCCAAGGTGTTGATGACGACCTCGGCCATTCTCCTGGTCCTCGGCCTGGTGCCGGGTCTGCCGCATATCCCCTTTCTGATGATTGCGGCGGCAGCAGGCGGGCTGGGCTATGTATTCATGAAGTCGCCGGTTGAAGCACCGGTTGCGGAGGGAGGAGAGGCGGCAGCGGTAAGGGAAGAGCCGAAGATAGAGTCTTTCATCGAATTTGATCCTTTGATGCTTGAGATCGGCTATGGCCTTATTCCTCTGGTGGAAGAGGGGCGGGGCGAGTTGCTGGCAAAGGTGAAGGCGATGCGGCGGCAGCTTGCCTCTGAGATTGGTTTTATCGTGCCGCCGATCCATATAAAGGACAACCTCCAGCTGAGGCCGCATGAGTACAGCTTCTCCATCCGCGGCATCGAGATAGTCAAAAACGAGATCATGATGGGTCACCTCCTTGCGGTTGCCGCGGAAGGCGCCGGCACCATATCGGGGGTCCCGACCAAAGAGCCGGCCTTCGGTCTTCCGGCTTACTGGATAAACAGTGGTGACGCTGAAAAGGCCCAGGTTGAGGGATATATGGTGGTCGATCCGGCCAACGTGATTGCCACACACCTGACTGAGTTGATCAAGAAGCACTGCAGTGAACTGCTGACCAGGACCGAGGTCCAGAACCTGCTCGACAGTGTTGCCAAGAGCTACCCGAAGCTGATCGATGAGCTGATTCCGGTGCATCAGACTCTGGGCGGCGTGCAGCGTGTGCTGCAGAACCTCCTGAGGGAACGCGTTCCGATCAATGATCTGGTGACGATACTGGAGACCCTGGTGGATTATTCGCCGACGACCAAAGATATTGACCTGCTGACCGAGCATGTGCGGCAGGCGCTTGCGCGGTTTATAACCCGGCAGTATGCCACCCGCGACGGGAGTATTCCGGTTATGACGCTTGACCCGAAGTTCGAGCGCGTACTGTATCAGACTGTTGAGACCGGCGATGCGATAAGCCCTGACTCGGTCAACAGGCTGCTGCGGGGCATCGAGGGCATCCTGAAGAACGAGCGGATCAAGGGCATACAGCCGATCGTCCTTTGCTCGCCCCAGATCAGGCGGTTCCTGAAAAAGCTGATGGAAAAGTTCCTGCCAGCGGTGGTAGTGCTGTCGAATGCCGAAATCTCTTCGGCTGCCCGAATCTATACAATAGGAATGGTGAGATATGAAGATTAAGAAATTTCAGGCTAAGACGTTCAGTGAGGCCCTGGTCCTGGTCAAAAAAGAGATGGGAGAGGATGCGGTTATTCTCTCCTCGGACGAACAGCCCGGAGGTCTGCGTCCTTACGTGGAGGTGACGGCCGCCATAGACTATGAGCCCCAGGGTCGGCAGGGAAAGTCAACCCAGATGTCAGCTCCGGCTCCGGTGGCTGCGGGGCAGTCTCAGACTCAGGCCAGGGCCGCAGCCAGGAGGACCACGGCAGGAGCAGCAGACAGTGTATCCGGCCATGGTGTCTCTGGCCGTCTCGATTCAGACGGTATGGACGCCGGGGGTCTCAGGCAGATGCGGAAAGACATCGAGGGTCTCAGAAAAACAATCGAGGAGATGAGAGACCGGGGCTATGAGATGACCCTTCCGGAAGGCAAGAAAAAGATGCTTGCGTATCTCAAGAAACGGAAGGTCCACGAGGATCTTGCCTTTGACCTCTGTGCCGATGCCCAGAGTCTTGATGACCTTATTGCAAGGATGGCAGGAGCCATGAACACGTATAGCGCTGTAGAGACCAGGAAGGCTATTGTCATGATTGGGCCGACCGGCGTCGGCAAGACGACCACGATCGCCAAGCTCTCGGCCCGGGCGATGAAGAACGGCCGGAAGGTGGCGATAATCAATCTCGACACCTACCGGATCGGTGCGATCGAGCAGATCCGGATCTACGCAAGAATTATGGGAGTCCCCCTGGATATAGTCTCTGATGTCTCTGATCTCGGGAAGAGTCTTGCCAAGTTCAGCGACCGTGACATTGTGTTCATCGATACCGCGGGCAGAAACCCCCGGGACGCTGCCTATATCGAAGAACTGCGCGGCATCTACCGGCTTGGCCTGTCACTGGAGACGCATCTGCTGATGAGCGCACACAGCGACAGTGATTTTATGGCGGAATCGCATAAGTATTATCGGGAGATCCCGATCGACTGCATCGGGTTTACCAAGGTCGATGAGGCGGTCCAGTTCGGCTCAATTTATAACCTTTCGCGTCTGTACAGAAAACCGGTCAGCTACATCACCACTGGTCAGCGGGTACCCCAGGACATAGCGTTTCCAACGAGCGAGCGGCTGGCCGGTATGATACTGAAAGGCAGGGCCTGAGATGGCAGCAGAACATACCCGGACCTTGGCCCGGACCCCGGGCCGGAAGCCTGTCAGGACTATCACGGTCACCAGCGGCAAGGGGGGTGTCGGCAAGACCAACATGGTTGCAAACCTCGCCATCGCCCTGAGCAAGATGGGTAAGGATGTGATGATCCTGGATGCGGACCTGGGTCTAAGTAACATCGACGTGTTGCTCGATCTTGCACCGAAATACAACATCCAGCATGTCATCAACGGTGAAAAGTCTCTGCAGGAGGTCGTCATCGAGGGGCCTCACGGCATCAAGATCCTGCCGGCGAGTTCAGGGGTGCAGGAGATGACCGAACTCGATGAGTTCCAGCGGATGCGCCTCGTGGCGGAGTTCGATGCGTATGACGCAGACATCGACTATCTCCTGGTCGATACCGGCGCGGGTATTTCTGCCAATGTCGCATTTTTCTGCATTGCAGCTCAGGAGATTGTCATTGTTACCTCGCCGGAACCGACCGCACTGACCGATGCGTATGCTTTGATCAAGGTCCTCTTCACAAACTACCAGGAAAAGGACTTCAGGGTCCTGGTCAACTCGGCCAGGAACTCTGCAGATGCCATGGAGGTGTTCAGGCGGCTGTCCATGGCGGCCGAGAAGTTCCTGAATATTTCGCTGGACTACCTGGGGTATGTGCCGCTCGATGAGTCGGTAAGAGCTGCGGTCAGAAAGCAGACGGCCTTTATGGATATGTATCCCGGGTGCGATGCGTCGCTCCAGGTCACCGAAATCGCCTCGCGTCTCAACAGCGAAGCCCGGGGCCGGGTGAAAGGTACTCTGCAGCTGTTTATCGGAAACCTGCTGAAAGGAGAACGGAATGTGCCTGCATAGCCCGGGAGCTGCAATTTTTCAGCAGTATTTTATTTAACCGGTGCAGCATCTATTGTATAATCTATCCTAATATATGTCCAACGACAACAGCATCGGCCATACCGGCGATACAAGACCTCCCGGAGTTGGGGAAGAGGAAAAAGAACAGATTATCAGAGAGTTTCTGCCCTATATCAAATATACGGCGAGCAGGCTTCTCTGGCGTCTTCCGCCGCAGCTTACCATAGATGATCTGATAAGTGCAGGCCTGATTGGGCTGATGGATGCCGTAGACAAATATGAGACCGGCAGGGGAAAACTTAAAACATACGCCGAATTCAGGATCAAGGGGGCGATGCTGGACGAGCTGCGGGCGGGCGACTGGGTCCCCCGTTCGACCAAGAAGAAAGTCAACGACATCAAAAGTGCCCACAGCCGCCTTGAAAAGGAATTAGGCCGGATGCCGGATGACGAGGAAGTGGCTGCGGCGCTCGATCTTACCCTGGAAGACTACTACAAGACTCTTTACGAGGCGAGCGGCTCTATTTCATTTCGCTTTGAAGATTTTGAGGCTGACGCATCAGGAGAGGATAAGCTCAATATCCTGGAATGTATCCCTGACGCGCAGGCCCGTGACCCGCTGGCCCTGCTTGAAGACGGGGTGCGCCGGGATATGCTTGCCGGGCTTATCGACGGGCTGCCGGAAAAGGAGAAACTGCTGCTCTCTCTCTATTACTGGGACGAGTTGACCATGAAGGAAATCGGCAAGGTGATGAAACTGACCGAAGGCCGGGTATGCCAGATTCACACGCAGGCCCTGATACGGATGAAGGCAAAACTCGAAAAAAATACTTGATATCCCGTGAAAATACTTATATATATACCTGTGTATATTAAAGAAATTCGATAGAAAGGCCGATAAGATATAATGATGCAATCCAGAAAAATCCAGAGACTGCTCCAGGACCTTGCTCATGCCGATGCCTCGAAGCGCCGTAATGCCGCAGAGGTGCTGGCTGAGGCTGATGAACGCGCTGTCTATCCTCTGCTCAGGGCACTGCGGGATGAAAATCACGGGGTACAGGATGCGGCCATGAGGTCCCTCATTGCCATTGGCGGTGAAACCGTGGCCTACATGGTCCTCCCCCTGCTGCGGGAGGACTCCTACCTGAGAAATACGGCCATGATAATGCTGCGGGACATCGGGCCGGTAACCGTGCCGTTTCTCTACCCGCTGCTGAATGACAAGGACGACGATGTCAGAAAATTCAGTATCGACCTTATGATCGATATACAGTTTGATGTTGATGCAGAGAAGATTGTGCCGATGCTTAAAGATCCCAATGCAAATGTCAGGGCTTCTGCTGCAAAGGCCCTCGGACTTCTCGGGTTTCAGGAGGCAGTACCCCAGCTGGTTGCTATACTGTCAGATGAGGAGTGGGTCTGCTTTTCGGCTCTGGAGGCCCTCGGTGCGCTTCGGGACGAGGCCGCCGTGGCCCCGATCGTGGCGTTGCTCACCGGGGACTCGGTCACCATTCGTTATGCCGCGATCGAGACACTCGGCAAGATCGGCTCTCCTCTTGCCCAGGGTGCCCTGGAGCAGCATATGCAGACAGCGGATGATATGGAAAAGGCTGCTGCTTTGAAAAGTCTGCTTCAGATCGGCATTACCCCGACCGTACCCGGCACCGTCGACCTGCTGATCAGCATGTTCAGAGAGGGTGACTGGGACGAGCGCTTCATAGCACTCAGAGGCCTGGCTGAACTGAAAGACCCGAAGGCGGTCAGGACGGTTATTGATATCAGCGGCTCTCTCGAGCCCTCTGACCCTGAGGCCGAAGACAGACTCTATATGATACGGAGCGCTCTTCGCGAGTTTGCAACCTGTGTGGCCCTCATAGATGTGCTGACAGACCCCTCCATCCGGTTCCGCGGAAGAGTCATTGCGATCGAACAGATCGGAGAACTGAAATGCGAACAGGCGATCTCTCATCTGATCAAGTGCATTGAGGTCGACGTCAGAGATGTCAGAAGGGCCAGTGTCAAAGCACTTGCCGGTATAAATGACCAGGAATCCACAACGGCGCTGATCGATGCGGTTGACGACTACGACAGCCATGTCAGAAAGGCGGCAGTCACCGCGCTTGGGCAGATCTCCGATCCCCGGTCCTTCGAACCGGTCCTGCAGATGGTGCAGGTAGAAAAATATCAGGATGTCCTTGAGGAGGCGGTAAAGGCATTGGTGAATATTGACCGTGCGGCAGTTGCGGCCCGCATGGATGTCTTCGATGAGCGGGTCCGGGGGATTGTCGCCCCGTATTTGCAGGAGGCATCATGAGCTTTGTCCTCAAGGACCCTACCTTCAGGGAATTCAGGGATTTTATCTATGAAAAGTGCGGGATATTCATTCCCGATACAAAAAAATATCTGCTCGAGAACAGACTGGTCAAAAGGATTGAAGAGAAAGGCCTCAGCGGGTTCGAAGACTATCTGAAGTTCATAAAATACAGTACGAACGGCGATGAGCTTTCGAGGCTCTTCGATGCCATTACAACGAATGAGACCTATTTTTTCAGGGAACCCCAGCAGCTTGATGTCTTTGCCGACCAGATCGCACCGAAGGTCCTCGGTGCGAAGAAGACCAAGGACATCAGGATATGGTCCGCCGCCTGCTCCACGGGCGAAGAAGCATACACGCTGATTATGATGCTGGCTGAAAAGCAGGCCGGGGTTCGCACCGAGATCGTCGGCTCGGATATCAGTGATGAGGTGATAGCCTCGGCCAAGCGGGCTGTTTATAACTCATATTCTATCCGGAATGTCCCTGAACCCTATATGAAAAAATATTTCAAGAACAACGGGCAGATGAATTTTGAGTTGGATGCCGCGGCGAAGCGGCCGGTTTCATTTTCGAATGTCAACCTGATCGACGAAAAGAAGATAAAGACCCTCGGCAGTTTTGACGTCATCTTCTGCCGGAATGTCCTGATCTATTTTGACGACAAGGCGAAGCAGAAGGTCGTTTCTCACCTGTACAACAGCCTGAAGCCGGGCGGGTATCTATTTGTGGGTTCTTCAGAAAGTCTGCACAGCGTAACCCGTGCCTTCAGGCCGGTTATCATCAACAAAGTCGTTGTTTACCAGAGGGGTTAGTCTATGAAAATACTAGTCGTGGATGATTGCCAGACAACAAGAAAACTATTGAGTCTCTACCTGAAGTCAAAAGGCTATACCGTAGCTACCGCTGAAAACGGGCTGGACGCGATAGAGAAGCTCGGCACCGATACGATTAACCTGGTCCTGACAGACCTTAATATGCCATACATGGACGGGCTGGAACTGATTCGTACGCTGAAGGCCGATCCGAACCTCAGTGCCATCCCGATCATCATGGTGACGACCGAGGCGGACCCTGAAGAAAAAGCAAAAGCCATGGACGCCGGAGCTGCCGCTTATATGGTGAAGCCGGTGACTGCGGACAAGGTCTCGGAAAATATTCTGCTTATTTTGAAACAAATGTTTGGAAAAGGAGGGGCAACCAGTGTTTGATCTGAAGATGAAGATACTTGTTGTGGATGATTTCTCGACGATGCGGCGCATAGTAAAAAATATCCTGAAGCAGCTTGGTTATGAAAATATCGAGGAGGCTGAAGACGGGGCGCAGGGGTACTCCAAGCTCAAGTCCGGCGGGTTTGGCTTTGTTGTTTCTGACTGGAACATGCCGAATATGGACGGGCTTGAGATGGTCAACAAGATCCGGAGCGATCCGGAACTGAAAGACATGCCCGTGCTGATGGTCACAGCCGAGGCCGAGAAAGACAAGGTCATTGCAGCGATCAAGGCCGGGGTGAACAACTATGTTGTCAAGCCCTTCACTGCTGAGATCCTGAAGGAAAAGATGGACAAGATTGCTGAGAGGCTGGGGAAGTGATTAAATGCTGACAGGCATGCAAGCTTGCCGGCTGACAAGCGAGGATTTCGATGGCCGATGAACTAGATGAGATGGGTGAGATAATAGCTGACTTTGTCACCGAGGCTGAAGAGTCTCTGGAGAAGATAGATCCGCTTTTTGTAGAACTGGAGACCAAAGGGCACGACAAGGATATGCTCAACGAGATCTTCAGGTCAATGCATACCATAAAAGGTGCTGCAGGCTTCCTCGGGTTCCAGCATCTTGTCGACGTGGCGCACAAGGCCGAGAGCATTATGAAGAAACTGCGGGATGACGAAATGCAGCTCTCAACGCCGGTCATGGACGTAATCCTGAAAAGTGTTGATATGCTGCGGCTGTTGCTCCAGCATATCAAGGTAAAAGACGGGAAGGTGGAAGACACCTCAGCGCTTCTGGTTGAACTTGATGATGCCCTCACCGGAGCTCCGCTTCAGACTCCGGCACCGGTCTCTGCTCCGGCTGCGGAGGCAGCAGAAACAGTCCCTGAGCCGGTACTGCCGGAAGCTGCCGGTTCTGCGCCGAAGAAAGAAGAGGTCAGAATTCCGGAGGTGGTGCATGACCAGCCGGCTTCAGCTGCCGGGGTTGACCATCAGGCTGCTGAAGAGCGGGCTGTCGCCGCTGCTCAGACAAAGGAGCCGAGTCAGACTCTCCGCATCGATGTCGACAAGGTCGACAAGGTGATGGACCTGGCCGGGGAGATCGTACTGGTCAGGAACCGGCTCATGAACATCGGCAACTACCTGGAGGAGAAATATTCGGGCGACAGCTATGTCGAAAGTCTGATGGGTACGGTATCGTTCCTGGACCTGGTCACTTCGGATATGCAGCTGGCAGTGATGAAGATGCGGATGCAGCCGCTCAAAAAAGTATTCAGCAAATTCCCGCGGCTGGTCCGGGACCTCTCCAATAACATCGGCAAGGATATCGAACTGGTCATTACCGGAGAAGGCACTGAAGTTGACCGGGCGGTCATAGAGCATATCGGAGACCCGATGGTCCATATCATCAGGAACTCGGTGGATCACGCTATCGAGACCCCCGAGGTGCGCCAGAAGATGGGCAAGCCGCCGAAGGGAAAGGTTTCTATTACGGCGTATCAGCAGGGCAACCAGATTATCATCGAGGTGGCAGACGACGGCAAGGGTATCGACGTCGACAAGGTCAAGAAAAAAGCGCTCGAAAAATCCCTGATAACAGAGGACGAAGCACAGAGGATGACCGAGGAGTCTGCGGTCAATCTCATATTCATGCCGGGTTTTTCGACCATGGAAGTTGCTACCGAGCTCAGCGGCCGGGGTGTTGGCATGGATGTTGTCAAAACCAACATTTCCAAACTGAACGGTTATGTCGAGGTCCGGACCGTAAAAAATGTCGGCACGACCTTCAGGATCAATATACCCCTGACACTGGCGATCATCCATGCGCTGATGGTGCGCTCGCTGGACAACCAGTACGCGATTCCGCTTGCACCGATAGAGGAGACGCTCAAAGTTGCTATGAAGGATATCGAAAATGTATCCGGACAGAAAGTCCTGGTTGTTCGTGGAAAGGTGCTGCCGCTCTTTGAACTCTCCGACATACTGGGCTACGGAGCAGGCCAGGGCCAGGAGTACCGATATGTGGTAGTCATAGCCATTGGCGACCGGAGGTTCTGCATTGCTGTCGATGAGCTGCTCGGGCAGGAGGAGGTTGTCATCAAGACCGTGGAAGGCATTGATACAAACGCTGCATTTATCGTCGGGGCGACGATCACCGGAGACGGGAAAGTAGTGCTTATCATTGATCTGGCCGGTATGTCCCGGAATGTTCTCGGCCTTAAAAAAATGTAGTCTGAAGGAGAGCGTATGCAGCAATATATAGGGTTTAATCTCAATGCAAGTGAATATACCTTGCCGATCCTGAAGGTCCGCGAAATCATCAATATGCCGGTCATCACCAAGATGCCTCACGCGCCCGAATACATTGAGGGGATAACAAATCTCCGGGGCGCGGTCATTCCTGTCGTGAACCTGAAAAAGCTGGTGAAACTTCCGGATGAAGGCAGTGCTCATACCAATGTGATCGTCGTGGCCAGCGGGCGTATGACCTTCGGCATGCTGGTCGATGGGATAACCGGCGTCATTAATATCGAAGAGTCGGAGATTGAGCACCCCGAAAAGTTCATGAACGAGGACAGCGGGCAGATTGAAGGGGTTGCCAAACTGAAAAACCGGCTTGTGGTCCTGCTCGATACCAAGAAACTGCTGCCGTCAGAAGACCTGAGTCTTTTTGAGGATATTGTGGTGGATGTAAAAGAGACAGAGGGGAGCGATCAGGTCGAGGTGACCAGGACGGTCCAGACCATGGCAGGCGAGGTCAATGTTAAAGAGATGCACGACGCCAGGGAATTTTTTGAAAAGAAGGGCATAAGCCCGAACGATCCGCGGTACCTTATTTTTGACGATATCATGGACTTTCTCGATGCCCTGAACAAGGACGACCAGGAAAGGGCAGATGCCGCTATTCAGGAGATCATGAAGAAGGGGCAGGGAGATCTTTTCAAGGAAGTCGGCAAGGTGACCCGGAAGATGCACGATTCGATCAAGAGTTTCAAGGAGGCCCTCGACCCCAAGCTGAAAGACATGGCCCAGTCCGAGATGCCGAATGCCATTGACCGGCTCCAGTTTGTTATTACCAAGACCGAAGAGGCCGCGAACAAAACCATGACTATCGTCGAAAAACATATGCTGAGCATGGATGAACTGGCGGCGGCTATCAGACAGGTTAAGGAGCCGGCCGAATCGGTCGAGTTTCTGAAAAAATATAAAAACATGCTCGAAGACGACCTCACCGAGCTGATCACCACACAGTCGTTCCAGGACATCACCGGCCAGACGATCAAAAAAGTCATTACCCTGGTCGGTGAGATCGAGGAAGAGCTCGTGCGGCTGATATCGACCTTCGGGGTTAAGATGGAGACTGGCCCCAAGGTGGCAGCGGAAACTCATGAGCAGGTATCCCAGTCAGGGGTGGATGATCTGTTGAAAGATTTCGGGTTCTGATTATTTTCATCGTCTGCTGTTTTTGGGAAAAGACTTTTTTATATTGGGGCATTTAATCTGCGGTTTGTAAACGCTTATCGGCCGTCAGATCCTAAAATCTATTTCAGAGGAGGACATACTGTGCAGTGTATTAAAAAAACGTTTCTGATCGTTGCATCCCTGCTGGTGATAGCCGGAGTAGCTGCCGGCGATGAGGTAAAGATTGGTGCCGGTGCGGCTCCGACCGAAAATGTACTGAAGCCCATCAAGGAGGCTTTTGAAAAAGCGACCGGGACCAGATTGACCATCATATCTTCCGGCCCGAAAAACGGCCTGGTTGACCTTGGA
>PNOC01000089.1 GCA_013824615.1 Thermodesulfovibrio sp.
AGAGCTGGCCGACTTCAAGATAAATCTCGTGGCGGAAAGGAACCCAACCCCGCCACAGTTCTTCAGGAAAATCGACTGTGTCATGCATATCGCGGGAAAGAACATCGACCCGAAAAAAGTAGACCGGGCCGTCTCCCTGTCACAGGAAAAATACTGTTCGGTCTACAACTCACTCCGGAAAGATATGGAGGTAAACGTCACCTATACCCTGGAAGACAGGGAACCACCTGCCGAAAGACCGGTGATAGATTAAGACAGGCTTAGTGTACACAACGTGCGCCTGCAATCCGAAGGGAACTATGCCGGTTAAAGAATTATCTCGGTCCCGATTCCCTCTTTGGTGAAGATCTCGAGCAGGAGGCAGTGGGGAATTCTGCCGTCGACGATATGAGTTTTGCTGACACCGTTTTCGAGTACGCTGAGACATGACGAAACCTTCGGGAGCATCCCGCCGCTAATCGTGCCGTCCTTGATCAGCTTTGATATCTGGCTCTTCCTGAGCGTTGAAAGGATTGCTCCCTCTTTATCGAGCAGCCCGGCCACATCCGTAAGCAGAATCAGTTTTTCGGCCTTCAAAGCCGCTGCCACAGCAGCGGCAACAAAATCAGCATTGATATTCAAAGTCTCGCCGGCAGGCCCCACACCGATCGGCGCAATGACCGGAACAAAACCCTCCCGATCGAGGCTCTCGATTATGCCGGGATTGATCGAAGTGACCTCACCGACCAGGCCGAGGTCGATGATCTCGCTGACGCCGGTCTCTTCAGTCACTTTTTTTATCATCTTCTTCCGCGCATGAATAAGGTTCCCGTCTTTACCGCTCAGGCCGGCGGCCTTGCCTCCGTGCCGGTTGATCAGCGAAACGATCTCCTTATTGATCAGACCGCCCAGGACCATCTCGACAATATCCATCGTTTCCTGATCAGTCACCCGCTGGCCGTTCACAAACTCCGGTTTTTTGCCCATCTTCTCCATGGTCGCGGAGATTCGCGGTCCGCCGCCGTGAACAATCACGGTTCTGATCCCGATATAGCTCAGCAACACGACATCCCGGGCAAACGACTCCTTGAGTTCGTCCTTAGTCTGGGCAGCACCGCCGTACTTTATAACGAATGTCTTGCCTGAAAAATTCTTTATATAGGGAAGCGCATCAAGCAGGATTTCAGCCTTTTTTATAATCTCTTTCATCAGTTCTTCCTCTCAAAACACGGCAGACAGACAGTTTTGCCGTTCATTATCCTGGCCCGGGGCTCCATCATCTGCTCCCTGCAGCAGTCACACGTGAGACTCCGGTAAATATGGGCCTCAGCGGGCATTGCCGCCCGGCTGCGCGTCACGGTCAGAATTTCCTTGTCCTTCGCCTCCAGTATATAGGTCAGCTTTGCCGCTTTCCGGTCGTGGACAACCTGCTGGACTTTCTTCGTCCGGTCACCCTTTCGATACTTTTCCCAGGCTGTTTTCTCTTCAGGCGATTCAGGCTGTTTCTGGATATCTACCGAAATCCTGATGCTCCTTCCGGACGGGCGCTGCATAAAGGTATAGACCTGCTTGCCATAGTCATGAAAGATCAGGTTGCCCTTGCCAAAGGTGCAGCCGGTCATCACCTGAACAGCATCCACAGCGCAGGAACTATTTTCAACGATTGCAACCAATTCTTCATCTTCTGCCCGGTCTCCGAACTCCTTCAGTGCACGCAACGCAACACGATAGCCTATGGCCAGACCGGGGCACGAATGCCCATGAAACTCAACTGCTTCGTCATACGTTTTCATACAGAAATTTTACACCAAGAGGCGGTCAGCTTACAATTTCTCCGAAACTATATTTTCACATCAGCCTTTACAATAATCGGCTGATAGCCTTCCTGCCCCAACTGTTCCGCCACCGAATAGGCCTTGCTGAAACTCCTGAAATTGCCGATCCTTACGCGATGAAAAACAACGCCCCTCACGTGAGCCTGTTCGACAGAGACATTGTCGTATTTGAGACTGAGCGCCTCCTTGAGCCTGACCGCATTGGCCTCTTCGGTAAAAGCACCGGTCTGGATCGCAAACAGGCCTTTTCTCTCAACGTCCTGGACCTTCACCCTCCGGATATAGGTTGCATCCCTGCCGGTCACTTCAAGAAGGACCCGCGACGTACCCGGGCCAATAACGCCAATCTCCTTTGCCACCGCATATGACAGATCTATGTCCCGGCCGGCAATAAAAGGCCCCCGGTCATTTACCGTGCATTCTGTCGCCTTGTTGTTGGATAGGTGAGTAACCTTCAACCTCGTGCCGAAAGGATATTCCTTATGCGCACAGGTATTTGCGTGCATATTGAATATCTCGCCTGAAGAGGTCGGCCTTCCGTGGAAATCAGCACCGTACCAGGAGGCCACGGCATGGGACTGCGAGGGAAGATCCTCCCGCGTTCCTTTTCTGGCTGAAGAACAGGAGGACAGGATGAAAAACATGACACACAGCCATACCACAACCAATATCTGCAAGCCTGCTGTATGCTTATACATACATTAAAGATTTGTCATCCTCGGGCTTGACCCGGGGATCCAGCCCTGCGACAAGCTCAGGGTGAAATAATACCTGCCATGGTGAACCTGTCGAACCATGGATTCCCGACTACGAACTTCGGGAATGACAAACAATATAAAGGAAAACCCGTGTCTACAGAATATATCTGCTGAGATCTTCATCCTTCACAATGTCGCTCAGTTTTTCCCGCACATAGGCACGGTCAATCCCAAGGCTCGACCCCTGCTTTTCAGGCGCCTCAAACGAGATGTCCTCAAGCAGCTTCTCAAGAATGGTGTGCAGTCTCCGTGCCCCTATATTTTCTGTCTTGTCGTTGACGTGCGCCGCGATGTCCGAGATCTCGTCCACGGCATCGTCGTGAAAGGTGATCGTCACATTTTCGGTCGCCAGCAATGCCGTGTACTGTTTTACAAGGGCATTGTGCGGTTCGGTCAGGATCCTTATGAAATCTGCCTTGCCGAGCGCGTCGAGTTCCACGCGGATAGGGAACCTTCCCTGAAGCTCAGGAATCAGGTCTGACGGTTTTGCCATATGGAAGGCGCCGGAGGCTATGAAAAGAATATGTTCGGTTTTGATCGGCCCGTACTTGGTGGTTACCGTAGAGCCTTCAACAATAGGCAGCAGGTCGCGCTGAACCCCTTCCCGCGAGACATCCGGCCCGTGACCGCTGCCCTTGCTTGCAATCTTGTCTATTTCATCGATAAAGACGATACCGGTCTGCTCAACACGTTCGACCGCCTCCTGGATTATCTTATCCATATCAATCAGCTTATTCGACTCTTCCTGCTCAAGAATGACCATCGCCTCAGGGATCTTCACCTTTTTCCGCTTCGATTTCTCGGGCAGGAGATTCCCGAGCATCGATTTGAGATTCATCTCCATATCCTCAAGACCAATATTCGATATGACCCCAAAGGGCATAGACTTCTCCCTGACTTCAATGTCGACATATCTGGCCGCGAGCTTACCTTCCCGCAGTTGCTCCCGCAGCCGTTCCCGGGTCTCCCGGTTCTTTTCGCGGTCCTGCTCATCAAGCTCGGCTGCTTTCAGATGGCGTGGCAGCGGCAGCAGCAGGTCCAGAATCCGCTCTTCAGCAAAAAGCTTGGCTTTTTCCCTGATCCTCTCGAGATGCTCGCTTTTCACCATATTCACGGAGATCTCGGTCAGATCCCGGATCATGGATTCGACATCGCGACCCACGTAACCGACCTCGGTGAACTTCGAAGCCTCTATTTTCAAAAACGGCGCATTGGCCAGCTTCGAGAGACGGCGGGCTATCTCGGTCTTGCCTACCCCGGTCGGTCCTATCATGATAATATTTTTGGGGAGCACCTCGTCCTTGAGATCAGGAGGGAGCTGTTGTCTTCTCCAGCGGTTTCTCAGCGCAATGGACACAGCTTTTTTGGCCTTATGCTGTCCGATAATAAACCGGTCCAGCTCCTCAACGATCTTCCTCGGTGTCAATGTCTCCATACTATGAAAGCTCCTCGATGCTGATATTTTCGTTCGTATAAATGCAGATGCCGGAGGCGATCTTCATGGCCTTTTCGATGATCTCCCGTGCGCCGAGCTCCGTATTCTCATACAAGGCCTTGGCGGCTGCCTGAGCAAATGCGCCGCCTGAACCTATAGCGGCAGACCCCTCGTCAGGCTCGATGACGTCGCCGGTGCCTGAGATAATAAAAACGTGTTCCTTGTCCGCAATTATCAGAAGCGCTTCAAGTCTGCGCAGCATCTTGTCCGTGCGCCAGTCCTTCGCCAGCTCAACCGCTGCGCGGGTCAGATTGCCCCGGTAAGCCTCAAGCTTGCCCTCGAATTTTTCGAACAGGGTAAAGGCATCGGCCGTCGCGCCGGCAAACCCTGCTATTACCTTGTCGCCATACATTTTTCTTATTTTTTTTGCGTTATGCTTCAGAACCGTATTGCCGAGCGTCACCTGCCCGTCGCCGCCGATGGCAACCTTCCCGTTTCTGCGTACGCAGAGTATTGTGGTAGCGTGAAACATTCTCACCTCTTGATACTGAATTGATTTGTTAGTTTACACGATAGGACAGATCTCTGTCATCCGCCCGCGGGTGTTACTGCCTGAGTTTTTTCCTGAGGGTCAGGCGGTTAATCCCCAGTATTCGTGCCGCCTCGGACTGGTTCTCTTTTGTATGCGAAAGGATATAATCCAGCAGCGGCCTGTCTACCTCTGCATGGATTTTTTCGTAGAGGTTCTTTTCCTTCCTCCTGACGGCATCGCGGACAAACGGCAGCACTGCCGAGGCTATGCTCTCTTCAGTTGCAGTTGAGCTGTCAGCAGCAGACTGGTCCGCCAGCTCGCGGAGTTCAAAGGTCGTAAGATACGAGGTCTTGCTCAACGCTATAGCAGACCGGATAACATTTTCGAGTTCGCGGATGTTTCCGGGCCATGCGTAAGACTCCATCTTTTTTAAAAAAGCCTTCGTAACCCCTCTGATCAACCGCGGAGCGGTATGCCGGTACCGGTTGACAAAAAACTGGACAAGAGGCTCAATGTCCTCCTGGCGCTCACGCAAAGGAGGGACCTGTATCGAGGTGACCCGCAGGCGATGATAGAGATCCTCCCTGAAGGTACCTTCTCTGACCATCCGGGCAAGGTCCCTGTTCGTTGCAGAAATAACACGGACGTTCACCTGGACCTCCCGTATGCTGCCGAGCGGATAGAAGGTCTGGGTCTGCAGAAAACGGAGCAGTTTCCCCTGAAGGGCAAGCGGCATTTCGCCTATTTCGTCAAAAAAAACAGACCCTTCGTCAGCAATTTTGAGCATCCCCTCTTTCGCTGCCGAGGCACCGGTAAACGAGCCTTTCTCAAATCCGAACAGCTCGGATTCAAGAAGATTATCCGGCACAGCAGCACAATTGACAACAACAAAGGGCTTGCCAAAGCGTGACGAAAGCTGCGCTATAGACTCGGCAATAAGCTCTTTGCCGGTCCCTGTCTCTCCGGTAATCAAAACCGGGGCCTCCACCTGTGCCAGCCGCGCCAGTTTCTTGCAGGTCTGCATTATCGAGGGTGAGTGCCCCACAATCGCACAGGTTGGTACTAAAGCCATAGGTCGGATCTCAATGACCTGCTTCAGTTCACTGCGGAGCGTATGCACTTCATCAAAAAAAAGATGCAGCTCGTCCCGCTGCAGAGGTCGCTGCATGGTCTCATAGGCCCCTGCAGTCACCGCCTTCATGGCCAGCTCCGTATTGTTCTGACTGGTAACCGCAACCACAACCCCCTTATCACAGAGCTCGCTGATCAGGCTCGTTTTCATGGTATCAAGGTCAACAAAAACAACCACATCTCCTGACTTCTTCACCTTCGTCTGAAGCGTAAAGTCTATCGGCAGAGCCGCAGCCAGCTCCTTTTTCAGCGAATCATCAGTGGTATAAACAAGTGCAGTATTCATGGTACCAATTATATATATTATATACAGCCTATATATTAGTTATTCAAGCTCTATTTTTCTTTTTTGTCCGGGTCCGCCAGAGGGTGTGCCTTGTCGTAAACATCAATGAGATGCGTGAGATCGAGATGGGTATATTTCTGGGTTGTCGAAAGAGAGGAATGACCGAGCAGTTCCTGTATGACCCGGAGATCCGCCCCGCCCTGCAGCAGGTGGGAGGCAAACGAATGCCGCAACGTATGAGGTCCGATCTGCCCGCTGATCCCGATAAGCCGGGCATACTTGACCACGATTCTTCTGATGCCGCGGTCCGACAACGGGGTTCCCCTCCTGTTCAGAAACAGCGCATTATGTTTTCGCTTCAGCAATATTTTTTCTACCAGATAGGTTTTGATCGCATCAATTGCCTTTGATCCTACCGGAACGATGCGTTCTTTCTTCCCCTTGCCGCGCACCTTCACCAATCCCTCCCGTGTGTTTACCTCCTCGACTTTTAACCCCGCCACCTCGCTCACGCGCAGACCGCTGGAATAGAGAAGTTCGAGAATTGCCCTGTCCCGCGCCTGCATGAACCCGATAGCACCGGGCTTCTCGACAAGAGAAAACGTGTCGTCGACCGTAAGGAATTTAGGAAGAAGCTTCGGTATTTTGGGACTGGATACCAGTTTTGCAGGGTTCACCTTAATCTGCCCTTCACGATGCAGGTATTTGAAAAATGACCTGACCGCCCCCAGACGCCTGCCGGCAGTCGTTTTGCTCAAACCGGCCCTGATCTGGAGCGCGATAAAGCCCCGTATATCAATAAGCTCAATTTCTTCAGGTGCCTTCTTAACATAGGCGCTGAATCCTTCGAGGTCTTTCCTGTAGGCCCGGACCGTATGTACTGAAGCTGCCCGCTGGACCTCGAGATACCGGATAAACTTGTCGATATGTTCCTTCACAGCCGCTGGATATACTGCTGCCAATCCAGCAGCGCCTTTTCGACAATCAGGGCACGCCGTGCCTTCTTGTCACGTATCTTCAGGGCATTCTGCAGAACCGGGAACAGTCCAAAGTTGATATTGCTGGGTTGAAAGTTTTTACTCTCTGCCTTCACGAGGTGGTTGATCAGCGCGCCATGCGCAGAGGCAGGGGGGACGCCTTCCATCTGCCGTCCTGTCATTCTGGCCGCGGCATTAATTCCCGCGATCAGCCCCATGGCCGTGGATTCTATGTAACCCTCGACCCCGGTTATCTGCCCTGCCAGGAAAAGATCGCCCCTGGCCTTCAGAGAAAGATCACTGTTCAGTGCCAGCGGTGCGTTGATAAAGGTGTTCCTGTGAAGACTGCCATAGCGCAGGAATTCCGCCCTCTCAAGGCCGGGGATCAGACTGAAGACCATTTTCTGTTCAGGCCACTTCAGCCTGGTCTGGAACCCGACAAGGTTATAGGCCGTCAACTCCCTGTTTTCAGCCCTTAGCTGCACAACGGCATATGGGTCTCTGCCGGTCCTCGGATCAGGGAGCCCAACCGGCTTCATCGGCCCGAATCTCGGCGTATCGACACCGCGGACAGCCATCACCTCTATCGGCATGCAGCCCTCAAAAATCCTGTTCTCCTCAAAATTGCGGGGCGTCACCCTGTCTGCCTCGGTCAGCGCAGTGTAGAACTGCTCATATTGTTCCTTCGTCATCGGACAGTTGATATAATCGTTGCCGCCTTTCCCGTAGCGGGACATCCGGTATACCTTCTCATAATCGATTGATTCGGCATCAATAATCGGGGCAATGGCATCATAAAAATAGAGATAGTCTCTGCCGACAAGCCCTGCGAGTTTCGATGTCATCGCCTCTGACGTCAACGGTCCGGTCGCGAGGATGGTTAACCGGTCCGGGATCTCTGTCACCTCTTCCCTGATCAACTCAATATCCGGGTGTTTGTCCAACCGTTTCGTTATAAATTCGGCAAAGACTGTGCGATCTACCGCCAGCGCAGATCCGGCCGGCACCGTTGCAGCTTCGGCAGCCTCCATAATCAGGGAGCCTGCCATTGAGAGTTCCTTCTTCAGCAGACCCGGTGCGCTCTGAGGATCATTTGACCGCAGAGAGTTCGAGCAAACCAGCTCTCCCAGCAGACCTGTCTGATGGGCCTCGGTCAGTTTCTGAGGCCTCATCTCATACAGGGTGACCCGCACCCCCCGTGAAGCTGCCTGCCAGGCAGCCTCTGACCCGGCCAGTCCGCCTCCGATAATGAGCAATGAATCCGACATAGGTGATTGTAACTTAATTGAATATGAAATGCTAAAATAACACCTGATATGGCACCGGATCACATAACATTGATAGGACTTGCTGCCGGAATGCTAACCACTGCTGCCTTTATACCGCAGGTGATCAGAACGTGGAGGACGCGGTCGACAAAAGATATCTCCCTGGGAATGTTTGTCGCCTTCTGTGCCGGCATTGCCTTATGGACTGTCTACGGATTTCTGATATCCTCAGTCCCGGTCATTGTCACGAACTGCATCACGTTTATACTCGCCTCGATTATCCTCGTGCTGAAGATTCGGCACAAATAGTGTCTGCGCACAAACGCTACTTATTGTCTGTCATTCCCGAAGTCCTTAATCGGGAATCCATGGTTCGACAGGCTCACCATGACTGGTATTATGTCACCCTGAGCTTGTCGAAGGCCTGGATCCCCTGGTCTCTCCAACAAGACGGCGGGCACGCAAGCCCGAGGATGACACCTCTGGTATTATGTTCAACCTGAAAGAATTACTTTTATATATTGACCCGGAAGTAAACTTTCTCCATGTCGCCGGCAGAACAATTCTTTTGGGAAGCTTATCTATCTGGGGGCTCAGACTCATCTTTGCCTCAATAGACAGCAATACTGCCGGATCGAGTCTTCTGCATCTTATCAACCTTCCCTTTCATGAGGCAGGACATATCCTGTTCAGGATCTTCGGGAGATTTTTTTCTGTCCTCGGCGGCAGCTTCATGCAGCTGTTGATACCGGTGATCTGCCTCGGAACCTTTCTTATCAAAACAAAAGATCCGTTTGCCGCGTCAGTAGCATTATGGTGGGCAGGAGAAAATTTTCTGGACATGGCGCCATATATCAATGACGCACGGGCGCTGAAACTGATGCTCCTCGGAGGTGTCACCGGGGCTGACGTCGACGACTACCACGACTGGCAGTATATCCTGAGAAAACTCGGGTTACTCAGCTGCGATCATGCCCTCGCAACAGCAGCGCATCTTTTCGGCAGCATACTGATGCTGACCGCCTGTTTCTGGGGAGGGTATATAATCTGGCTGCAGTTTCGGTATGTACGGGATCAAGAAGGATGACAACCAGGGCAGTGCTACGCTGAACTCTCCTGTGGCAGCTCAGCAGTTTTCTTCTTAAACTCCCGGCGTTTCCAGATCAGATAGATCGCAGGATAGATAGTCAGCTCGAGGATCTCTGACGTTATCACCCCGCCGATCATCGGGGCAGCAATCCTCTTCATGACATCAGAACCCGCACCGTGACTGAACATGATCGGGATAAGTCCCGCAAGTATCACACCCACCGTCATCAGTTTCGGCCGTATCCTCTTGACCGCACCATGCATGATCGAATCTTTCAGGTCCTCCTCGGTATTCATCCGCCCCTCTTTCTTCCATTGTTCATAGGCAAGGTCAAGGTAAAGCAGCATGACGACGCCGGTCTCGGCATCAAGCCCTGCAAGTGCGATCATGCCGACCCAGACCGCAATACTTAAATTGTAATTCATGAAATACAGGAACCAGAACGAACCGACGAGAGAGAAGGGCACTGCCAGCAGCACGATCATGGTTTTTACCGATGATTGCGTATTCATATATATCAGGACAAAAATAATAAGCAGCGTCAGGGGAATAACCAGCCGGAGACGTTCCTCTGTTTTGACCATGTATTCGTACTCACCACTCCACTGAAGGCGATAACCATCAGGAATTTTCAGAGAAGAAACCTTCTTTTTTGCCTCGTCGACATAGCCGCCGATATCCCTGCCGGAAAAATCAATATAGACGTATGAGGCAAGCAAGCCCTCCTCGCTCTTGATCATGGAAGGACCCCGAACGGTTTTGATCTCCGCAAGCTGACCAAGTGGTACCTGAAGGACTGCCGGGAATGTGGAAGGCTGAGCTGATGAGGACCCGGTCATTCCGGCATTTGATCCTGATGGCGCGGCATTCGCATTCATCATCACCGGAACCAGTATTCTTTTGAGCATATCGGGACTGCTCCTGAGCTCGCGGGCATATCTGAGATTCACCGGATAACGCTCCCGGCCCTCGATCGTCGTCGTCAGGTTCATGCCGCCGACTGCCGTTTCGATTATCTCCTGGACGTCACCGACAGCAAGGCCGTAGCGGGCCACGGCCTCACGGTTCACGGTAATATCAAGAAAATATCCGGTTGTGACCCGCTCGGCATAGACGCTGCGGGTCCCCTTGATATCCTTGATCGCCTGTTCTATCTCCATACCAATACGGTCAATCTCATCGAGTTTCGGCCCCAGGATCTTGATACCGACCGGAGTCCTGATACCGGTGGAAAGCATATCTGTCCTGGCCTTGATCGGCATGGTAAAGGAATTTGCAACACCGGGGATACTCAGGACATCGTTCATCTCGTTCTTCAGTTTTTCGGGGTCCATGCCTGGCCGCCATTCAGATTCAGGTTTCAGATTTATGACCGTCTCGAACATCTCCATCGGTGCAGGGTCTGTGGCTGTCTCGGCG
>PNOC01000090.1 GCA_013824615.1 Thermodesulfovibrio sp.
GGTAGTCAGCATAAATCCTCCACGGCAGGTCAATAAAATCCCTTAAATCTGCTCCCCCTTCTACAACAATAATCTCTATACCGGCCATGGTGGCTATTATCAGACCAAAATAGCTCTTTGTCAAGTATGGTCACACCATGCGTCAAGCCACGACTCCTGCATCCGGGATTTCTGAATTCGTGCTAAAGTAGAACAGGAGAGACTAATATGAGAATTTTGCTGATCAATCCAAAGAGAGTAGGACGGGGGCAGGCTTCTGTTCGCTATATGAACGCGACGCCCCTTGCCTTGCCTATCCTGAAAGCGCTCACACCCGAGGATATCGAGGTCAGGATCATCGACGAAAACCATTCCCCGATTCCGTATGAGGAGCATTGGGACCTGGTGGGTATCACCGTTATGATGCATGTGTCGCCCTCGGCGAGAGCGATTGCCAAAGTGTTTCGTTCGGCAGGCATCAAGGTGGCCTTCGGGGGGTTTTTCCCGACATTAAACTATGATGATGTCAGGGAACACGTCGATAGTGTTATAGCAGGCGAGGCAGAGCATGTCTGGCCTGAGGTGATAAAAGACCTGAGAAACAACCAGCTGAAACCCTATTATAAGGCCGAGCAGCTCATCGACCTCAAAGATATTCCGTTCATAAAAAAAGAATTTTTCTCGGCAAAGGACGAGTTTTATCATATTGAAACAACGCGGGGCTGTCCCTATAACTGCGATTTCTGTGCCGTCACGAATTTTTACGGGGCAAAGTTCCGCCACAGGCCGATCGATCATGTCGTACGCCAGATCGAGGAGTTGAAGGGCAAGGCCTTCTTTTTTGTTGACGATAATATAATGGGCGAACCGGCATATGCCCGCGATTTATTCCGGGAAATAATTCCGCTTAAGATCAAATGGAGCGGTCAGTTTTCACTCAATCATGCTGCAAACCAGGAGGTGATGGGCCTTGCGGCTGAAAGTGGATGTCAGTTCCTGTTTACCGGCATCGAATCCCTGAGCCAGGACAATCTTCAGGCGGTCGATAAAAAATGGGCGAAGTCCGAAAAGTTTGCAGAGTGGATCAAAATGACCCACGATACAGGCATAGGAATTTACGGCTCCTTTATGTTCGGCTTTGAGGGAGACGATAAAAACGTTTTTCAGAGGACCCTTGAGTTTTGTGAAGACAATGAGATTGAGCTGGCACTGTTTTCAGCCCTGTTCCCCATGTGGGGGTCGAAATTATATGCTCAGCTTCAGGCCGAGAACCGCATTTTTGAGACTGATGTCACAAAGTTCAACGGACAGTATTCCACCTTTCATCCGAAAAATATGACTTCTGAAGAACTGAATGAAGGCCTGCGCTGGCTATGGAACACCTTTTATTCCAAACCCAGCATCAAGAAACGGTTAGGGCGCAGGATGCGGAACCAACCTCCCGGACACGACGAGAACGGCTTTCCGAATACTACCGAAGTTTTGATGGGCCTCAATATAGCCTTTAAAGTTGCCGTGGAAGATTTTTGAGCTGCCCTGCCCGATACCTGTCACCGGAACATAACCAGACTGGAAGGATCGCCGGATACGTAAGTCGATAAGTAGCCCGCTGCCTTGACCGGCAGGGGATTGTGGGGTACTCTTTATCTATAAAGGAGATTCTTTTATCATGGCAGCAACCCCCGGTCAACTTAATATACCGTACAGAGTTTTCATGGTTTTTACCCTTCTCATGGCAGGGATCATCGCCGCCGGGTATTCCTATTATGAAACGCAGAAGGCCAACTTTGTTGAAAGCAGAAAAAATGATCTTATCGCTATAACAGTCCTGAAAGTCGGCCAGATCGCAAACTGGAGAAAGGAGCGGTTTGCAGAGGCGCAGGTCATTATGGGAAACCGGATCATGTTGCGGCATATCAAGGAGTTTATTGATGATCCCGGAAAATCTGAAATCAGGAAGGACCTCCTTGTCTGGATGTCTTTAATCAGGATGAACTATGATTACGGTGAAATTGTTCTGGTCGACGAAAAGGGAAAGGCGGTATTGTCCGTTGCTTCAGCTGCCGCGGCGATGGAACCCCACTCACTATCCATGGTGAAAGAGGCGCTTCATTCAGGGAAGGTGGTATTTACCGACATCCACAGAACCGACGTCTCCAAAACCATCCATCTCAGCCTTATTATTCCGATCGTCCTTCCGAACAGCCGTCCGTCAGGAGCACTGGTGCTGATCAGGGATCCCAACAATTTTTTATATCCGCTCATCCAGACGTGGCCTGTACCGTCCAGAACAGCCGAGACGCTGCTGATCCGGCGCGAAGGAGATGAGGTTTTATACATCAATGAACTCAGGCATCGGAAAGACACGGCCCTTTCCCTGCGGTTACCTCTGAGCCAAAAAGACCTGCCTGCCGCCACTGCAATACGCGGCACGCAAGGAGTCGTCGAAGGCATAGACTACCGGGGCAGACAGGTGTTTGCGTCTTTGGCTGCAATCCCCGATTCTCCCTGGTTTATCGTCGCAAAAGTAGATAAAGATGAGGTGTATGAGTCCCTTCGGGGAAATGCCCTTATTGTCTCGCTTATTATCATGATTCTGATCATCGCCTCGGGCCTCGGCATCGCTTTGTGGTGGAGGCAGCAAAATGTGCTCTTTTACCGTGAACAATACCAAAAAGAATTAGAGTATGGCGCAGACCGGGAAAGGGCAAACAAGGAAATAGAAAAGACGGTCGAAGAACTGCGGCGTTCCAATGAAGAGCTCAAACAGTTTGCCTATATCGCCTCCCACGACCTCCAGGAACCTTTGAGGATGATAGCCAGCTACCTGCAGTTGATCGAGAGGCGTTACAAAGGAAAGCTCGATAAAGATGCTGATGAGTTCATCGCTTTTGCGGTTGACGGCGCAAGCAGGCTTCAGACTATGATCGTAGGTCTTTTGGCCTATTCCCGGGTGGGAACAAAGGGTAAGCCCTTTGAAGAGGTGAACACGACTGAAGTTCTTGGGGATGCAATCTCTAATCTGAAAATTGCAATAGAGGAAAGTGGGACCCTGATAACCGCAGACAGGCTTCCTGTGGTCAGAGCGGACGCCGGCCAGCTTGTACAGGTATTCCAGAACCTGATGGCAAATGCGATAAAATTCAGACTGGCAGATCCGCCCCGTATCAATGTTTCGGCGGTTCAGAAGGAGACAGAATGGGTCTTTTCCGTATGGGACAACGGTATCGGCATCGCCCAGGAATACAAAGACAGGATCTTCAATATCTTCCAGCGGCTGCACGGCAAGGAGTACCCGGGTGTCGGCATAGGGCTCTCGCTCTGCAGGCGGATTGTTGAACGGCATGGCGGCCGTATATGGTTTGAGTCAGAGGTGGGAAAAGGAACAACTTTTTATTTCACGATACCCAAAAAGGAGGTCAGAACAGTATGAGCAACCAAAATATGGGAAGACCGATTGACATCCTGCTCGTGGAGGATAACCCCGGAGATGTGCGCCTGACCCAGGAGGCATTGAAGGAGGCGAAGGTCAAAAATGATCTTCATGTTGTCTGTGACGGCGTTGAGGCCATGGCTTTTCTTCGCAAGCAGGGTATTTATAGGGATGTTCCACGGCCTGACATGGTGCTTCTGGACCTGAACATGCCGAGAAAGAACGGTCACGAGGTGCTCAAAGAAATCAAGTCAGATGACAATTTAAAACGCATCCCGGTTGTCGTGCTGACGGTTTCAAAGGACGAGGAGGATATTGTCAAGAGCTACAATCTCCATGCGAACTGTTTCATAACCAAGCCTGTTGACCTGAACCAGTTTCTGACCGTCGTGAAGTCGATAGAGGACTTCTGGCTCACGATTGTAAAATTGCCGGATGGAGCGCGCTGATAGTGAAGCGGAAGATCAAAATACTCATTATTGAAGACAATCCCGGGGACGCCCGTCTCATTGAAGAAATGCTGAAGGAATCCGGGCTGGTATTTGAGCTGGTGTGGGCAACGTCTTTATCATCCGGATTTGACGAGGTCAGGCTGGACGGGTTCGATGTGATCCTCCTGGATCTTGGCCTTCCGGACAGTCAGGGGCTTGGCACTCTGACGAAGGTGCTCCACATGAGGTCTGAAGCCCCGGTAATAGTGCTCACCGGCCTTGATGATGAAGAAGCAGGAACTCAGGCTGTTAAAGAAGGGGCGCAGGATTACCTGATCAAGGGGCAGATAGACCATCATCTGCTTTCGCGGTCAATAATATATGCCATTGAACGGGCGCTGGTGGAAGCGGAACGGAAGCAATATTTTAAATTTTTCCAAACCTCTGCGGATCTTATGTGCTTAGCTGATCCAAATGGTGCCTTCATGAAGACAAACCCTGCCTTCTCGGAAATGCTCGGGTATACCGAGGATGAGCTTGTGTCAAGGCCGTTCATCGAATTTGTGCATCCCGATGACAGGCAGGCAACCCTTGACGAAATGACAAGCCAGCTGCAGAAAGGCTTTTCGTTTAACTTTGAAAACCGGTACCTTTGCAAGGATGGTTCCGTGCTGTGGCTGTCGTGGCGGGCAAGCTATAATAAAGATGCCGGAATTACCTATGCCACAGCGCGCGACATCACTGAGCAGAAAAAGGCGGAGGAGCAACGCGAGACCCTGCTCCGGTGGAAGGAAGGTGTCAACCTGCTGCAACAGTCGCTCCTTGTTCCGGCAGCGCTCGATCAGAAACTCAGGATCATTACCGATAGTATCGTTCAGCTCTTCGACGCCGACTTCTGCCGCATCTGGCTGATTCGTCCCGGAGACCGGTGCGAACAGGGCTGCATCCATGCCCAGGTACAGGAAGGACCGCATGTCTGCCGCGACCGCTGTCTGCATCTGATGGCAAGTTCGGGCCGCTATACCCACACAGACGGCAAAGTCCATAGCCACGTTCCATTCGGCTGCTACAAGATCGGTCTCATCGCTTCGGGGGAAGAGCACAAATTGCTCACCAACGACGTGAAGAATGACCCCCGCATTCACAACCATGAATGGGCGGACAAACTGGGACTGGTGTCGTTTGGGGGATACCAGCTCCGCATCCCCGGCGGGCAGGCGATAGGTGTTCTGGCCCTCTTTGCCAAGCGGCCCATCACTGCCGATGAAGACACCATGCTGGACGGACTCAGCAGTACCGCTGCCCTGGTCATTCAGCAGGCCGCCACGGAAGAGGCGCTGAAGAAGAGTGAAGAATTTAATCGGAGCATCATGGAAACCGTTGATGAAGGTTTTATCGTAATAGACCGCGATTTCAGGATTATATCTGCGAACAGGGCCTTTGCCGAGGGAACCAATATGTCTCTTGAGCATATAATCGGTGAGCCTTGTTACGAAATCTCCCATCATTGCCCTGCCCCCTGTTATGAGTCAGGGCAAATGTGTGCAGTAAAGCAGGTTTTTGAAACCGGCAAGCCCCATACGGTCAAACATATCCACCATGATGCACAGGGAAAGCCTATTTATGTTGAAACAAAAGCATATCCCCTCTCCAGAGACAAATACGGGGAGGTTATGACCGTCACAGAAATACTTGTTGATATAACCGAAAAGAAGAAACTTGAAGACCAGCTCCGTCAGGCCCAAAAAATGGAAGCTGTCGGCACTTTAGCAGGGGGCATTGCGCACGATTTCAATAATATTCTCAATGTGATCATGGGGTATGGCAGCATGGTGCTGGACAAGCAGAAGGCCGATAGCCTTGAAAAAGACCAGATGAATGAGGTGCTCGCCGCTGCCGAGAAGGCTGCCAATCTCACGAAGAGGCTGCTTATCTTCAGCAGAAAGGAAGTTGCCGAATTTAAACCGATAGATGTGAACGAGATGGTAATTAACATGGAGAAAATGCTTTCGCGCATCATAGGCGAAGACGTCAATATTATTGCAGACCTCATGGGCAAAAAAGCAATGGTAATGGCTGATGCCGGGCAAATAGAGCAGGTATTGATGAACCTTGCGACAAATGCCAGGGATGCTATGCCTAAAGGCGGAAGTTTGACGATCAGCACGGAACTCAGGGAAATAGATGCCGAGTTTATCAGCGCAAATGAGTACGGCGTAACCGGGACATATGCGGTTATTTCAATCACAGACACAGGGACTGGTATCGAAAAAGAACAACAGGCCAGGATATTCGATCCTTTTTTCACAACCAAGGAAATCGGCAAGGGAACAGGCCTCGGGCTTGCAATTGCATACGGAATAGTAAAACAGCACAACGGGTATATAAGGGTCTACAGTGAACCGGGAAGGGGTACGACGTTCAAAATATGGCTGCCGGTCATCGAAAATACCGCAGCGAATAAACTGGATGTTGAGGCGATTTCTTCTCCAATAGGTGGAACGGAAACCATACTTGTCGCCGAGGACGACGCCTCCCTGCGGAAATTGACAAGGATTATCCTGGAGTCCTTCGGCTACCGTGTTATCATGGCAGAGGACGGGGAAGATGCGATTGCAGAATTCATGAAAAAAAGGGACAGGATTCATCTTGTCATACTTGACATGATCATGCCGAAGAAAAGCGGGAAAGAGGCCTATGAGGAAATGAGGAATACAGACCCGGGCATCAAAACACTCTTTATGAGCGGCTATACGATGGACATGCTCAAAGCTCAGGAACTGGCAGAATCGGGCCTTGATTTTGTCCACAAGCCCATCAGGTCACAGGACCTCCTGAAAAAGGTAAGGGAGATTCTGGACAGATGAGTGAAAACTGATGGCAATAACAGCCTCTCACAAAAAAATCATTTTGAAGGCTGCTGCACAGCACCGCCATAAAAGACTTCGCATCTGCCCGCCCGGAGAAAGCGCTTTGCCTTCCTGAAGAGATCGGAGATTGGGCCGGCCAGGGATTCGATCGCGCTCACCGCGCCGATCTCGGGACTGCCGAAGGGACCGCTGATCTTTTGTTTGAATTTAGTGCAGCCCTTTGCATCGAGAATCGCCACGATGACATTGTCATATCGTTCACTGACAAGATCGAGACTGCCCTTAAGGGCTATACGGTTGTTCTTCGTCGCAAGGGCGCAGTCCACGGCCTCCGCAACACCTCCTTTGATCTTCCAGTGGGAGATGAACTGCGTGATGGCTCCCTGCCCTCCACGCGTCTGGTTGTAAACGTCCCCATAACGGTATCCCTTGAGCGCAACAGTGCTGAGCGGACCGGCAATGAAGAAAGCGCCGAGGTCGACGAGATTGAACTTCTGGCTCGATTCAAAGGAGGAGAGGACCTTGTCGAGGTCCATTGTATACATGACGAGATTGTCACCCCGGAGAGAAAAAGTTCCGTCCATGCCGTTTATCACTTTACGGTCTCCTTTTTCCCTTATCAGAAGGGAAGTATAGAGATCCCCCTTGCCGCCGATGACCTTTTTTGTCCCGAAGGCCTCCTGAAGTTTTGCAAAGTCCAGCCCCAGTACCTTCATATTGATCTTATACTCAACCCCGGTTTCCGGATTCTCCACCGTGATATCACCCTCCGCCTTTGCGCCGAAGATATCCATGGTCAGGGCTGAGAGAGAGATCACCCCCTTCTGCGCTTTTACCGGGCTCCTGACGTTATCGATCCCGAAGGCCCCTTTGCGTATCTCCCTGCATCCCAGGGTCCCGGTGAATGAAAGGTCCTTTGCAAATTCGCCTGAGGTGCCCAGCACCGAAAGGTCCCTGATGGCCAGAGCGATCTCTTTCACTCCGGTCTTTTCACCCGTTTTCCTGTCAGTGAAGACGAGGGCGCCGATGGTAAGAGGTTCGAAATTGTATGTCCCCCCGACCGCCTTCACCGTGGCCCTGAGCTTCTCTATCCTGAAGTCCTTCTGGAGCACTTCCCTGCAGTCGAAGCTTCCGGTGAAGGAACTGTTCTTTATGATGTCCCCCGCAACAGAGAGGTCTTTGACAGCCAGTTCAAGGTCCTTAACCTCGGTCTTCTCCCCTGTCTTTCTGTCCAGGTAGACAAGCGCCCCGCCGGACAGCCTGAGCTCACGCAGACTGAAGGCCGCTCCCGGCTCTCCTTTTTCCGATCTCTCCTGAGTGCCTTCAAAATTATATTTTCCATCGGCTTCCTTCACGATGAGGACGGAAGGTTTGAGAAGTTCGCACCTGGTGACCCTGAGCTGCTTCCTCAGCAGGGGCGTAAACTCTGCCCCCAGTTTGAGAGTCTCGAGGGAAAGGATCTCGCTTCCGTTGCGGAAGACATGGACATCCCTGGCCGATACGCCAAAAGGAAAAAAAGAGAGTCCCATCGTTCCCTTGATCCTTACCTCCAGGCCGGTAGCCCGGGAGACAGCGGCTTCGATGCGGGACCTGTAGGAATTAATATCGAAGATGAGGGTAAAGAAAATGGCTGCGGCAAAAACAAAAACTACTGCCCCGCCGCCGAGGACAAAAAGAAGTTTTTTCTTCTTCGTATTCATGAGATGAATGCTACACTCAGGCTGCAAAAGTTCCGGTCTTCCCTGCGCATTTCTGCCTCCATGAACGTCGTAAATTCTGATTTTAAGGTATCACAGAAGTGTGAACGCGTCAATAAAGACAACATAAACAGGAGTTCCCCCATTTTTTTGGGTGCGTGGCCGTCATTCCCGCGGAGGCGGGAATCCAAGTTTCTCATGTTGTCAACTTGTAGTACAAATCCTCCCATTCAGGGTTATGTTCCTCGATCAGCTTGAGCTTCCATACCCGATTCCATTTCTTTATGTGCTTTTCTCTCGTTATCGCTGTCACTGCATCCTTTGCCAGCTCATAGTAAACGAGCTGGCTCACACTGTATTTCTTTGTGAATCCATCGACAAAACCTTTTTTGTGTTCATAAACCCTTTTAATCAGGTCCGAAGTTACACCCACATACAAGGTCCCTCGTTTTTGGTTGGCCAGCATATATACATAAAAGTTTTCTTTCATGTGCACAGTGATAGGTATGGAAAATGGATTCCCGCCTTCGCGAGAATGACAACTACTATTTTAACGTCTTGTTATAAAAAGTTCCCCCCTTTTTCAAAATAGACTCCAACCACTTCGTTTTTTCCTTTAATCCTTAATGCTCAAAGCCCTGCGATATCTATACAGGCTGTTAAAAAACTCTCATCCTGCCAGTTTAAGCCGTCATACTCGCGAGGGCGGGTATCCAAAAGCCTTTGAAAACATTGGATTCCCGTCTGCACGGGAATGACGAAAAAACACCGAAAAATACTTTTCCAACAGCCTGCTATACCCTGTTTCTTGGGGGAACTCCTGAGACAACATAAAGACTCCCCGCAGGGTAAAACCGTCAAAAAAATCCTGATATGTAAGGAAAGCCTGATATCACCGGTATCTGAAATATGGTATGATTCCGCTATGAGAAAGCAATCAAAACCGGCAGATGGCCGTAATGAACAGGCCAGGGCCTCTCCCAAAGAGACTCTGTCGCGGCCGCAGCGCAGCCTTTTTCCGATTGTCGGCATCGGCGCCTCCGCCGGCGGTCTGGAGGCTCTTGAGCAGTTCATCGGGCATGTACCCGAAAATAGCGGCATGGCCTTTGTCATCGTCCAGCACCTGGACCCTACCCATAAGGGGATCATGCCCGAGCTGCTCCAGCGCATCACCGGAATGGATGTGATACAGGTTAAAGACAGGATGCGGATCAAACCGAACTGCGTCTATGTGATCCCCCCCAACAAGGATATGTCCCTTCTGCATGGCGTGCTGCACCTCTTCGCGCCGAGAGAGCCCCGCGGCCTGCGCCTCCCTATCGATTTTTTCTTCCGCTCCCTGGCCGAGGACCAGCAGACGTATGGCATCGGGGTCATCCTCTCGGGCATGGGCTCGGACGGTACACTGGGGCTCAGGGCGATCAAGGAGAAGGCTGGAGTGGCTCTGGTGCAGGAGCCCGCATCGGCCAAGTTCGACAGTATGCCCAGGAGTGCCATTGATGCCGGAGTGGCCGACCTGGTGGCCCCTTCGGAGGAACTGCCGGAAAAAATTATCAGCTATCTCCGGTATGCACTCACCCTCGCCAAACCCGAACACCCTCTGGAGAAGAAAGACCAAAGCTCCCTGGAGAAAGTCCTCATCCTGCTGCGGGACAGGACAGGCCAGGACTTCTCACTGTACAAAAAGAACACCGTCTACCGGCGGATCGAACGGCGCATGGGCATTCACCAGATCAACAGGATCGCTGCTTACGTCCGCTATCTGCAGGGAAATTCCCAGGAAGTGGAGCTCCTCTTTAAGGAATTACTGATCGGCGTGACGAGTTTTTTCCGCGACCCGGCGGCATGGGAACAGCTGCGGGAAGAAATTATTCCTGCACTCCTGTCGGACCACTCCCTGACAGACCCGGTGGGCGGTGTACTGCGGGCCTGGTCTGTAGGCTGCTCTACCGGTGAGGAGGCATATTCGCTGGCCATGGTCTTCAAAGAGGCACTGGAACAGGTCATGCCCACGGGAAATTTCACCCTGCAGATCTTTGCCACTGACCTGGACCGGGACGCTATAGACAAGGCCCGCCAGGGGGTCTACCCGGCCAATATCAGCGCGGATATCTCCCCCGAACACCTGCGTCGTTTTTTTATCAGGGAAGGAAACAGCTACCGGGTCAGCAAGGAAATCAGGGAGATGGTTACCTTCGCCACGCAGAACGTCATCATGGACCCCCCTTTTACCAGGCTGG
>PNOC01000091.1 GCA_013824615.1 Thermodesulfovibrio sp.
TTACACTCTTGCTGTCTTTAGTATACCTCACTTGTTTGTTGATATCTGTGATGCAGTTCACAAAATTGGTCTATTGTATAAACGTGCATCAATAAAAACCGCACCGTATCTTATAGTCACCGACCCGCTGATCACCGTGGTCATACTGCCGATCTGCCAATCCAGAAAAAAACACTTTCAGGTCGGAATCATATCACAGTTCGCAGAGAAACTTGATTAAATAACGATTAAATACGGATTAAATTAAGTTCATCGTCAATAGCCGGGGTTCACCCCAGGGGGAGTGGAATAAAAAAGACAGAAGCAGGGAAAAAACTATCCCTGCTTCTGTCTTTCCTTATAAGTCCGGCCGGGTGTACCCCCGGGCTGCGAGAGTACTTATCTCCCGCGATGATCCTGTCTCTGGTCTCTTCTCTCTTCGTGTCTCTGATCCCTTCTGTCTTCACGCATCTCACGGTGTCTGCCTTCCCGCCACCGGTCGTTCTTTTCCCAGTGCCGGTTCCTCTCCCAGTTGCGCCAGTTCCTGTTGAAATCACGATAGTGTATCCGGGGATGTTCCCGGTAGGCATGGCGATAGTCGTGGGGAAGATTTATCAGCACTCCCGGAATCCTTCCGGGAGCTACTGAACGCCATGGGCCGTTATAACCCTTGCCCCTGTACCAGCGGCCTTCATACGGCCGGTACCAGTAGCCTCCGTAAAATACGATGTCAACATCTGCCTCGGGCGCAAAATAGGCATAGGTCCCGGGAATTACTACCAGCGGCGGCGGGGCTCCAAAGGTATACGCGGGAAGATCAATGTTGATCCCAACGCTCACACCTGCGTCACTCTGAGACGCTAAACCCGTCAGTCCCAGCACCAGGGCCAACACCAGCATACATACCAACTGTCCTCTTTTCATAATGCTCTCCTCCTTGTTTGATCTCTTGAATACACAATGTTTCATCAGCTTCCTCCTTTATCCTGAGATTGCCTTCATGCATGCAGATAACGCATAGGCCGTGCCAGTTTTCAGACCTCCTGCAACCTGTTGATGCAGCAGACTATTCACCATATATTCACAATTCACAGGCCGTTTTTTTACCCTATTGGGGCAGGCGGTTCCTGTTTGGGGAATGTCGGAAGCCATACAAAAAAAGCCTGCTTCGGTTCAGGAAGCAGGCTTTTCAACAGGACCAGGTCAGATCGTGAATGGATTACATTCAATATGTCATTTACTGCATAACCTCTCTTCCGAGGTCGCTCTTCAGAAAGTCACTGCTAAGGAGCATGAACTTCTTTTTGATCACCCTGATTTCTTCATTAACAAGCCATCTGTCGAGTATCCTGGTGACGGTCTCGCGTGTGATGCCGACCATATTCGCAATATCCTGATGGGTCAGCTTAATGTCCAGCATCAGGCCTTCGCCGGTCTTTCTGCCGTGCTCCTGCGAGAGCATCAGAAACAGCATTCTGACCTTCTGCGCGGCATTATTCAGACTCAGGATCTGCATCTTCTGCCATGACTCGCGAAGCCGCGAACACATGATCAGCAGCAGGTCGTCAACCACCTTTCCCTGAGAGTGAAGTATGGTATAAAAATCTTTCTTCGAGATTATGGCAACAGTCGAGTCGTCGGTCGCAACGACCGAGGCAGGCATCGTCAGACTGTCGATCAGTGAAACCTCGCCAAAAAAGTCCCCTGCATGGTGCATGGCCAGGATCATCTCCTTTCCATCCTCGCTCGTCTGGAGGACTTTTACCTTGCCCGAAAGAATAATATACATAACCTGATTCGTGTTCTCTTCGTAGAGAATCACCTCGTTTTTTCTGAATCTCTTAATGGCGACCTTATCCCGTATCTGCCGCAGCTCCTGGTCGGTGAGTGCAGAAAATAGCCGGATGTTCCTGAGAAGAGCGAAGATGTCCATTTTGTCCTCCTTTATCATCGGGACTGCTGGCTGTGTATCGTGGTTATTCTCATCTGCCGGCGCCATTCACGGGAAAAAGATTGGTTGCTGCCGGAGGCACGGGGACTACGGGAGTATAAACATTGCTCAGGGTCTTCCAGAGGCCACCCTTTGCCTCCCAGGTAACACTCATGCCGGTTTCCTGAATAATTCTTTCTTCCATCGGCCAGGGCCAGAGTGGTTGAGCGGTAAGCACCCCATCCTGATAGCGGTAGAGCACTTCGGCGCCTATGCCTGCCCCGCCTTCCCCCTGCCCCTTCAGTGCCGCAGGTACCATCAGATAGGCCCCCTTTCCGTAGGTGAAGGTATCATAGGAGGGGATAATATTTCTGTCGCCTGCCCTGTTCAGCACATTGCCGCTATACTGCGTTGTTACGCTATAAAAATTGTTATACCTACTCGTCAGGCTGGCGCTGGTGACCGCGCTGATTCCGTTGGATCCCGTGAGATAGGAATTATTCGCCACCAGGGCGTTTGCTCCTGCGCCCTGAGTCTTCGTCATCGAATTTGTTCCCGTATCTGTGATGGTATTGTTCCGCACTACCCAACCCGCACCTTTTGCCGCACCGATATTCACGATGCCCGCCTGCGCACGAATAATAACGTTATTCACAAACTCCCAGTCAGATACTGAATAGGTGCCGTCTGATTCCCCAAATGCTGCGAATCTGACATTCGGACCTCCTATTATGACGTTGCCGTACCACCGGCTGTGCGAAGTGTCATAATACAGACCCTCTCCAAATATCGCAAATTGGTAACCGACATCACTGCACCCTGCCGGCATCTCTGAGACATCAAACACATTGTTCTCCCACAGGTCGTAACTGCCGCCGTAGTCAGCTCCCGCTGCACACGGTCCGCCACCGCCCGTGTGGCCGTAGTATTTCACGTAATTCCGTCTGAACGTGTTGTTGTTCGCCCCGCCGAAGCTCACGATCCCGTACCGGCCTGCCTTGTTCGTTCCCTTTGTCTGTGACGCTATGCAGTCCTCCACGACCACGGTACTGGAGTTCCAGATCAGGAAGAGATGATAGTTTCCTACCCCCGCGTTATAGGCAGAGAGTCTTCTGAGGTTGATATGGTTCGATCCCCCGCTGACTCTGATGAGATCATACACCGCATTTTTGAATACAATACCTTCTACATCGACGTAACTCCTCCCCGCCAGCTTTAACGGGTCCCTCTTCCCCTGCCCGTCAACGATCACCGCTCCGTCATTAACCGCCTTGATCGTTATCACCGACACTGCCGTACCTGATACCGTCACGTTCAGTGTCTGGTGATATGTACCGTCCTTTATCAGGAGCGTATCCCCTGCCTTCAATACTCCCATCGCCTTGGTAAACGTGCCAAAGGGCGCCGATGAGGTCCCGCTGCTGCTGTCCGACCCGTCCACAGCCACATAATATGTCGCCGCATCCTGCAGGACTACTGCCGCATTTCCGGCAGCCGGGGCCGCAGCACTGGTGAGTGCCGGCTTCCCCTCGTCAGGAGGCAGTGATGCATAGTACCTTCCGCAGGTCAGAAACAGCAGTAAGATACAAAGCCCCCCGAACAGGAACCGTGCGTTGCCCCATGCATTCATAGTTAGCTCCCCTGTTTTTTCATAACAGTTCAAACCTCCGGGTGAAACCATTACGCCGCTGCTGCCCCGGTTCCGGCAGTCAGTCATCCTGTGTCACAGGCTGCCAGCGCTGCATCGCAGCACGGTACCTGCCCTGCAACCTCTGCCGGGCATAGAAATATGACCGGTACGCCTCCCGTCCCACTCTTGCAAGGAGCGAGTAGCTTTTTGAGTATCTCCTGACCGCAACCTTTTCTCCACCAAATTTCGGTTTAAAGCTCCCGCTGCCGCACATATCGTATTGGGAAATACCCAGTCCCGCAGACCGCGTCATGATGGTCCAGTGCAGCAGCTCATTCGGGCAGAATTTGTGAAAGGCCAGCCAGGAAGCCCCGCCGAAGAAGAAGACATGGCGGTCATCATGAGGGAATATTCCCGAGGCAACCGTTTTATTCCCGTATTTCACCTGAAGCGCAAAGAGGTGGTCCGGTGTCAGGTGATCAAACAGACTTCTTATCCGTTCAACCGGGTATGTGGGGACAAGGCCCTGTTTCGCAAAGACCTCACCCAGCTGGCGGTAATACTCATCAATGAAGCTGCCCCCGTAGTTCTCCTCCACCACGAGACCGTCCTTTTTCGCCTTCCTGACAGAGTACTGACAGCTTTTCTTCTCCAGCTGTTTCCACATCTCCTCCTCGCAGGGCTGGAGCGGGACAACATAGGTTATGCCTTCTGCAAGGGTGAAGCCAGCCTTCTGCAAACAGGCATCGTCGAGAAACGGATTGCAGATTTCCAGGTGATCAATCTTCATCTCCCTGCAGAACTCCTCAAGCGAAGGCAGGAACTTCTGATATTTAAAACCCCTGTTTACGATCGGCCCCATATAGTCGGTTGTCCAACCCCGCAACGGGCTGCCGAATATAGTCAACGGCCCTTTCCGGACCAGCAGCCCTGCAAAATACCCCTCTTCGCTCCCGTTGTCAAGAATCCTGAATCTCAGTATCTCTCCGCCCTGGGTCTCCTTGAGAAAATTCAGCCAGGCAGATTGATGAAAGAGGAATTTGCTGTCATACGGGGCTATCGCCCTGTCCCATGTTTCAGGGTCGATCTGCGGTATGAGTTCCAGTTCCATGTCGTCACCTCATGATGTGCCATGCATAAGCTTTGACCAAAACCATTTCAGCTCCATGCGGAGTCGTTCAGAAGCGGTCAGTGCATCGCCGGGCTGCCGCACGCGCAGGTAATCCAGAAGCTGCGAGACAGGGACGAACCACCCGTTGCGGCCGGCAAGGTGCTCCAGCAACTCCTGTGTCGTGCGGTTGATCCTGCCGTTCTCCACAAACCCCTTGGCAAAATGGGTATATACGATGCAGACGCCCCCCTCACTCTCCAGTCTCTTCTGATTTTTCAGGGAGAGCAGTTCATTGAAACTCCCGACCGATCCTCCTTCGCAGGAGGAAAACCAGTACGGCACATAAGGCCGCCGCGGGTCCGTATACGGCATCGTCGGGTTGACGCGCAGCAGATTGATTTCCCTGAATACAAAATTGCGGACATAGGTGATCCTGTCCCGGCAGAGGTCACCCCAGAAGAAGGGTGATCCGGGATCGTGACCGGCAAACTCCGAGGGTTTTCTCTTCATTCTCATAAGTGACCTGAGCGGGGAGCAGTCGAGCCTGTCAAGCCCCCAGTAGAGATTTTCCTTATTCCCGGCATGGTTGACATGGATATTGGGATAAAAGCCCAGAAGCTCCCTGAATCTCTCAAAGGCTGCACAGGTAACCTCTCTCTCGCTGGATTCCATCGACGCGCTGTGAAAGGCTATTTCGAATCCCCTGTCTCCCAACTCCCGGATAAAGGCCAGATATTCGGGGTCAGAAAGCGTCTGGGATTGATAATACGGACATTCCCTGTCTTGTGCGGGAAAGACCCAGACGCTTTTGGTCGTCCTCAACCGGAGTTCTTCCAGCAACGCATATACCGGCTTAACATTGTCTACCGTTGCATAATCAGTATCATCAAAGATCGAAAAGGCAAACCGCTTCCCTTCTGGAAAGGTTATATTTTTCATACGTCCCGTCCCGTCCCTGACATATCCAGGCCATCTCTCTGTTGCGGAGCAATCTTCCGGTGTCTCTTCACTACGATGAAGTCCCAGATCCCTTTCAGAAATCCGAAGCCGTAACTGACATGCAGTGTTGCAAAAACAATGGGGAGAACGGGGAGATATCTGATACCTTTCTCAGCCGCAATCCTGATCGAAAAAAACACGGCCAGAAGAGCATAGGAACCTGCAATGGCTGAAAACAGATAAGCAGCCCGGGGCTCAAACAGCGCCAGCAGTCCGGTCAGGAGAATACTCAGGACAAAAGTCACCGGCACCAGGTGCCGCCACGAGGCCGGCAGCCCGTGTTTCCTGATCACCCGCACCTTCCAATAACCGTATTCGTAGTATTGCTTCCAGAGTTTCCCGATCGAGTCACGGGGATAATAATAGGATTTTATCCCCGAACCCATAAAGATCTTTCCGCCGTTCTTTATCAACCGGTAGTTCAGTTCATCGTCCTGATTTCTCACAAGCTCGGTGTCAAACAGGCCGATCCTGTCAAAGACATCCCGGCGATATGCTCCAAAAGGAACCGTATCGACATAACCTTCGAACCCGCCCAGGCGGAACCGTGAATTGCCCACCCCGAAGACGGAGCTCATGCCTGCTGCAATCGCCTTGCCGCAGAACGTATCGGATATGCTTATGATAGGACCTCCCACATTTTCGGCCCCGGTCCTGTCGAGGCATTCGACGCAGTTCGTTATATAATCCGGGGGGTACTCGGTATGGGCATCCATGCGGATAATGACATCGCCCTTCGCCTGCCGTATCCCGATATTCATCGCTTCAGGCACTATCCGTTGCGGATTGCTGAGCACCCGCATGAACGGATGATCCCTGGTCTGCTGTTCTATGATCTCCCTCGTCCTGTCTGTGCTCTCCCCATCAACAAAAAGGACCTCGGTCTTTTCATGCGGCAGTCCATCGAAATAATTCTGTCCGGCAAGGGTCGCAATAAACTTACCGATATACTTTTCCTCATTGCGGCAGGGGATAATAACAGTAACGGTATGCTGCGGTATTCCTGCCTGAAAACGATCTTCACCGGCCAGGGCCACCCCGATAGCACCGGATGGCTTCGTCGTGGACGTCTGCATCGTCTCCTGCAGTGTGCGCATCAGAACCTCCTGCGAAGCGGGATATCCCGATACCCCGCAAGCCGGACGCCGGATACGGCCAATGCCTGCCTGAACTCCCCACTCAGGAGCACGCTCAGTTCCCTAAGGCGTTGATCGTGATAGGTCGACCATCGCATCAGGTCTTCATCGATATAACCCGGATGCGCAACAAACTCGCTGAAACCCTGCGGCAGATTCCCCAGCATCGCCATGTAGTTCCGCACGGTTATCCTGTCCGGATCGTCTGCCATGTCTGTAATCCCGACCCAGCGGTCCGGCATGGCAAGACCACGCTTCAGGGCCCTGTGCCTCAGCCAGATATTCCAGCCATATTTGGGGATTCTTGTGGGGCTTTCGAACATGTGGGCCATATGTCTCATCAGGGGAGAACTGCTCTCCATTCCCATAAGATACCGGTGGGTGCGAATTCTCCCAACACCGCTTTTCTCGGCCACATCGAGAAAGACCCCGTAAACCTGCGGCAGGCGGTGCAGGCCCATATGAAAATCGACATGGGAGAAGGCTGTGCCGGCCATTTCTCTGGTCTTTTGGACCTGCGCCGTCATTTCGGCACGAAGTTCATCCATCCGGATGCGGCCTGACACCACACGCCGGCTGAACTCTTTGTAGAGAAACTCGCCGTTTTCATCCAGCAGGCTCGGCACCTTCGAAGGATCAAGAACCGGCCTGCCGACGACCGGATTGATATGGCAGCCGACCGACAGATCCGGATATTTTTCGACCAGATGAAACAGGGCTTCGGCAGCGGCAAAGTTCACATTTGCCGATATGCTCCTCACCGTGCCGAATCCGATGCATTCCTCTATGGCGCGGCTGATCCCCTGCGTAAACCCGTATCCGTCTGCATTGATAATCAGGCTGCGCATCGGTCACCTAAAAGGTCCAGATAAAGCCCGCCGATCTTCTCTGCCTCGCGGTCCCAAAGCATATGCTGCAACGCAAAGGCCCGCAGTTCGCTTCCGGGCCGGCTTCCGGAGTCAACTTCATCGAGCAGCCCCAGAGCTGCTGCGGCATAGTCCTCAGGACAGCCGCCTGTTATGATCCTGATCCCGCCCGGCCTCCTTCCGTTACTGTCAAAGATAGTGTCCAGCACCGGCATGGATGAAGAAACAACCGCGCATTCCGAGGCCATATACTCGGCTATTTTTACCGGGAAGGCGACGTTCAGGTGTGTCCCCGGCCACGGGTGGATATCCAGTCCGATCTTTGCATTTCCGAGCAGCCCGGGAATTTCTTTGTGCGGGACTTCTACCCTCAGGACACAGTTTTGGGGAAGCAGCGGCTGTAGCACAGCGGCGACTTCGGCCGGGGCCCCGAGGATCAGGGACTTTCCCCCGGGACGCGCTTCATGAAACCGGGTAAGCAGATCCGCAAGAAAAAGACCCCGGCGCTGATTGAGGGTCCCGAGATGCACAAGGTCATACTCCCGCTCCGCGGGCGGCCGGGATACTTTCAGTGCTTCATCAAAGAAGTCAGCCGTTATAAAGTTATACGCGGATATCCTGTTTCTGTTGCGGAACTTCCCGGTCAGGGGCGGTGTTACGCCGACGATAGCATGAGCCAGGAGAGACAGCCTTTTTTCGATCATCTCGATCAGCATGCGGGCAGACCCTTTCAGAGGCGCGGGCAGCCAGTCCCTGATCAGCATGAGATTGGCAAAGTCCTCATGGACATCATAGACAAGTCTGCAGCGGGGCCTCAGCATCCGGAGCAGCGGCAGGGTCATAAGCAGCTCGGCATCATGGAAATGGATGATATCAGGGTGGTAGTTCCGCGCAGCCCATATACAGCGCCAGGGCTGCAGGAGAAAGCGCTGCAGCCGCGTGGCCGCCTTCGGAATCTTCACGATCGCCACGTCACCGGGGTCAGGGTGTTCCAGATAGCCGACGACCGTCACGTCGGCCCCCATCCTCTTGAGGCTGCATGCCAGTTTATTATGCACACGGTGGTCCGTCGCCTCATGCCCCGAGGTCATGACCAGTACCTTTATTCCATTCAGCCCCGGCCTGCAGGAGATGTCTGCTCCCATCACAGCCGTGTCTCCGCAGGCATTTCCGGATTCAGCAGGCATGTCCGTTACCGAGTATCTTCTCATAGATTCCCCTCATGGCCGGCCGCTCTTCAAGGCGCACGACCAGGGCTGTTTTGCCCTGGGGGGTCTTCGGGATTTCCGGCACCTCCAGAACGTCTATCGAAAACTTCCCTATTTTTTCCCTGATATCATCACAAACAGCCCGGGCATGACCCGATACATATCCGTCCCCAGGTCTCACCAGAAGAAACGCATGCCCCGGTCTGTCCTGCAGAAGCTGGGCCGAGTGTATCGACGGGCTTCTCTTCATCGCAGTCGAGAGCCTGCCGATCTTCCGGCTGTCCCCGGTGACCAGGTAATCATCCACGCGCCCCTCAAGCCTCGTCAGGACCGGGGCCGGGTTGCCGCAGCGGCAACCCTGTTCCTCTTTCCATGCGGCATAATCGCCGAGACGATAGCGGATCAGAGGCATCGCATCGTTGAGAAGTCCGGTTGCAACCACCTGGCCCACCTCTCCCGGCCTGCAGGGTGCTCCGTTTTCATTCAGGATCTCGATAATACCGACCATCGGAATCACATGCATCTGTCCGCGGGAACATTCCATGCCCGCTCCCACACCCTCGGTCTGTCCGTACTGATCAAAGCATTTGCAGCGAAAGAAAGTCTCGATACAATGCCGCATCTCGTCAAGCAGGGTATCCCCGCTTACGATCACCGAGGTGAGCGGACAGGCCTCGGTGCCGTTCTTCATCGCGCTGTCCGCAAGGGCCGCGATGGCAGATCCGTACCCGGTGAGCCATTCACTGCCGTATTTCCTGAGGGCCCCTACATATTCCGGCGCAGTTTCCCGGGAGATGTGATAGCTCGAACAATAGAGCTGGCGCCAGTGCCTGTTGAAGCGCCAGTAAGGACCGTGAACCGCATCTCCCCGCACAACGGGACGGCCTCCCATCATGGCCCGGGGCATCTGCTGCGAAACCCCTGCAACGCCCCTCACCAGCACCTCGTCAACTGCCCAAAGTTTCTGCGTCATCGCCTTTGTCCAGTAGACCTTCAGTGACGTACCCGTCGTCCCGCTCGTCTTCTGCATCCAGAGGGACTTGGGATTGACACCGTCGGCAACAAAGGCG
>PNOC01000092.1 GCA_013824615.1 Thermodesulfovibrio sp.
ATTTCAGGCACATAGGTGAGGGCTTTTGTTTTCTCTGATTCGGCTGCGCCGATGGGGTAGTTTTGCACACTATTTGTGAGAAAAACCGCTGCAATGATGAATGGCGCCAGGACATAAAAGAAGACAAGTTCAGGGCCGACTGCGCCGCCCAATGCCTCTGCAAGCGGCGAAAGGAAAACAAGGATTGAAACAATTATGCCAAAAACGGCTGAGGCGACGAGGACAAACTTGCCTGCTGCTGCAAGCGGTTCTGCAGGCAAATCCCAGCCCAAAAAATCTATTGCTTCCCTGTTCGGCTTATAAGCATATGCCCCCATAAATAAAACGGTTTTGTCCCTGAGTCCGTATGCTGCCTTAAGATTGTTTATGTCATTATCGCTGACCAGGTCAAATTTGTCCGGTTCAACACCATTGGGGAGTATTCCCGTGGTAATCCCGTATACCCTTTCGAAATGCTGCCTGTCAACCTCCGAAACAGCGAATGACCGATCTGCATTTTCAAGAATTCTTTTTTCAGCCCACCGGGTAAGGCCTGTTATCAAAATTCCATGTTTTTCTTTCCGCAGCATATACTCGACGTTATGTGCATGATACACAATTTTGATATTTGGGCAGATGCCTCTGATTTTTCGGAGTAGAAGCCAATGGTACATTACCCACGAGGCGCCCTCCAGAACCACAACATCAGGCGACAGGCTGTGTATTTTTTCCGCAAGTGCCGGAATAAGCCGTTGAAGTGCACTAAGCTTTGAAAGTTTGTTATTCGAATCCCCTGCAAAAGTCATAACGGTCAGATTATTGCCGACGCAATTCTCTCCTGACTCAGAACCAAGCTGCAACAGATAGCTCTCTCCTCCTGCATGCCGGGCAATCTCATAGCTCACTGAAGCGGCCCCACTTGTCGGCGGATAGGCTTCATAAAAGCACACAAAGACCATTTTCATAGATGAAGTCCCTGCGAGTGCTTGTCGAAAAATGCCTTCACAACGCTTCTCATTTCACGTGTAAATGTTTCCATAGTAAATTTGCCGGACTGTACTGCTAAATGCTGCAACAACTCGCCTTGCAATAACGTATTTTTCAGCACCATATCGATTTTATTAACTGCATCATCAGTGCTGCTATACGTTAAGGAAGCGTGATCGACCACGGCAACCTGCCCCCCCTCCCCCGGGATAAATACGATGCAGCCCGCCTTCATCATCTCTATAACAGCCCCGGGAAATGGTTCAGCCCTTCTGGCGTGTATTCCGAAGCGATGCCCGGCCAGGCAGTCAATTTTATCTTTGCCGTAACGTCTACCCTCCGCAATGACCCAGGAACTGTTTGCTTCAACTATCCCGGCAATAAATCTGCCATAAGCAGTATTATCAATCTCGCCAATAATATGCAGATGAATATCATGCCCCTTTTGTCTCACTCCTGACAATATTTCGACAATAGTTTCGATCCGTTTCTCTGATGAAATACGCCCCAAACAAACAAAGCCGGGCTCCTTGTCAGCGTACGGGATATAAGGAAAATGCCCGGGAATAGGCGAATACATTACCCGGCAATCCACCTGATACCTCTCGTGCATAACTTTTGCAACCCATGGTGACACCGCGATCATCAGATCGTCTTCTGCAAAAATGTTTCTGCCTGAGGGATCGCAGAGCTTTTCTGCAATTTTCAAATACCCTTTTCTGAGAAGAGTATCTTTATAAATAAATGACGGCGGTAGGGGGTCAAATTTTCTGCTAATCTCGCGATCCCATGAAAAATCGACAATAAAATGTATTGCGGGGATACCAAAGTCACAAGGACCGTAGGCGCTTATTAAAATATCGTACTCACTGGCTATGCGCCTGCAAAATCTTTGATACAAAGCCCCCCGCAGGGCTGCTGCCTTTGCATTCCTGCGCATAAAGAAGGGCAGCCAGGCCTGCCGCACTGACACATCAGAAGGCTTCAGCGAGGTTCCATAATACCGGTTCATATCCTCCAGGTCAAAGTCACCGGCTGTAATAAGGGTAATATCATAATCACCCTTTAATGCCTCAATTCCCCAGAATACTCTCTTTTCAGAACCACCGTACCCCAGACGCGGATGGCAGAGGGCGACCCGGGGTTTTGGTTTCTGCCGTCGACCGGTCAGTGCCGAGACATCAGGTCTTCTGGCCTCTGTCATCACTGTTTTCTTGCTATGAGCAGCAGATGCTCGGCAAAAAGACCTTCAAGCCATTCCGGGACAGCCCAACTTTTCGGACGCAGTCCGAATCTCCGGCGCAAAAAATTGACTCCGGTAAGAGGTCCGAACGATGCACGGCCGGCAGCTTCAAATCCGGCAGCCCTTAGTGCCTGCTGAAGGCTCCTGGGGGTAAAAAACCGGAGATGGATGCCCTCTTCTACTGGTCCTCTGCCCACCAGGTAGCGAATACGGTTCTGCCAGCAGCTAAAATTCGGCGTTGAAAGGACAACATGGCCTCCGGGAGCCAGGATTCGGGCTATCTCCTTCAAGAGCCCCTCAGCAAGAGCGATGTGCTCAATAACTTCAAGACATGCCGCCAGATCAAACGAGGAGTCATTGAACGGCAGGGGAGATTCGAGATCAGCAATAAAGGCGTCAAACCCAGATTGACGCACCCCGTCTATATGGCGTGGGTCTCCGTCCACGCCTGTTACGTTGAATCCCTTATTTTTCAGCATGTCCATAAATTCACCCAGACCACACCCTACGTCCAGTGCCCTGCCTGAATGCAGCCGGTGATCTTCAATAAGCTGGAGGGCATAGGAGTACCATGGACGGGACGGGTCCATATCTCTGGAGAAAGTGCTGCTTCTGTTATTCCAGACATTTTCCGGAACTGAGGGCGAGCCTGACGCTTTTCTTGTATCAGAACTGTTTTTTCGCATAATCGTCGTCCCGCTCCTGTACGTCATGCTTCATATTAATGATGCACCCAATTGTTATTTATAGCACACATAAATTATTTCATCCTTGTCCAGCACATACCTGTTGAAATCGAGTTCCCGGACATAGTCCTCACAGCAGACTGCAAACCCATTGTTTGCAAGACGATCCTTATAATCCAGGCCATAATATCGCACGTGATCGGCATACCCATAACGCTCTGCGCGTTCTGCGGGGCTCAGGCCCGGATCCTCCAGAGTGACCTGCGAGTGGATGTTGATGGGAACCTGCAGTACTGCATAGCCTCCCTTTTTCAGAACCCGGTAAATTTCTTTCATTGCTGTATTGTCATCCTGCACATGCTCAAGAACCTGGTTGCATATTATTACATCGAAGCTGTTATCCTCAAATTGTATGTCTGTAACCGACATTGTGTAATCGGGAAGAGCTTCTATTTCATGAATAAAAGAAATCATCAGGTTTGCTGTTCTGTAATGTATTGTGTCGCATCTCCTGAACACCCTGTCAAAACAGATTTCAGGGGCAAACTGCAGCACGTCGAGCTGACCCGCAAATATATTCTTTCTGTCTCTCAGAAATAAGTATAGCAGCCGGTGCCGTTCCAGTGATCGGCACGATGGGCACCATACATTATCCCTTCCGCAAAATGTCAGGAATTTACTATATGTGTTCGTGCAGATAGGGCATTCGACGTTATCACCAGAACGGTAATAAATACCCTTAATAAATCTGATGGCCGCATGGGTATTCCTTATTGTTTTTTCGCCGAGAATTCTTTTGACTGTCGCTTTCATTGTCTGTTACTGCCCGTTCCCCTCTGTCATCAGCGGTGCTTCATTAACCGCCGGAGTAATCTGCCGACATGTTCTCTGTCAATGAGTTTAAAAAATAACAGAAGAAAAAATACACCCGCAAAGTATAACGGCCCGGATATGATCAATCTGGGCAGAGCGCCATAATTCCCGAGAAAGTAATTCGGAATTAAAACAACAGAAGCCAGTGCGGAAATCATGAATATCTTTACCAGTGCCGCATAGGGCAGTATATCCCTGACGCCTGAATTATATGCTCTCATAATGACCACAAGGCTCATGGGAACGCTCCAGGCATACACCGTAATAACCGAGGCAGCAGCAGCCCCGATGTACCCGAACTGAGAAACCAGGAGAAGACTCAGTGCTGAATTGATTATCAGGTCGCCTGCCGATCGCCACAGGAGCCAGTGGTTCGCCCCTGCCGCCATGATCATGGCCCCGAAGGTCACAACTCTGACCGGCAGCAGCAACAGATAAATCCTGAAAGGGGCAGAACTGGCAGCATATTTGGATGAAAAAAGCACGGAAATAATTTCCGGCGTCATCATAAAAAGAAAAAACATGGCAGGCAAAAGGATAACGGCGCTTTTGACCGCGCTTCGCTTCCATAATTCGACTGCTTCAGTTTTTTTTCTCCCGCTAAAAAGGCCGGCCAGATCCGGGAGCAGTACTGCTGTGATGGAGCCGGTAACAACACTTATCAGCGGTATCTCAAACGCACCGTTTGAATAAACCGCAAAATCTTTGGGCAGACAGATTGAAGAAACAATAATTTTGTCTATTGAAAAAGAGAGCGTCCCGAGCATTCCCGCCAGCCCCAGAGGCACACTATATTTGACCTGTGCCCAAAGTCCCTGGGCAGACGTAACCGCCCTGCTCCCTTTTGTAGCGCTCAACATCATGGCAATTCCAGGGGAAAAAACAATGGCAGCAGAGATTACAACGCCGAGGATAGCCGCAGTTGGCGTGCGCCATATGAAACTTGCTGCAAGTATAAAGATGATCATTACCACACGGCTCGAGACATTGAACGCAGCCATATGACCGACCCTGTTCTGCGACAACAAACAGGCCCCCAATGCCTGCATGGGCAACATGAGCAACGGGTAGGGCGCCAGAATCAGAAGTGTCTTTTCCAGAGACGGATTATTGAAACGCCAGGCCAATAAACGGTTTCCTCCGGAAATAAGGAAGACCGAAAACACGATCCCCATAATAGACAAAAGGAGAAGATTTTCCAGGAGAATGCCCCGTGCCCTGTCTCGCATACGGGGAATAAAATAAAAGAGAGCATGGGGAAGTCCGAGTGCCAGAAAGGGGGCGGCAAAGCTGTATGACAGCATGGTCTGCCGGTATGTCGCATAGTCGTCAACAGTCAGAACCCGGGATAAAACCATAAAGCTGATCAGTTGAACGCTGCTGGTCAGAAATTCGCCTGAGGCCAAAAGCATTGTCTTGGCTGTTCTGGACTGTATCATCCGAAATATGGCAATTCCAGAGGATTTTGTCTGTATCGCGTGATAATCGGGTTACAGTAAATCATAATAAAGATATAGGGTCAATTATCAGAATATTATCCGACAGCGGTTTCTCGATAATTTATTGCTAAATTCACTGATCTTTTCAGCACCATTGATAATAGCAGACTAAGGACAACGATTATTCCCGACATACCAACGAAGAGACTCTTCGGCGTGATAAACTGCAGGAGGATTGCATGCGTGAGATAAATCTCATAAGAATACTTCCCCAGAAAAGCAGTAAGTTTAAAGTATTTCGAGGGAATAATTTTGTTCACGCCAATAATTATTGCCAGAGAGCCGGCCACGAGCATGGGCGTTTGAATAAGCAGGTATACAGCCTGGCTGCTGAGTTCTGCCCTTATAGGCGGAAGCTGCTTAAGAATAAGCAAACCGAGAGCTGCCGCGCCCAAACCAATCCCTGCAATAATCACTGTCTTCTTTTGCTGCAGCAGGCGTTCGACATACACCTTCTTGAACGAAAGCGCTGCTCCAAGGGGGAAGAAAAAAACTTGCTCAGTCATAAGCATGTTATTCGATATAATCAAAACGAAGACTGAAACCGCGAATAAGGCTGCGACCTTATACTGAATATCCGTAATTATTCTGCAGCAACTATAAAACAAAATATACCAGAACACAATAAATTGCAGATACCAGTACATTTCTGTCGGAACTTTCCATAAGACGGCATACAAACCCATTTGCCGAACTCCTATCGGCGAGTGCATGAGAAGCGACAAGGCGGCGTAAAAAAGAAGGATTAGCCAGTACGGATATAAAACTCTTCTTGCCCTTCTTCTCATGAAGTTTGTTAAGGCGGCCTTGTTGAATGATTCGCTCAGGCCGTAGCCTGAGCATATCAAAAACAACGAGACGCCCAGAGGCGCCAGAGGGGTGAAATACCTGACACCTGAGAAATTGCCAAGGTGGGAAATTAAGATCATCAGAATTGCCACCCCCATAATGATAGTGGTCGAGGTCTTCGCAAGAAAAGTTTCATATTCTCTCTCCCCGGACTTGCCAGAAAAGAGACAGGACAGGACTACAAAGATGAACCAGGAGGCAATTATGACAACCGCGTTGAGAATATCGCACCTCGCTCAGATAAAAATTATCCGGGACATTTGACGTTTAATGTAACTGTCATAATGCCAGATCGAAACTGATTTAAAAAAATTATCAGCCATACCTTGGCGTCGCTACGTTAATCATATTTCTTAAGCCCCGCAAGGTCCAGCAAAACATGCCCTATGAACAACGGGCCATCGATCAGAGCACGCCTCCAGAGTTTTCTTGGTTCCTGAGACAACCGCCAGAGCCATTCGAGACCATATTTTCCAATCCGTGCCGGTACCCGCTTCACTTTACCGCTGAGAAACAAAAAAGCGGCACCCACGCCTGCAGCTATCGGTATCTGAAGTCTTTCTTTATGTTCATCAATCCATCGTTCCTGTTTTGGCAGGCCCAGTCCGACCCATAAAACATCTGCATGGGATTCGTTGATCATCTTCAGAATCTCCTCATCTTCTTCAGGCGTTAACTGCCTGAACGGCGGGGAATACAGACCCGCGATTTTATGACCAGGATATTTCTTCCCGAGATTTCCCTTCAGTGCCAACAGTGTCTCCTCCGAATCGCCGTAAAAAAAACTGCTGTAGCCTTTTTTATTGGCCAGCTTAAAAAAGGCCTCCATGATTTCGGCCCCGGGAGTCCTCTCGACAGCAGGCATTCCTTTGAGTCTCGCAATAAATACCGGAGCGATACCATCCGGGACCCACAGGTCAGCTGCATTCAGAACTGCCCTGAATGCAGGGTCTTTATGCGCTTCCCATATACCATGAAATCCGGAGATTACCATCATGCGGCATTTCCTGTACTTGCGGAACCCGTTTATCCATTCTTCCATGGCTGACATAATTACCGGCATTCCTGGCAGATCGATACGCGATTCCAGCACCTTAATTTGAGGTATGTTAATATTCCTTGCCATCTGCTCTTCTTCCCTGAATGGTGAATGCTATCCAACAGGCCAGCGCCCATTCATAGCGCCTGACTCGTCTCCGCATACGCAAAAAGTTGCATAGATCATGCCTTTGACTACTATAATTATATACAGATACTGGGTCAATTATCAGAGTGTTGTCTCCCCTTGACTGGAGAAAAACAGATTCTGCAGATGCAACAGGTTACAGTATCTGTCTGTTTTCCAACACCGCAGCCGGATTGACCAGGAACAGCCTGTCTGCAGTTCTGCTGCCAGAAAGCCCGGAAATCATCCTGTATGCCGTGGAAAGCCGGGGAGGCCTGCTTTCTATGTTGTGCGCATCAGAGGCTATGAACTCAACCATCTCATTTTTGAGGAGCATGTGTGAAAATTTCTGTATTGCACCTCCAAATTCACCGGTAAGGCTCATGGCAGTAAGCTGAAACAGTGCCCCGGTATTTCTCAGACAATCAACTTTCCCAGGGGCGGAAAGAAGGCTGTAGTTTCTCTCGGGATGCGTAATTATGGGTACATATTTCATCATCCCTGCCTTATAGAAAAGCCTATCAGTGTTTGGGGGAACCGGGTCAGGAAGTTCAATCAAAAAATAGCGGGAACCGTTTATGGTTGGTATATGGTGGCTGTCGATCGCCTCAATCAATTCATATTGCATCCTTATATCTGCACCACTGAAGAGTTGTATTCCCGGGACGCGCACTATTGCCGTATCTTTCAATAAGCTGAACTTCTGGTCAATATGTTCTCTTGATATTTTCGCATCGAATATATAGTGGGGGGTCGCCACGACATGGGTAATCCCGTCGCTGACTGCCAATTCAAGCATCGCAAGGCTGGTTTCAATGTCCTGAGGGCCATCGTCAATTGCGGGCAATACATGGCAATGGAGATCGATCATGAACTGCCTGCCCTGCATGCAGCAGCGATGGCCCTAATTCCTTTTTCTCATCTGGAGGACAGGGACATGTCGAAAAGAGTATCGCAGCAGCATCCTGATCGGAATTGTCATTGCTATGGAAGCATTGAGGACCTGCCAGTATGCGGATGCCATATCCAGCAGTCTTGTGCGGCCACCTGCAAGAGGTTTTTCTATGAGCAAGACCTTGCCCAGGACTTTATCTTTATGGACCGGTCCATCGGCTGCCTGCCGTGCATCTCCCTGAGTTTGAAAACTTAAGGTTCCGGCTTCAGAGTAACATTTCTTTATAATCCGGTGAAGAATAAGAGAGCCTTGACAGTCGAACAGTATCAGGTCCCCCTTCCGCAGAGAAGAACACGGAACCCGCCTTATGGTCAGAATTTCCCCGCCTTTCAGAAAAGGCTTCATGCTCCTGCCGGTAACCCTTATGCGCAGGTCAGCTCCAGAGACTAAAACATCCTCAAACAGCTTCACGCCCTCAGACTGAAGTGTTTTAACGGAAATAATTTCTGCCGTGCAATTTTTATTCATGTGATGCGATAAAGCTCCCGACAAAATCCACTACCGCTGCGTCAGGCCTGAAATGCAGTTCATATGCCGGAATATCGGTCGCAACCTCCCCGCAAAAGGCAAGAATATCCTGCATGACCGCTTCATCATACCACGGGATTGAGACCACCGGCATGAGCCTTTTAACCGCTTCATTAGGTTTCAGCTCTTTTATCATCGACTTTTCACTGTGGTGGAGAAAGAATATTCCGGACAGGGGAAGACTTTTATTCTCAGCTATCCCCAATTCGCCCGGCCAGGGGGTCCCGAAGATTTTGTATCCATCTCCGCTCCTTCGAACCACGATCCGGTCATCGCTGAGGATTCCGCTCTGACGACCAGTAAATTGTCGGGACAGGGTACTTTTCCCTGCGCCTGAACGTCCCGGAAAGAGGTACCCTTTGCCATCAATCTTCAGCCCGGCTGCATGCGCCAGCATTCCCTTACGTTGTGCCAGAATGTACATGAGCAGAAACTGGTCAAGAGGATAGCGGACCGGACTTTCAACGATTACCGTACCCTCTGCCTCTGCGGTGAGCAGATCGCTGCAATAGACTGCTGCATTTTCCATACGGGTGTTAAAATCAGCCGACCAGACAATTTTATTATTCAACGCGGGCGGATCCAATGCTATACAATATACATCCTCTTTCCGGTACATAGACCATGATCCTGCTGTATCAAAGATCTTCTTCATAGCCGAGATATCGCTGCTCTTATTCAGCCTCAGTTCGATATCGAAGTTGACCGTCTCATCATCAGGCGGGGCATTGAGCAGGAAACCGGTATATGCCGGAGGAAGTTCCCGCAGCGTTATGGCTTGCCTGCACTGTATTCTGAAGTTAACCCTGGCTATCTCCAGGTTCAACAAGACCAACATGCTTTCCGGCGCGTACAGGCTATGAACCTATGTTGGTTGAACAGAGAGCGGATGAACAATTCCCTCCCACGCCGCTCGGATGCCCCGGAGCGATTTTGCAGCCGATGCCCAGCACTTCTTCGGCAGCCAGTTCGATGGTTCTGAGTCTTGGTTTTTCATAAATATTTTTTTCTTTTTCGTCCCTCTTATCCTGCATCTTGAGCTCCTTTTGCATGTTCGTTTTTAA
>PNOC01000093.1 GCA_013824615.1 Thermodesulfovibrio sp.
CGGCCTTACTACCTTGAACAGTCCCTTGGGGGTAGCAGTGGATCCTCCTCTAGGCCTAACATCTGTTCCCACCATTAGCGAATGGGGCATGATAGTCTTCATTGTGATTGCGGGCTTCGGATCAATTTATTATTTGAGGAGACAGAAAAGGGCTAACAGCTAGATATAATTTGTAACGAAAAACCGCAGAGGGCGAGGGATTATCCCTCGCCTTTTTTTGTGTGAATTTCTATTGTTAATCCACAGTAGTTTCGCCTTTTCCTAACTCTCTGTTTGTCGGTGTAAGATTTCTTTTCGGGTGATGCCTTGGTCTGTCGCATGAAGGGAGCAGTGAGCGTCGGCTCTCACCTTCCAAATGTGTTGCGTAGGAATGGCAAGAGATGCCGGAAGCTCTGACGGCGCGACCGATACTCAATCCAGCGTTTTGCGATAGACCCCCAGGCCAAGCCCGATCACTACCAGCATAAAGACCAGCATAGGCCAGACATGCGGCCAGACTTCAACAAAGGTATTGCCCTTGAGCATGATCCCGCGCACGATCCTCAGAAAGTGGGTCAGCGGCAGGACCGTGCCGACCCACTGTGCCCATTCCGGCATGCCGCGGAAAGGAAACATGAAGCCTGAAAGCAGGATGGACGGCAGGAAGAAAAAGAACGTCATCTGCATCGCCTGCAGCTGATTGCGGGCAATAGAAGAGAAGGTTATACCGAGTGTCAGATTCGCGGCGATAAAAAGCGAAACACAGAAATACAGAAGCAGGACGCTGCCCTGCATCGGCACCTTGAATATGAGAAGCGCCGCACTCAGGAGCAGAGTCACCTGCAGCAGCCCTATCATGATGTACGGCACGATCTTGCCGGTCATCACTTCTATCGGCAAGGCAGGGGTGGCCAGGAGATTTTCAAAGGTCCCTCTCTCCCGCTCCCGCGTCATGGCCAGCCCGGTCATCAGGATCATGGTCATCGTGAGAATCGTCCCGAGCAGGCCCGGCACAATATTAAAAGAGGTGACCCCCTCGGGGTTGTAGCGCCGGTGGACACGGATGTCGACAGGGTCTGCTGCAGGAACAAGCCGCAGCAGCGGCCCCTGGAGATCATGGACAAGCGCGGTGCGGACCACCCCGGCGAGCGCGGCCAGAGCATTGCCGGTTGCACTTGGATCAGAGGCATCGGCCTCGACAAGGAGCGTCGGCCTCTCTCCGCGCACCAGCTTCCGGCCGAAATCCTCGGGAATAGTCACCACAAACTGGACCTTGCCGTGCAACATGAGTTCTTCTGCTTCGGCCTGGCCGGACACCTCGTGGTCGATGCGGAAGTAATCGCTGTTCTTCAACCCCTGGAGCAGCGTTCTGCTGTATAGACTGTGGTCAGAGACAAGTGCCGCAGAGGGCAGCTTCTTCGGGTCCGAGTTGATAGCGTAGCCAAAGAGTATCAGCTGCATGATCGGAATACCCACGATCATGCCGAAGGTCAGGCGGTCGCGCCTCAGCTGGATGAATTCCTTGACAATAATGCCGATCCAGCGTGACCAGGAAAGTCCGCTGTTCATAACAGTTCCGCAGCAGCATTCATGACAGGGTCCTCAGTTGTTATCCTCTTCGGCTGCTTCCATAAGACTGATAAAGACATCCTCAAGGCCGGCCCGGATAGGTGTCCAGAGATGGGTATTTTCCTTCTGCTTTTGTGAGGCGGTCGTGTTGAGCGATACGGCGTCGCGTCCGGTGACATGGAGGGTGCTGCCGAATGCCGTAATCTGCTCAATACCAGGCAGGCCCCGCAGCAGCATGGCATAGTGGACCAGGTCAGGGCCGCTCACCTCAAAGCCCGAGAGGGCCTGGGAATCAACCACCTCCTGCGCTGTCCCGGAAACCAGCAGATTGCCGTAGGCAAGATATGCCAGGCGGTGACAGCGCTCGGCCTCGTCCATGTAATGGGTCGAGACGAGTACCGTAATCCCGGTGCCCGCAAGCTCATTGATCTCATTCCAGAAATCCCGCCTCGCCTTGGGATCAACCCCGGCCGTCGGTTCATCGAGCAGCAGGAGTTTCGGATGGTGCAGCATGCAGGAGGCAAGAGCCAGCCGCTGTTTCCATCCGCCCGACAGTGTGCCGGCGAGCTGATTCTGGCGTGAGGTCAGGCCGAGTTTGTCGATCGCTCCGGCAACGGCCTGCCGGCGTTCCTGCATGCCGTACATCCTGGCAATGAATTCAAGATTCTCACGGATCGTGAGGTCCTCCCAGAGGGAAAACCTCTGGGTCATATAGCCGATTTCCCGTCTGATAGCTGAGGTTTCGCGGAGAATATCGAAACCAAGGCAGGTGCCGCTGCCGGAATCCGGTGTCAGGAGTCCGCATAAAAGCCGGATCGAGGTGGTCTTGCCGCTGCCGTTAGGGCCAAGGAAGCCGAAGATTTCTCCCCGTTTCACCTGGAGCGAGAGGTCCCGCACCACATGTTTTTTCCCGAAGTATTTGTTCAGGCCCGTAACATCGATAGCAAACTCCGGGGCCATTCCGCTGCTCACTTCAGCTCGATATCCATTGGCTGGCCCGGATGGAGCCTTGCAGCATCTGACGCCTCAGGCAACGCCTCGGCAAGAAACACAAGCCGCGTGCGCTGGTCACGGCTATAGATAACAGGAGGGGTATATTCGGGCTGACGTGAGAGGTAACTGATCTTGGCAGCGATGGCCTTGCCACAGCCGTTACAGGTGGCAGACACCGTCTGCCCGACTTTGACCGAACCCAGGACAGTCTCCGGCACAAAGAACCGCAGCTTCATATTCCCGGGCGGCAGAAGGCTCACGACAGGGCTCCCTGCCTGGACCCACTCGCCCTCGGAATAAAACGTATCATGCACCAATGCCGCCGCAGGGGCCTGGACTGCACGCTGTTCCAGACGCCAGCTGCTTTGAGCCAGCGCAGCGCGCGCGGCCTCAACCTCGGTGCGCGCAGCCTCAATCTCTTTATCGCGGCCTAAGGACTGTTGCGCGGTGCGCAGCTGCGCCTTTGCCTCTGCCACACGCGCCGTATTCGTTGAATGAGCGGCCCGTACCTCGTCGAGCTGCACCCGGGCAATGTACCCGGAGGCAAAGAGTTTCTCATGGCGCTCAAGCTGCAGCAGGGAAAGTCTGCGTGCCGCTTCAGCCTGTGCCTCACCGGCAAGGACCGCATCTATCTCTGAAGGCCGCCGGCCAACAGTGATATTGGCAAGACGGGCCTCGGCAGTGCGCAGACGCGCTCCGGCTTCACGTTCTGCTGATTTTTCATTTTCCTGCTCAAGGGCAAAAAGCGGGGCCAGAGCCCTCACGTTCTGGCCCCGCTGTACCCATCGCTTTTCCAGACGGCCGCCAGCCGGAGCTGCCACCAGCACAAATTCCCCTTCAGCATACCCCTGATAGAGCGTCGCCCCTTTCTTCTCGCAGCCAGAAACCACGGGCAGCAGGCAGGCAAGGAATAAGGCAAAAAATGGGGCAAGGAGCGGGCTGCTGAAACGCAGCGTCATTCTGTAACCGGGGGAAGTTCACTGAGCTGGTTCTTCATGGCATACTGGATGAGTTCGGCATTGCTCGTCATATGCAATTTCTGGAGTATGCGGGAGCGGAAGGTGCTGACCGTCTTGGGACTCAGGGACATCTCTCCGGCTATTTCCTTCAGGGCCTTCCCGGTGACAATCATGCGCATCACCTGGAATTCCCGGTTCGAGAGGCTCTCGTGAAGAGGCCTTTCAATATTGTCCATGAGATTGGAAGCCAGCAGGTCGGCGAGCGTCGGGCTTATATAACGCTCTCCCTTGTAGATCTTCCTGATTGCCGTTGCCAGTTCATCCGGGGCACTCTTCTTCGTCAGATATCCCGAAGCCCCGGCCTTCAGCGCCCTGACCGCATACTCTTCCTCCGGGTACATGCTCAGGATAAGTACGGGTAGCGACGGATTCAGCTTTTTCAACTCCTCCAGGGTATCAATACCGCTCATGCCGGGCATCGAAATATCCAGCAGTACGATGTCGAATTTACCTATCCTCACTTTATCCAGAACTTCTTGTCCTGTCTCTGCCTCAACAATACTCTGGATATTTTTTGTCTCCTCAAGAATCTGCCTGATTCCCTTCCTGACTATCGGATGGTCGTCAGCAATAAGAACTCTAAGCATGCTTCCCCCTTGTATCTCGTAAAGGCACCTTAACGGTGACCGTTGTGCCTTTGTTCCGGATTCCTTTAATAGTGACAGTCCCGCCCAGATCATACGTCCGTTCATGAATCCCCATAATACCAAAGGATTTCTTGCCGGAAAGCTTCTCTCTCGAAATCCCCCGGCCATTGTCTGTTATGGCAATCACCACCGTTCCTCCTTCAAGTGCCAGACGGATGGTAACTGCTGTGGCCCCGGCATGGCGTGCAACATTGGTCAGGGCCTCCTGGCAGATTCTGAAAAGCGATGTAGCCACCTCAGCAGGAAAAAAAGTCCGCTCCGGGGGCATCTCCAAAGAGCAGGTAATGCCGGACCGTTTTGAAAACTGGCCGGCCTCCCATTCCAGAGCTGCGCGCAGGCCCAGATGATCCAGTAATCTCGGCCTCAGCTCAGAACAGATACGCTGAATGTCCCGCACCGCATTATCGAGCAGGTCAGAGACCGAAACTATTTTACGGACCAGTAGCTGCTGTTTTTTATATTTACTCCTTATGGCTGCCAGTTCAATCATGGCTGCCGTAAGTATCTGGCCAAGTTCATCATGAATCTCTCTGGCCACCTTAGTCCTTTCTTCTTCCCGCGCTGCCAGCAGATGGCCCGAGAGTTCCCGAAGTTGCTGACGGGAGGTCATAAAAGCCTCCTCCACAGAGAAACGGTACAGCGCCTCGCCGATCAAAGGGGTCATCGACTCGACAAAATGCACGAGACTGAGGGGTACCTGTCCTTTCTTTCTGTCTGCCAGATGTATCGCCCCAAGCGTTCTCTCTCTATAGCGAATGGGGATAACCGCCAGCGATGCGCACTTGTGATCTACGCAGACCCCGCGGAACATCTTCTTCATCCCCTTTGCCTTGCCTGAAGGCAGACAGGCTGTGTCGTTACAGTAGAAAGAACCGCCCGCAGTCATGAACGATAAATCGAACGCATCAGGCTTGCCCGCCAGCACCCTGGGACAGATACACCGGTCTTTTTTCATGGAGAGACAATGCTCCTGCTCCATAAATTCGGCACTGAAACCCTCGTATGCCCCGTAGGTAATGTCCCCCTTCTCATCAAGCTCCCGGATACCGACCGAGGTGCATGAACACCATTTCCCCAGAAGTTTGATGAGCGCCTCAAGATATTCACGCCGCAGAAAGGTATGCGAAAAAAGATTCAGCAGGTCATTCGTCGCTGTTAAATCCCGGGTGCGCTCAAGGACGCGGGCCTCGAGATCTTCCTTCGCCCGGCGCAGGGATTCCTCCACCTGTTGACGTTCCAGCTCTCCGGCAGCCCTTTCTGACACCAGTTTCAGCGTGGTTTCCGCCTGAGAGCGATTTTTCAGAGAGCTGCGTCCGATAGCTGCGATCAGGCCGATCGGCTGGCCGGTGTGGCTCCAGAGCGTCGAGCCGATATAACTCTCCGCCCGCAGATCCCGGAGTACGCTGTCGCGCGGAAAAAACTTGCAGACACTGGCAGGGAAGCAGCAGACCGTCTGGCCCACCACCTCAGCGCAAGGGGTATCTTTCAGGGCGTACGTCACGTTGTCCTCAAACTTGCCATCACACCAGACAGCCACTGTCCGGGCGTGCAATCCGTCCCCTTCGAGGCGGTCAATGCAGACGAAGTCCATACCCAGGTCCTGAGCCAGGTATCGGGCCAGCGCCTCAAAAAATGGCTCACCCGCCGTCCCCGAGCTGGTTCGGGCCAGAAAGGCCTGGGTCTCCGCTGCCCGCTTAAGCTCCGTAATATCGCGCAGGAAAGCCACCAGCCAGCCACCTTCCACAGACTGGTATTTTACACTGACTTCGACATCAAAAATACTGCCATCCTTGCGTCGGTGCCGGGACTCGAAACGGTCATCGCCCTGCGTCATAATCTTTTGGATGTGGGCAGTGATGTCGCCGGCCGATTCGGCAGCCTCCAGAATGGGAACGCTCAAAGTCAGCAGTTCCTTCTCGCTGTAGCCGCTCATCCGGCAGTAGGCCTCATTGACTTCCAGCAGTCGTCCCTGCGCGTCCACCAGCCAGAAACCGTCCATGGCTGTGCGGAGAATGGTCTGATGCAGTTCTTCCCTCTGCACCAACTCCGGCGACAGCGTTTCCTTTTTAGGCGGCCGGCTTGAGTGGATCTTTTTTTTGACCAGCCTTTTCAGAGAGCCTGCCCTGTCTGCCCGGGATTTTCTATCTTTCATGGTCGTTCCTTAATTCATGATTCCTGAATCTATAATTGATCCTTTTTATTTTATTACATCAGGCCAGGCAAAATATACAGTCCGGCCTGCATCAGTCCGGATATATCCTGTCAGATAAAACTCACAGGCAGTTTCGTTTTTGCTGATAACAGATAGAGGAAAGTCCTATTGTGATGCCCTGCGACAGGGCGCATAATACAACCGCGCTATGAAACCTATCGTGGATAATAAAGGAACCCCCGGCTGACAGAATGGACGTGCAGAAAGAAATAGAACGGCTCGCTTATGAGCTCCGCAAAAGGAACGAAAGTGCCAACAGCTCTGATCTCGACGCTTGGCTGGAGGCTGAACGCATTGTTATGGAATGGATGAAAGACCAGGAAGAAACAGAGAACGAAAAGAACGCACAAAAGAAACAGCCGGATACCTGAAGCTGCCCGGGAAATCATAACGCCGCCTTCGGCACCCCGCTAAAGTTAAGCGAGAGTGCCGAAGGCGGCGGATTTACTGTTTTGTCACCAGATCGGCAATAAGATCTCCAACCTCAGTCGTACCCATACCCATATGGCCCGCAGCCTGGCTCTTCATCTTCTTCATAACCGCAATCATGGCCGCCTCCACCTGCTGAGAGGCCTTTGTTTCGCCGAGTGTATCGAGCATCATCATGGCCGCACCGATCGCAGCCATGGGGTTGATAACATTCTGGCCGGCGTACTTCGGCGCGCTGCCACCCATGGGTTCGAACATCGAGACCCCCTCAGGATTAATGTTCCCGCCGGAGGCCACGCCAAGCCCTCCCTGAATCATCGCGCCAAGGTCGGTGATGATATCTCCGAAGAGGTTTTCCGTCACTGCCACATCAAACCATTCGGGGTTCTTCACGAACCACATGTTTGCCGCATCAACGTGGTTATAATCGCGCTTGAGCTCAGGGTACTGCTGCGCTCCCATCTCTTCAAAGGCGCGGTACCACAGGTCGCCGCAATGGGTCAGCACGTTTCTCTTGTGTATCAGCGTAATCGGCTTGGCAGCATATTTTGGATTCCCCGCATTACGTTTTTTCTTCAGCTCAAAGGCATACTTCAGGCAGCGGTCCACGGTGCGGCGATCATAGACCATCAACTGAGTGGCGATCTCGTCAGGCGTGCCGACGCGCGTCGCGCCGCCGTGGCCGGTATAGATGCCTCCGGTATTCTCACGGATCACGACAAAATCAATATGCTCAGGCCCCTTGTCCTTTAGCGGGGTCTCGACGTTGGGGTAGAGCTTCACCGGCCGGAGATTGATATACTGGTCGAGGGCAAAACGTATCTTCAGGAGAATCCCCATTTCGAGAATGCCCGGCTTGACGTCGGGATGGCCGATGGCGCCCAGGTACATGGAGTCAAACTTTCTGAACTCGTCGATCGCGCTGTCCGGCAGGGTCTCTCCGGTCTTCAGGTACCGCTCGGCCCCGAAATCGAAATTAGTGAAATCAAGCTTGAAGCCGTTCTTTTCAGCCGCAGCCTTTATCACCTTGATCCCTTCGGCAACCACCTCGGGACCTGTTCCGTCCCCCGGAATCATCGCTATGGTATAGGTCTTTGACATAAAATCCTCCTGATAAAAAAAGTCATGTATATTATCACACCTGCCTGCTGACTTGAAAATTGAGGCATCATAGGATATTGATTGCGACTGTCAAAAAAGGCAGGGAGGTTCAAAGCTCCCTGCCTTAATCAACCAGGACTTATTCTACTTTGAGGCTATTGTCCGAACCGGCTGCTCTATTGAGGCAAGCCGCTTTTCGATCAAGGCAAGTGCCTTCTCCAGTTTCTCAATACGGGCATCCTTGTCCTTCAGTTCTTTTTGATGAAAAATGATCACAGACTGCTGCTGTTCAATTTTTGCCTGCTGCTCCTTAACAGCCTCGACAAACACCGGGGCAAGTTTATCGTAGGAAAGAGTCTTGTAACCATCCCTGCCTGTCTGTACAAGTTCCGGCAGAATCTTCTCGACCTCCTGAGCAATCAGCCCGATCTGGCGCCCGTCCTTGTAACCCTTCCCCTTCACTTCGTCTTTGTTCCAGGTATAGCTCACGCCCTGAAGCTGTAGGACCTTATGCAAGGATGACTCAAGGGGATGTATGTCTTTTTTATACCGTATATCAGAAGGGGTAGCCACTGTCACCATGGTCAGTGCGCCGTCAATAGTGACGACCCTGTTGTCAAACTCGCCATAGATGAGCGGGGTAGTGCAGTTAAAGGGGTTGGCATCGCTGCAGCTGTCGATATAGAGCCTTGCACTCGCTATTTCGTTAAAGCCCGCATTTCTGCCTATAAAGACATTATTGTTTCCTGTTCCATTTGCATAGCCGGCCCTGTCCCCAAGCAGCACGTTCGATGAGCCGGTGGTATTTGAGTATCCCGTGCCGGCGCCGACAAATATGTTGTTGCTTCCATTGTTAAAGTAGCCGGCGGAGTCACCCACAAAGGTGTTGTCTGTGCCCGATGATCCTGTATAGCCTGAGCTATACCCGACATAGGTGTTTGAGCTCCCGCCAAAGTTTGAGTGGCCGGCGAAGCTGCCCACAAAACTGTTCGTATTTCCCGTATTGAATCTGCCTGCTAAGTGGCCCAGGAAGGTGTTATTGCCACCACTGACGTTGCCTCCCCCTGCAAAGTAACCAACGAACAGATTGGCTTGACCGATAGAATTTGCCAACCCGGCGTTGGCACCAATGAATATGTTTTGATTGGTGACGTTGGATAAACCGGCACGGTAGCCAATAAATACGTTTTCACTCTGAGTC
>PNOC01000094.1 GCA_013824615.1 Thermodesulfovibrio sp.
CCTGCCGCATCCTCTCCTCAGCCCTCTTCATGGCCGCCTTGGCACGCTCGACATCTATCTCCTCTGACTTTTCAGCACTGTCGGCCAGGATCATCACTTTATCATTATTGACTTCAGCATAACCCCAGTTAACAAAAAAGATCTTCGTCTCGCTCCCGACCTTGCAGGTCAGCATCCCTATTTTCAGAGTCGTCACAAACGGAACATGACCAGGCAGGATTCCGAACTCGCCGTCGGTCCCGGTAGCGGTAACTTCATCCACTTCCTGGCTGAATATCAGTCCCTGCGGTGTCACTATCTCAAGGAGCAATTTTCCCTCTGCCATTATTATTTCCCCGACCAGCCGAGTTTCTTGGCGTTCTCCTCGACCTCTTCAATGCCGCCGCACATATAGAAGGCCTGCTCAGGCGCATCATCATAGTCGCCGTTGACAATCGCCTTGAAGCTCCGGATCGTATCGGCGACCTTGACGTATTTGCCGGGCCTGCCGGTAAATACTTCGGCAACATGGAACGGCTGGCTCAGGAACCTCTGAATCTTCCTGGCCCGTGAAACCGTTATCTTGTCATCTTCAGAAAGCTCTTCCATACCCAGGATCGCAATGATGTCCTGGAGTTCCTTATATCTCTGTAGCACCTTCTGGACGCTTCGCGCTACGGCATAGTGTTCGTCGCCGATCACCTTCGGGTCAAGAATGCGAGAGGTAGAATCAAGCGGATCAACGGCCGGGTATATACCAAGTTCAGAAATCTGCCTTGAAAGAACAACGGTACCGTCAAGGTGCGTAAACGCCGTCGCAACCGCAGGGTCTGTCAAGTCGTCCGCAGGTACGTAGATGGCCTGCATCGAGGTGATAGCGCCTTTTTTCGTGGTCGTAATCCGCTCCTGGAGAATACCCATGTCAGTGCCGAGCGTTGGCTGGTATCCGACGGCAGAGGGCATTCTGCCAAGCAGTGCGGAGAGTTCCGCACCGGCAAGTGTATATCTGAAAATATTATCGATAAAGATAAGAACGTCCTGGCCCTCGTCACGGAAATACTCGGCGCAGGTCAGTGCAGTCAGCGCGACCCGGGCACGCGCGCCGGGGGGCTCATTCATCTGTCCGTAAATGAGAGAAACCTTCTCAAGAACGCCCGAGTGCTTCATTTCACCGTAGAGATCGTTGCCTTCTCTCGTCCTTTCGCCGACGCCTGCAAAGACCGAAACGCCGCCGTGCTTCATGGCGATGTTATGGATCATCTCCATGATAACAACCGTCTTGCCGACTCCGGCTCCGCCGAACATGCCCATCTTGCCGCCGCGGACAAACGGGACAAGCAGATCAAAGACCTTAACGCCGGTCTCAAAGACCTGGGTGACCGGCTCCTGGGAAACAAAATCAGGAGCAGCCCTGTGGATCGGGAGTCTCTTTTCAGAGTTCACCGGGCCAAGGTTGTCAACCGGCTCTCCGACAACATTCAGTATCCTGCCGAGTGCACCCTTACCCACCGGGACGGTAATCGGAAGGCCCGTATCGACGGCAGCCATGCCTCTTACCATACCGTCAGTCGGCTGCATGGCGATCGTCCGCACCTTGCTGTCGCCGAGGTGTGAGGCGACCTCCAGCGTAATGTCAAGGTCAGGGATGCCCTTGGAGGGGTCTCCTTTCTGCACGACCTTGATCGCGTTAAGGATGTCCGGCATTTTGTCTTCGAACTCGAGATCGACGACGGCGCCGATAACCTGTGAAACTTTGCCTGTATTGCTCATTGTAAAACCCCCGTATCGTTTTTATTCAGGTCAGGGTCAGGGATGTGCTACGGGCCCGGGCCTGATGTTGGTTTCTCGTTATCCCTTCAGCGCCTCAACGCCTCCGACTATATCCATAAGCTCTTTGGTAATCGATGCCTGGCGGGCCTTGTTGTACTGAAGCGTCAGGCTGTTGATCATTTCGTTGGCCGCCTTGGTTGCATTCTCCATCGCCGACATCCTCGCAGCCTCTTCAGAAGCCTGGGACTCCAGCAGTGCCCTGAAGATCTGTATCTCGACATTCTTCGGGACGAGGCGATTGAAGATCTCCTGCTTCGAAGGCTCATAGATAAAGTTATATACCGGCAGCGATTCCTCTGACGCAGCATCAATCGGTGCAAGAGGAAGCAGCCGGGCGATGACTATCTTCTGCGCCACCACAGACTTGAACTCATTATAGACCAGAATTACCTCGTCCACCGTCTCGTTCGAATAGCTCTCGATGATGCTCGCAGCTATCTCCTGGGCATTGGCATAGGAGATCTTCCCTGATATGCCGACCCAGGAATCAGCCAGTTCAACACTTCTGCGCTTGAAATAGTCGCGGGCCTTTCTCCCGACAGAACTGAGCGTAACGTCAAAACCTTCACTCCTGAGTTCCGCAGCATGCCGCGCCGCTGCCTTGAGGATGTTGGTGTTAAAGGCACCGCAGAGCCCCCGGTCACTGGTCAGGACAACGATCTGGACATTCCTGCGAGGCCTGGCTGCAAGAAGAGGATGCAGCTCACCCTCGGCGCCGCCTGCCAGACCGGAAAGAATATTGTTCATACGATCAGCATACGGCCGCATCTCGAACATGCGCTGCTGAGCCCTTCTGAACTTGGCAGCAGCGACCATCTTCATCGCCTTCGTGATCTTGCTGGTGCTGTGGACTGCCTTGATTCTTCTCTTTATATCACGTAATGTCGCCATGGTTCTCCTCTATCGCAGACCGTGACCGGGGTTATCCTGCATGGGCTGCCAACCGCCCTCTCCGTTCACGGGTTGCGTTTGTTAAGGCTGGAAGCCTTTCTTAAACTCCTCGATTGCGGCAGTCAGCTTTGCCTTAAGCTCATCGTCAAGAGCCTTTTTGTCGCTCAGTTCCTTCATGACCTCAGCCTTCCGGTCCTTCATGTAGCGCAGGAAATCAGTCTCGAACTTCCTGATCGATTCAACAGGAACGTCATCGATAAAACCCTGCGTTGCCGCAAAGAGACTCGCAACCTGTTCGACCATGGTCATCGGCTCATACTGCCCCTGTTTCAGAAGCTCGACCATCCGCTTGCCGCGCTCAATCTGAGACAGTGTCGATTTGTCGAGGTCACTGCCGAACTGGGCAAAGGCCGCCAACTCTCTGAACTGTGCCAGGTCGAGCCTGAGGGTACCAGCCACCTGCTTCATCGCCTTGGTCTGTGCAGCGCCGCCGACGCGGCTGACCGAAAGACCGACGTTAACCGCGGGCCTGACACCTGCATAAAAGAGCTCAGGTTCAAGGTATATCTGGCCGTCGGTGATAGAGATAACGTTCGTCGGGATATACCCGGAGACGTCACCGGCCTGCGTCTCGATGATCGGCAGGGCGGTGAGTGACCCAGCGCCCTTGTCGTCAGAAAGCTTTGCCGCTCTTTCGAGCAGTCTTGAGTGGAGATAGAAAACATCGCCCGGGAACGCCTCACGACCTGGCGGACGCCTCAGCAACAGGGAAAGCTGCCGATAGGCCGTGGCCTGTTTGCTCAGATCATCATAAACAATAAGCGCATGTCTGCTGCTGTCTCTGAAAAATTCTCCGACAGCGCAGCCGGTGTAGGGAGCAATGTACTGCAGCGGCGCCGGCTCAGAGGCTGTCGCCGATACAACAACGGTATGCTCCATCGCACCATTCTCTTCGAGAATTTTCACGATACGGGCAATATTCGACTGCTTCTGCCCAATGGCCACGTAAATACAGACAACGTCGCCGCCTTTCTGGTTGATGATGGCGTCGATCGCGATCGCTGTTTTTCCTGTCTGACGGTCTCCGATGATCAGCTCACGCTGGCCTCTGCCGACCGGGATCATGGCATCGATCGCCTTGATTCCAGTCTGGAGCGGTTCATGGACAGACTTGCGTTCGATAATACCCGGAGCGACAACGTCGACAGCACGAAAATCTTTGGTGTTGATCGGACCTTTACCATCGATCGGCTGACCGATAGCGTTGATGACCCTGCCCTTGAGCGCATCGCCTACCGGCACGGACATGATCCTGCCGGTCCGCTTGACGATGTCACCTTCGTGAATCAGCTGATCGTCACCAAAGAGAACCGCACCGACCGCATCTTCTTCGAGGTTCAGGGCCATGCCCATGACCCCGCCCGAAAACTCGAGCAGCTCGGATGCCATGCATTTCTCAAGTCCGTAGACCCTGGCAATACCGTCACCAACAGAGATGACCGAACCGATCTCGCTCACGTCGACCTTCTTTTCGAAGTCCATGATCTGTTTTCTTAAAAGCTCACTGATCTCGTCTACTTTGATCTCCATCTGATTACCCCTTTATAAGCTCATCTTTTAAAAGCCTCAGCTGGCCTTTAATACTGCTGTCGTACATCGTACTGCCGACCTTGACCAGCACCCCGCCAAGCAGGGAAGGATCAAGCACCGTCTCCAGATCGACATCTCTGTCGATCAGCTTCTTCAAAGACGCCTTCAGGCGATCCAGGTGCGCCGGGCTGAGCTCCACCGGGCTCAGGACCGTGGCCTGGGCGCGTTTATTCTTTTCAAGATATATCTGTGTCGCACTCCGGATTACCTCTGCCAGCGCCGCAATTACCCCGGTCTGCGCCAGATGGATCACGAACTGCAGCACCTTATCTGACCACCCGACCCGGGCTGCCACTGCCTTAAGTGCCTTTTCCCTGTCTGCATCTGAAAATGCCGGGTTCAGCAGCAGGCCGTTGAATTCAGTGCTGCCGGCCATAAGCTGCTCCACGACCCCGAGTTCAGCCAGCGCCTGAGGCATCTGGTCGTAACCTATGGTATTGACGAACATTTTTGCGTATTTTTTTGCCTCTTTTACCGGTTTCACTATTTGCCCTCGATCTTTGCTAAAGATTCTTCAAGCAGCCTGACCTGCTCATCTTTCGTCATCTTCTCCCGGATCTTCTTCTCGGCAAGCTCCATGGCAATCACAACTGCTTCTTCCTTGATCGCCTCTTTCGCACGTTTTATTTCATAATCGATATTATTCTTTGTCTGTTCGAGAATCTTGGCCTGCATGCCTTCACCCTCTGCGACCAGCCGGGTCTTTTCACTCTCTCCGGACTGGCGGGCGTAAGCAACGATCTCCGCAATCTCCTTATCCTTAACCTTCAGTCTCTCCTCAACCTCGGCGAGGGCCTTTTCAGCAAGGGCCTTCGCTTCTTTGGCCTCTTTGAGTGTCTGCTCGATCAGCTCAGTCCTCTTCTGGAAATATCCCTTGATGTCCATCTTCTTCATCATGAAGACCACGAGGAGAACCAGTGCAAGAAAATTGACTACAGGCCAGAGATAGGCTTTAAACAGAGAAGGCGCATGTTCCCCGGCAGCCGCTCCGCCGCCGCTGGCAGCAGCAAACGAGGCTGCAACAATAAAGATCATGCAGATACTAAGGAGAATACCAAACAGCCGCCGACACTTGACCCCTGACCATTGACCCTGCATTTTTCTCATGCCTTAACCAGCTTTCTGACAATCTCATCAGAGAATTTCTCGACATCTGCCCTCAGAGCCTGCCGCGCCTTTTCGACCTCTTTCCTGAGATCTTCCCGGGCCCCCTGAAGCATTTCCGCGGACCGCACCTCTGCACCGGAGAGGGCCTCTTTCTGCTTCTGTCCGCCTTCGCTTCTCATCGTCTCAAAAACTTCCTTGGCCTTCTGCCGGGCCTCCGCCAGTTCCTGCTGCATACGGACAAGCCCGTCCTCTTTCCGGTCGTTCATTGTCTTTGCTGCGTCGAGTGAAGACTTGACGGTATCCTCGCGTTCTTTAAATACCTTGAGAAGCGGTTTAAATAAAAGAATATTGAGGATATATATGAGACCGAGAAAGTTTACTGTCAGCAGAAGCAGCCACATCGGATGAATATCAAGCATCTGACCACCTTCAAGTAAGTTTTTTGCTCAAGAAACTTACGAAGATTATCACAGGCAATAATCTTTGTCAAGCTAATTTATATTTAAAAATAACAGGTTAGCTATATTTTTATCTATAGACAAATAAGATAAATTAATGCCCCTTATTACATAATGAAATAATCCTTTTTTGTCAGCCTGTTTCATCGCCTTCCCGGGCAGGCAACTGCCCCCATTGCAAACTTGTCCGGGAACATTGCAAAGCTGAAACCGGCTGATTTACAATATCTCACCATACAGATTAAGACGGGTTTGTAAAGAGTTCCGGAGGCAAGGCGCACAAGAAATGAGGAATGAGGCGTACTTAGCGGTACGTCGCAGTGACGAATTTTGAAGCGCAACGCAGCATGCGGACTTTTTACGAAGCCGTCAACAGGTGGAGGAGACGATGAACCCGGGTCTTGCCTTTTTCATAATGCTCAACAACTATTTCCACGATATTGCAACAGCCTTGCTGTTGGCAAGCGGCATTGCCGTCTGGATGCTCAGAAAACAGGATGGGGTCACCGACAATCTGCATATCGGCACCTTTATCCGGGACAGCTACCGGAGCATGGCCAAATTAGCTACCGTCGCTCTTATCTGGGTGAGCCTCGGAGCGATTCCCCGCATTCTGGCCTTTACCCGGCTTGAATGGCCTTCTGCGTTCGAAAAGAATCAGCTCTCAGGCCTGGCCGCAAAACACATCCTGGCTTTTATTATCATCGTATGCGGTACCTGTCTCTGGATCTCGATCAGCAGGTCTATGAAAGTCACCGCCCGTTCGTCAGAAACCCCGGAATCGGACAACCCTTAAGCTTTTCAGCCATGTTTCCATCCATGACCAGTTACTCCCAGGGTCTCCTCGAATTCGACCGCCTTCTCGGGCTGGTTGCGGCTGCGGCCCACAGCAGTGTCTCCGGAGCTGCGGTGCTTGCATTGGGGCCCCTTCCGGACAAAACCGGGATTTTCCTGCGCCAAGCGCAGGTCAGAGAGATCATGCGCATGTCGGCCGGCGGAGATCCGCTGCGCCTTTCGGATTTTCAGGATATAACACTCCTGCTCGGCAAGACACGCCCCGAGGGCGCAGTTCTGGACCCACGGGAACTTGCGGCTTTTATCCCCGTGCTCTCAACAGTACAGGGGCTCTCGGGACAGCTCAGCCGCTGCGAAGATATCCCGGCACTGATGCAGCTGGCCGGGGCCCTGACCGGGTGCCCGGAACTGCTGAAGCCTCTCAGAAAATCGGTTACTATTGAGGGCGAAATACTCGATACAGCCTCCCTGTTGCTCGCTGAAATCAGAGACAGAATCAGGAAACTTGAAGCCCGGATCCGCAAGAGACTGGAAGAGATGGTCAGGGAAAAAACGCTCGAGGTCTTTCTTCAGGACGACTTCATAACCAAACGGTCCGGTAGATGGGTCATCCCCGTCAGGATGGATGCCAAGGGACAGGTTGCCGGGGTTGTCCATGACGTCTCGCATTCAGGCGAGACCGCCTTTGTGGAACCTCTCGAAATAATCAATAGCACAAACGACCTCGAAAATCTGGTTGCCGAACAAAAGACAGAGGAGATCCGTATACTGCGGACGCTGACGTCTCAGGTCCGGAACGCTGCTGACCTGATAGAATCGGAATTCATGATACTGGTCCAACTCGATCTGCTGCACTGCATTGCACTCTTTGCCGAGCAGCACCGGATGGCGCTGCCGTCCATCGGCGATACCGGAGAGATTAATCTGATACGGGCGCGCCACCCCCTCCTTTATGCAGCCCTGAAGAAGACCGGCAGAGAAAACAGCCTGGTTCCTCTTGATGTCAGCCTTGGCAGAGACAGCACTGTTATGGTTATCACCGGCTCAAATGCCGGAGGGAAGACAATCGCCATCAAAACAGTCGGACTGCTCCTGCTGATGGCCCTGACCGGCATGCCGGTGCCTGCCGACGAGGCGTCGCAGTTCCCGATGGTCAGAAACCTGCTGGTTGATATCGGGGACGACCAGTCGATAGAAAACAGCCTCTCGACTTTTTCCGCGCATATAGAAAACATCGCTCGGATCCTGGAGAATGCAGGACCCGGCTCTCTCGTCCTGATCGATGAACTGGGAACCGGTACCGACCCCGAAGAAGGAGGGGCGCTTGCCTGTGCAGTTCTGAAAGAGCTGAGGAGCAGCGGTGCGCTGGTCTTTGCTACAACGCACCTGGCGGACATCAAGGGGTTTGTACACCGGACCGAAGGCATGCTTAATGCTTCAATGGAGTTCGACCCGCAGACACTGATGCCGCTCTACCGGCTGAGGAAGGGAGAACCCGGCCAGTCACATGCACTTGAGACGGCCCGGCGCTATGGCCTGCCTGACCGGATCGTTGCCTCTGCCAAAACACTCCTGAGCAGCAACAAGCTGGAGTTCGACAATATGGTCGCTGACCTGAACCTGAAGCGTCGTCTGCATGAAGATGCCATTGCAGCACTCGGGCAGCAGAAGTCGGCCCTGCAGGAGAAAGAGGATATGCTTAAGCAGGAGCAGCAGGCTTTCGAACTGAAATATAAGGAAAAGCTCTCTGAGGCCTATGCAAAGGCAGCTGAAATCGTCCGGGAAACAAAACAGCAGATGCAAAATCTCAGTCAGGAGTTCAGGAAAAAAGAAAAAGAAGCCGGCAAAGAGGTCCTGAAGCAGGTCCGGCAGAAACAGGCGGAACTTGAGGAGAAAAAAAGAGAATATGCCCGGCCTGATGAAGCAGACGTTGCGATTGGCGACATTTCAGAAGGTGATCAGGTCTTTGTGAAATCACTGAGCTCTGGAGCAGTTGTACTCAAGATACTTACAGCACAAAACCGCCTGAGAATCAGCTTCAAGGGAAAAGAAATCGAACTCCCAATATCGGATGTCCGTATAAGCAGAGGGTCGGGGCTACCGGCACCCGGCGGACAGGTTACCGCGCCTGCACCGGATGAGATGCCGTCGGCACGGCTGAACCTTATCGGTAAGCGTGTCGAGGAGGCGCTTTCAGAACTGGAACCTTTCCTTAACCACGCCTCGCTGTCCGGGCTACAGGAAGTTACCGTTATCCACGGGTTCGGCACCGGCGTACTCTCCCGTGCAGTACGCGGGCACCTGAAAGGACACCCCCTGA
>PNOC01000095.1 GCA_013824615.1 Thermodesulfovibrio sp.
TGACGAAAGCGGCAAGGTGCTCAACTTTCAGATGAATGACAAGTGCGCTGCCGGAACCGGCAGGTTTCTTGAGATCATGGCGGCTTCTCTTGGATACAGCCTCTCGGAATTCGGCTCCGCTGCATTGCGGGGAAAAGAAGATGTCAGGATCAGCAACATGTGCACGGTCTTTGCCGAGTCAGAGGTTATTTCCCTTAAAAACCATGGAACGCCGCCCGCTGATATTGCAAGGGCAGTACATTTATCGGTGATAGAACGGCTGATCGCCATGCTTGCGCGTATCGGATACGAAGATAAAATAGTTTTTACCGGTGGTGTAGCTAAGAATCCTGCTGCCGTGAATCTTCTCCAGGAAAGGCTTTACATAACAATACTGGTTCCCGATCAGCCTGAGATTGTAGGCGCCCTCGGCGCTGCGCTTTATGGAGTCTGATGATAAGGATGGTTTATGATTAACAGCTCAATAATACTTGATGATGTGGCTTTTGCCGAAGAATTGCTTACAAAGCCATCATTATCGAACGCTGATATAGTGTTCGTTCTTCGTAACCTGCTTCGAATGAAATACTATCCTGTCGCTGTGAAGTTCTTTTTTGATCAGGATGAACTTAACGCCTTTAAGCAGAAAAAGGAGTTCAAGGTATCAAGACATCCCTTCACCTTCTGTCACTATTTGGCGGCTTCGCGTCAGAGAGGTGATATCCTGCTGACTGAGGCAAGCGGGATAGGATGTACAAATGCTCAGTATGTTTTTGGATGGCGGGAGTTCGATGAATCAGAAATCAAGAGCCATCAGAAATATGCGAAAGACAAGGACCAGGCCGAGCGGATAGCGAGAAATAAAAAGCGATTAAGGCAAAGGCTTCTTGCCATTGCAACTGCTCCCCTCCATAAGGCTTCTTATGAGCCTGATGTAATACATGGCGTTTGCGATGTGCTTCAATCCTACCACCTTGGCAATGACTGGTCTGCGGCTATGGATATTTTCCCTTTTGAAATGACTATGACAATGAACAGTTCAGCATGCCATGGTGTAGTCTCAGTCTTACTCTCAAAGAAGCCGAACATTACACCTATGTGCAGCGGTAGCTACACAGCAGGAAAGACAGAGCAGGGCGAACTCAACTGGATTTGGCCAGGAAATCAGCTTGAGCCTACTGTAAGATGGATGCTTGAACGCACCGTGCGCGACAAAGGGGCATCTTTTCCGCGCACAGGGGAAACATATCCCGGCTTTAATATGTGCAAACTCTGTCCGTTTCTTGTTTGGACAAAACCAAAAGAATAACATAAGGAGATTAGCATGGTAATTGACGCAAGAGATCAGGGCTGTCCGAAGCCTGTAATGATGGCTGAGGAGGCCCTTTCAAAAATCACAGAAGGTATTGTTGAAGTTATTGTTGATAATGAGGCTTCAGCAGACAACCTCGCATGGTTTGCAAAGAATAATGCTTTCTTTTCAGAGACAACCAGGGACGGCAGAGACTGGCGGGTAAAGATTGTTAAAGGCTATGCCTGTGCGCCGGCAGCTGTACCGGCAACAGCTCAGACGACAGAGAAAACCCTGCTCCTTGTGGTGGGGACAGACACAATGGGGAAAGAAGAAGAGCTGGGCAGGATTCTCATGAAAGCCTATTTCGAGACCATGAAGACATACAAGCAGATTCCTCACACAATCTTTTTTCTGAACGCGGGAGTGAATCTTACCACTACAGATGCCGAAATCTGGCCGATTCTTAAAGAGATCGAGTCTATGGGCGTTGAAATATATTCTTGCGGCACATGCCTGAAACACTACGGTCTTGAGGACAGACTGAAAGTCGGCCACAGAGGGACCACAAACCATATTGTTGAAGGGATGAAGGACTTTGATAAAACAGTGTGGATTGGCTGAGTCATGCGAAGCAGTAGCTAAATTGCACGTCAAAGACTTTCCAATGCCGTTCGTTTCCACTTGAAGTGTTGAGGGAGTTTCGGTTCCCTGAAAGTATCAAGTATAGGGAGAAGGGGTGAATTACAGGAACTTCTGAAATCTGTTGATTAGGAACCGCAAGAAACGATTATCAAAGGTTGAACCTTTGCGATATCCAGCCATAAGTCCGCATATATTATGAAGGTCGACATTTCATAATTATGGAAGAAATCATTGATCGTCGGAATGTTATTTCAGATCCGAAGTTGTCACAGACAAAAGGACTCACCTGTAGTTATCCTGACCATCGAGAAGACGATAGACGATACTATCAATTTCGTCCAGGAGTTCCTTGAACCGGCCACCGTAGCTCTTTGATTTTGAGAATAAATCCTCTCGCAGCGTCTGAATAGAAGCATCGTCACAGCGCTCATACGTAATATGTCCCTGCTGTAATGCAATGCGCTCGCGTATGAGGAGTTCCTTTGCCTTTCTGAGAAAAGGCAACAGCCTTTTCCTGAGTCCTTTAAGGCTCTTCACGATTTCAGGGTCGATACTGATATCCAGCAGCGCGGTTATCTGCCTGACCATAACGTACAAGGTGCAGTATTCTAGGCCGCGCACACCACGCCTCCATTGAAGCAGAAGCGGGTTTCTCCAGAACCAAAGAAAATTTCTGATGCCGAGGTCAATCAGATCTGAGGCTGCTGATTCAAGCTCGGAGGCAATGGCAAGAGCGTGAGACGGCTCGCATGACGCACTGCGTTTTTTGGGGATATGTTTGGGAGTTTCATATTTTTCGGTGAATACACGGCCGTTTGAAAGATAATTCCATAGATTCCTCAGTATGATTCCGCCGTTGCAGTCATCAATGGTATCAAAATGGATAAGAGAAAGAATGACCGTACCCTCACCATACCTGCCTTCGATCATCGCCGGCTCGCCTGCAATCCTGGATGGATCAAGGTTGATCTTATATATCTGCTCCAGTTCAGTCCAGCTGTTGGTTATTGCGATATCACCGGTATTGAGGTCTGAGCTGAAAGAATCAGGGAGTGCCTTCCCGTACCGTGCCAGAACTCGGATTTCTTTTCCCATAGCTCCGAACTGGGGAGGCCACCATGCGTGAAAGATAGAATCCGGCATCCCATTCCAGATATCATGTTTTTGTGTTTTGACCCGTATCCTTCCACTGAAGCTGGGGACCCTCTCCGTCGTCGGTTTTCTTCGGACATCAAGGAGTCCGAGACCATCGCTTGTTGCAAGACCTGCCCCGCCGCAGAAGCCGATATAACCTCCCCCATCCCTCACAAAACCTCTGATCGCCTCGGCCCCTTCATCCCCCAGTGACTTCAATTTGTTTGAAGACCACCCGCCCGGGGCGAAGATGAACGAGTAATCCTCAAGGCATCCGGCACGTACATCTTCCGCGCGGACAAGTTGGAAGGAAAGACCTTGTTTTGTTAACGCCCTATACGCCATGACGCCCCACAGAAAAGACTCATCCCAAAGAAGGGCAGCGCCCTTTTTAGCAGAATGCGTCACGTCTTTTCTAAAAGGCTTCTCAGCCTTTTTGTATATACTGTTTCTTTTTTTCATATCCGCGCGGAGTTATCATCAGCCCGTTCCAGGCAAAGGACTTCGAGTTGCCAATGATGACCGTTGACTGCATATCAATATCATGGCTAAGCATCTGTTCTAAATCAGTGATGATAATTGATTCATTTTCTCTCATTGCCGCTTTGACAATGCCGACCGGTGTTTGGGGAGCTCTGTAACCGAGAATAATCTCCCTGGCCCTGCCTATATGGCCTGCACGTCCCTTGCTTTTGGGATTATACAGCGCTATGACAAAATCTGCAGCTGCTGCTGCCTCGAGTCTCTTTTCGATTGTCTCCCAGGGCGTCAGCCTGTCCGAAAGGCTTATGGCAGCGAAATCATGCATAAGCGGAGCGCCGAGGCGTGATGCGCAGGCATTCAAAGCCGAAATGCCAGGAACAATCTCCACAGAAGGTATCATTGCTCCGGGGCTGCGTTTCGTCGGTGCCTTGTCCGCGTCTGCTTTCATCAGTTCAAGAACAAGCCCCGCCATGGCATAGACGCCGGGATCACCGCCGCTGACGACCGCGACATTCTTGCCTTCTCCAGCAAGTTCAATTGCCTTTCTGCAGCGATCGATCTCCTGGGTCATCCCGGTCGATATAATTTCCTTGCCTCTTGTCAGTTCTTGTATGAGATCGAGATATGTCCCATATCCGACGATGACATCAGCCTCACGGATGCACTTCTGTGCGTAGGGGGTGATATGATCAATACTACCAGGCCCCGTGCCTACCACAAAGACCTTCCCCCTATTACTCTTTGCTGTCCCGGCTCTTTTGTTTGCTGGACCGTCTTTTCTCTCGGCAACTGCAACCGTCACGTTGCCTTTTTTCTGTTTTGACACAATAAGATTTCCTCCTCCTGATGCTAGAATTGCCGAGGGCTCGGCTACTGCCTTTGCGCCGGTTGCCCTCAGAGCTGCATCTGATACGGTAATCCCCGCAACGGTATTTAACTCATCGGCACTGAAGATCGCAATTGGCAGGTGATATTTGGTGGCAAAGGCCCTCAGCCCGGGTTCGTCAGCTTTAAGGTCGATTGTTGCCAGGGAGCAGACAGAAAGAAATGCCAGGTCATTACGGTCAAGGGTCTGCATAACCACCTCTTCGATTTCGTCTGCAGATGCTCCGCGGTTGCATCCAATGCCGAGCACCAGCGTCTGCGGCCTCAGGTAAACAGCCTGGTTAAGGCCCCGTCCCTGCATAATCTTTCTGCTTGTCACTATCATATCAGCCGAGTCAGCCGTATTTATTTTTATAAAAGATTCCGGCAGGGGAAGGTCCCTTTCACTGAATATCAAAAGGGAGCCCTCATTGACCAGTCTGGTTCCGATCCTGGCAAGAAGATCTCCATTTTCTACGATGAGTTCATTGTCCCTCGCCCAGAGGTCTACAGCCGGCAGATCATTTACATCCGATGCCGTAGTAATAACAGGCGCACCGCCAAGAAACTTCGCAATCTCTTCTGCCATCTGGTTCGCCCCGGCAAGATGCCCTCCCAGGAGGCTAACTGCATACTCTCCTTTATCATCAAGAACAACGACCGCTGGATCTGTTTTTTTGTCCTTGATGAGCGACGCAATCGACCTCAGCACAATGCCCGTTGCCATGATGAAGACAAAGCCCCTGCCGGGCAGCCACCCATCACAAAGGACCTGCTTATTGAAGCGTTTCACTACAGCACCGGGATAGAACGTTGTCAGTTTTTCAGCCAGGGCCTGTCCCTTATCCGTGATATAGAGGATCGAGATGGTACTTTCTGTATTCATTTTTTGTATCTATTTTCTGTATTCATGGCTGAATTTCATGTCATAGAGCTTAGATGTCTTGCCGGTCTTTCCTGCCGAGGCCCTCAATGATTCTCCGACATAGATGAGTGCGGTCTTTCGAATGCCCGCCTTTTTGACCTTCCCGGCTATTGTCTCAAGAGTACCTCGGACGATTTTCTGCTCAGGCCATGATGCTTTTTCTATAACAACAATGGGGGTGGCCTCCGGATATCCCTGCATCAGTTCTTTGACAACGTTTTCGATCATACCCACGCTCAAAAAAATCACCATCGTGGCACGATGTCGTGCAAGACTCGAGAGTTTCTCCAGCTTCGGGACCGGGGTTCTCCCTTCGAGCCGGGTAAAGATAACGGTCTGACTAATCTCAGGTATCGTCAGTTCCTGCCCAAGCGCCGCTGCCCCGGCCAATCCGGATGAGACACCCGGTACCACCTCATAGGAGATTTTCAGTTTCCTGAGCCGTTCGATCTGCTCTGATATGGCGCTGTAGAACGATGTATCACCGGTATGGAGTCTGACCACAAGCTTATTCTGAGCAACATTCTGTTTCATGACCGTGATGATCTCGTCGAGGTGCATGGCTGCCGAGTCATAGATCTGCGCCTTAATCCCGTCGAGGATTACCGGATTCACCAGACTGCCTGCGTAGATAACAACGTCTGCGGCATCGAGAAGCTTCCTGCCCTTAAGTGTTATCAGTTCAGGATCACCTGGCCCCGCGCCAACGAAATACACAACAGTTTTTTTCTGAGCTAGTTTCTTCTGCTTTGTGTCCATAGGTCCATGCCCCTTCATTGCTGTCATTTCCGTATAATCACGATCGAGAAGTAGTTGAGGTCTTCCTCCCTGACTTCCCTCAGATCACGTACAACCTGCTCGTCCTCCATACCAGCCCTTGCCACATAGACAGCTTTGTCCAGAAGATCAACGGCTTTCAAGGTTGATACAATACTCGAAAAGACCTTACTCACTTTCATGAGGACAACGGTTTCAAAATGCATTAACACGTCACGAAGATCTTCGGTATAGTTTGCCGGAAGGATCGCCACCCGGTCGTTTGCTATACCCAGATAGGTCCCTGAGCGAGCTGCGGAAGCGGTAATGGAAGAAACCCCCGGGACCAGTTCTATTGAAATATCGGGGTTAAGATCAAGCAGCCGGGCATGAAGATAAAAGAAGGTGCTGTATATCGTTGGATCGCCGAGCGTGATGAAGGCGACGTCAATTCCACTATTAAGGCGCTCCATGACGGCTTTTACCGTATCCTGCCACTGCGCATCGAGGTCGTTCTGTACAGCAGAACCGCGGGTCTTTTTCATCGGGAAATAGGCCTCGATAATCTCCTTGCCCGAGAGGTCAACTGCCTTTTCCACGATTGAGAGGGCCAGACTGCTGCCTTCTTCTCTGCCTTTCGGCACAAATACTGTCGCCACCTGCCCGAGTATCCGCACCGATTTCAGGGTCATAAGCTCGGGATCTCCCGGCCCCACCCCCAGTACATAGAGTCTGCCTGTCATATATTTTTTTCTCCTGAAATAATAAATATTGGATTCAGACCGCTCATATGCAGCCTGCCGGCAACGGGCCGTGAGCGGGAGACCGTCACCTCTGATACTGATACAAGAAAACCGGCCTGCTCAAGACAGGTCATACCTTCATGCAGGGTATCGAGCATTGTCGCCGTGATCACCACGATGCCTGCATCCATGCATTTATCGATGAACGCGATAATCTCCTTAAGTCTGCCTTTGCTTCCGCCGATAAAAACCCTCTGAGGTACCGGCAACCTGCTCAGAATATCAGGCGCCATGCCATTCACGATGGTGATGTTAGCAGCTTCAAACGTAGTTTTGTTCTTTCTGATATGGGCCAATTGCCCGGCATCCTTTTCTACTGCATAAACCTCTGAACCCGGGCAGACCCGGGAAATTTCCAGAGATACTGAGCCTGAGCCTGCACCAATGTCCCATACCGTACAGCCGGAGACGAGTTTCAGTTTATGGATAGCAACGGCCCTCACTTCATCTTTCGTGATCAGCCCGCGACTGTGAGAGATCGCATCCTCTGAAAGGCCGAACAGAGGCAACCCTCCCGGAATGGACTTATCAGTATCAGCGTCGTATTTCATGACAATCACAACGTTAGGATCTGAAAATGCCAGGCCTCCAATCTCTTCCGCCGTGCCCTTTGTGATCTTTTCTTCGGGATAGCCAAGTTTCTCACATACATAAATGATAAGTTTATGCGAAATGGTTGAAGCTTGGGCTGACGCATTAAGAAAAGAGGCAATAGCAGCCGGGTTCCGTTCCCTGTCGGTGAGGATACATATTTTGCTATGCGTGCGGACCAGAAGAGGGAGGTCCTCAAGGTCGTACTTCAATTTTCTCCTCTTTTCAGGGTTAGGACCACCGTGCAGGCTTATCAGCAGGGCATCATCCCAGGGTATCCCGATACGCGAGAATGCAAGTTGAATGCTTGAGAGGTCCGGCAGTATATCAATATTTTCCCGCCCAAATTCCAGGATAGCCCTTCTCCCAATACCAAAAAAGAGGGGGTCACCTGAGGCCAGAAGTACCACGGGCCCTGATTCAACACGTACATCACTCTCTAACAGACACAGTCTGATAGCATCTATGGTCTCGTCAACAGAATTGATCACCTGCATCCTGTCTTTGACGGCTCCATATTCATCGTATCGGCTGAAGACCAGAGCCAATCGCTGCGACGTAAATATGACACGTGCGCCCAGCAGGGTTTGCCGACCCTTCTGATCGAGCGGCCTGTAGCCGATACCTATGACCGCCAGCCTACTCATGAAGAGCGATGACCGTACCCTCATAAGATATCAGATATATTGTCACCGGGATCCCGTTGGTGAAGGATTCCGCGAACTGTTTTGCAGCAGCGCAGACACTTGACAGTATGGCCCCGGTATTATTTGTTGGTGACGCGAGCAGCAGATCGAGGATCTCCCGGGCAGTATTGAATTCAGAGACATCTTTATCAATAGGGGCGCCGAGTGCTTTGACAAATTCAGCGGCCTTTTTCGTATCCAGCGCACCGTGGCGCACATGGGTCTGCGGTGTCACCATGGCTATCTTGAGCATCTTTGCCCATTGCGCGGAAAGGTGTATCCGGCTGAAATCATGCTCAGCTGCTGCGCGAAGCGCATACTCGAGATAATCGCCCATCATAACGTACATCTCTTCAGGCAGTTTATAATGGGCCATATGAGCATGTTCCGAAGTTCTTCCTGATGAGAGCACAATCTCCGTGTGACCCATGGCCATGGCCACATTCATTGAGGCAGAGATCGTTGCCGTCCATGCCTCGGTTGAGATCGGTCTGACGATTCCGGTAGAGCCAAGAATCGAGAGGCCCCCCACAATGCCGAGTCTCGAATTAAGTGTCTTCTTTGCGAGTCGCTCCCCGTCAGGCACCGAGATCGTCACTTCGAGTCCCTGCATTCCTGAAAAGTTGGCTTCTTTTCTAGCCTCTGAGACCGCTTCCTGAATCATCCTCGTCGGCCCTGGATTTATGGCCGGCTCGCCTATTCGCACCGGAAGACCAGGCCGCGTCACCGTGCCGACGCCTGTCCCGCCACGGATGATCAACCCGGTATTATTATGATCGTCTCTCATGGCCGCATCCGACCGTATCTCTGCTC
>PNOC01000096.1 GCA_013824615.1 Thermodesulfovibrio sp.
TGGCTTCCAACCCCGCCGTAACTGTCGACGATGATCTTTCTGCCGGTCAGTCCGGTGTCACCCATCGGCCCGCCAACCACAAAGCGCCCCGTCGGATTGATATAATATTTTACGGTCTCTTCGTCCAGGAGTTCTTTCGGGACAACCGGCTTGATGACTTTTTCGATGATATCTTCCTTCATGTCCTTCAGATGCACATCCGGACTGTGCTGGGAAGAAACGACAATCGTATCGATTCTGAAGGGCTTGCCGTCGCGGTATTCGACCGTCACCTGAGATTTACCGTCAGGCCTCAGATACGGGAGAATGTCCTGCTTGCGGGTCTCTGAAAGGCGATAGGCTATCTTGTGCGCAAGCATGATCGGCAGCGGCATCAGTTCCGCTGTCTCGTTGCAGGCAAACCCGAACATCAGCCCCTGGTCTCCAGCGCCTCCGGTGTCAACACCCAGGGCAATGTCTGCCGACTGCTGATCGATGGCCGTAATAACTGAACAGGTCTCATAATCGAACCCGTACTTCGCCCGCGTATAGCCTATATTCTTGATCGTCTCCCTGACGATATCCGGAATATGCACGTAGCAGCTTGTCGATATCTCACCCGAAACAAAAGCAAGCCCGGTCGTCACCAGAGTCTCGCACGCTACACGAGCCACGGGATCCTGGGCCAGAATCGCATCCAGTATCGAGTCAGATATCTGATCCGCTATTTTATCGGGATGCCCCTCGGTAACAGACTCTGAGGTGAAAACATAGTCCTTCTTTGCCATGGTCCTCTCCTTCGTAAAAAAATTATGCCTGATTGAGCAAACGTCAAGTTCATATTTTAACTATTTGACAAAAAAAATAAAAGACAACCGAAAAAAAGCAAGACAAAGGTCCCGGCATCTGCTAATATTTTTCAAAGGAGGAGCCCATGAAAAAAATTCTTGTAGCACATGACGGGTCACGCCCCTCATCCAAGGCAGTAAAAAAAGCTTTTGAGATCGCAGAGAAGTTCCAGGCATCGATCACCATAATCTCGGTCATCCCCGAGCTCTTTCTGACAGAGCTGATGGAAATTGACCGGGCGCGCATATCCGAAACACTCACCGGCGAGACAGCCCGGATGATGGAGAAGATAACCGCCTCTGCCAAGGGCCTGTTGCCGGTCAAAACAGTCATCCGCCAGGGCAACCCTGCAGAAGAAATCCTCGCAGAGGCTGCAAAGATCAGGGCAGACCTGATCGTCACCGGCTCCCACGGCAGACACGGTGCCGAAAAATTCCTGCTCGGGAGCGTCTCGTCTAAGATCGTGGACCATGCCGCCTGCGCCGTACTGGTGGTGAAATAGAGATTGTTGTTACTTCTTAATAAACTCGCTCAAGGCCTGTTTCAGCGCCATGGGGGTAAAGCCGAATTTCTTTTCAATCGTATCTATCCCGGTAATATTGTCCTGCTCAAGCATAAGCAGCTGGTCCAAGGTCACAGGAGGCGAGGGGAGTATTGATGCCAAGGATGCAGCTATCTTCATCAGACCCATCGGTATGTTCACCTTAATCCTGGCCCGCCCGCTTGACTCGGTCATCAACTGGACTATCTCGCTATAGCTCAGCTGCTGCGGGCCGCCGAGTTCGTAGACACCAGGATATGCATCAGGAGTTTCGATTACCCTCATGATGCATTTCAGCCAGTCTTTAATGTAGAGGGGTTGAAATCTTGACGTGCCATCTCCCGGAATAGGAGTCAGGGGAGATATCTTTATCATCTCAAGCATCTTCTTCGTAAACCCGTCCCATGGACCGATAATGAGCGACGGCCTGAATATTGTGTAAGAAAGACCGCTGGCCTTCAAAATCTCCTCAGCCTCTGCCTTGGTCCTGAGATATGGGGTTATTCCCTTGAGGTCAGCGCCAAGGGCTGATTGATAAAAGAAATGACTGACGCCTGCCCGCTTTGCCTCGGAGACCAGGTTGCGGGTCCCTTCTACATGGACGCGTTGAAAAGTAGAACCTCCCTGCTCCAGGATAATGCCCACAAGATGAATTACCATGTCTTCGGGATTCAGAATGCCCCTGAGCGTTTCAGGTTCTGTAATATCCCCGGTGATAGCGGTACAGCCGGCTGCAGTCAGCCGCTGCGCAGCCGCTGCTGAGCGGGCCAAGGCCTTGACAGCAAAGCCTTTTTCTCTGAGATGGGCAACCAGGTGCCCACCGACAAACCCAGATGCTCCTGCTATGAATATCATTGTTCTGATGACCTCCACTCAGGGGATCTCCCTGAGCCAACAGGACAGCAGTCATTCAGTCCATCCTTGGCCAAATCAGACATTCCGCGGTTCGATGAGAAGTTGAAGGCCGGCCACGATCTGTTTGACACGTGTGGCAGAAAGAACCCCGACCCTTTCAATCAGGTCCGTCTTATTTACCGTCACAACTTGGGAAATGTTGACGACACTCTCCTTTTTCAAGCCTGCTTCTCCTTTATTGAGAAGAACATTACCCGGCACAACCGCACGTCTCAGATTGGATGTCAGTGCGCATACAACAACGGTATTGATTCTGCTGAGATTAAAGACATTGTTCTGCACAACAACATGCGGATGCCTGTAGCCCGGCTCAGACCCATCAGGCTCTCCCAGCTCAATCCAGTATATCTCGCCCTGTTTGATGTTCAATAGCGCTCTTTCTGTACAGTCTTTGCGTAGCGCTTTTTACTCTCTTCTCTTGCCTTGTACTCTTCAGGTGCTTCGGCAGTCTCATACGCCTGGTTCAGGGCTGCAAGAAGACTCTGAGACTTTCGGTTCTCCAGATATTCCTTAACAGCAATGACAAACACCTCGCTCCGCGAATAATGGTGTTCTTTTGCGATTTTTTCTATTTCCCTGAAGAGTTCATCCGGAACAGATATGGCTGTTTTCATATGATCAGTATACCAATAAGTTATACCAGAGTCAATACCAGGGAGGGAACATTGGACTAAGTATGATTCATGTCATAGCACAGGGCATCTTGTTGCAGTAGAATTACCCGTAGTAACGTAGACAGACCCGTTACGCACGCTGCACGGAATCTAAAACAGTGAGGTAATAAACATATGTTCATAGCCATAGTGGATTGGGACAAATGCACGGGGTGTGGGGACTGCATTCGCTCCTGCCCGGTCGACTGTTTTATCATGTCGGACGGCAAAAGCCTGCCGCACCGTTCGTCCTACTGCATCGACTGCGGCACCTGCAAAGAGGTCTGCCCGGCCGACGCCATCATAATCAGCATCGGCTGGGGCGGGTGAGCGCGGGCCTGAGGTAAAGACCCAATATTGACAAAGTCTCCCCGGCGTATAGAAGAACTTTTCAAAGCCTGAGCAACCGACTATCTGTTCAGATGCCTGTCAGCAGAATCACGCATTGTCTGTGACCAGGTTGATAATTGGTTAATTACTGGCAATTACTTGACTTAACAGAAAATATGCTTAAACTTGTTAATAGGAGGACAGCAGCTATTGATTTCTGGCGGAGGTGAAGCATCAGGGATTCGCCAATAATCCTCCCGGAAAGACCAAGGGGTGGCCATGAATAGATATACCTTTTTCCCGGCAGCGCTTTTCGTTATGATGGCAATAAGCCCGCTAATCTCACAGTCAGAGCCACCGCCGCGGGAACAGGTGTCCGGAGTTAGAGAGGTTCTGAAAGACAGCGGACTGCTTACCCTGACTCTGCAGGAATGCGTGGATGTTGCTCTTGAAAACAATCACGCGCGCCCTGCTTCGAAGTTTGCTGTTGAGATAGCTGAGGCGCAACATCTGCAGGCGCTCTCCTCTTACTGGCCGCAGGTAGCCCTGAGAGCTTCTTTTAACTATATGGATGAAGACCCAAACTTCATTTTTCCAACAAATTCGATAAGCCTGCCCGCCTCAGCCTTTAACGTAAACACCCCTCTCGGTCCATTGCCGGTCAATATTCCTGCCCAGTCATTCAATCTTCCCGAACAAAATGTAAAGCTGATGAACAAGAGTAGTCTCATCACCTCTCTCAGTGCAACGTATCCACTTTATACCGGCGGCCTGCGTGAAGCGATCGCCAGACAGGCTCGCAGTGGACTGGAAGCTGCAAAGCAGGATGCGAAACGAACGGATCTTCAGGTCATCTTTGATGTGAAGCGCATGTATTATGGTGCTCTTCTCGCAGGCGAACTGTACAGGATTGGCAGAGATGCCATGGACCGGATGGAAGTAACCCTTGAACTCACGGAAAAATTGTACAAAAGCGGTTCGGGAAAGGTCAAAAAGACAGACTACCTGCGGAATAAGTCTGTCGTTGAAGGGCTCAGGACCGGCGTTTTTTTTCTGAAAGCCAATGAAGACATCGCTATTGCCGCCCTTACGAATGCGATGGGACTGGATTGGAATAGCGCCATCAAATTATCAGAGACCAACATTCCCTTTTTTCCTTATCACGCTAACCTCAGAGATGTGGTGAGTAACGCATACCTTTTCAACCCTGACTGGGCGCGGTTGCAGGAGGGCCTGAAGGCTGCAGAAGCCCGGCTTGACGCAGCAAAAAGCGGGCATCTTCCTAAAATAGCCATGGTGGGCAACCTTATAAACATACAGAATTCTTACGACAAAGGGCTTCATACTCCTGACAACAAGAACGCCTGGAGTATGGGTCTTGTTTTGGAGCTTCCCCTTTTCAACGGTTTCCGGACTCAGGAGGAGATACGTGAGGCCCGGGCCCGTCTTGGAAAACTGGCAGAGGAGAAGATCCTGCTTCGTGAAGGGATCGCCCTGCAGGTCAAGTATATCTTCACCCTCATGATCAGTTCGGGGGAGCAGGAACATTCTGCTGCCGAGGCGGCCAAAGCGGCCGACGAGAACAGGGACCTCCACGAACGGGCCTACCGGGAAGACCTGGTTGAGACAAAAGATGTGATCGAAGCGCAGCTGGTTGAATCTTTCATGAAAGCCCAACACCAGAAAATACTGTATGACCACGTCGAGGCACAGGCACGGCTGGACTTTGTCGTGGGAAAGGAAATAAACAAGCTGCTTTATGGGCAAAAGTAAGACGGACGTCCTTGATTATGGGACAAAGACAGGGGATACTATTCATATGGCACCGCAGAGATGTGCGCGGGCCGCAATACATGAAAATCCGAAAAGTGGGATCCGGGGTGACTTGTGCCTTCATACCCGAGTATCGGTACAGCCCGGGAGCAATGCTAAAGAGCATCAGAAGCTTCAGAATACCTTAGAAAGCAGGAGATAGCATGAATGTACCGATGAATCGGGCTGTAATGACTACCTTGATTATTATTGTTTGTCTGCTCTTCCCGCCTGAGGTTAGCCGCGGGGAAAACAGGGAAGCTTCACCTGAGCCCCTCAAGGTCGGGTTTTCAGTAAAATTTCTTAACGATGTAAGCCGTGCAGATGCCCAGGTGGCACTTGAACTGTGGATACGGGAGATTAGCAGGAGTTTAGGTATCAAGGCGAACCCCAAACCCTTCATATTCGACAATTCGATGGAAATGACCACTGCCTTGAGAAATGGGGGAATTGACCTTATTGCATTGAGTACCCTGGACTACCTGAACATCAGGAATTCAGTCCCTCTGGAACCGGCACTTGTCGGAGACAAAGGGAAATTGGCCGGGGGAGATGAGATAGTCGTCGTGGTGCGTCGGGACCAGGGCATTACAGATTTTGGCCAGCTTAAAGGAAAAAAATTAATCATTCATTCCGGCATCCTGGGTGATAGTGCTCACCTATGGCTGCACAGTGTTCTGGCCAAAAGGAACCTGCCGGAGAAGGAAAGCTTTCTTGGCTCAATCCAGGAAGTTAAGAAGGCATCTCAAAGTGTACTGCCGGTTTTTTTTAAGCAGGCAGATGCCGGTCTTTTAGCCAGAGCCGCATTTGAGACAATGGTAGAGCTCAACCCTCAGCTGGGAAAGGAAATGACGGTCCTTTTAAATTCAGAGAAGCTTCTCTACGGGCTCTTCTGCTTTCGAAAGGATCTGGGCGCCGATATCAAAAAACGGATTTTAGACAACGCCCTGAACATGAGAACGACGCCCACAGGAAAGCAGATTTTCACGCTTTTCCAGATAGAAAATGTAACACCCTTCAACCCGTCCTATCTGACCACAACGTTAGCTTTAATGAACGAGCAAAATCGTCTCAAGGAAAGGATTTCGGGCAAGAAAACCAAGTAATTGCCCGGAAAGAAACATATGAGCGCCTTGCTGACCAGCGATAGTAAATTCTGGAAAAACAGAATACTGTTACGCACGACAGTGCTGTCCTGGGCACTTGTCATCGCGACCCTTGGTTTATTCGTTGTCTACACCCTTCCTTATCAAAAGAAGGCCCTTGTCGAAAGAATGGTCTCAGAGACGCGCAACATTGTTACTTCGATTGATCAGGTCACTGCCACAGCATTGATTACCGAAGACTACGGGACGGTGGTAGATCACTGCACAAGAGTGGTAAAAGAGAGCTCTTCCATTCTTTACGTGGTGTTAACCCGCAACGACGGGTTCTCTCTGGTGCACACGCCAAAGGGGTGGGAGCAGCAGCAGCTCAGCGGGATCTGGCTTCCCTCGTCCGCCAGGGTGGCAAAAAGCGACTTCCTCAAAAATGACCTGGTGGGTAAGGATGTATTTCATTATTCCCATCCCTTTCATTATTCAGGAATCGACTGGGGCTGGATACATATCGGCTTATCGCTCGAAAAATATCATGCGGAACTCAGGAATCTGTATATACGAACACTATGGCTGGCCATTCTCTGCATCACTGCCGGTCTGGCAGCATCGCTTTTTTTTGCAAGAAAGCTGAGCGATCCCATAAAGATACTGGACACCGTAACCCAGCGGGTAGCGGCAGGCGATCTGACCGCAAGGGCCGAGGTAAAAACCGGAGACGAGCTGGAGAGTCTGGGAAATTCATTTAACAAGATGACTGAGGCTCTCGGCAGATCTCGGGAAGAATTTGTGGCCTCGCAGGAATACACGAATAATATCATCACTTCGATGAATGACATGCTGATGGTAGTAAGCCCGGCAGGTGTCATCAATAAGGTAAACAGGGCAGCTCTCGATCTCCTGGGATATGCAGAGGGGGAACTCCTTGGTAAGCCCATAGAATCAATTCTTACCTGCGAAGGGCAGGATCAGGAAAAGTCCGCCTCGGGTGAAAGCCTTTGCGAACTTATTGAACGGGGGAGCCTGAGAAATCTTGAGACTTTCTATATTTCAAGAGATGGCAGGAAGATTCCGGTGCTGTTCTCCGGATCGGTCATGCGGGATTCCGGCGGCAATGCGCTCGGCATGGTGTGTATGGCACTGGATCTCACAAAGCGAAAAGAGACTGAAGATGCATTAAAAAAGGCAAAGATTGAGGAAGAGCGGCTCAAAACCCAGAAACTAGAGTCCATCGGGACTCTTGCAGGCGGCATAGCCCATGATTTCAATAATCTGCTGCAGGGTGTCTTTGGGTACATCTCCATGGCAAAGATGACGATCGACCAGAAGGAAAAGTCACTTTCCATGCTGGATCAGGCAGAAAAGGCCCTTAATCTGTCGGTAAACCTGACAACCCAGTTACTGACCTTTTCCAAAGGCGGCAAGCCGGTCAAAAAACTGATCAGGATTGAGCCGATAATTAAAAACGCTGCAAAATTCGCGCTGAGCGGATCCCACACAGACTACCGGCTTGAAACAGCTTCTGACCTCTGCCCGGTCGAGGCTGACGAAGGACAGCTTTCACAGGTGATCCAGAATATTGTGCTGAATGCAAATGAGGCGATGGCCGACGGCGGCATTGTTCGAATATCTTTGGCAAATGTAGATATCGCCAGGGGCATGATAGCCAGTCTGCCGGAGGGGGGACGGTTCGTGCGCATAGACATTCGGGATAGCGGTACCGGCATACCCGAGCAGAGCCTGTCAAAGATCTTCGATCCCTACTTTACGACGAAGAAAAAAGGAAGCGGGCTCGGCCTGGCAACATCATATTCGATCATAAAGAACCACGGTGGCCTTATTGAGGTGAAATCTGAGCCAAACACCGGCACGACATTCGTCATCTATCTTCCTGCATCCGGAAGCGCAGAGATGGAGGCCACGGCGGCTGTTGCACATGCGGCGGGGACCAAGAAAATACGGATACTCCTGATGGACGATGAGGAGATAGTAAGAAATGTTGCACAAGAAATGTTTGCCGCATTGGGGCATGGCGTAGTCTGCGCTGAAGACGGCAGCAAGGCTATTGAACAGTTCAGGCAGGCCACGGAGGAGGGCACCCCGTTTGATCTGGTCGTTCTCGATCTGACGGTTAAGGGCGGAATGGGTGGAGAAGAGGCGATCAGGAGAATCCTGGAGATAGACCCCCACGTCAAGGCAGTTGTTTCGAGCGGATACGCAGACAATCCGGTAGTGGCGGATTTTCGTGCCTATGGGTTTTCAGCGGTTCTGAGCAAACCTTACAGACTCGATACCATTACCAACTGTCTGGGCTCTATTGGATTATCCTGAAATACTCCGTGGAGACAATCTCGGTTCTGGCTAGTATAGCCGGAGGCTGACGTTCTTTGTGTTGTCCATGCGGCTAAATCAGGATACCCGGCTCAGAATATCAGACCTGCACCGCCCCTATCAACTCTCTGAGCTTCATCATCGACAGCGACTCAATATCACGATGGATATCATTGCCGTGGGCATCCATCGT